>CAYZPA010000023.1:0-71435 GCA_964479855.1 uncultured Pirellulaceae bacterium
GGCGACCAGAATCGAACCACTTGCTGACCGTGCGCGGGGCCACTTTACAGATCTTGGCGACCTGTCCAGTTGTGAACACCTTCATCGCAGGCTCTCCATAAACACTTTTAAATCGTCTTCTGCTACACAAACTGTTGGCTTCATATGAAACTTCCCGCTCACGTAACTGTTTGCCCTGCTAGGAAAGTTCCCACTGGGTGAGGACAAACGTAATCGTTTTAAGGTCGAAGGCGTTTCCGTACGCCAGCTCCCGTCACGACATCGGCTAATGTTTGAATGAAGGTGATGAACCTGAACGCAACACGTTCGAACTTCATCATCTCTATCCAGACGGCGACGAGGATATCGTCCGGAGAGAATCTCGAATCACATAATGCGACCTGGGTCGCTCACATAATGCAACTTCAACGGACGTTGCCGTCCGTTATCGAATTTCCCCCCTAAAGGATTCAGACGTCACTTTCGTTGACAAATTGAATGCCGGTTTAAGCGGCACGAAAGCAACATCATTCACCTGCACTATGTTTCGTTTATCCGGGGGTCATTTCTTTAAGACGTTTTGACAATCGTAGGGCTAGCGACAGAGATCGCGGTAACAACAACTGCATCAATCCGTATTGTTTACCCCCAAAAGCCGATTCGGAGGGCCATGCTGGAAAGATAGATAAAAGAGATGGCCGTTTTTAAGTAACGCCCCAGATGAATTTTTTTTTGAATTCTTCGTTTCGAAACAGAGCTTTCGTTCCTTCGTCGGACCGTCAGACATCGAATCAACATTGCCGTGGAAGTTCAGCCAACCATTCGGGCTTGGCTCTTACCCCAAAGACTGTCAACTGCCCACGGTCCAGTGTCCGCAGTCCTCTGCCCAAGTGTCCGCTGCCAACTATTAACTGCCAACGATCCGCCGCCCTCCGCCGCCTACGCGTCTAACTTTCTGATCGCGTTTCAAACTCGTTCAGATCACGATGCCCCAGATCGCCACGGCCGTGATGGAAGTCGTAAATGATTCCTTCATGATCGAAACGTTTTGATTTGAAGGTTTAACCCCGGATGATTCACGATGCGTGGGCGTCGACCTAGAGAAAGCTTGTTTCATTGAGGTATTGCTCCACGTTTGTGGTTTCGACAGGTCACCCACGACGTGAAATTGACGAACTTGCAAAACTTGCCTCCGCATCCAAAGAATCGCTTCAAAGGGCAAACCAAACGCCTGTCGTCGTGAACAATTCCGGCTAACAGATCGCAAGCAGATTTGCGGGTTCGCCTTCTCCAACGCCTGCTCCATTTCGATGCCAACGCCTCGTTAATAGTCCGGAATCAAAGGTTCTCGAACACAAAGTCGGTCATCAGCTTTCGCAAGTGTTTCAATTGCTCTTTGTTGCGAACCGAATGCCGATTGGCCGGGTACAACATGAGCTCGAATTGCTTGCCCGCTTTTTGTAGCTTCTCAATCAACTGCATGCTGTTGTTGAGGTGCACATTGTCATCAATGGTGCCGTGTATCAGCAACATTTTTCCCGAAAGCTGATCCGCGACCTCAAGGACGGAGGATTTCTTGTAACCCTCGGCATTGTCCTGAGGCAGCCCCATGTAACGTTCTGTGTAGATCGCGTCGTAGTTCTTCCAGTCGGTCACGGGAGCGCCTGAGATCCCCATTTTGAAGGCGTCAGAATGCGTCATCGCGTACGCGGTCATGTAGCCGCCGTAGCTCCAGCCCCAGATCCCAATTCGATCTTCGTCGACCCAGCCCTGATCTTTCAAATGATCAATGCTCAGCAAAATGTCGGCCAGCTCGTTCTCAGCAAAATTTCGAAACGCCGGCCAAGCTTCTTTCGCGCTTCGATGACTGCAACTGCGATTGTCGACAACGAAAACGACATAGCCTTTCTGAGCCAGCATTTGATGCCACAAATACCACTGGCCTCCGAATCGATTTTTCACGCGAGGCGCCTGCGGACCTGCGTACATGTGCACCAGCATTGGATACTTTTTCGATTCATCAAAGTCACTGGGCAAAATCAGCATCCCGTCGATCGGCTGACCACCGGTGTCGATCGTTATCATTTTCGGCTTGGCGACTTCCACGAAATCGAATCGATCATCCGATGACTGGGCAAGCTTTCGAATTTCAGTTCCGTCATTGCGATGCAAACTGGTGACCGCCATCGAATTAAAGTCGCTGAAGGTATCCAGATAGAATTCGCGATCCGAGTTAAAATTGATTTGATGGTAGCCAGCTTTCTCGGTGAGCTTTTTCAATTCTCCGGTCGCCAGCTCCAGCCGATAAAGATGCATTTCAACAGGCGACTCCTTCGCAGAAGTAAAGAAGCAGAACTTTCGCGCCGCATCCATTCCGATCAAGTCCCGAATCTCCCATTCACCATCGGTAAGCTGCCTGTCCAACGTTCCGTCGAGCTTGTATCGATAAAGGTGACGATAGCCGGATCGGGGACTGACCCACAAGAAAGTTTCATCGTCAACGAATATCGGATCACCGGGCGACTCGATCCACGCAGGCGTTTGGTCTCGAAAAATCGCTTTGCCGCTTTCACCAGACGGGTCGGTCGTGAAAAAGTCCAACCAGGTTTGTTCCCGGTTTTGCACCTGAGCCACCAATCGATCGCCGCTTTGCGACCACGAGACTCTCGAAATCAAAAGTTCGTCGTCGTAAGCATTCAGGTCAACCCACTTAACCTGGTCAGGCTTGTCAGTTTCCACGATTCCAAGTTTTACCTTTGGCAACGGGTCACCCGCTTTGGGGTAATTGGTAAATTCCGAATTGCCTCGAACCGGTAAATGATCCATCACCGTGAACGGAAGGACTGGCCCCTCGTCGAGGCTTAGAAACGCCACGCGATTTTCTTTCGGATGCCACCAGAAACCCTTAAAGTTGCCTCGCCCGTACAATTCTTCCTGGTAAACCCAGTCCAATTTCCCGACAAGGTTATCTTTATTCTCTTTCGCGACCGTCGTTTTTGTCTTCGAATCCAGATCAAGAAAATTCAGTCCATCGTCGTTGACGAAAGCCAGTTGGTTTTCAGCGCTATTGAACACCGTCAGTTCGGCTTGATTTTCAGGGTTGCCGATCAACATCGATTCCTCGGCCTGAACAAAGAAGACGACTGAGTAATCGGCCGCGGTGACAACGGCAACTTTTCCATTGGTTGCATTTTTGGGTTTTGCGTCGACGAGGCGACTACGAACTTCGTCGGTCAATTCGATCGATTCCAAAGAAGCCGCAAACTGAGCTTTCGAAAACGGAGCCGTTGGTTTCATGATCGCATTGGTTTCGCAATCGACCACGATTTCGCGTCCGTAATACTGGTCGGTCAACATGTTCGTGTCGCCGAACCATCGCGGCTTTCGCGTTGAATTGGAAAACAGGCTCGACGGCCCGTCGATCATGTCCAGATCGATCGGCAGTTTTTTACTTACCGAATCCACATTGACGGTCTTCAAATCCGCTGGCGTAGGGATTCGCATGACGGGAAACGATTCGCCTTTTTGAATGTGGCTGTCGAAAAAATTCCAAGTCACGAAACCATCGTCAGATTCTGGCTCCAACAGGTAAGCCGCAAGCCGACCGAGCGGCTGCGCCGAACGAACCACGTAGCAGCCTTTCGCAAACGTCTCATCCTTGAGAGCACGCTCCGTCTCGATCCTGACCATTTTGTGCTTCTGAAAGTCAGAATTGGAACGCAACACGTTGACGACCGTATCGAATTCGACTCGAACCTTCTTCTCGCTGGTTAACGATTCAACCTGAACACCGTGACGCAGCAGACGATCGATCACGCGAGGCTGATCCTGCTGCAAGATCCATGCGTAGGGCAATGGAGTGGTTCGCGTCGGTTTATAGTCACCGATAAAATCACATTGATAGTCGTTGGGTTCGCCGTCCTTGTACCCTTTCAGTTCGAACTTTTCCGGAAACGCCTCGGCCGCCGCTGCAAGCGAGAACTCAATTCGATCCGGCTCCACAGCCGCCTTTTCGATGAACTCCTGTTGTACCTCCGCCAACATTTTGTGGATCGTATCTGCCGATTCCGTCGCGTAGTCCAGCGTCGCGTTCAGGAAAGCGTAAGTCGCTTCGATCCGCTGCCGATACGTGATGTAGGCGTAAGCTTCAGACAGGATCGCAAGCCGACCTCGCAAGCCCACATATTCGGTACTGTATCGAGGCTCATGACCGAAGGTCGTCCATTTCGTGTGCTCCTGATTGAAATTGCCGTAGTAAAAAGTCGATGTGCCTGCTTCTTCCAATCGGCTCGTAATCGTCGGCATCATCTTCTCACGCAGAAACTTCCGCACCGCTAACGGAGCTGCAGGGTTGTGAGGAATGTCATAGGTTAGCGCGTAACGATGTTTCGACCCGTTGGTCGTGTGGCAATCGACAAACAGATGTGGATTCGTTTTGTCGATCAATGCAACCAGAGCCCGTCCTTCAGGCGATTCGATCTTCATAAAGTCACGATTCAGATCCAACTGTTGCAAATTCGCTCGCCTGCCCATGCCGGCTTCTGGGCCGATCTGATTCGCTCGATTTCCAATGCCAACATGATCATTGGCGTCGGCGTTGTAGTTCGGAACAAAAATCAACACGTTCTTTTCAAGCCATTTTGAATCCGGGTTCAGCGAAAGCTCTCGCAACATTTGCAGAATCGCTTCCTTACCCGCACACTCGCCGCTGTGAATGTTGCCCAGAATCAAAACGACGTTTCGTTCGTCCTGCTGACCAAGCTCGTAAGCTTCCTTACTGACCACGACGCCGATCATGTCGCGATCCTGAACCGTCTTTCCAAACTTGAAAGTCTGAACATGAGCCGCAGACGACGCACATGCGTCCACAAATTGAACCACCTGGGCGGAGGTGCTGGTTGCTTTGAAATCAGATGATTCCGCGACCGTTTTCAAGGTTGAAAGATCAACTGACGAGCCGCCCGAATCCTGAGCGAAAGATGAATTGGCCATTGTAAGCGTCAACAAAAAGATCAGCGGCAGATTGAACTTCATACGAAAGATTCCCGTTGCGATTTAAACCATCAGCGAAATAGTTTACGCTTGAAAAAACAAATTCGCACCCGCAAACCAACACAAACCAGATTCGATCCATGATTTTGAAATCGACTTCACCTAACTCGTCGCCGCAAACGCGTTGGGTAACCGCAGGCTGCATCCTGGCCGGGCTCGCAGTCGGATTCGGAGCGATCGGAGCCCATTTGGTCGAAGGTTGGTTTGAAACGAGGTATCCGGATGACCATTCGCGACGACTTGAGTTGTGGGAAACCGCCGTTCGCTACCAGATGTACCACGCCCTCGGCTTGATCGCGTTAGGACTAAGCAGCTTTCTTTCACCGCGATCGCGAAACGTGGTCGGATTAATGATGCTGATCGGAGTCACATTGTTCTCCGGTTGCCTTTTCGCGTACGCCATCACCAACATCAAACCGTTGGTCCACATCGTTCCGCTCGGAGGCATGACGCTGATCGCCAGCTGGACCGTTTTTGCGTGGGTCGCACTGCGGTCTGGCAAGTCGACCTCTCGGTCTACCAATTCGGCCTCAAAGCAAACGTCAGCGGAGTCCGCGTCATGAATGACTTTGGATATTGCTGCAACGTTCACGGTGGAACCTCGCTGGATGAGGTGAAGGCAAATCTTGATCGCCACACCACCAGGGTGAAAGAGCTGTTTTCACCCGAAGCGAACATGCGGATCGGGTTGTGGTTGAGCCGTTCCGCTTTGGCCGGACTTGGTGAGAGCTCGCAAGCCAAAAAAGACGCGACCGATCAGTTTGGGGACTGGCTTGCCGAACGAGGCCTGATTCCGTTCACTTTCAATGGCTTCCCATTTGGCGACTTTCACCAGGAAGTGGTCAAGCACGATGTCTACTTGCCCTCCTGGGATCAACAAGCTCGCTACGACTACACATTGGAACTGGCTCAAGTCCAACGGCGGCTTCTTGCTCGAAACACGACGTGGACCGAAAATCTGCAAACCATTTCAACGCTGCCACTCGGCTGGCCAAGCCGTTTTGGCGATGACGTTTTCTCTACCGACGCTGACTTTCTGAAACGCTGTTCCGAACAACTTCGAACTCTCGCCACAGCGTTGCATCAGCTTGAAGATTCATCAGGCAAACAGACCATCATTTGCATCGAACCTGAACCGGGTTGCGTGCTGGACACGGCGACTGACATCACGCGATTTTTCGACGAATTCCTGTTCACTGAAAACTCAGTTCAGAACGATCTTGTTCGACGGCACATTGGAGTTTGTCACGACGTGTGTCATTCGGCCGTCAAATTTGAAGACCAGTCAACTGCAGTGAAAGCGTACAAGGCGGCGGGGATTTCAATCGGCAAAGTACAAGTCTCATCGGCGGTAGAATCTGACTTTGATGACAAACCTGAATCCAATGAAAAACGCCTGCAACAGCTGCAGCAGTTTTCGGAACCGAAGTACCTGCATCAGACTTCGGTGCTTCAAAACAATTCGCAGACCGCTCGTTTCTTCGAAGATCTTCCCGATGCCCTGGCGGAATTCCCGCAGCCGTGCGGAAAATGGCGAGTCCATTTTCACGTGCCAATTTTTGCGGAAGAGCTGGGTTCTCTTTCGACGACCCAAAGCCAAATCGGCTCGTTTCTGAAGTCGCTCGATGAAGAACAGGTTCAAGTTCCACACTTCGAGGTCGAAACCTACGCGTGGAACGTTCTACCAGACAGTCACCGCAGCCTTGCCGGCAATCTGGCGGAAGGAATCGCGGAAGAGTTACGGTGGTTTGCCGCTGCGAAGTCGTCCGATTAATTTGTGAAGCCGAGTCGCGGCCGGCGCGTCATGTAGCTGGGCTCGCCAGAGTTCAGGAGCGTTAAAAAACGTCGTCCGAAGTCTGACGACGTCGGCTACGGAGACGCAACGCACCCGAGGCCTCACGGTCAGAGGTTCACTTTGCTGCGTGAGCGACTTATCACTTCACACGCAGCGTGTTGGCATTCAAAACGTTGCTACAGCCGAATTCAATCCGACCATTGCACTCAAACCAAAATCAGAAACCGCTGCTTTTTCTCAATTGAGCCACCTGCTCCTTGCGGCCCAACGATTCGGTGATCGCCTCCCAACGCTCGCCCAACTTTTCAAGCGACGACTTCGCATCCGCCTTGTCGTCGCCAACGAACTCGACAACCGCCTCATTTATCGCATCAAGATATTGCTGCTTGCCGGGAATCTGAGGAAAAATGAAAACCAATTCCGAATCGTGCGTTTCACGAATCGCATCGGTATAACGTTCGACAAAATCACGCCCCAACTGGTCAACCCCCGACCACTTTCCAAGCCTCGCCAAATGAGTCGCTCGAAACGGGCCTGTCAAACCCGACAACAACGATTCGCTCATCTCCTTACTCACCAGCCAAGTCGCAAATTCAAACGCGTCATTCGCATTCGAAGTACTCGCCGTCACAGAAACATTCGCCGCATTTAATCCAAACGTATCAACGCGATTCCTTTGCTGCTTTGGACGACGTTCCCATCGAGCCTCTTTCATGTCGTAGACCTCCGCATCGCCCGGCAAACATTCGATGCCCCAAGAATCGGATGCCTCTTCAAAATCGGGAACTTCGCCACCCGGATACATCGCAGGAAACGTTATCGCAAAAACGGACTCTCCCGTTGCGAACTTCTTGAACGCATCCGCAGGCGACAATCGCGACTCTGAAAAACTCGCCAACCGCCGCATGTCATCAAGCGCTTTCACGAACGGTGCCGCCGAAATCATCGGCTGCATTGTCTTGCGATCGAAAAATGTCGTCAGCTTTCCCTGATCCCGAACCGAAGCCGCGACTCGAGCCAAAAATGAATTGCCGGCCCAACCTTCTCCAGTCGCCACCACAACAGGAACACATGAACCGAGCTCATCTTTTCGCCCCTCAAGCTTCGCTATCGCTTCGGACAAATCGGACCAGGTCTTTGGGACCTTGACCTGATACTTTTCCAACAAGTCCTGGCGGTACAACAGGAACAACTGCTTTCCGCCAAGCGAAATGGACCACAGCTGATCGTCGTGGCGAACCAGCGATTTACGATAGTGCCGCAACATGCCGTCGCGGTTCAATTCTTCGTCAGTCCAAACTTTTTTTGGAACAGGGCGAATCAGCTCTTTCGAAACCAGGTCCACCGTTAGCGAAACGGGATGCACGACCAAGTCAGCTTCAACGATGGAGTCCGACGAATTGGCAAAATCCTCAATCGTCACGTGCTCAATTGTGAGTTCACCGTCTCGCCGCGCCGACCATTGACGAGCAACCTCTGCTCCGAAATCAGGCATCCCGATCGCGACCAGCTTCAAAGGATCCGGAGTCCGAATTGCGACTTCGACCTGCTCTTCGTCTGCCAAATCAACAGTGTCTCGCGAATCGCACCCCACCAGCAGCAACAGGATCGCAGAAACACAACTGACAGTCGTGGCAAAAAACAAACGCATAAGGCAACCTGAAATCGCAGTGATAGGACGAAGTAATCTGTCGGACGCGGACGGTACTGATCGCAAGCCGATCCGGCTCATTTATGTTAAACTTCTCGACGAGTTTTTCTACGTGCCGTTGTCAGGATTGTTTACCGGATTCTCTATGAGCTACTACCTTGGAATTGACATTGGAACTTCCAGCACCAAAACGATCATCATCGATCCCTCAGGAAAGATTCTTGCAGAAGCTTCAGAAAGCTACCCGCTCTACCACCCAAAACCGCTCTGGAGCGAACAGGAGCCGGAAGACTGGTGGTCTGCCGTTGTCAAAACGGTCAAATCGGTCGTGCGTAAATCCAAAGTCAAACCGGCGTCCGTAAAAGCGATCGGACTTTCCGGCCAGATGCATGGCAGCGTCTTTCTGGACAAAAATGATAAAGTGATACGCAAAGCATTGCTCTGGAACGACCAGCGAACTTCCGCCGAATGCGAAGAAATCGAAACCCGTGCAGGTGGCCGGAAAAAGCTGATCAAGATGGTCGCCAACCCTGCACTTACCGGATTCACCGCTCCAAAAATCCTCTGGCTGCGAAACAACGAACCCAAAAAGTTCGACCGCGTTCGCAAAGTCCTACTCCCGAAAGACGATGTGCGCCGCCGCCTGACCGGCGAATACGCAACCGACGTGAGCGACGCCAGTGGAATGTTGCTGCTGGATGTTGCCAAGCGGAAATGGTCCAAACCACTTTTGAACAAACTTGAACTAGACGAAAGTCTATTTGCATCGGTTCACGAATCAGAAGACGTTACCGGCAACTTGACCGCCGAAGCTGCGAAAATGCTTGGCCTGACCACCGACTGTGTTGTGGTCGGGGGAGCCGGAGATTGCGCCGCGAGCGCACTTGGAACCGGTGTCGTCAACGCAGGTTCGCTTTCGATGTCGCTGGGCACCAGCGGCGTCATGTTTGTTCACAGTGACGAAATGAAAGTTGATCCGTCTGGCCGACTACATACTTTTTGCCACGCGGTTCGCGACAAATGGCACATGATGGGCGTCACTTTGACTGCTGCGGGGGCACTCAACTGGTTCGTCGAAACGATGGCTCAGGAATTGGCTGCTGGAAAGAAAGATCCTTTCGAAACCTTAATCCATGAAGCCAGCACAACGCCTGTCGGCAGCGAAGGACTTTTCTTTTTGCCGTACCTCGCCGGAGAACGAACTCCGCATGCCGACCCTTTCGCTCGAGGAAGCTTCGTCGGCCTGACACTGAAGCACCAGCGAGGTCACCTTACCCGATCCATCCTCGAAGGCGTTGCCTACGCACTGCGTGATTCGCTCTCGATCATCAAGGAGCTTGGCGTTCCGGTGAAACAGATCGTCGCTTCCGGCGGCGGCGCGAAGAGTCCCATTTGGCGTGAAATTCAGGCGGGAGTCATGGGCCAGCCCGTGGTTCGCATCAATGCAGAACAGGGTCCTGCATTCGGTGTCGCGTTGCTGGCCGCGGTCGGTGGAGGCGAATACAAAAACGTTACTGCCGCCTGCAAAGCCACCATCAAGGTCGTCGAAAAAACTCCTGCCACGGCAAAGGCCAAAAAGCATTACGACCAGGCGTTTCCAGTATTCCAGGACCTTTACGGCTCGTTGAAGGATGACTTCAAAAAGATCGCCGATCTGGGTTGATTGGTTTACCACAGAGAGCACAGAGGTTCACAGAGAAGAAGGCGCGGACTGAGCGCAGATGAGATACCGCAGAAAAAACTGAAAAGTGCAAGCCATCCATTGAAGAGCCGGAAGAACCTTTACGAGCATGCCATACATGGCAATTCAACAGAAAGTTTAGCTGTATGACTTATAAAGACGATTCATCTGCCCCGCCAGGCAGCACTTTGGTTGGGCTCGCTCTTACTGCTCTTTGCGTTGTCGGATTGGCATCGGCGTTCAGCGGAATCATGGCCTTGGGTCAACCGAAGCCGGATTATGCTGGAGGCGGACTACTGCTGATTGCGTCCGCGCTAAGTTTTGGGCAACTCCTCAATGGTCTGATCCGGAAATAGAAACACCCTCGATCAGATAAACCGGAATTATTTACGACGACAGGCGTCTGGTTTGATGCTTGAGGCGATTCTCCTGAAGTGGCGACAGTTTTTGCAGATTCATCAATTCACCTCGTGGGTGAACTGTCGAAACCACAAACTTGGAACAATGCCTCAATCAAAACGAGCCTTCTCAGTTTTGACGCCCGCGCATCGTGAATAACCCGGGATAAATGCGAAGTCAATTTCGATACGGAATAATCGACGCAGGATCGTGATCCGGCAGCATGCAGACTGTCACAAAAAGCAATCCCTTCCTCTGTCGTCGTCGACCCTCAACCAACAGGAACCAGAATCGAGTAAACTTAGACCAATACCCGTTCGATGCTTCTTCATTTCCAAAACCAGTCTTCCAACCATGAACCGCTTTTTTGCATTGCTTTGTCTGTCCGTCTTCTTTTTTGCGTTCGCTGGCAATACTGCTATGGCCTCCGGCGGTGGGGCTCCTGCGATGTCGCCAGCAGTGAAGGCGATGCTGAAAGAGTTCGACACCAATGGCGACGGGAAAATCGATGGTAACGAATTCAAAGCAATGCCCGAGACGTTTCGCGCTCTTGATCAGGACGAAGATGGAGTGCTTTCCAGCGATGAACTGGGCAGCGGTGGCGGCACCTATGACCCGACGGATCTGTTTCTTTGCGTGATGTTCGCATTGATTGCGTTGCTGTTTTCTTCGCTGTGCTCGGTGGCGGAAGCGGTGCTGCTTAGTATCTCGCCGTCTTATGTTGCCAACCTTGAAAAAGATGGAAAGTCCAGCGCTGCGAAAGTCAAAAGCGTGAAGTCCAACGTGGATCGATCGTTGGCCGCGATTCTGACTTTGAACACGATCGCGCACACCATCGGTTCCGGCGGAGCAGGGGCCTACGCGGCGAAGTACTGGGGTGACAGTGCGGTCGGCATCGCGATGATCGTGCTGACGTTGTTGATCCTGTTCGTGTCGGAGATTATCCCTAAAACAATCGGAGCACTTTACTGGCGAGGTCTCGCGCCGATTTCAGCCAGCTTTATTCAGTTCCTGAATTTTGTTTTGTATCCGTTCATCTTTGTGTCGGAACTGATCACAAAATGGTTGGCCGGTGGACACAGCCATCACGGTTTTAATCGCGAGGAGTTTACCGCGCTCGCTGGAATCGGTGCCGCAAGTGGGCACCTCGATGAAAAGGAATCTCAGATTCTGCAAAACCTGTTTCGATTTCCCGATCTGTGCGTGGAAGACATTATGACGCCCAGCACCGTTGTGTTCGCTCTTCAGGAAAACATGACGGCTCGCGAAGTATTGCAGGCGCACGAGAAACTTCACTTCTCAAGAATCCCGATTTTTTCAGATCGTCGCGACAACATCACGGGCTTTATTTTGAAAAATGAATTGCTGATGGACGACATTCGTAACGACGGCAAAACCCAATTGAAGGACTTTCCAAAGCGACAATTGCGAGCGGTCCTGGACAAGACACGCTTGAGCATCGTTCTGGAAAAACTGCTGGACAATCGCGAACACATTCTGTTGGTGGTGGATGACCACGGCGGACTTGAGGGCGTCGTGACATTGGAAGACGTCGTCGAAACTTTGATCGGGATCGAGATCGTTGATGAAGTGGACAAGCATGTCGACATGCGAAAAGTGGCCCGCGAAAAATGGGGACAAAGGATGAAGACTCGGGGAATTGACGTCAGCGAGATCACGACGAAAGAGACGCCCGATTCGTAGAAAAAGGTTTGGCTCCGAGCGATCAATTCGAAACTGAATCGAGGGATGACCGAAGGTCTCGCCCAATCTTTTTACTCACACCAAGTACCGTGGAGCCTACATTATGGTGAATTGCGCGACACTGTTGTCGAAAGTCGATGACTTCTTCGAAGAGCCCTGCGAGGGCCTACATAAGCTCGGGTTTCCAGTGGTGAAGGCAAGTAGTTCAGTTGGACCTGAATTGAACCGGAATTATTCATGACGACAGGCGTCTGGTTTGCTCTTTGAAGCGATTCTCCGGACGCGGAGGCAAGTTTTGCAAATTTGTCAATTTCACGTCCTAGGTAGCCTGTCGAAACCACAAACCTGCAACGATACCCCAATGGAACAAGCTGTCTCCATGTCGACGCCCACGCATCGTGAATATTCCAGGTTGAAGGTGCATACCGGTAGCGTGCCATGCAGTTTAAGATACGGCAACGATGTTGAAATAACGCTTGAAACACATGAATGCAAACCTGACTGAACGCAACGTGATGAAGTTGTGGGAACGACTGATCACGGCAACAAAACGCCGTGGAGGAACCAATGCGTTTCGCTCACCGGCATCCGGAGAGCAGATCCTTGCACTTGAGTCCGCAATTGGGATAGAGTTGCCGGTGTCGTTAAGAGCGTTCCTTAAATGCCAAAATGGTTGCATCGAATATTCCGACCAGCTTGTCGTTGGCAATCCGTTTCTTTCGACGGACGAGATCGCAAGCGACTGGAAAACGAATTGTGATGTTGACGAGGACTCGTCTGCAGAACTCGGAGAAACGCAACTGTCGGACATGTGGTGGCACGAAAGCTGTGTTCCTTTCGCCGGCTCGGATGGCGATTGCAGTTGCATTGATGCAAAAACGGGAAAAGTCTATTCGCATAACCATGGCATGGGCGGACTGAGCGGTCCTAACTATCCGTCGTTGGTGGAGTGGTTAGGAGGTCTTGCCGATCGCGTTGACGACGGACAGGGTGAAATCGTGGACGGAAAATTGTGCGTTGAACACTAGTGAGCCAAAGGTACCATTTTTACGAGAACCGGGAACGAAGCGACACCCCGAAAGAATCGAGTGCAAAGCCATGCAGCCATCCAACGCTGAACTCAACGATCTCATTTTACGTCGGAAATTAGTTTCGATCACGCGCGAAAATTTATCACCCAACTCACAGCAGGGCTTCTTGCTGTCGTACTCGCCAGAACTGCTTCTCGTTCGCTACGTGTACGACTTTCATCTTGATGGATTGCTTCTTGTTCGCCGCAAAGACATCACGGCCATCAACAACGGTAAGACCAATCAGTTTCAAAGAACGTTATTGGAAGCGGAAAATCTACTGAGTGCGAGAATCTTTCAAACAAATCATTCCTTGGACAGCTTCTCAAGTTTCCTTGGCGGGCTTGCGCCGAACCAGATTGTCATCATCGAGGACGAAACTCCAGACGCTTCCGACTTCTACATCGGCAAGCTTTTATCAGTCGGTAAGAAGTCGATTGAGATACATGAGTTCACAGGAGCGGGAAACTGGAAACGAAACTCCGAAACGATTGACATCGCAAGGATAACTTGCTGCCAGATCGAAACGAACTATATCGCGTTTTACGATCGGCACTTTCGCCGAACGAATTGACCTAAATGCTTCACGGGCCATGGGCGTCCAGCGGACAAGTCATTTCGCCGCGAGCGCATCACAAGTTCACGAACCTGAAGATTTGCTTCGGCAGTGACTCTGCCCAACTGTTTGTGTCTTTCGCTAACTGATCGGACGCAAGGCCACACTAGCGAAAGCCCTGACAGCCTACAAACCTGGAACCCTAAACCGACGCAGCACCCGCCGTCGTGAGTCGTCCCAAATAAGCCGACAAAACTATCGACCTTTGGCGTAGTTCGGATTGTCCGCTTGATCCGTGAGCTCGTAAAGAAAACGGCTTGGCTTTGTGTCGCGAGCCTTGCCCCATTTCTTGCGAGTCAGGCTCATCGACAACGTCAGTCGCTCTTCCGCTCGCGTCACTCCGACGTAACACAACCGTCGTTCTTCCGGCACGCCAGCTTCGTCGTCTTCAAGCGAACGCTGGTGCGGAAGGATGCCTTCTTCCATACCGACGATGTAAACCTCAGGAAATTCCAGCCCCTTTGACGCGTGCATCGTCATCAGAGCGATGGCGTTCTTCTTGAGCTGTTTTTCCTTTTCATCGTCCGGGCTCTGGTCACCGAGCAACAACCGATCCAAAAACGTTGTCATCGAAGGCTTGCGAGCTGATTCTTCGTAGTCCGCCAACGCGTTGACCACCTGTTCAACAACGTTCCATCGTGACTCGCGGTCGTCGGGTTCGGCATAAATCCTATCGATTTCCGATTTGTAATTCACTTTGTCGATCAACATTCGGGCTCGATCAACCAGTGAAGCGTTCGGGCCGCAGTCGCGCACGTCTTCCACCAGTGTCGTCAATGCATTCATACCGGCAACGACTTTGGAAGTCGCGTGAGGACGTTCCGCTTTGCCGGTTACCAAATCCCATAAAGGAATCTTTTGCTTGACGGCATGATTCAAAAGGTTCTCGATCGACTTCTTGCCGATGCCTCGCGGCGGCGTGTTCAGGATGCGAAGGATCGATACTTCGTCCGGATCGTCCTCCAACAGCCTCAGATACGAAAGAACGTCTTTAACTTCCTTTCGGTCGAAGAACGACATTCCTCCGACCAAGACGTAGGGAAGTTCGGCTTCCCTGAGTGCGGTTTCGAATGGACGCGGCTGTTCGTTGGTGCGAAACAGGATCGCAAAGTCCCTCGGTTCGCGGCCGTGCAGATTCAAACGGTTCTTGATCGAGCGAACGACTTCTTCGGCTTCGGCGGTTTCGTCTTCGTATTGATTGATGATGGGAATTTCGCCTCCCGGCCGAGCGGCTCGCAGCACCTTATCGTGACGCGTCGAATTGAATCGAATCAAAGTGTTGGCGTAGTGAATGATGGCTTCGGTTGAGCGATAGTTGTCTTCCAGGCGAACGACTTTTGCATCCGGCCAGTCTTTCGCGAACGCCAAAATGTGTTCGACTTCGGCGCCGCGCCAGCCATAGATCGATTGGTCGTCGTCGCCAACGACGCACAGATTTCGATGCTGTCCTGCGAGTGCTTTTACGATGCGATATTGGCTGGTGTTGGTGTCCTGATATTCGTCCACCAGCAGGTGATCGAATCGGCCGGCTTCTTCCTGTCGGATGTCGGGATGTTCGTAAAACAGTTTTTCGGTCAGCAACAACAAGTCATCGAAATCGACGCAGCCACGAAGTTTCAGCTGGCGTTGGTATCGTTCGAAGGCAATCGCGGCGAGATGTTGAGCGTCACTTTCGCTTTGCAGCATTGCCTGTTTTGCGTTGATGGATTTGCATTTCCAGTGCCCGATCCAAAAAAGGAGCTGGCCGGGTTTGAGCAATTTATCGTTGACGTTGATTTCGCGAAGGATCGTGCGGGCGAGGCTTTCCTGGTCACCGCGGTTGTAGATCGCAAACTTCAGAGGATAGCCTATTTTGTCAATTCGACGCCGAAGGATGCGAACGCAGAGCGAATGGAACGTGGAAATCGTCGGTTCGTTTTCGGGCTGATCGCTTTTCTTTTTGTATTTCTTTGTTCCTTGCGCGGAGCCACCGATCAGCGCGGTCAGTCGCTCTTTCATCTCGTTCGCGGCCTTGTTGGTGAACGTCACACCAAGGATTCGATTGCGAGGAATGCCTTCGCGGATAAGTTTCGCGATTCGAAACGTGATGACTCGCGTTTTGCCGGTTCCTGCTCCAGCGAGCACCAGAAGGGGGCCCGACAACGTGTTCACGGCGTCTTCTTGTGCAGGGTTAAGGCCACTCATGTTTGAAATATTTCGGTTTGATCGATTTCCGGGCGGGGCAGTGTATCGAATTCGGTTCGAGTTCGTGAGGGGCAGAATGACGGATATCTGACAGATTGTCGCCATCTTCCTGAATCTGGACGATTGATTTTCGAAGCTGAAGCGAGTCTCTATTGACCGTTTCTTTGAAACATATCTATACTTTCGTTTGTGATAGCGGAGAAGCCAGCAAGGAGTTGCTGCGCGCCGATGTCACCAATTCATGAAACGATTCCGAAAACATCATCGCACACCCGGTTCGGGTTATAAAAATGGCTAAAACAAAGTCTAAAAATAAAACCGTCGCGAAGGCAAACGCTGACACCAGTAGCAGTGTCCCTGTCGACGCAACCGATGCGATTGACGAGATGACTGGCGGCGAAAAGTTGCTGATCGCGACGAAGCCGTACTGGGCTCATATCTTGCTGGGCGTTCTGTCTTTGATTCTTGGCTGGGTTTTGATCGACTACTACCGCAGCGCCAGCACGGAGTCGGCTTCTGAGCAGTGGCGATCGTTGAGCAATGCGATGACGCAGGCTCAATTGTCGGGCGACGTTGCCAGCCTGAAGACGATGGGCGAAGAATTCGAAGAGGAGCGTGCCGGAAACTGGGCGCTTCAGATGGCTGGCAATTTCGAAATCAACCGAGGCATCGACATGCTGGCTCGTGACCGAGTTGGCGGTTTCAAGATGATTAAACAGGGGATGACCTCGATCGAGAAAGTGGTTGAAGCTTCCCCGAACTCCAAGACTCCCATGTTGCAGCGTCGTTCTCTGTTCATGCTCGCTTACGCGAAAGAGGCACTTGGCGAATTTGCAGAAGCAAAGAAAATTTACGAACAGCTTGTCGAAGCGGCTCCTGATTCTGAATACACCGACGTGGCGACACGCGGAATCGAACGGTGTTCCAATCCGGATTACGCGGTAATCTACGAGAAGTTCAAAAGCTGGGAAGAAGCAGCGGAAACCGCCCCTGGTCCACTGGTTCCCGAAAAACCAAGTTTGAACTTCGACGACATCGAATTGCCGAAGGACGAACCGGCAATTATCGATGAAACGAACTTCCAAAATCCTGACGAGATGAAGAAGGAAGACGGCGCGGCTGATTCGGAAACAGAAGAAGCAACAGAAGATACCAAGCCTGAGACCAAGCAGGCGGAATCGGAAGCAGAGAAAGTAGAAAAGGCCGGCGATTCAGAGACGACAAAAGAAGATTCAACAAAGGAAGATTCAAAATCCGAAGCGGTTGAAAGCGAATCAACTGAAGGGGAAGCAACTGAGACAGAAACTGAAAGCAAAAAGTAGGGCACATTTATTAACTCGACTCTCTCAGTCCGCATTTCGCCGTCTCAAACGCCTCGGAGAGGCGAGCTACTTTGCTCTACGCCTTCGAAGGCGTTCTGCTTTGAATCGAACTCGAAACACGGATGGCGTGAGTTGAAAGACTTACGCCATTTTTTTGACCTTATGTTTTACTATCGTGGACAAACTTGCTTCGACTTGCTTCGACTTGCTTCGACTTGCTTCGACTTGATTCACAAGGCCATCGTCGCACTAAAATTTAGATGAAACGCCACATCATTTTACGTGCTCGCCAAATATTCTTTCGGCTAATCCTGTGCCGTTTTGTAACAACGCGGCTTGATCGTCGGGCGCAACTTGAGCTAGGGCCACGAGGCGAAATGGAAGCCAAACGTTTCTTTCTGAAACTTGGCTACTGGATCATCGAGGAAAGCTTTGAAGACAAAGTGGGAGAAATTGATCTGATCGTGAGCGATGGCGATCGAGTTATTTTCGTCGAAGTAAAGACTCGCAGCTCCGATTTCGCGGGCGATCCGTCGGAAGCCGTTGACCTTGAAAAGCAACGGCACATTTCTCAAACCGCTCGACTTTTTGCGATCAAGAATAATCTTCAGGATTGCGGCATGAGGTTCGATGTAATTTCGATTGTGTGGCCGGATGTTGAAGAGCCACCGAGCATCACACACTTCCAAAACGCTTTCGAAGCCACTGGAGCGTTTCAGATGTTTTGATCCGGAATTATTCACGACGACAGACGTCTGGTTTGTCCTTTGAAGCGATTCTCCTGAAGTGTCGACCGTTTTTGCAGATTCACCAATTCACTTCGTGGGTGAACTTTCGAAACCACAAACTTGGAGCATTGCCCCAATGAAACAAGCCTTCTCAATTTTGACGCCTGCGCATCGTGAATAATCCGGGTTGATCACGGAACTGGCGCTCGAATTGCCACTGTGTCGCATCCGGATCGAGCCATGTGCGAATTGGACTTGCATGTGCTACATTGCTGGTTGATCCAATCCCAACAAACAACTTGAATTCAGGAGTTTTTCATGAACCGGAATTTCATTATCTGTGCCGCATTCGTTGCACTCGTCGGCGTCACCACAATTTCGATCGCCAGTGAACCCACAACGTCACCGGTAGCCAAGCCAGTCGTTGTCGCGCCAGCACCTCACTGCCAGGTTCCGTGCGGCATCTACACTGACCAATTGCGATTCGAAGGAATGCTGGAAGACACAAAAACGATTGCCAAAGCGATCGCGGAAATCAATACATTTGTTGACGGCATGGGCGAAGGAAGCCCAACGGCGAAAGACATCAACCAGTCCGTTCGTTGGGTGACCAATAAAGAATCTCACGCGACCAACATTCAAAATGTGATGGCGGACTATTTCTTTGCTCAGCGAATCAAAGCAGACAACAAAGACTACACGGCTCAACTTGCAACCGCTCACAGCGTCATCGTCTGCGCGATGAAGTGTAAGCAGGATGCGAATCCGGCGACTGCGGACGCTCTGAAAGCGGCGATTCTGAAGTTTTACACAGCTTACGAAGGCAAAGAGCCAAACTTCGACAAGCACGAAGAAAAGTAAGCCCTTCGCAAGCGTCGTTTCGTGGAACCAACACTCGGCTTTTTTAATCAACCATTGTCGGTTTTCTGACTCGCACCCGGCCGCTTACGGGCTCGGCTCACGCGGAAGTGTGAGCCGTTGGCCGTAAAGCTTCGGGTGCGTTGCTTTGGCGTAGCCGATGTCGCCAGACTTCGGATGACTTCTTCAAACGCGTCTGAACTCTGGCGAGCCCAACTACGGAAGCGCGTCGGCTCACGCAACAAAGTGAGCCGTATGGCCGTGAGGCCTCGGATGCGTTGCGTCACGATTGATCGCCCGCTTCTCAACACACCCGGCCGCTTACGCGATGCGGCTCACCGGGGAACTTTTACGCAACACGTTAGAAGTGATCAGCCAAATGCAGATTCACTGAACTCTGGCGAGTCCAGCTACGGAAGCGCATCGGAAGCGACTAGGCTCACACAACAAAGTGAGCCGTATGGCCGTGAGGCTTCAAGTGCGTTGCTTTGGCGTAGCCGATGTCGCCAGACTTCGGATGACTTCTTCAAACGCGTCTGAACTCTGGCGAGCCCAGCTACGGAAGCGTTGGCTCAAGGGGCAACCAACGTCTACGCTACGCGTTGGAAGGGTTAAGCCAATTGCAAATCCCACCGAAACCGGCCTCTGCAAATCCCATCGGTAACCGACCACTATTTAGAAGGGTGAACTGAAAAAACAACACCATTGGCAGCAACGACAGCTTGCAGTCCAATAAAGTTCGCGACAATTATCAAAACGAAAACCCAATCCATGATAAAAATCCTCTCAACCTTTTCATGCTTGCTGATTTTGCTGGTGTTCATCGGCTGCGACGCCAAGAAGTCGGCGGACAAATCCGAAACAGAGCCCGCGATCGAAAATGCCCCGAGCCAGTCTTCGTCGACGCCTGAAACTGCGAATCCTTCCGAATCCAGTGCTCCATCGACACTGGTTCCGGTCGCAAAAAACACCGTCAACGAAAAGAATCCAGCTGCGGGGACTTTGAAATCATCGCCGAAATTCAGCAACGAAGACTCAAAGAGCGATTCCAACGAGTCGCTGATCCCGTTGAGCTTAAAATTCCTTTCATGGAACGTTGAATCGGAGGGATCTGACCCTGCGGTCATCCAACAGCAGCTGGCAGAATTCACTGGCTACGACGTGATCGCGTTGACGGAAGTCTTGCCCGAAGCGGCCAGGGATTTCGGCAATGCCTGGGGAGAAAATTATGACTTTATCGTTTCTAGATCGGGCAACAATGACCGGATGATGCTGATCTACAATAAAGAGTCGCTGTCTCTGGTGCGAAAGTTTGAAATTCGCGACATCAACTTCAAGGACAGATACCGCAGCCCATTAGTGGCTCATTTCAAGGACAGCCGCTCCGGCAAAGAGTTGCAGGTGATGGTCAACCATCTGGCTCGCGGCAAAGCAGAGATCAGACAGATGCAGGCTCGCAAGCTGGTCGAGTGGGCTCGCGAACAGACGCTGCCAATTGTCGCCGTCGGAGACTATAACTTCGACTACGTTTTTGCGGACCGGAATGGCAATGAAGGTTTTCGCGTTTTCATGAAAGACAACATCTGGAAATGGATCGAGCCAATTGAGCTGGTCGACACGAACTGGTACGACAATCCTCGCGAACCAGATGGAAAAGATGACTACCCGGGCAGCATGTTGGATTTTGGATTTGTTGCCGGGAGTGCAAAGCAGTGGCGATCCAGTTGCAAAGTTATCGTGCGTGATGGTGATTTTCCTGACGACGAAACGACGAGCGACCATCGTCCTTTCGAATTGATCCTTTCCAGTCAGTAGCGACAGTTTGAGATGCTTAGAACCGTCAATCGCACGACTAACTTTCTGCAAACTGTTGGCTTAATCCTTGCGATGGCCGGCCTTGTCGGTGCGGTCGGATTTACGCTGGGAGGAACCACTGGTTTTATCGCGGCGGTGTTGCTTTCGCTGTTCTGGATCGCTGCTGGCCAAAGAGTTTCGGCATCGATCGTTTTGCGAATGTACAAGGCTCGTCCTTTGCTTCCACAGCAGGCTCCTGGCCTGTTCGCGATGTATTCGGAACTCTGCCGTCGCGCCGGGCTCAGCTCGACTCCCGATCTTTATTACATTCCGTCGAGAATGGCGAATGCGTTCGCGGTTGGATCAGGAGACTCGTCGGCGATCGCCTTAACTGACGGGATCATCCGGATGATGAACCCTCGCGAGCTGGCGGGGATTTTGGGACACGAAATCACGCACGTACGTTGCAGGGACACTTCCGTCTTGGGAGTCGCCGATACGTTTTCTCGAACGGTTGCGTTTCTGTCGAGACTTGGATTGTTCATGATGTTGTTTTCGTTTCCGAGCATGCAATCCAGAAGTGGATTTCTGTTTTTGATGACCGGCGTGATCCTGTTTTTTTCTCCTGCCGTTGCCACGATGCTGCAACTGGCTCTTTCGAGGACGCGTGAGTTCAATGCTGATCGTGGAGCGGCTGAACTGACGGGCGATCCAATCGGCCTCGCATCTGCACTCAAAAAATTGGATCGGCTTATTCAAAAGGAAGGCCTGTTTCAAAAGATCCTGAGGCCCGGCATGCGTCGTCAGCAGCCAGCAATGTTGAGGACGCATCCTCCAACAGAAGATCGCGTTTCGGAGTTGATGGAGATGGCCACCGATTTGGAGGAACAGGCTAAAGAACTGGCCAGCGAACTTTTTCCAGATTCGAATCACGTCCCGATAAGCGGACATTCACGTGTTCAATCCAAACCACGCTACCATGTCATGTCAGGTCTTTGGCACTGAACTTGAGCTGCTACCAATACTGATTCCTTGAAGTTCCGGGGCGACAACTATTCCCGGATTATTCACGATGCGTGGGCGTCGCCATGGAGAAAGCTTGTTTCATTGGGATATTGCTGCAGGTTTGTGATTTCGACAGGTCATCCACGACGTGAAATTTACAAAACTTGCCTCCGCGTTGGGAGAATCGCTTCAAAGGACAAACCAAACGCCTGTCGTCGTGAATAATTCCGGATAAAGATTGGCGATCTCTAACCCGATTGAGCAGTTTTCTTGGCGATCGAACCGATAAGCCTGCTCCGGAAAAGTGTCAACAGCACCAGGCAGAGGAAGACGATAGAAACGATTCCAATCAAAACGCCGACCGATCCGGCGACTCCAAAACCGAAGCTACTGCTGACAACCCCCATCAGCCTTGCCGCCACGCCCAAGATCACGTAAGCGTTTCTTCGCCAAAGTGCTTTTTCGGCGAATTCTGTTTGGTAATGTGCCAAAGCATGTTCATGGACTCCGGTCAGCAATTTCCAGATCAGCGTACAGTCGAGGGCCGTTGTGCTGAGTTCATGAAAAAACAGGTAGTTCGCAGGCACGAAAAAGGTCATCAGCCAGATCGCAATCGAACAAAAAGCCAGCCAACGCGCGACAGAAAACTCGGACGAAACAGAAGACAGTTTCCCGGCCCCGTATGCAATCAACGCGTAACCGATCACATCGGGAATCAGCGAGACGCCATTCACGTTGAAGTTAAATTGGGCAACGATCACGCCCCAGAACAAAAGCAGGAAGTAGCTACGCATAGAAAATTGACCTTGATCAAGCCGCATCGAACTCTGCAAAGACACGAACGAAAAAACTAACAGAAAAGAGAGCTCAACCGAGAAGAAAACCCAATCAAACAATTTCATCATCGGCACTCGCGATAATCTGTTGTTCGACTCGCCACGAACAATCTTTAGCAAATTGCTGTCAAACGGTGGATTCTTTGCCGATCCGATGATTGATCTTGCGTCAGCCATAGAGATTGCTATCGTCCGCCTCGAATACTTCGTTTCACAAGCAAAAAGCAGGAAACGAATGGATGCACGAAAAGGATGATACAAATGGCTTTTGGCAAAAAATGGTTTTGGGTTTTAGCGTGCTGCGTTGTCAGCATGGCTTTTTCTGGTTGCCGAAACCGATGCAATCAACGCTACAACGGCCCATTCCAACCTTTCGCTCAAACCTATCAGCAACCGCAGCTGTATCAGAATGCGTACGGAGCCAACGGAGTTCGCGGTCCCCTGATCGCGCCTCCGGGAACGGGCACGCTGAACATCCCCTCAATCGCGCGAAACAATTTGCCGGGCACCAATCAAGGCCTGTTGAACACCGGCCGACCCGCTCCAACGCCTGCCGATCGAGCCGCTCAATTCAATCAGCAAAATGGTTGGCGAACGCCCGGCGGAAACGCTCAGCCTGGCAACAATCAATCCGGCAACACTCAAAACACATCCGGATCGACGACAAGGAATTCCTTCGGATCGAGCAACGGTCCTGCTGCGACCAACAATACCCAGCCGCAAGCTCCTCGCAACGCAGGATCGGTTCTGGTTCAAAACACGCAAGCCAATCAGCCCTATTATCAAGCAGCCAACGGAACCAATGGAGCCAGCGGGTACGGAAACTCTTCCGTTCAGTCTCCAGACTATGCAACCACGGCAGTCAACGAAACCTTCGACCGGACTCGACTTCCTGTAAGCGACGCATCGAACGTTCGGGCACCGTCTCAGTTTTACGCTCGTGCCAGTGGAGCTCAAATCGCCCAAATGCCATCGCAATACCCATACCAAAATTACCCACAGCAACAGTATTACACCGGCGCATTCAACAATCCGGTCAACGCCATCAATCCACAGCTGGTTCAAAGTCAATCAACGGCTCAGTACGATCCGTATCAGGGCGGTAGCCGGTCTGCTGATTGGCGAAATCGTGATTTCGGAACGGGCTCCTTCCAATAAAGCCGAGCGATTTCGTGAGCTTGAGCCTGAGAGGCATCACACCAAGAATTTCCTCGCTAGTAGGAAGTTCCACTTCGCTTTCCCGCTACCGATCCATCGCCGCGCGGATCGAGTCGCTGGTGCCAAAGCTGCCCCCACTCTCGGATGAAGAACTGCGGAAGCAGAGTCTTTCGCTGAAATACGAGGCGCTTTCGGGCACACCGCTAAACGAGCTATTGCCGCAAGCGTTTGCCATGGTTTGCGAGGCCAGCCGAAGATCGATCGGAATGCAGCACTATCGCGTCCAGCTGATTGGCGGAATCGCGATGCATTTCCATAACATCGTCGTCATGCAAACCGGCGAAGGAAAAACGTTGACGGCAACGCTGCCGATGTACCTTGCAGCGCTTGAAAACAAAGGAGCCCACCTCGCGACCGCCAACGACTACCTTGCTCAACGAGACGCCGAATTGATGCGGCCAGTCTATGAACAGCTTGGCATGAGCGTCGGCACCGTGTTGTCCAGTTCGACGCGAAATCAGCGGCGTGAGGCTTACGAATGTGACATCACCTATTCGACCGCCAAAGAAATTGGATTCGACTTTTTGCGTGATCGTCTGTTCAAGCGACAAGCCGATTCTTGCGGACAGTCAGTGATTGCATCGATGGCCGAAGGGCAGAACACCAAGCAATCAGATGTGGTTCAGCGCGGTTTAAATTTTATGCTTGTCGATGAAGCGGATTCGATCCTGATCGACGAAGCAAGAACGCCGCTGATTGTCAGCAGCTTGCCCGATGAAGTTGCTCTCACGACGGTCGCGCTCTATCAATGGTCGGTTTCGATCGTCGACCAGTTCACGGAGCAAACTGATTTCGAGTCGGATCCAAAATCGAAACGGGTCACATTGTCGCCAGCGGGAAGAAGGCTGGTTCGTTCAATTCGAAAACCGGATTCTTTAAGCCGCACGCCGATGTCAGACATTTACGATCAAGTCGAACAAGCCCTGTTCGTTGATCGCAACTACGTTCTTGATCGTCACTACGTCGTTCGTGACGGCGAAGTCTGTATTGTGGACGAATTCACAGGGCGGCTTGCTGAGGGTAGAAAATGGCGAAGTGGATTGCACCAAACGATTGAAGCACGCGAAGGCGTCGAGGTCAGCGTTGAGACTGGCGAATCTGCCAGAATCACGATTCAGGACCTGTTTTTAAAATACAATCGCTTGTCGGGGATGACGGGAACGGTCGCCAATTCGGCCAACGAGCTAAAGAAAATCTATCGATGTCGGGTCGTCGATGTTCCTACCAACCGGCCTCCGCAACGGAAACAATGGGCGGACATGGTGTTTGGCTCAAGCCCGCAAAAGTGGCTCGCGATCGCCACCGAAGTCGCAACCCTGAACCAGCAAGGTCGTCCCGTGTTGATTGGGACCCGTTCCATCGACAAATCGGAATTACTGTCCGAGCTACTGACGCGGGAAGGCATCGAACATCAAATTCTCAACGCCCGCCATCTGTCAAAAGAAGCTTCGATTGTCGAATTTGCCGGACACGTCGGACGCGTCACCGTCGCAACCAACATGGCAGGTCGAGGCACTGACATTCAGATCTCTGAAGCCGCTCGACAACAAGGTGGCTTGCACGTCATCGTTTCGGAACTGCATGAATCAGCAAGAATTGACCGGCAACTGATCGGTCGCTGTGGACGCCAAGGCGACCCCGGTTCTTTTCGCCGATTCCTTGCGCTTGATGATGAGATTCTGGATTTGGGATTGGGTGAAGGTACCTCCAAGAAACTGTCCGCCCATGCAAACGAATCGCCTCGAAAACTGGCGCGATTCGCACCGATGTTTTTTCAAGCTCAACAGCGGATCGAGCAACGCCATTTCAAGTCGCGGAAGCTATTGCTGTTCCACGATTCGCAGCGGCAGGAAATGCAAATTGAAATGGGGCAAGATCCTTATCTGGACACCGCCGGCGCGTAAAAAAGCGAACACGAAAGATGCTAGCGTTGGGCGACGTTTTGAATTGACGTTCTGACCACCGTTTGGATTTGATAACTTTTGGGCTGTTATCAACCCGCAGCCCATTGAGTTAAATCATGTCGACAGCAGCCAAGCCAACAGCTTCAAAAGCGCCAACCGCTTCAGATGCACCGATCGCCAAGTTGGACCGTGACGCCAAGATTCGTCGCATCAAAGCGTTGGGTCCATGGCACATGAACATTCAGCTAACGGAAGACCTAAACACTGGGCAGGTCTTTTCAGATGAAGGCATCATTCAGAATCGCCCCGAAAATGGCGGTGTCAGCCTTTTGCAGCTTCGCGATGCGTTTCTGCGGCAAATCGATTCCATCTACCCGGATGGCCTTAACGATAAAACATTCCTCGATTGTGCGTGCAACGCGGGTGGCTATTGCTTTTGGACACGGGAACGAGAAATCAAAACGGCTTATGGATTTGACGTTCGCGAGCACTGGATTGATCAAGCTCGTTTCGTGAAGGCTCAACGTGAGCAGGCGCCGACGGACCGGATTCAGTTTCGAGTCTGCGATCTGTACGACGTTCCGAAACTCGAACTGGAACCGTTTGACGTGACGATGTTTAAAGGCATCTTTTACCACTTGCCGGATCCAGTTGCTGGTCTGAAGATTGCAGCCGATTTGACGAAAGAAGTGATGTTCTTCAACACGTCAACAACATGGGACATCGAAGACGGGTTCATGAAAGTTGGCTGGGAAAGCAAAGAGAACGTGATGTCCGGCGTCCACGGATTGAAGTGGTATCCAACGGGTCCAAAAGTCTGTGCCGAGATGCTGAAGTGGGCCGGCTTTGTGGAAATGAAACTTATTTTCTACCGACAGCAATTCGACACGCCTGAAATTGGACGCACGGAAATCGTTGCCTCAAAAGTTCCGGGCTTGCTTGAGAACCTCAACGGCGAATGGATCAAGTAACGCGGAAGCTCTTGCAGTAGGTCGCTCGAAATCGTGCTCGCCGCATCATTGACTGTTGGATGCACACGCCTCCATTCGTTATTGCAGCCTCCATTCGTTATTGCAGCCAACCTTTGTAGTGCATTGAAACCAAATCGTTGATGATTCCGATCATCCAATGCAATCCAAAGACGTACCAAATCGATTTGGTTTTGTAGGCGATCCAGCCGAAGGCAAATCCGGCTGGAATCGCAGCGAGTAGTTCAGCGTTGGGTTTTCCGAAGTGCATCATGACCGACATGATGACTTGTATCCACATCGCCATTGCCAATCCTGATTCACGCTGCAACGCGTTGAACAAAAATCCGCGATAGAAGTACTCGAACGCGAAATAGTAGATCGCATAGATCATGAACCACGCCACCTTGTTGGTGACAGAATGCGTGATCCATTCTCCGCACCATGGGTAGGCCGCCAGAATCTCCGGGTCGTTCCCTCCAATAAAAATCGCGACGCCAGCCACGGGAACTGCAACGGCTAGAATTCCCAAGCCAAGCTTCCATTCGCCGATTTGCAATCCGCTTTCGCCTGTTCGCATTCCAATCCACCACGCGACGAAGCTCGGAAAGACGAACAAACAGATGGCGGCCACGATGGCAGATTGAGTCGCTGCCTGGATGGAGAAAGGGTCATTGCCCTGTGCCAGCGACCGCAACACCGGCCCCGGAGTTGCCAACAACCAGCAAGCGACCTGCGCGATTGTGGCGGTAGCGAAGACGAAATGAAGCTCAATTCGAGTTTCAGTTTTCCGACCGTGTGGTTTTTTCGAAAATTCCATGATTTGTGATCGAAACTTTTCCTGTAACGCTCGGGCCGGGACAATACCAACGCGGCAGTTGACGCGGCGGCGCAGAGGCACGTCAAAACAAACAGTCCCACTCGATATCATTCAAATGCTATACTGTATTGGTTGGTGGGGATAATGCCTTGGTCCCGAACATCGATTCCGCCTGTCATGTCGACGAGAATGTGAATGAAAAGTCAAATTGCAATCGATTCTTTTGGGGTTCGGCAAATCATTCCCCTGCTGGCAACTGTGTTCGCGATGATCGGCATGGCGAATCAAGCATTTGCTCAGGAAGGCATCAAAAAAGAAGCTTCCTGGAAATCGGCGACCAATAAAGACATCGCTGCGGCGTTCGAGTCGTGGCTGCAAGAGGCCAACACTGAAAAGCCTATCGCAAATCGCGTTAGAGCTTACATCGAAGCCGCTTTCGCATCTTCCGATCTGACCACTGCAGAAACCATCGACGTTGTCATCGAAGGCATCGGGATCGCGGACCAGCAAGTTGCAAGCCTCGCTCGCGAACTCGCTCAGGCCAGTTCAGCCGACCATCGGGCTCAAGTCAGCAACATCCTCGACAATCCCGGACATCTTTCTTTTGTCCGTGACCATACCCGATTGCTTTACGGACGCTGGCTCGCGCGACAGAACCTTTTCGATGAGTCTCTGGAGCAATTGAATGATCTTAAAGTGGAAGACGTTCTGGATCCGGCAACGCTGCTGTATTACCGGGGCTTAATGCAGCATCAGCTTTTGAAGCGAAAGGCTTGCATCAAAACATTGAAGCGACTTCGCGAGAATGAGGATAAACTTCCGCGTCGCTATTCTGTTTTGGCAAAATTGATGCTCGCCGACATGGAACGACTGGAAGACGATTCGCTCGACGAGATTTCGCGAATGATGAACGACGTGAGACGACGAACCGGCTTATATCGAAGTGGGAAACGGGTTCGGACTCAGGAAGAGGAAGTCATCGAAAAGCTTGACAAATTAATCAAAGAGCTGGAAGAAAAACAACGTATGATGCAAATGGCTCAGGCTGACGGAACCGCAAGGCCAAGTGCGCCTGCGCAAAAAGAGCAGCGAGCATCAGGCAAGGGAACGGGTGAAGTCAAAAGCAAACGACAAACGGACGGAGGACAGTGGGGCAATCTTGATCCGGCAGAAAGAGACGCCGCACTCGCAGAAATGGCTCGAGATTTGCCACCACATTATCGATCAGTGATCGAAGAGTATTTTCGTAAACTGGCTCAGGAAACAGATTCACCGTGAAGTTTTCCCCTTTGTTTTTCATACTGGTTGTTGGCATTAGCAGCTTGAGCGGCAGTTCGTTAGCCCTGGCGCAATCGGACCCGATGGACTGCCGAATCGAATTGGCAGACGGAAAATCACTCGATGCTCAATTGGTCGCCTTCGATTCCGATCAAATCAAATTCGCTACCTCATCAGGCGAACAGTCAGTCTCTCTCGAGTCGGTCAATGAAGTAATTTTTGCTGGTGAAACGAATTCAGAAATTGAAGCTTTAGAGATCGGGTTGATCGACGGGTCAAAGTTAGCCGCATCGACGGTACAAATGCTCGATGGCAGCATGAAAATAAAAATGGCGTCAGAACAGACCGCGACCATCCATTCGAAATCGGTAGATTACCTGTTGTTCTCCCGATTCGTTTCAGCCTTGGCACCGGAATGGAATTCGGTTGTTCAACAGGAACGTGCAAGCGATGCCCTGGTTATTGCAAAGAATGAGAAAACTCAAACGGTCGATGGGATCGTTGGAGACCTTACGCCTGATTCCGTCCAGTTCACGATCGGAGAACGAACGGCAAGCATTAAACGTTCGAAGATTAGCGGAATTCTATTCTACCACCGCGCCATACGCGATTTCGCGGACGCCGCCGCATCGATCCGTCTGACAAACGGGTCGGAACTGAATGCACGTTCTCTTTCGGTAACCAATGGCCAAATGGAAGTCGTCACGGTAGCGGGAGTGCAGTTTTCGATACTACCGGCGAACGTCGCCAATATCAGTTTCGCCAACAATCGAATGGTACCTTTAACGGATCTGGATCCGGCCACCAATGTCTGGAATCCGTTGCTCTCGAATTCCAAAATAGCTTCCAGCCTTGAAAAATTCTCGCGTGCCCGAATCGACGGCTCATACATGAATCGCCCGCTCGCTCTCGCGATTAAGACTGAAGATGGATTGGACCAGCTTCGCAAAGAAACTTTCCAGCGAGGTTTTGCCATCAAAGGCGGTGGCAAGCTTTCGTTCTTGCTTGCGGGTCAATACAAAAAGCTATCGGGACTCATTGGGTTCGACCCCAATGCCAATCCATCTGGAAACGTTCGACTGGTTATTCAAGTCGATGGCAAAACAGAGTTTGATCAAGTTCTGGAAGCGCAGGTTATGAAGGAGCCGCTGAAGCTTGATCTTGATCTCGCATCTGCCGAAAGACTGGTGTTTCGAGTCGACTATCACGATCGACGAAGCATCGGAGATGTGCTGCACGCTGTTGACATGAAATTGCATCGGTAGCTTTCGAGACTTCCTTCGTTGTTCGCGGACGAGCCACACCGATCTAATCGATTTTTTGGTTGCCAAAAAGGTGCAAACCGATGGCCTTATCGTTTAAGATGGTGTTCTGCCAGTACCGTCTTTGAACCACTTATACTAACAGTGCGATGAACTCAACCAATTTGTCTCTGCGGCACACGCTACCAACTTCCCCTTCGTTCACTTCCATTCTGACATTCAGTTTTTGCATCACACTTTCGATGTTACTGACGGATGTCCAGTTACAGGCACAGCGTCAGGACAGTCTGCCATCGCTCGGCGACATTGTTCGCTATCGCGACAATCAGGACGGCATGATTTATGGCCTTGTTGTTGACGTGGATGCCCAAAAGATGTGGGTCGAAAAGATTGACCGTCGTGGAGAAATCGACAAGACCTTTGTGATTTTCCTTGGTGCCGAATGGGAAATCGCGAATGCGTTCAAGAAAAAAAACGAATCGAAAATCCGAACTTGGAAATCAGAGGACGGAAAATTCAAAATCAAAGCTTCCTTTGTGGCCGTGGAAGATGAAAAAATTCGGCTGAAAAAAGAGAACGGAAAAACAATCGCGGTTCCGCTACGCAAGCTCAGCGAGAAAGACCAACAGTATGCAAAATCTAAAAGCAGGGGCGATAGTGACGACCCTTTTGCGGTCGAAGAGTCTGATGAAATTCCCGACGACATGTGGCCTCTTATCGAGCGACGTCAAACTCTGATTGAAGATCAGGAGCGCCATCAGCAACTGGCAAAACAGAATCCAAATTTGATGATCGGGGACATCATCAAGTATGAAACCTTCCCACGCGGCACGGCCTATGGCGTCGTGACTCGGCTGGATTTCAGCGGTGTCGTCGAAAAGGTGGACAAAGATGGCGAACTTGATGAAGACACGCTTAATGGCCAGTCCACATGGTGGTTCTTTGATCGAGAGCAGGTTCCAGCGAAAACTCGCACATGGAAGTCATCGACTGGCAAATTCAAAATTGAAGCCCGATTGGTTGAGATCCTTGACGGCGACAAATTGGTTCTTGAAAAACCCAATGGCGAGACCCTTAAAGTTCCGCTTTCAAAGCTTGGGAAATCGGACCAGAATTTCGTTAAAAAATATCGATCGCGCATGTCGAACTCTGATAGCCTGCAACTGGCTGAAGAACGGGAAAACTATGGCGAGGACCTGCAACGTTTGCTGGCCCGTCGAATGGAGGTTCTGGACCGACAGGCCGCTGGCATGGTTGCCGCAAAAGACGCCGCCAGCATGAAGGGAATTGCGCTCAACACGCGTCCATTGAAACTTGCTGCGGGGCAAATGACACCGGCGAGTCTTAAAGGCGAACCGTTTTCGCTTTCGTTGTCCGTCCCGGCGGGACTACACGCAAGGATCAACCGAGTTTGCTACTCACAGGAATCGGGTTACCTTGCTTTCGCGGTTACGTCGCCATTTGATGGAGCACCGACTTTGGCGGTCACGAATGTTAACAGTGATGAACTGATCACCAACGCCGATTCAGATGTTGTCGGCGACGATGCGGAAGTCCTTGCAATCTCTCCTTCTGGTCGCAAAATTCTCGTCTACAGCAAAGATTCCGCATTCGTGCAACAGTTGGAACTTTGGAGCCACGAAGACGGATCACTTTCGCGGATCAGCATGGTTCCTTACGACTCGTTTCGCAGCCCCAGAGCCCACCTGTTCAGCGATGACAATGGAATCATCCTGAACAACCGAGGCGATCTTGTCTTTTTCGACCTTGAAGATCGCATCAAGCCGACTCATCTGGTGGCTGGGGGCAGTTTTCATGGCGGCAATCGAGTCCAAATTTCACAGGACCAAAAACACGTGTTCTATTTTGGAGCCGATGGTTCCTCGCTGCATGTGATCGATGTTGAAAATCGAAAATGTGTCGGAGGCGCGTTGCTGGGTGGAAATGCGCGGCCACTTTCGGCAGTTGCCCAAGTGAATCCTGACGGCGAAACCGCCACCTACATCAACCAGAAACAACTGGCGATTTTTGATTTGGCGACCGGCGACATCATTGCAGAACACGAACTGCCGTCGTCGGTCAGTTTTCATTCAGGTGGCGGCGATAGCTTTCCCTACCTTGGACCGAATCTCATTCGAACGTTCCACGGCAACATTTATGACTTGAGTCTAGGAACGGAAATCGGAAGCATCGATAGAAGTAGCGCACGTGGAGAGAGTTTTTCCAATTCGACTCGTATCGTGGGCGAAGTCGATATGTTTGGAAGAGATACTTCCAGCGGAGGTTTCGGTGGAACGCTGTTTGGTACAGGAGCCAGCCGAATTCGCAACAACAAGGGAAAAGTTCCACGCAAGGTAACCATCGATTATCAGAGACTTGATGTCGACGAGATCGTCTCGTTCGCCGAAAGCTTAACTTCAAAGGACATCATCGAACTCGGCCCGGGAGACTCCATCGAACTGGTCATGGATTTGGGTGACGCTCGTGTCGAGCGTGATCTGGAATCGTTAGTCGAAGAAATCATGAACGAGGGCGACATTACGATCGCTCGCGAAAGCGACTTCGTCCTTGAACTGAAGTACTCGGTTGGCCAGCGGCAGACAGAGAAGTATCGCATCGTTGGCGGACCAACCCAGACGACTCGAAATGTCACGATCACGCCCAAATACTGCAACGCAAAACTGTCTTACAAGGGCGAGACGATTTGGAAACGAGGAGTCTCCGCGAACCTTGGCATGGTTTGGTCGGAAGACGAGCTAAACCGGATCATTAAATTGTCGAAAACCCTGTCGCCAGAAAAGCTTCTGAATTTCGACTACCCCAATCAGCTACGCGTCCTCAGCCCACAAAAGAAACGAAAGTTCTCGTGGCGATAGCGGGCTGAGCCGCCGGATCCGGTTAGAATCTCATCCAATGCGTTGTGATGTTTTTTTGACAACCCGACGCATTGGCGAGGTAGCGTTGACCCGTCCGGTAACCAAAGCGGCATCAGCTTCATAGAACGAACTAAATCAGCACGCCGGATGACAACACGTTATCGAACTTTCGAGTCACCGAAATCGACGGCTCCCGCAACGCGATCCACCGCGCCGGATAATACCGTATTGCGATTAACTTCATCGTTGACGGAGCCCTCCTGAAACGGGCCGATTCCCATCACGCTCCAGCGACTGTCCTCGGCACGTGCCAACGCACCGCCGCTGGAATACAGCATTTCTCCCGTGGTCGTCGTGTAGGCAACAATGCCAAGCTTCGCGGTCCCGAACTGGCTTTTCTTTTCGTAGACACGAACTTCTGGAATTTCGACAGGCAGCCCCGGAACGGTCAGCCCGGGCACGCCCAGATAGCTTTCGATGTTGTCAGTCCCCAGTCCTCCGGAAACAATTTCGATGGTTACATCCGAACCATCTTTGGCATCCACCAAATGGGCACCACTCGACAGCAGTTTTTGACGGATAGATCCGACGACGTAACCCTTGTCGACGCAGTCCAGATATTTTTCTTCAACGAATACTTTCCGTCCGCTCACTGCCGGGAATGCAGTTTTGTCCAACGTTTGATCCACGGCATTTGAAATCAACAACTGTTCAATGCCGGTACGAGCCGTATCTGTTGTTCGGGAAGTAGTGCAGCCGGAAAAAAAAGTCGCAGCAACGCACAGGCAGAAAACTTTTGAGGCAGGTTTCATCAAATACATATCTCTAGCTCCGGAAATTTTGGAAGGGAGGCGTCTTTACCAAGAATCCGGGACGCTCGTAAATAGCAAAACGGCTACAATCCATAGTGCATTCATATTGATCCGCCCAGCCAGCAGCATTCAAAACGCAGACTCGCCAGACTTTTTCCAATGACCAACAAAAAAGACGCTAAAGAATCCAGAGCCGACGAACTTGAACGCGTGATCGCCCACCTCGACACCGCATACGAACGTGGCGACGACTGCAAACACCCCGACACAAAGATCGTCGTTAGCGACGGCGAATATGACGCCTTGCGACGTGAGCTTAAGGCTTTGCGGCCTGAGTCGAAACTATTTGATTCCGCGACAGCATCAGAACTGGAAAGTGCGGCTCGAAAAATCGTGCATGATCCGCCGCTGACTTCGATCGACAAAGCAAGTCACGAAGACATGGCGATCCAGGAAGAACAATTGTTCAAATGGATGCACGATTCGCTGGAAAAGATCGGCGAACAGCCTGAATCAGAAAAAATGGTTGTCGCAAAAGGCAAATCTTACAAAGGAGCGCCCGTCTCCTATCCGCCCAGCACTTTTTACGAAGCATGGAAACTTGATGGTGTCGCTGTCGCGCTTTATTACGTTGATGGAAAACTCGACCGGGCTGGCTTGCGACCGCGCGACGGAATCAACGGTGAAGCCGTTACCGATCAGATAAAATATGTTTCTGGTGTTCCAGAGAAACTCAAACAGAAAGTCACCTGCTCGATCCGTGGCGAACTTATCTGCAAACTGTCTGACTTTGAAAAAGTACAGACGATGTTGGAAAAAGCGGGTGAGAAACTTCGAGCTAACCCTCGCAATCACACCGCTGGTGGAATTCGACAATTTAAATCGCCAGAGAAAACGAAGCTGATGAAGCTCAGTTTCATCGCCTACACGATCGAAGGACTGGCCAACCCTCCTTACGCCACGGAAATCGAAAGAGCCAAATGGTGCGTCGAGAAACTTGGAGTGCCCTACGTTGAAACCAAGCCTTTTCGATTCGAAGACCTGCAACAATATGAGGATGAAATTTCCAGTTTGGATTTTGAAGTCGATGGCGTCATCGTAGGTGTCAACAACCTCGAAGATCATGAACAGCTCGGTCGCCGAGGAGATCCGCTTACCGGAAATCCAAAAGGTAAAATTGCCTGGAAGTTTCGCGAGGAGGAAGCGACACCAACCGTTCGCGAAATTGAATGGCAAACCGGTCGAACGGGTAAGATCGTTGCCGTCGCGATCTTCGATCCTGTTCGATTGGCGGGCACCAATGTTTCCCGAGCGACCCTGCACAACGCGGGCTTCATGGATCGCAATCAGATATCGATTGGCTCCGTGATTTCCGTTCGCAAAGCTGGCAAAATCATTCCGAAGGTGACCGGTGTGGTGAGCGGACAGGCAGCTCCCAAGTTTCCAGACCAGTGTCCTGCTTGCGGTGCCAAAACGGAACTGCAGAAAGGTGGAAAAAACGATGACATGCTGGAGCTTGTTTGCACCGGCGACGATTGTTCTGCACAAAACGTTAACACGCTTTGCCACTACCTTTCAACTTTTGGCGTTCTCGGCTTGGGCGAAAGTCGCGTCAGCCAACTGGCAGAAGGTGGAGCCGTTTCAACGTTTGCCGACTTCTACAAACTGGACATCGAATCCGCGATGGCCACAGGGCTGACAAAACGCCAGGCGACACTCGCAGTCGCCTCGATCCAAATGATTCCGTCGCCAGACAAAATGGGATCGGAGGAATTGACGATCGCAATCGAAGCTGCGATGGAAAAGAAAAAAGAGATTCCGCTATGGCAATTTTTTGCTTCGTTTGGAATCGGCGCCGCCGGAAAATCGGCTGGCAAAGCACTCGCGGCTCACTTCGGTTCCTTTGAAGAGATCCGCAACGCCAATCAGGAGGATCTCGAATCGGTCGAAGACGTCGGCTCGATTACCGCCGAAGCAATCCGCAGCTACCTCGACGAAAACGAAAACGAAATTGACGAATTGTTGAAGTTTGTCGAACCAACGCCTCCTGAATCTGGCGGGGTTTTAGAGGGTAAGAATTTTTGTTTTAGCGGCGGTTTTCCTGAAGGAAAAAAGCACTGGGAGTCGCGTATCGAAGGGTTGGGCGGAAAGTGTTCGGGAAGCGTGTCAAAGAAAACCCACTTTCTTGTTGCCGGTTCAGGTTCGGGTTCAAAGAGCGCGAAAGCAGAAAAGCTCGGGATTCCAATCATCGACACGACTGAACTGGAAAAAATGCTCAGCTAATGCATCTGTTCTTGATCAACCATTAAGTCGCGTTTGCGTTAGCGGGCGTTACAATGGTGGATGACATTGCGAGTGCAACTTCTACTTTTACGATGAGGTTCCGATGCTGGACAATGGATTTAGCAGACGCCAATGGCTTAGAGGCGTGGGCGTCACGATGGCGTTGCCAATGCTGGCCCGCGACATTGATGCTCAGGTTGCGTCGCGGCCTTCTACAAAAGGCGGTGACCAAAATCATTCCATGCGAATGGTGACCGTTGCCAATCCGCTGGGCTTTGTCGCCGAAGAGTTCTTTCCAAAGAACGCTGGAAAATTCACAGATCTTCCGCGACTGCTTCGCCCTTTGAAAGAACATCAGGATCGTTTTTCTGTGATCAGCAATCTTGATCACCGGGTCACAGGCGGGCACCAGAGCGTCCATACTTTTTTGAGCGGAGTCAAAAATAGCGAATCGTCTGCATTCGTGGATCGCAACGTGTCGATGGACCAGATTGCGGCAGAGAACTGTGTTGGAAAAGTTCGGTTCCCGTCGATCGTCGCAAGTGTTGGCGCGAACTCTGGAGAACTTGAGTGTCGGACGTCGTGGACTCGTACCGGAGTGAACATTCCACCGATCACAAAAGCGAACGCACTTTTCAGAATGCTTTTCGCGAGCGAAACGAAAGAGCAGCGAGAACAGTATCGCAAAGCGATTAAGGAAAACTCGAGTGTTCTGGATGCAGTATTTCGTCAAGCCAATGATTTGAAAGGCGGGCTTGGCAGGGAAGATCGAAACAAGATCGACGAATATCTCAATAGCGTTCGAAGCGTCGAAAAGTCTTTGGCGAATGCGGATCAATGGATCGATCTGCCGAAACCAAAAGTTGATCTCGACGAACCACCCGAAGGCGGCCCTTTCACTCAACGACTGCCGCTTTTCTATGACTTGATCGCACTCGCTTTGCAAACCGATTCGACTCGCGTTGCAACGTTGAGCGTTCCCGGAAATCTTCCCGTTGGTGATTTGGGATTGTCTGGTAACTACCACGCGTTTTCTCATCACGGCAAGACGCAGCGATTGCTGAATCCGTTGCTGAAAATCGAAGAGTATCAGATGCAGCAACTGAGCCGGTTTATTGGAAAGCTTACTGAGATCACGAATTCCGAAGGCCAACCGTTAATCGATTCGACCATGGTTCTGTGTGGCTCGGGCATGGGTAACGCCAGCTCTCACAGCAACAAAAACCTGCCAATCCTGTTGGCCGGAGGCGGCTTTAAACACGGGCGACATGTGGCGGCGCCCGAACAATCGCACCGCCGAATTCCCTTGTGCAATCTGTTTACGACTATGTTGCAAAAGTTCGGCTGCCAAACTGTAGAAAAGTTCAGCCGCGCAACAGGGACAATGTCACAATTGGATTCCTAACCATAGTAGCACGACTCTCCGAGTCGTTTGATGCGGCAAAACAAAACTCAGAGTCTTGTCGCAAAAGGCGATCCGCGTTTTTAAGCTACCCTTCGTAGCAACAGTCCAGTTGAATTTTGGCATCGCGACGTATCCCTTCAAAGCCAGTTTGTAATTCCCAGCAACAGAACAATGCCGATGAAACACAAACGAAGTTTTTCGATTCTTTTCAGTCTTCAAAGTTTTCAGATACTCATCTGTTTTGCCTTCGTATTTCAATCGCGAATCTGCTGCGGCCAAGGCATCAATGCCGCAAACGATGACAAGATCGATTCGTCTATCAGGTTCGTGCAAACTTACTGCGTCTCGTGCCATGGTCCGGACGAAGAAGAGGGCGATCGGAGATTTGATGGCCTTGCTGCGATCGGTTCGAAGGAAAACGATGATGTGGACAACCGGGAGCTCTGGCGCGAGGTGCTTGATCGACTGAATCTTGGAGACATGCCGCCCGAAGACGCCGATCTTCAGCCCAGCGACGAAGAACGACTGGAAATTATCGAGCTGCTTACGGATCGATTAAGCCAAACTCTGGACCAGGAACACGAAAACGACATTGCGCTGCGAAGGTTGAATCGGGCTGAGTACGATCGTTCGGTTCGACAATTGCTTGGGCTCGAAACGATGCTTTCCGATCCAACGGATTCTTTTTCGCCGGATGAAAAGAAAGATGGTTTCGACAATATCGCTGAATCGCTTGCGGTAACTGACTTTCTGATGAAGCAGTACCTTCAGGCAGCTGACCAATATCTTGCGGCGGCGATTGAAAAAGCCAACGCTAATGCCAAAGGCGATGCTGATCCGCTTCAATTGGAACTGCGATCACCCTTTTTTCCTGATTGGGAACCGGCAAGCGCTTCGCATAAAAACGTCGACTACATGCAGATTCGGGAAAGTAGCGGAGGGCATGGGTACTTTCTGTGGTTGAAATCGCTCGCCGAACAGAACGGCGTTCCTGAGTCCGGTTACTATCGGGTTCGCGTAAAAGCAAACGCAGTGAACCGGGAACATCCCTACAAGGACTGGATTATCGACACGTCCACAGAGGACCCAATCGTGATGTCGATCGTGGGCTGCCGATCAGATATCAAGAAACCGCGATTTGTTCATTCCTCCGATCGACAGCTGGCTAAAATCGAAATCGCTGACAATGAGGTTCGCTGGTATGAAGCACAAGTGTGGCTCGACAAAGGATACATGTTGAAGCTTGGCTATCCGAATGGCCCTCGACGAATCAAATACATGCGACATTCGCTGATGGATCAACACGGCGACACGTTTCCAGATTTTCTGGCCAATCATGTCCACGTCTTTCACGACATGCATCCTGATTTCGACAAAGAAAAAGCTCCGGCAATGGTCGAAGCTTTTCTGGCTGAACAGGATCGCCTGAAACAGGAAGGAAAACCGTACGACGTATTCGGAATCGATCACGCCCTGCACACGAACGAAGCCTGGACAACTTTTCATAAAGAATACGCCGGGCCGCAAATTCGTGTTTACGAGATTCAAGTCTCTGGAACTGCGAAGACCCAACAGCCAAACCCCGTCAGAGCGATTGTTGACACTTCAATTGACGACACCAAAGCGAAATCGCTGATAAAGGAATTTGCAACAAAAGCATCGCGCCGACCGATCAATGACCAGCAACTGGTGCCAATTTTTGACCTGTTCGATAAAGCTCGCCGCATAATGAACACGAACGATGCGTCCCGTTTGGCGTACAAGGCAATCCTCTGTAGTCCGAACTTTATCTATCACCGAACGGCAACGGGCCCGCTGGATCAATTTGAAATTGCAAACCGAATGTCTTTCTTTTTGTGCGGCAAACCAGCGGACAAAGAACTTCTCACGCTCGCCAGGAAAGGTCGGCTCGACGACGCTGACATTTGTCGTCAGCAAACGGATCGCTTGCTGGCTTCGCCCGACAGTAAGAATTTCATTTCCTCTTTCCTTGACGGTTGGCTCAAACTTTCAAAGCTGGGAACAATGAAGCCGGATGAGGTCGAACACCCAAGATACTTTAACGATCGGCTTGAATCGGCGATGCGAGAGGAAACAATTCTGTATCTGGATGAAGCGTTCGAAAAAAATCGGCCGATTCGTTGGTTCGTTGATGGCGATCAAACTTTTGTGAACGGGCCGCTTGCAAAACTCTACGGCATGCGGGATATCCACGGACACGCCATGCGTCAGGTGAAAATCACCGATCCGATGCGAGGAGGATTGCTCGGACAAGCAAGTATTCTGACGGCCACGGCGAACGGGATTGATACCTCGCCAGTGATTCGCGGCGTTTGGGTGCTGGAGTGCATTTTGGGTACGCCGCCGTCTCCTCCGCCACCAGACATTGAGCCGCTTGAGCCCGATATTCGCGGTGCCGTTACGATCCGAGAGCAGCTTTCGAAGCATCGCGAAAACGCTTCTTGCCGACATTGTCATCGAAGAATCGATCCGCTCGGATTCGCATTGGAATCGTTCGATGAAATTGGAACGTTTCGCAAAGAGTACGGTGACTGGAACGAGAAAAAGTTGCCGATCGACACTGCGGGGGCTCTTCCTTCAGGTGAAGAATTTGCCAACATTGCCGAACTAAGGCAGTTGCTGGTCAAGCAGGTTCCGCTAATCGAACGAAATTTTGCTTCGAAACTAATCGTTCAAGCGACCGGACGCATCGACAACCATCGCGACGAGTCGGAGGTCCTGAAGATCCTAGGCCAGTCAGGCAATAGCTCAGGTGAACCGCTCGGTATTCGCGAGATTCTGTATCGAGTCATCACAAGCGATGCGTTTCGACGTTAGAGCGAATGCTTGCAACTTATCATTGCCAGGCGAACTTTCCTTCACCTGCCTGCTCTAAAGACTCCAATGACTGCACCATTCAAAGATTGTAGTTTTCTTTAAACGCGATCCGCCTACTGAACTGGAGTTATTCACGACGAAAGGCGTCGGGTTTGCATTTTGAGTCGATTCTCATGAATTGGCGACAAGTTTGCAAATTCGTCAATTTCACATCGTGGGTGAAGTGTCGAGACCACAATCTTGGAACAAGACGTCCATTTAAAAAGCCTTTTCCATTTCGACGCCCACGCCTCGTGAATAATCCGGGTTGAAAGAATCAAAATGACGATGACCATTGAAATCGAACGCTGGAAACGGTACGTCGACACACTCGATTTTGAACCGCTGTTCGTCACCGTAAGCGGCGCGCACATCTATGGTTTCCCATCCCCCAACAGCGATGTAGATCTGCGCGGCTGCCACTGCTTGCCGCTGGAAAAGATCGTCAGCCTGAACCCGGGCGAACTGACCTGCGACCGGTCAAGCGTTGAGGATGGTACGGAAGTCGACATCGTGAGCCATGACGTTGGCAAATATTTTGCGTTGCTTGTGAAAAACAACGGCTACGTTCTCGAGCAGATTTTCTCGCCGATCGTTGTCCACGGACAAGATTTTCTGGAGCGGCTAAAGCCCATCGCTGCTCGTTGCATCACCAAATTCCACTACCACCACTACCGCGGATTTTACACAACACAGCGAAAGTTGATTGAGAAAGCGGAACGCAAAACCGTCAAATCGATTCTGTACGCGTATCGAGTCCTGATGACGGGAACGCACTTGATGCGTTCCGGACGAGTTCAATGCGACGTTCGTCATCTGAATGACGATTTCAAACTGGCGTTCCTTGAAGAGCTGATCGCCAGGAAGCAGCTGGAAAAAGCAGTCGATGAGACGTTAGATTGGCATTTCCACGCGAATCAACTCGACTTGCTGGAAAGCTCGATGACTGCCGCTTTCGAAGCTTCAGATCTTCCGACCGAACGGGATACCGAATCCGTCAACCGTCTGCTGGTCGAAATTCGACTTGCCGAGCGAACCGACTGAGGGCAGCCGTATCCGACGCCAAAACCATCGATCGCAAGGAGTTCCTGATTGCAAACAGGACTCGCGCGGTCGTGTGGTTTGCGGTCTTTCCCGGTGTCGTGCCTTTCGTCGTATCGCGGCTTTTCACAGATCGCGATTTCTTACAGTTGCCGAATTCAACAGCTCGGGAAGCAAAAACTCGTGACGGCTCGCGACTCTACGGCTCGAGAATCTCCAGCATCTTTCCAACGACCTGTTCGACCGCCCACTGCATCCGATTTTCGTCCAGCGGATTGAATTGAGCCATTTCAAGGGAAACGATTTCGGCCGCACGAGGTGCCATCGACTTCAAAACTCGCTGGGCAACCGAAGGCAGGGTCGATCGTAACGCTCCCGCCCATGCCGATGTGTCGACTTGGCACATCAATTTCCCAAGCTGTTCTTCGTCCAGCTCAAGAATGGAATCCATCGCAATGACGCGTCTCTTGACCTCCGACGCGAGTTCCGGATCCTGATCGTTGAGCCAAACCATGACGCTGTCTCGCGTCCGCATGTCGCTTAGGCTTAGTATTTTTGCCGCAACATGCATCCCATTCACACTGCAATTGGCGATTGCGAGCGCCTTTTTTGCTCGCATTCGCAGCTGAAAACGAAGCTCCATCAATTTGGCGTCGTCAACAACATCGATTTCACACAACCGACGCATCACCGACATTCGAAACGCAGGATCAATCTCCCTCATGACTGCCGAAGCAAACGCCGAAGGTAGCGTTGCCAGAATCATCGCTACGTGCAAGGGATGCTCAGTCTCGACGATCCCTTTGCGAATATCTGATTCAAGATATTTCAAAAACGCAAACGGTTCGTCCTGCGCTGTACCGGCGGCTTCGGACCAGAGCAACGTATCTTCAGCTTCAGTTTTGCTTTGTTTTCCGCCGCCGAGCACTTCTTTGCGAAACTTCCGAGTCAGTCGATGCAAGTCGGGACCCGAGATCGTTTTTCCGGATCCCGTTGATTCGGAAAGCCGACGTTGAACATCGCCATCAAGCCGTGACATCACCGCAGCGGCAGTATCATCAGACAGGCAGTTGAGCAACGCGGCAGCGTCATCAATAGTATGCATTGGATTCATGGAAGTGATTCCAGAGACTACGAAAAAGCCGAAACGTGGCTTTGTCCCAAAACGGTCATCGTCGCCTTTCGCAGAACGAACGGCGACTTTCGAGTCAAAACCTAGAACGAACCGGGCTTGCCGAACACCGCACGACCGCGACTTGTCGGCTCCGAACTATTGCTCGACTTCTGACCGCCCGTTTGAAGCATCGCAGCCTTCCGACGAGCATCGATCTGTTCCTTCGCTGCCGCAACTCTTGGTGAAACCGCTCGCTTCCTCGCATTTGAATCCTCAACTTTCGAGTTCATGCTTGACGATCTTTGCTGCCGAGCAACCGTTGAAGTCGTAGACGGTTTCGATACAGAGATCGTATTCTGCAAACGCTTTCTCATTCCAGCCGGAACCGAGATGGTGGTTGTCCGGATTGAGTTCGCGTTCTCATTCGCCATTTCGACGTTACTATCAAAGCCGACTGTGGCGACTCGATCACGACCGTCGTTTTCGCTTGCCACGAAGTCAGCTTGAGAAACGCCCGCATCGGGTTTCCTCTTCATGGCCAGACGCTGGCCGATGAGCTCTTCCGTCCGCTTGCCTTTGAGCGTGTAGATCGATTGACCAGCACGTACGATTTTTCCATCGGACGTTTTGAAAAATGGAATCAAGGTCACACTTTTTTCGGGTCCGCCAACCTTGTCCCATGCAATTTGAAAACTGTAGGAATGGCCGAGCCCCGATTTCCCATAATGGCTCTGCAAATCAGCCTGTTTGAAAATAAACCGCTGATCAGCTTCGCTTCCTTTTCGATCTTTCACCGAATCATCGAAACCGTAGATCACCAGTTCACCTTCGGCTTTGATCGCCTGTCCCGATGCATCATTGAAGAATACTCGGGCTCCAAATCCTCGCATGGGAGATTGGCCGGGCTGTTCCACGACACAGTCCTTCCACACTACCAGCATTTTTTCTGGCGTTCCGAATTCGCTCGCAGGATCTTCTGCAGCTTCCTCTTTTTCGCTCTTAAAAGCCGTTTTCAATGACGGCAGATCGGGCATGGAGGGCAGGGCAGTCAGTTTTGATTTCAGCGAAGCACATCCTGGAGCCACGCAAATGGCGACCAACGCAAGCAACACTGAGCGTCTCATAATTTTCTGGGTCTTCATTGGGTCACCTTTATCGTTGCTTGTTCAACTTCTTGAGATCCTCAAAGTCGCTACGATTGCGGTCGTTGCGATTGGGAACGTTGTTGCCTCGAAGCTTGTCAGCAACTTTTGAGAAAAGCGATTTGCGGGATCGACTTTTGCTGCTGGTCGTGACAGGCTTCTCAGCGATGGAGTTCTGTGGCGGATTCGCCCTCGCAACACGAGCTGCTACTTTGGCGACTTCTGCGTTTACGTTTGGTGTTGACTGGACATCCTGAACGACCGTCTCGAGCGTATTTTCGAAAAGGCTCGGATCGATTCCTGAAGTCTCATACATCATTGGATCCTGATCCGGATAAACGGTTCGAATCGCTCCCTGATTGAAATGCACAGGATCAAAGTCAGTGTTGCCGTATATTTCGGCGACGTCCTGCAAACACCAGTGCATCCGCTCCATCTCGTCTGCGTTTTGAGCCTCAATGGCTCCTTCGCTGTCGACAAGGTAAGGCGTCATGATGATCAGCAATTCAGTTCGCCTGGCTTGGTCACCTTCGAATTTGAACAGCGGTCCTATGACCGGCAAGTCCGACAGGATCGGGGCTCCGCGTTCAAAGTGCGACTTTGTTTCCTGAATCAAACCAGAGAAAACGATTGTCTGACCTGATCGTGACATGATCGCGGTCTGAGCTTCCGTCGCGTTGATCGGAGCCTGATTAACAACGTTACCGTTGTTGTCTACCGCAACCGCGACGCCTGACTCCTCTGACCCGAGGCTTGATGACACAACATTGACAAACATCACGATCATTCCGTCCGGGCTAACACGAGGCGTTATTTCAAGGATCACTCCAACATCTCGCTCTTCAACACCATTGGAGATACCACCGTTAATTGTCTGAGTGCTGTCCGTGATTCGTGGAACGGATTGGCCAACTGAGACTCGTCCCTGCAAGTTCTCCATCGTCATGATTTGCGGCTTGCTAAGCACTCGCAGACAATTGCGATCCTTAAGAGCTCGCAACAATACGTTCACCGATTCGTTTCCGGCCGACAGAACAAGCCCGCCGTAACCAAGCTCCGAATTCACACGACCGACATTCAAGTTCGAAAGTGCTCGTCCGGCAAACGTGCCCGGAAAAACCGCGTTCGTGTTCGCCGAGTTTGCATTGTTGAATTCAAATCCGTCACCCGTAAGTGCATTTCCGACTCCGATGGTCGTGCTTCGATCAAACAGAAGTGAATCCTGAAGCCCAAGTTCGACTCCGAATTCTTCGACAGTATTAAGGTCAACTTCAGCGAGCATCACTTTGACTTTCACCATCGGAGGGCGACGATCAAGTCGCTTGATGATCTCTTCAATCTCTGGAAAGTTCTCTGGCAGAGCACTGATGATCAGGCTGTTGCTTCCAACTTCAGGAACCACAACAACCTGCTTGTCGGCCTGAACCGAAAGCCCGGAAGTACGAGGATCGTTTGAGTTTCTGTCGTCTCTGGTGTCCAACAACGAATTAAGCGATTCCTCAACGTCCAACACATTCGCGTTACTAAGTCGATAAACGATTGTGTCGCGACGCGAACGCTGGTCTTCGTCAAGGCGATTTAATAAGTCTTCGACCACTTGCAATTCGCCAGAAGGACCAGTCGCGATGATTGAATTCGTTCGTTGATCGATTGCAAAACGCAAGTTAATCAAAGCGGAACCAGGTGATGCAGCCGCCGTTTGCAGAGGCAAATTTTGCAGCGATCCAGCTTGACCGCCAAACTGATTCCCGCCTCCCTGCTGATTGACGTCCGCCCCAAAGATCTGTTGCAACATATCCAATAGCTGCTGAGCGTCTCCGTTGACGATCGGAAAGACTTTGATCACGGTTTCTGCGTTGGGAAGCCGGTCCAACTGTTTGACCAATTCTTCAATCAAGGGCATGGCACTCGTTGGAGCATTCACGACGATTGAGTTGCTCGATGTGTCAGGCGTGATTCGAATGTCGAAAAGAATGCCGCTAGTTACGTCACCGTTTCCGCCAATCGTCTGAAGTTTCAATTTCGTGGGGGCGGGCTCTGATGAAAACTCATCGGCAGGCTGAGCACCCTGAGCCTGACTCAATCCACCGCCCTGCTGTGCGTTCCCTTGCAACTGTTCGGGAATGTTGCGAAATGAACCAGTAATTGCGTCCTGCAAGATTACCGCAAGATCGGACGCGACTGCGTTTTCCAGCTGAAAGACACGAACCGCCTTGGTTGCCGCAATATCTTCGTCAACGTCTATCGCCTGAATCAGAAGTTTGGCTTGTTGAACAACTTGCGGATTTCCTCGAACGACGACCGTGTTACTGCGGTAGTCGGCAACAACGGTTGCTGCGGTCGGAGGCATGCCAGCGTCAACATTTTCAGAGCCGCTAAACAGGCTTTCAAGTCGACGTTTCGCGTCTCCTGCAGAGATATGCTTAAGACGAAACGATGCGAAGTCCGGTCCCTCTTCAACAATCACATCAGATTCAATCTGGCCGACGATATCACGAACCGCTTTGATCGCCTCTGAACTACCAAAGACCAACAGAGCGTTCGGCGACTTAAGCGCACCAATCGTCGCGGAACCGGTTTTGGTCGCGTAATTGCCGTCATAGATCTCGCGAATCGATTCAACAACATCTTCACTGGAAGAATACTTCAACGGAATGCGCTCAGGAAACCGAATTTCGTCCTTGGTTTCGTCCAGCATTTCATCGATTGCTTTTTCGACAATCGCAACGTCTGCATCGTCACCGATCACAATCAGTTTATTATTCTCACGATCGGGAACGATGCGAACGGAACCTCGCATCCCGGGCAGACCGGAGATCTCTTGTGCGTTTTCATCCTGAATTGCAACAGCCTGGCCGTTTTGATTTTGCTGCTTTGCCAGAGCCGTAGCTAATGTCGCGGTCATGGGAAGCGACGCGACGCGCACTCCCTGTTCTGATTTGGTTTCAACGGGAACCTGGGCAGAAACCTGCTGAATCGGTGAGTTATTGGCCGCGCCCAAGTCTTGTGGAATCGTTGGGATCGGAGCAAAGTGATACTCCGGGTCGGGGCTTTGCGTTACCGGCACTCGTTGAACTGATTCTCGCAATCGAATACGAGCTTCGACGTTCGGAGAAGTATTGGTTTGGCTTTCCTGAGCCACAATGCAGTTCGCAAAGGTAGCGACCGAAGCAGCAAAGGCGGCTGCGGTTGTCACCTTGCGGCAGAGGTTTCGATTTGGGGTAATCATTCCAATTTTTCCTTGTTGGGTTTTGCTTCACACCAACAGGACCCAACAGAATTCCTCCGTGAGCGCAACACCCCTTGCGCGGAACGGAGTCAGTGCATGCACTGATCGTTGACCGTAAGCGTACGGCCATTGAAGTTGGGTCCAGATTGAATGCGGGTAGTTGGAGGCGTCTGCGGAACGCTTCGCAACCACTGGCGTATTCGACAAACCGAACGTGGGCAGTAGAACAATTTCGTTCATCACAACCCAGAAAAACGGAAAAGATTGACACGACGTTGAGCTTGGGGAAGCTTAATCAAGTTTGTCGCCGGAGCAGGTTTGCTAACCGGAAAAGTCAAGTTTCGATAGCAATGCGTTCGGTGATAGCAATGCGTTCGGCGATAGCAATGCGTTCGGCGATAGCAATGCGTTCGGCGATAGCAATGCGTTCGGCGATAGCAATACGTTCGGCGATAGTAATGTGATTGGCGATAGTAAAACGCGGGCGACGCTTAAACCGGAATTATTCACGACGACAGGCGTCTGGTTTGTCCTTTGAAGCGATTCTTTGGACGCGGAGGCAAGTTTTGCAAATTCGTCAATTTCACGTTTTGGGTGACTTGTCGAAACCACAAACCTGGAACAATATCCCAATGAAACAAGCATTCTCCAGGTCGACGCCCACGCATCGTGAAAAATTCGGGTTAAAAGAAAGCAAACACTACCACCAGATTCAGTCGCTGAGTTCGGTCGTGTTTCGCATTTGAGTTTAAGTTTGAGAGTCGATTCAACACGATACTGATGAATCGAAATGCAAAGCGTAATACAGGCCTGATTCGCAGCATTCAAGTTGCACCGACACAAGCAAGACGCAAACGAAGCACCAAGTTTTGAAGTTGCACATTTGAGATAAATTTGAAATTTTATACGATAAAACGCTCGTAAATTTAGAAACGCGAAGCGTTTCAATACAAGCCCGACGCGCGAGCGAGGGATAAGGATCTCCTTGAAGATATCCATTCGCTTGCGCGTTGGGCTATTATGTGAAAGAGATATCCACTCCCTTGCGCGTCGGGCTTGTAGATGACAGAGATATCCACTCCCTTGCCGGCTTGTTGATTTAGTCCAAATCGAGATCTTTGTTTTAGCCGTTTAGGCGTTAGCCTCGGTTAACGACACTTCAACCGGGGCTAACGCCCAAACGGCTCATAAAATCAACAAGTCGTTGCGCGTCGGGCTTATATTTGTACCGCTTCAAAACCCGCAGGCGAGCGGGTCTTTTCCGCATTCTGAATTCACTTGCTCGCGATTCTTACCCATACTTTCTTTTGCCAACTACGCTTGAGATTGGGCGTGGAGTGACATCTTGCATTTCGAACCCATTTGGTGTTCGCCATGATTTATCGCGCTTCGCCGGAGCGAACGATTACTTCTACTCAAACGGCAAATCGCGCCACATGCCCCAAGAAAACGATGCGTCTTCATCCCGGATATTGTTCCCCGGTTTGATCGAAAAACCGAAGAACAGAATCGCCCAGTCGCCCCAGCTTTTGCATGCCCTCACAGAATGACAGCAGTTATGGCCGTTGGCAAGATTTATCGAATAATCCATGTTTGCCGATTAAACTTTTGCTCCGATTGGTGACGAAGAGACGGGTAAGCAAAGCCGTATTGGCTTGTTAGCGGATCGATTACCCAAACACCAAACGAAGGAGATGACATGCGTCGATATTTAGCTGCGACGCTGTTGGCAGTTTCACTTTGCAGTAGCGTCGGCTGTTTCTTGCCGATCTACGATGCCGATCCAGCAGTACGAGCCCGTCAATTGATCTACACTTCTGAAGAGCTTCGCCAGTTGCGTGAAGAGTGGCACCGATTCTGGCTGCTCGACCAACCAAGCCACATGTATCCTTACAACACGCATGGCGGCGTGATCTAGGATTGCGTTCAAACGAACCGTACGGAACAACGTCACGGTTCGCTTCTGGAATTGCAGTATCGCAGCCGGGCTCAAAACTGAGCTCGGCTTTACTGCATGCGCGACGCCTTTCATGCCTCCGATGCCTTGCATTTGCATAAACATTGGATTCAGGCTACTTAGCAAATCTCTACTAAGGATCAGGGGGAAATAACTTCTTGGTTCGCTAACAGCTCGGAGAGCGCTCTCCGAGCCGAAAACGGATTTTTTAAAACGCAAAACACACAAGTTATTCCTCCCGCGATCCTAAGCAGTGTCTCGTTGCATCCCCGGATAGGCAAGGATCGAATCAGAATCCGGCGAATGGTCGTCATCCGAGCTAAATTTTCCTTCGCGAATCGCGTCGCCGAGCGCACACGGCAAACTGGTCTCAGCACTTATCACGTCGGCTTCTTTCTCCGTCACCAAAGCCCGCATCTCTGCGTTCAGAGCGATCGCGTCGGCACGACGGCTTTCGGCGCTCGCCCGTGCGACTCGCGTATCTGATTCCGCCTGATCGACCTGCAAGCGGGCTCCAATATTTCTGCCGACATCAATGGTGGCGACATCGATCGAAACAATCTCGAAAGCGGTATTGGATTGGATGCCTTGCGACAACACAGCGTCGGAGATGCGACTGGGCATCGCAAGTGCTTCCTCATGTGAATCCATCGATCCAATCGTGGAAACGATCCCTTGGCCAACACGAGCGATAATGGTTTTCTCAGTCGCTCCACCAATCAGCTGATCCAAATTCGTTCGCACCGTGACTCGAACTTGCGTCAGCAGTTCAATTCCATTCTTCGCAACGGCGCTCAACACTTGCGGTTCACCAGAGGCATTCACATCCGGACAATGGATCACTTTTGGAAAGATGCTTGTCCGAACCGCGTCTGTGAGATCCCGCCCCGTCAAATCAATCGCCGCAGCGCGATCAAAATCCAGATCGATTCCGGCGCGATTAGCCGCAATGATCGCAAGAATAACACGATTCACATCTCCGCCAGCAAGATAATGAGCCTCAAGGGAAGCGGTGCTTCTTTCGCAACTATCGGCGATCGTAAGACCGGCTTGATTCGCCATCACCTGCGCCTTCACGATAACGGCCGGTTTTACGTTGCGTAAACTCATGCCGATCAAGCTGGTCCACGAAACTTTTACGTTGGAAGTTCTCGCCTGCAACCAAAGACGACCGTAAGACAGAATAATGAACACGCTCATAACGGCGCCCAGCACCAAAATGGTAATTGCGGTCAGCAACACCCAATCTGGCAGCCCGAATAGCCCTAAGCAATTTACGCTCAAATTTCACCGCCGGCTTCGGCTAAAACGATCGTGTAGGTTTTCGTGATCATGTTTCGATCCAATTGATATTGTGTGTTCAGCCCGGACTATTCACGAGGCGCGGGCATCGAAATGGAGAAGGCTTGTTTCATGGACGTATTGTTCCAATTTTGTGGTCTCGACCGTTCACCCACGACGTGAAATTGATGAATTTGCAAACTTGTCGCCACTTCTTGAGAATCGACTAAAATCGCAAACCCTACGCCGGTCGTCGTGAATAACTCCTGTTCAGGCTTCGTCTTTTGCGGTCGCTTCACGAGCCGATTTGCGGCTCATTCGAACCAGTTTGTCGCTGGCAGATTTCTTGATTTTCTCGAACGTTTCAGGCATTGCGATGACAGCCTTCAAGTCGTCACTAGCCAGTTTTTCTTTTTCAATCGACGCATAAACCAACGCTCGATTGAACAGAGCCATCGCTTTGACGTCACGAGGTGTTTCAGACAAGTTCAACACATCGGTGTAGTGCTTGATTGCTAAGTCTGAGTTCCGATTCTTTGCAGAGCTCATGCCCAATTCAATTTGAGCGAGGGCTCGTCCGCGCGCCGTAAACCGGCTGGTAATTCTTTTAATGAAGTTCATCGATTCCCTTTTGATCCGGAATTATTCGCGACGACAGGCGTCCGGTTTGCCCTTTGAGTCAATTCTCAAGAAGTGGCTACACGTTTTACAAATTCGTTAAACTCACGTCATGAGTGAACTGTCGAAACCACAAACCTCGAACAAGACCTGAATGAAAAAAGCTTTCTCCATGTCGACGTCCACGCCTCGTGAATAATCCGGGTTGATCCCATCTCGCGCCGACATTTACCGGCAACATTACCGCCGCACCGCAACGACCTTGAAAATCCATCCACTTACGCGATTTCATCTGCCGAATAGAGTCGGCAACCAATAGAATTCATGTCGCCCAACGGTAAGGAAAAATAATTCGAGCAAATCCAAAGCGTACCAGAAGTGCAAAAATCGAGCTTATGAATATTGCATGAGCTCATTCTTGCGGACGCACCAAATTCTCATCGTCAGTGCGATTCGATTTTCCAAATCGCAGGCCTCACCACATCAAGCTAAAACCTTTCCGTCGACTGTCAGACTAACCCATTGCGTCGGCCGTAGTATAGGGCTTTCGCACACATCAGCCCGGATTATTCACGATGCGTAGGCGTCGACATGCAGAAAGCTTGTTTCATTGGGGTATTGCTCCAAGTTTGTGGTTTCGACAGGTCACCCACGAAATGAAATTGACGAATTTGCAAAACTTGCCTCCGCGTCAAGAGAATCGCTTCAAATGGCAAACCAGACGCCTGTCGTCGTGAATAATTCCAGATCAGAGAGGATTCAGTGAGCGGCAGGAATTCCATACGACGTGCCAGGAAGGTTCGGACGCGGCAACGACCGACTTACCAGTTGCTGGAACCGAAGCGACTTTTGTCGGTAAGTCAGCCAGTCAAAGTCGCCGACTATCGAGACGACTTCGGGACGAGTTCGCCTTTAAGCGAATATGGCTGGTCCTATCAATGGAATGCTCCAGCGGGTTGGTCTCCCTCCAGCACGGGCAACTTGAATTCCGGAAACATCGACAACCCTGAGACTCGTTTTCGAAAACTCGTTGCGACGCCATCGGAAAAGTTTACTCCCGATGGCAATTTTGCGCTGGATAGCCGGCCCGCGGGTGCAATTTCTCTTTCAAAAATCGGTGGCCACACCGGCCTTCCTAAGACCCTTCAGCCTGGTATCAACTACAACGGGCAAGACCGTTTTTCAATTGCAACGTTTGCCGTGGACACTGGCGGCGTTTACGAACTTACGGATAGTTTTTTGCAGTTGAGTGATGTTCGTTCGACGGGAATGGAAGTTCGTGTGTTCGTCAACCGTCAAAAATCACTACTCAATCAATCGATTGGATCACGTGAAAGAATCGGGTTCGACACAAGACTTGGTTACTTGAGGCGTGGTGACCAAATCCATGTCGTATTCGGAGCAGGACAGGATCACGCTTACGACTCGTTCCTGACCGACTTCTCGATCGTTCGACACACAAATCGAACGGCAAAAGTCGCCAGCTTCAGCGAAGACTTGCGAAACTTTAATTCAAAATCGGACTGGCAATATCTCTGGAACGCACCCCAAGGTTGGAACGCGGGAACAGCTCAGGGGAATCCAAGATCTTCACTCATTGGAATCACTTCAAACTATCAGCCTTTAGTACCATTCGGAAAACAACAATGGCGGCCCTCGGTTTCCACCCAATTGCAGTCACCGACTTGGTCGATGCGTCTGGATGAATTGGGCGGCGTTCCGGGCGCGGCGTATCCTGCCACTTCAGTCTTTAAGGATCGCTACGTAATCGCCCGGTACACGATCCCGACAGGCGGTAACTACGTTGTCAGCAACAGTTTTCTCAAGGTTACCAATCCGTTAAGTGACGGAGTTGAAGTTGTCGTCCATCGGGAAAACGGAGATCGTTTGCACGGGGCTTCGATTGTCGCGACGGCAGGACGAGAACGATCGTTCGATTTGCTACTGGGTGACCTTTCTGCGGGAGAGCATCTCTATTTTGCGTTTGGCGGGATCGACAACGCAACCTTTGATCGATTCGAAACAGACTTTTCGATAGAGAGAGTTTTTCCACGCGAGCTCCCTCTTCGATTTCTACCAACCGATCGCGTAGTCGAGGTGGCAGACTTTGGAGCCAGTCCCAATGACGGAAAAAACGACTGGTACGCGATTAACCGAGCTATTGCGCTGGCTTCAGCCGACGACAGAAACGTCGAAATTCGATTGGGACCGGGAACTTGGGACATTTACCCTTCCAAAGAATTGCAGAACGAAGACTATTTTTTTGAAATCCTTCGCGAACAAAACCTCACATTCAATGGACAGGGTGCGGAACTTTTAATTCACGACCACCAACGTGGCGTCTTTCAATTCCTCGACAGTAAAAACGTTATCGTTCGTAACCTGAAGATCGATTACGCTGCCAAAACGAGTTTCGGCCACAAGCCTACTACATTCACTCAAGGAGTCATCACCAATGTTGACGTAAATAGCAAAACGATCACTGTCGCAGTTGATTTGGATCGTTTTCTCGCCCCCGACAAAACCTTCACTGAATCGTCGAGCCAAGCATGGGGGTATGCAATTGACCCGAATACTGCAGGGAGGCTGAAGTTCGACAGCAGGCTGAACTACCCGACCCGTTCGATCAAGCATGAGGGTGGAAATCGCTTCCAAATCCAAACTGGTTTTGTTGACGGTTTGGCGACTGGGGATCGTTACGTGCTACAACGGCGATATGGGAACGCGGTTTTCAGCATTGCATCCTATTCTCAGCAAATCAGCATTATCGGAGTGCGAGCTTACTCCAGCCCCAGTGTTTTCATCAGTTCCAATTCATCACAAGCCACCAACGTTATCCGCAGCAGCATGACGATTCGTCCGGGTTCGGGACGCTGGAAGAGCGGCAACGCCGACGGAATTCATGCTCAATCGAATCGAGTCGGTCCATGGATAGAGTCCAGCCAATTTAAAGGACTCAGCGACGACGTGATGAATTTTTACACGTTGCCGATGACAATCTTGCAACGAAACACACTTCGCACATTAACGTTGGCTGCCATTGTGGAGGACCAGCTTGGAAACTTGGGTTCACGCAGCTTTCACATTGGCGACCTGTTTACGTTTACCGACCCAATTCAAGGAACGGTGATCCAGAAAGCAAAAGTAGTGCAAGTTAACGACATTTCCGCTGACGCGATCGTCAACGGAGAGTCGTCAGCAGTAGCCGCAATTCGCGTCACCTTTGATCAGGACATACATGGAGTATCCGTCGGACGTTTCCCACGAGGAGACAATTTTGGATTCCGTGACGACACTACGGTTTTCAACACCAGCGTCAGTCGTGATTTCCTTGTCGAACGCAACCTTATCAGCAACTCCAGGCGGTTCGGCAATTACGTGATGGCCGACAATGGCGAACTCAATCACAACACCTATGTCGGGCTTAGCGATCAGGCCATTCTCGGACGAAATGAAACCGCGTGGCCTCTTGGATTGTTCCCGTCAAATATATCCATTCGATCAAATCGTTTTTTTGCGAACGGACTAAGCTCCAGATACTTACATCAGGATCAAGTGTTCGGCACGGTGGACTTTCACATGAATCGACTTCCGGAGCTTTCGGTAAATCGAGATGTCAGAGAAATTCGAAACTTGCGTATCGTTGACAATGAATTTCACTGGTGGCGCAAGTTCGCGGTTTCGGTTCGAAATGCGGACTCAGTCACGATTTTGGACAATCGCTTCTTTACCAGAGTTGGTGATTCGGGCGGAAAAGTAAGCGTCAAATATTCGACGTTCTTCTGAAGTTTTCCCTATAGGATTCTCGATCCCGACTCGCAACTGGCAGTGGCAGTGGCAGTGTATGGACCAATTGATTGTTCGAGCAACCTCTTGGAACAGTGGCAACAAAAAAAGCGTTCTCACAACGTGAGAACGCCTTTGAATCTTCGACTTGTGCCGTGAATCCTTTAATTGAGCTCCTGCACACATTCTTCGATCGTGTCGTAATCGAGCTTATTGGTAAGCGATCGCATTTTAAGGTCCTTGTCCAACACGATGTAAGTTGGAAACAGTTCAGCACCGACTTTGTCCGCGAACGAAAAATCGTCGCCCATAAAGAAGCTTCTCCAAGGAAGCTTTTTCTCTTCGAATACTTTCTGAATGTGCTCTCGTTTGTCCTGAAAATCCACTCCCAAGACCACAAACTTATCGGCATCGTATTTTTCCACGAGCGACCGCCCGTCAGAGTAAAAACTCTTGCACGATCCTCACCAATCACCAAAGAAATCAAGCAAAATAACTTTGCCTTTGTGCTCGGCAATCGAAAGCGGTTTGCCGTAGAGATCTTCGCCAGAAAGCTCTGGGAACACATCGCCGACTTTCACCGTCGCGCCACCGATCGAGGCTTCAGCGACTTCAGTTCCACCGCCACTCGATTCGCCCGCCTGGCTAGTGGATGATCCCGTGTCGGCAGGAGCATCTTTTTTGGTTTCTGCGGGAGAGCAGCCAGCCACAATGATCAGCAATGCCGCCACGAAAAAGCCGCAACAACGTGACGCTGTGGCGGTCCAAAAACTATCAATTAACATCTTGTTCACTTTCAGAATCTGGATTGTCTGAGACTTTACGGTCCAGCATTTTGGCACCAACGACGATCGCGACAAACGCTGTTAAAGCGGCGACCGCCATCAGCGTCCAAGCCACAATCCAATAATTTAGTTCGGAGGACATAGGTCCACTCTAGCAAATTCGTTTCCCATTGCCACAACCAATGGAGGGCTTTTTCCGCTTCCGTGAAACATTACGCATACTTGTCAGGCAACTTTCAATTTGCGTCCAAACAAAGCGGCGTTCTCGTACAGCTGAATATACCGATCGGCCTGCATAGTCGAGTCGTGATTTTGCTCCATCATCGCTCTGGCAGCCTCACCCATCGCAGTTCGTTGCTTGGGATTGCTGACGATCCATGAGATCTGTTTCGCAAGTTCTTCTGAGCTTCCGCGAGTAGCCAACAGCCCGGTTTTCCCGTGCTGTACCATCTCTGGAATGCCACAAGTATCGAACCCAACAACGGGCGTCCCGCAAGCCATTGCTTCGAGTCCAACTTGCGGCTGATTGTCCTCAGTTGAAGGGACCACCACGACGTCAGCGGCGGAGTAAATCAGTCTTTGACGATCGATTGAGCTAACGTAGCCAAGTTGATGAAGCTTTTTTATTTTGCCCGTCGATTCAAGTTTTCCAGATCCAAAGACCAACCCTTCGACGTCTCGATTGGTCGACAACAGGTCCAACGCCCCAAGCAACGACTTGACGCCTTTGCGTTCGTTTCTAATGTCTTCAGCGCCAAAGCCGATCAGGACTGCATCAGACCGAATTCCAAGCTGCTTTCGAGCATGTTGCTTGTCGATCGGATGAAACTTTTTCAGATCAAATCCGAGCCTGAAATGATGAAACGAAGCTGTCTCGGGCCAGATTCCACTTTTCTTCGCAAGCTCCAACATCCATTGGCTCGGAGCGACGACGTGAACGTTGCGACCTTGCAGAGCTTTCTGTTTAACCAAAAACGAATCGACCGAAACATCTCGACTACCCGGTTCGGTGACCTGCGGGCAATCTCCACACCCCGTTTGAAATTTTTCACATCCAGCGGAATAGTGACATCCGCCAGTGAAGGCGTTCATGTCGTGAAGCGTCCAAACAAGTGGAATATGTGCTGGAATCGAATTGAAAAAACTTGGGTAGTCGGCAAAGAAAGAAATCCAGTGAAGATGAACCACGTCGGCATCAATTTGATGCCAATTCAAACTCGACTGCTCTGGTAATCGGGCCATCGAAAACGTTTCCGCGCCCTCTGGTCGCATGGCAACATGCTCATTGTGCAGACGATAGATCTCACGAAGTCTTTTCTTTTCACGATGTTTGGCAAAGAGTGAGTTCAATCGACTGGGCAATGGATCTCGAACAGAAACCTGCTTAAGCGAGTGCTTTGCTGCCGTCAATTGGCACAGATCATCGCGATCGTCACGGCTGTAGTAAAATGTACTGTCGATGCCCGACTTATTGAGCCTTCGATTCAAACGGCGAGCTGCAACGGCAGCGCCACCGTAGGGAAACGTATTAAAGTGTCCGACTTTCATTTCCCTCTCCAAAATTGGACTTGAGCACTCAATGCACAAGCTTACTTTCCCAAGCAACCATGAACTAAATTCATCCGGGCGGCCTAGGCTGCACGTCGCGAAGAATTAGCCCGTACCGAATTAGCCTGTACCGTATTTTCAACAGGATGAGCCAGTTCGTATCGCTGCTTCGCAAGAAACATGTTCTCCAACATCGCCTTCCGCCCGCGGCGAACAAACCAGACGCGAAGTTTCCGCTTCGCCGTTTCCAGCTGTTCCTGCATCCGATGCCACTTGGCACTTTGCAACTCTGCCTCATCCAATGGACGTACGCAGTCCTCAATGAACTGATCTTTTTCCTGCATGAAACCATGCAACAGAACTTTCGATGTGTCCATCACGTCGCGACGAACTCGATCGGTCGTAGAAAACGAAATTGCTCGGCACTCGCGAGCCAACCCTTTTTCTTTCGCGAACTGATAAACGGCCATGTCGAAAACACCCTCGCGAGCATCCGCTGGCATTTGCGACGCAAAATTCATCGCGTAACAGGCACCGCCGTTAATGTGAGGTTCGAGCAAACGTTTTGGACTTTTTAAGATGCGATATTTGTAAACTTCAGGAACGAAACAGCCCATCATCAAAGGCAGATTCGCATCGACGCCACCTTCGTACCATTGATTCGAGAGCCGATCGATCCAATCGGGCTGCGTCGGACACATGTCGGATTCCAACCACAGGCTGAACCCATCATTGTTCGAGTAGTTCTTTTCAACGAACTCCATGCAATCCCAAAACATTGCGGTCGGCCCTTCAGGATAACCGAAGATCTGAGTTGGGCACTGGAACGCAACCACGTTTCCAAGATCGGAATACGCGTCCATCAAACGCTGCGAAGGTTCCCGCTTTGGGCTCGCGGCGATCAGATAGTCGACTTCGACCTCTGATTTTGGCCATGAAGAGATTCGTTCAGCAATTCTTTCGTAGCGATCGACTTCATCTTCGCAAAAGTGAGGCAAGATGACGACGTGTTTGCGTGCTTTATTCATGGCATCATTTGTACGGAAAAGCAGGCACGAAATCCTTTTACGACCAGTAGCTTCATCCATGAAGCTTTCGGCCAGCCTGCCGTAGCAATTTATGGGAAGCCGCCACCGGGAGTCAATCTCAATCGGTCGGCAAAGATTGTTCGCTATCACCGACGAATCGTGTTGACAGAAAACGACCAACGATTGCGAATCGCCACGGACCGTTTTCGCGTTTTTATTTTAGCGTGCGGAATTTTTGAAGCGGGTTGAGATTGACCGAGGTTGAGATTGACCGAAAAGCTTCCGATTAGGTAGTATCCGAAATCGTTCACATCCGCATTCGTGAGAGGAGCCGGCTTGGCCAACTTGCACATAATCGACCAATCGCTCCGCAGCCACGGCGGTCACCACTTCGATTATGTTCGTTGCATCGCAGAAGCTGCTTCGGCACAGGACATCCCAACGTTCATCGCGACACATCGCCTGTTCGGCATGGAGAGCCAGAGCAAAAGAAAGCCGACAAAGTCGAACGTCACCAACATGGACGCGGCAAACCAATCAGAATGTCGAAGCCTCGAATCACTCGCGACGGTCAAGCGATGTTTCCGAAACACGACTTACCAAAGAGAAAGTTATCTCGCAGGTCTGCAGCATCTTAAGCGTGGCAACTCCCCGTGGATTAACGCCAGCGAAAAACCGAAGTCATTCCTTAAACGAGCGATAGAGAAATTTCACGCAGGAAAATTCCGTTTAAAACGCCGCAAGCTGATTGCCCAATTTGCAAACGATTGCAATCACTATTTCCGCAGCATCCATGTTCGAAAAATGAGCTCTGACGACCACGTGTTTTTGACGACGGTGTCCGAGCTTGAAATGATGGGGCTGGCTATTTTCCTTGCGAACACACCTTGGACTCGTCCTGCGAACTGGCACCTTCAATTCCACTACAACTTGCTGGACGGTCGGACTCCCGAATACGATGCTCAAGCTGATACGGTGCGCCGAGTTCGCAGCTGTTTCCTCGCGGCGATGTCCCGAATCCCGGATCACAATGTCCATTTTTACGTGACCTCAGACGAGCTGAAACAGCAATACGATCGCTTGGGATTGTTGGAAATGGCCTGCCTGCCATATCCGATCAGCCCTCGTTTCACACCGATGCAATCGAGTCGCCAATCGATTGTCGCTTTTCCAACGGCGGAAACAAAAACAGATTCGCGGCAAAAAACAGATCCGGAAGTGAAAACAAACTCAAAGGAGCAAGCCGAGCCAATTCGGATGGTTTGCCCGGGTGAACTTCGACGTGAGAAAGGATGCGCAAGCTACCTTCAAGATATCGTCACGTCACTCTGGGATGACTATCTCGCGAGCGGTCGACTTCAGCTGGCACTGCAGCGACCGCGAAAACGATGGTATCGCAAGGACAAACTTAAACTGCAACTTCCCTCATTGCCCGATGACGAATCGCGGGCTCCTGTTGTCGAGTACCTGCGCCACCCTTTGTCGGAATCCGATTACAGCCAGCTAATCCGCGGGTCTGACTGCGGTTTATTGTTCTACGACAGTCGAGCCTACTACAGCCGTCGCGCGGGAGTGCTGGGAGAAATGCTCGCTTGCGGAAAGCCGGTCATCGTTCCGGCGGGTTGCTGGCTTGCCCATCAACTCCAAGAGTCACAATTCCAACACGTCGAGGAACTTTCCAGTTCATTGAAGCGTTCGAGATCGCTTCGATTGGCTGACTTAAACTACGATTCGTCAAACGTTCCGTTTTCTGGTGGACTGGTTTCGTTTGATCAAAAACGCCACCCATTTAAGGTCGACTTTTCGGTTGACGAGGGCGAATCAATCGCCATCATCAGCTTTGACTGGCATGATCCAACGAGCCGCGGTGTGGACGCAAGGATTACGGCCGTCCAAACCGGGCCAGAAGGATTCTGCAGAACGGCGATTCAAGTCGTTGGGCATCGTGAGTCAACTGGGAAAGTCCATGCCATCTTTCGCATCGAAGCACCAGCGAATGTCGTCAGAATTGAATTCGAGAACGCATTTCATGATTCGATGGCGACCATAAAGCGACTACAAGTCGATTTGCATTGCACTGAAGATCCTTCGTCGATCCCGCTGAGCCGCGTCGGAATCATCGCCGCGGAAGAATCTCAGATTGCCAATTCAATCATCGAAATGGTCGAACACCTCGATCACTATCGCACTACCGCAGAAGCCTTTTCAAAAAAGTGGCACGATGCCCATCGACCGGCTCGGACGGTTAATCACCTTTTGGCAAATCGTAAAAAATCACGAAAAGTAGCTTAGTGCTTCGCGGCCACTGAAAGTTCGAGTTAATAATCAATCGGCTGGTTCAGAAACAACTTTCGGTGTTTCGCCTGTGCGAATGCCAAAACAGCTGACTACAATAACGCGGTGCGAGGCCTGAGTCTCCAAATGGATTTTGCTTTTGGTCAACCATCCGATTTCAAACGGAATGATTCGCGACGACAGGCTTCTGGTTTACCTTTTGAGGTACTTCTCCTGAAGTTGCGACGAGTTTTGCAGATCGTGAATAAACCGGGTTCAATCACTGACTGAGTAACAACATGAATGTTCTTGTGATCGGAGGGGCTGGCTACATCGGTTCCCACATGGTCCGCTTTCTTAACAACGCTGGCCATAAGATCTGGGTGCTGGACAATCTTTCGACGGGCTTCGTCCAAGCCGTCACAGCAGGCGAACTGGTCATTGGCGAAATGAACGATTCGGCTCTCGTCAAAAGCTTACTAAGCGACAACAACATCGATGTCGTCATGCACTTTGCGGCCTGCGCGTTGGTGGGTGAATCATGTATCAATCCCGCAAAGTACTATCAAAACAATGTCGTTGCGGCGCTTCAGTTGCTAGAAGCGATGCGCGAAGTGGACGTGCGCAAGATCGTTTTTTCCAGCTCCTGCGCGACGTATGGAATCCCGAAAACAGTTCCCATTGTAGAGACGACTCCGCAGCAGCCGGTCAATCCTTACGGGTTTACGAAACTTGTCATCGAAAGAGCCTTGCGCGATTATGCGGAAGCCTACAACTTCGGCTACGCAGCTTTGCGTTACTTCAACGCGGCCGGCGCGTCGCCCATCGGTGGCATCGGTGAAGACCACACTCCCGAGTCGCACCTGATTCCGATCGTTTTACAAACCGCACTTGGACAACGAGAGTCAGTCACAGTTTTCGGGTCCGATTGGCCAACATCCGACGGCAGCTGCGTCAGAGACTACATTCATGTGGACGACCTTGCTGATGCTCATCTGCGAGCGATGGAACGAATCGAAACCGGCAAAGGACTGGAATTGAATCTTGGAACCGGAACAGGATTTAGTGTAAAGCAAATCATTGAAACCTGTCGCGAAGTAACAGGACTGGACATCGCCAGCGTCGACGGTGATCGGCGAGCCGGAGATCCGCCAGAACTTGTCGCCAACGCAGCCCTTGCGGAAAAAGTACTTGGCTGGCAACCCAAGTACACGACTCCAAAACCGATCATCGAAACGGCGTGGAATTGGCACCGTGAAAATCCGCAGGGCTATGCGGCAAATTCAATCACTGAAAAACTTTCCAACCTCGACGAATAACCGGCATTTGCCTTACGCGAAACCAGTTAGCCAAACTCGAAACAGCCTTCATTTCCGACTCGTCCGGAACACCAGATCATGAAATCGTCGAAAGCAAATTGCAGCATCAATCGCGTCTTCCAAACGTTCGCTTTCTTGATGGTGATCATTGCCGCTCCTTGCGACGCTCCCGCGCAGGAACAGCATGACTCTGCAAATGCCAAAACGCAGTTCAAAGTTCATCCAGAACTGAAAGTCGAACTCTTTGCCGCAGAGCCTATGATGGCGAACCCTTCCAATATCGACGTTGACCATCTTGGTCGAGTCTGGGTTTGCGAAGTCATCAACTATCGACACTTTCGAAATACCGATGCGAATCCGCGTGAGGAAGGCGATCGCATTCTGATTCTGGAAGACACCGACAACGATCATATCGCCGACAAGTCAACGGTTTTTTACCAAGGGCGAGACATCGATTCGGCTCATGGCATTTGCGTTTTGGGCAACCGCGCGATCGTTAGCTCAAACGATTCAGTGTTCTTTTTGATCGACGACGATGGTGATTCAAAGGCGGACAGGAAAGAGCTTCTTTTCACCGGCATTGGTGGAACACAGCACGACCATGGTATTCACGCTTTCATTTTTGGCCCCGATGGAAAACTGTATTTCAATTTCGGCAACGAAGGAAAACAGATTTGCGACAAAGACGGCAAACCGATCGTCGACATGGCCGGAAATAAAGTTGAAGCTTCCAATAAACCGTACAACCAGGGCATGGTCTTTCGCTGCAATCTTGATGGCAGTGAATTCGAAACGCTCGCATGGAATTTCCGTAACAACTGGGAAGTCTGCGTCGATTCATTCGGGCGAATGTGGCAATCCGACAATGACGACGACGGCAACAAGTCGACTCGAATTAACTTCGTTATGCCTTTCGGAAACTACGGATACAAAGATCAAATCACTGGAGCGGGCTGGCGTGTTTCTCGCACCAATATGCACGCGGAAATTCCGAAGCGCCACTGGCATCAAAACGATCCCGGTGTCATCCCCAACATGCTGGAAACTGGTGCGGGCTCGCCAACAGGAATCTGCGTCTATGAGGGTGACCAACTATCGTCCGTTTTCAAAAACCAAATCATTCATTGTGATGCAGGGCCAAGCGTCGTTCGTTCATATCCTGTAAAAAGCGATGGCGCGGGGTACGCCGCCGATATGGTGAACGTCATGGACGGTTCCGAACTCAATCAGTGGTTCCGGCCGTCGGATGTTTGCGTCGCACCTGATGGTTCACTGATTGTTGCGGACTGGTATGACCCGGGGGTTGGTGGTCATCGCATGCAGGATGTAGAACGCGGTCGACTTTTCCGAGTCTCGTCGAAAACGGGCGTGCATCCCAAACCTGCGACGCCTGACTTTTCCAATCCTGCTTCAGCGGTCGCGGCATTAAAGAGCCCCAACCTTGCGACTCGGTTTTTGGCATGGAACGCCATTGAGACTTTCGGCAGCTCCGCGATGCCACAATTGAAACAGCTTTGGGAATCTTCCAACCCAAGAATTAGAGCACGTGCGTTGTGGCGAATTGGCAAACTGGCCATCCCCAAACAGGAAAAACTCAATTTCATCATCGCGGGTCTGAACGACCACGATCCAGAGCTCCGATGTTGTGCGATTCGGCTTTGCGTTCAGATTCGCGATCAGCTTGAACTGTCTGATGTCGTTGGGGAGATAAACCTCAACGATCCGTCTCCGGCCGTCATTCGAGAGATACTCTTGGCAATGAGACAGTGGCGGACTGAAAACAGCCCAGAGGCGTGGGCAATCCTCGCCAACAATCTGACTCAAGGAGACCGATGGCTACTGGAAGCGATCGGAATTGCGGCAGACGGCCACTGGGACGAATGTCTTGACGCCTGGCTTGTACTGAATCCAGCTGCAGCCGAAGGTGCTGCGGGCAAGGACATCGTCTGGCGATCGCGAGCTACCAAGACAGCCGAACTCCTGAAAGATATCGTTGCTGCCAAAGAGACGGGTGCTGCAGAAATAGCGAGATATTTTCGAGCGTTTGATTTGCTGCCGGCGGAATCCAAACAAGCGATGACGGTCGCCTTGAGAGAACTTGCGTTTGACGACTTTGGTTTCGAGTCGAACAAAGCGGAAGCGGTCATGATGGAAGCGGTCAGCAGGATCGAAATCGATATCCTACAACCCGAAGAGAAAAAGCGACTTGACAAGATGGTTGACCTAAGCCGAGGCACGCCGCGATTCCTTGAGTTGGTCGACAAATTCTCTTCTGCTGAACACTATCCAGATCTCTTTGAAATTGCAACGACAACGACGGACCGCCAACTGGCAGCGGACGCCATGCGAGTCATGATGGACAAAGCACAAATGGGTTTCGTGCACGGCGCGTTCATCAAAGCGGCTCCCGACATGCAAGTGAAGATCGCGGACGCGTTGATCAATTGTGGCAATCGAAAAGGAGAACACGTCCTTGCTGGTGTGGCCAAACGTCGAGACATCGACGAAGCGACTCGAGTTTACGCCATTGAGCGGCTCGGCGGTGTCGAATCCGGTTGCAGGGACATGATTTGGTGGATCGATCAAAAGAAGGATATCGACCCGCTATTGATGCCATACATCAAAGCCGCGTTGCACAAATCAAGTAGCGAAGACGTGCGACAACGAGCTCAAGAACTGTTTCCAATCGCAAATTCAAAAGATTCGCAGCCACTTCCTTCGATCGCTGATTTGGCAAAGCTGGAAGGTAACATTCAAAATGGCGCTCGAGTTTTTCAAAACAATGGAACGTGTGCCAAGTGTCATCGCGTGGCAGGGCAGGGCATCGAAGTCGGTCCAGATTTGACCGAAATTGGTGACAAGCTTACCCGGCTGGCGATGTACGAATCCATTCTGTTTCCGTCGGCCGGCATTAGCCACAACTACGAGAACTGGAAGGTCGTCACCGATGACGGAAAGATGTTCACCGGCGTACTGGTCAGTGAATCCGATACGGAAATTGAGCTCAAGGACAAAGAAGGAATTCGACAAGTCATCCCGGTTGATCAAATCGACGAAAAAGCCAAACAAAAACTGTCGCTCATGCCGGACAACCTTCACCAATCGATGTCATCACAGGAACTGGTTGACCTCGTCGAGTACCTAGTATCACTGAAAAAGTGAATCTACACTTGAACCGGAATTATTTACGACGAAAGGCGTTTGGTTTGATGTTTTAGGCGATTTGCCTGAAGTGGCGACAGTTTTTGCAGATTCACCAATTCACGTCGTGGGTGAAGCGTCGAAACCACAAACTTGAAACAATGCCCCAATGAAACAAGCCGTCTCAACTTTGACGCCCACGCATCGTGAATAGTCCGGGTTGAACCATGTTTGACGCTTTTTCGCGACCAAGAATCAGATTGCGGTGTTTACCATCCATGGTGGTTTGCAATTTTCAGCACTAGCGATTTACGACTGACACCACGACCGAACTTTTGCCTTCGCTCGAAAGCTCGTAGGTACCAAACGCCATTTTTCGGACACCACCAACTTCGGGAAGCTCATGCAAGAAAGTTGCACTTCGTCGACCGTCAACGAATTGCTCGGCATGACGAATGTGTTCCAGCGTGAATTCGGCGACACCGGGGTGTTCTTTCGCCAGAGACTTGTTGATCGCCTGAAGGGCGACGGTCGCTTCCTCTAACGAACCGATTCTTATCATCGCGGCAACCCGTCGGCAACGACTGGAAACCGCCACCATGGACGCAACCGAAGGAATCGTCGCCACATTCCCTGCAGCCACGGACAAACCATAGACGGAAATTTCGTGCTGGTCGTCTTTCAAGTTCACAGTAAACTCGGTCGTTCCCGCATCCATCATTCGGCCCATTGATTTTGCGGCGATTTCTTTTTTGATGTCCTCGGAATTCCAATCAAAGAATCGACAATCGTCAACAACGTAAGCCAACAGCCCTTTCAGCTCCACAGGGTCGATTCGTCCTTCGACCTCTTTGACTAGAGGCGACTTTCGTCCAGTCAGAACTCGGCCATCGGAGAACACTTGCAGCGCTGGAGTTTCGACAAATCCATCCGGGTTCGCCGCTCGGAAACCTCCCGTGAAATCCATAACCAAAACTGGGGTCGTGGCGTCATCGGCGAATTCCAGTTTGATCTCTCGCCGTTTTCCCGGCTTGGCATTACCTCGCTGGGACATCCCCTGTTTCTTCAACCTTCCACCTCCTCCTTCGTTTCGTTTGGCTTTTGGAACTCTGTTCACCGCGGGTCCTGCATTGCTTTCGTCTTCTCGCATGTTGGAATCGAAAGTTGCGGTCTCCTGTTCTGCCACCGCTCCATTCCCTCCAGAATTTTCCTGCGCCACGCTCGCAACTGGACAATTGACTACAAAAACAAAAACTCCGAACACGATCGCCAAGGCGGGAGTGCCCATTCGAAAAACCGTCATTTCATGTTACCTTTTTTTGTCCTGTCACTTGCCATTTACAAACATCGCCATTGGCGATGTGACTTCTATTGTTACGCCGTCTGAATGTTACGCCCAATGATTGTTACGCCTTAGCACCGCAAAGTCCAACGTCTGACCTTGCTAACCGTTTTACCGGAATGATTCACGACGACAGGCGTCTGGTTTGCCTTTTGGAGCTATTCTCCGCACGCCGAGGCAAGTTTTGAACATTCGTCGATTTCACATCGTGGATGAACTGTCGAAACCACAAACGTGGAACAATACCACGATGAAACAAGCTTTCTCAAGGTCGACGCCCGCGCATCGTGAATAATCCGGGTTTCAACCATGCAAAAACGGCAACCCAACCTGGGCTGCCGTTAGTGGAATCTGTAGAAATGGTGGTGTGGTCTGGGACAGTAGACCCAATCAAGTATTCGCCTCTAGAAGAGAGCGATTACATCGACGCCGAAGTATCCTTCGTCGTATCCGAGTGCAGGAGACCAGTCGACGCGGTACTCAGGTCGCACGATCACGTTCGCAGTCGCTCTCAAATTGACGCCGAAAGTAGATGCGTAGTAAGAGTGTGATCCTTCAGCTGGAAGCACGCCACCGTGAGGAGCGTAACCGGTGAGCGTATCACCTTTCCACCACTCAAGACGTGAACCAACGCTGATGCAATCGTTGACCGTGTAGATCAGGTACTGGTTAAGACCAACGTTGTCCTCACCAGTGCTGCCGACGCGAAGCAAATCGCTTTGAACGACCCAGTTAAGTCGATCTGTCAATGCGGTGTCGAAAACGAAGCTGTGGCTGTAAGCGTCAGAACCGCGAGCACCGAAATCACCAATCGTGTTGATGTAAGTCATTGTGGTGTCTTCGCCGAGTGGCATGCTGAAACCACCGATGAAGCTGCTACCGTCAGCGAACTGATCGAAACCAGTGTCCCAACCGAGCGTCCAGCCTGCGAAAGCTGTCACGTCATCAGTCAGGTTGAACGTTCCAAGAGCACCTGTGTGCGTGAATGGCTCGCTGTTGTACATCGTGATCGCGTTGCTGTAGAAGAAGTTATCGGGAGCGGTAACCACTTCGTAACCGATCAGAGTGTAGAAGTGACCAACTTTGGCTGACCAATTCTCCCCTGCGACTTCAAGGTAAGCCTGTGGAATCGCCCAACCGTAGCCACCGCCGCGATTGAAGCCATTGTCGAAACCGCGAATTCGTCCACCGGCGTCGACGGTGTTACCGAAAGCCTGCGTGTCGGCGGCATCGATACCGTACATGCCGTCAAAACGAAAACCAAAACCAAGGTTTCCATTTTGGGCTTCAGCAACTTTCTCAACGAACAACCATCCCTGGTGAAGGTTGAAATCACCAGGCTGATTGTTGAACAAATCGTTGCTCTCTTCGTGGTATCCTCCTTGGAACCAACCACCGATGTTCAAAACTGGATCGTCGCAATCACTGCCGAACAGTTTCCACTGATCGCCAATGTCGCAGCCTCCACCACAACCTGAGCCGATGCGACTTCCGAGTCCACAGCCGCCGATGTTGCCCAAACGGCTACCAATACGGCTGCCAACGCCGCAACCGCCGGTTGAGCAACCAGCCGATGCCATTGGTGCTGCGACTGCTGAAGTGCAACCGCAATCAGTAGCTTGAACTGCGTCTTGATATACAACTGGTGCTGGTGCAGAAGCACGGTAAGCAGCTGGAATCGCTTGTTGAGCGTTGACTGAACCAGTCATCGCCAGAGCTCCACCGATGCAACTAAGCATCGCGAAGCGTATTTTTGAAACTCCCATTTTCAACTCTCCATAATTGGTCTGGGTCATCACCACTCTGGGATAGCACATCCGTTGCATCCCGCTAGAAAAGCAGTTTCCAGAATTTCGTATCGGACGAAAAAACTGGCTCAACTAAATCAAATGGAACGTTTCCAGCCCGTTATTCCCGGGAAAAGCTGCACCCAGCACAAAATGTGACGGTTGTAATCAATGTTCGTACTGAGCCTGCTGCAAAAACGCTAGCGATCAATCCTTCCGCAAGGATTCCTTCGTCGATCGCAAAGCCGAATCCACAATCATGGCCGTTTTGCAATTCCTGCGTCGACCGGCGCTGTCACACGTGCGGCGGTGCTCGCAGAAGGCGATTTCGGTTTCCCGGCGCTTTTGGTTTCCCGCTGCTTTCGGTTTCCCGCTGCTTTTGGTTTTCCGCTGCTTTTGGTTTCCCGCTGCTTTCGGTTTCCCGCTGCTTTTGGTTTTCCGCTGCTTTTGGTTTTCCGCTGCTTTTGGTTTTCCGCTGCTTTGGGTTTTCAATTGGGTGAGCTTCATTCATGCTCCGCCGAGCCCAAGGATCACGGCGGAGCTTCTTCTAAAGCAACTTGCTCACAATCTTTCCGGCGGTTCAATTTCGGACGGCCGATTCTTGCCGACCGACGAAGGAATGGTGACTTCCGAGGACCCACTCATTGATCCATCCGCTGATTCGACTGAGGGCGCGAACGTGAAGTGCTTCATCTGAACGGCTTTGCAAAGTCTGCGGCTGTTCATTGATTCCGCACAGCATGACCGAAAAGCCGAGCTGGTCCAGGGTGATGGATTTGAGTCACCGTCCTCGCTGGTATCAACGTCACTGACGGAACATCCGGCCTTCAGGTTGCCACGAAATTCTGGTAACCACTTCGAAAATCGATTACGATTGAGCATCACCGAGTTGCTTCGAGCGACAAAGTTCAACGCACGATCTATCCGTGCGGCTAACCAAAACCCAAATTGCGAACTTGTCCTCGTGGCACACGGATGGATCGCCATTCGTTATCCCCCTGCTGGTTCACTCAAAAAATGACGGCTTGTCTTTCAGGAACAAAAGACGAACAATTGCTGTTTGAGATTTCTCGAACGGCTCCCACGCCAAGCGAACCGGATTTTGCATTTTGCGAGATGGCTGTGCGCATCTCGATGCCCAACTCCTTTCCCGCGATTGAACAACAAGTTTGCGCCAACCTGTATTCGACCATTAACTTGGAACCTCTGGCAAAGCTGATTGATGGCGACTCCAAATCGCGATTCGGCGTTGACTTGCTTCATTTCAAACTTGATTTATTTGAACATTCGCTCAATGGTGGCCCGCGATACGGACTCATCGCTCAGTGCCACATGTATTCAATTGATTGGACGCAGATAACGGATTGGGATGCCAAAATCGCAGATGAATTGCTCCGCAACGAGCGATACGGTGCGGTATCAACGAAATTCGCTTTTCAGGTGACGCAGGAGTCGCTAAAATCATTCCATCGAAGCCTTTTGGTTACCTTGCAGGCGTGCGATTGGGTCGGTGGATAACAATTGAGCGTTGACTTCGCGGGGGTCATTGGATTGTGGTCGCCTTCTGGTTTGCGTTGCCCGCTATCTTTCGGTCTGAGGCGGCTTTGGTCCCGCCGAAGCTCAAACGCTTTGTTCAAGAAGCCCGTTTTGGCTCTCACGCGTTCTACTTGCTGCCGTTCTGTGTTTTGATTTGACCTCCATGCATCATGAAGGCTCTTTGCCGCCGAACGCTTCAAAGATTTCTATTGAGTCAGTGAATTGTCATCGCGCGGGCGCGAACATTTGCACAGGCGAGAACATGAGAACAGTGGCGAGGTGCACGTGTTGCCCAAAGGTTACACTCGGAATCGTCGTTTCGGCGGTTGGGCCAACACGAAACGCGAGGCCTATCTGGAGCTGTTGGCGAAGCTGCTAGATGCGGCGGGGGCTCCGCTATCCGATCAAGCCACCGAGTTCGGTCCTTTCAATGATCCGGCTGATGATCTATCCGCTGATTCGACGGAGGATACCAATGGAGACGCGTCAGCGGAACGGCTTTGCAAAGTCTGCGGCTGTTCATTGATTCCGCATCGCATGACCGAAAAGCCGAGCTGGTCGAGGGTGATGGATTCAAGTCACCGTCCTCGCTGGTATCAACGTCACTGACGGAACATCCGGCCTTCAGGTTGCCACGAAATTCTGGCAACCGCTTCTGAAATCGATTACGATTGAGCGAGACCAAATCGCTTCGATCGACAAAGTTCAACGCACGATCTATCCGTGCGCCTAACCAAAACCCAAATTGCGAACGTGTCCTCGTGGCACACGGATAGATCGCAATTCGTTATCCAACGAAGTTGGTGCCTCGCCGACAGTCTTGAGATGTTAGTCATGAAGCGAATCTCACTACGCACAACTTTGTTCCTGTTCATCGGACTGGCGATCCTATTTGCGTGGCTGCGAGAGCCATTACTTCGCTTCATTCGCCCAAATATCGTGTCGTGGAAACTGGTTGAGAATCGACAGGACTTTTCAGAGATGCTTGAGAAGCCAAATGCGTTCGTGTTCGTGCATGCGGATTGGTCCATGTCATCCGTTGCTGCGCGACGAGAAGTCGAAGATTTTGTTGTTGACTGGCGAACCAGAAATCGCGAACCAGAAATGCCCTTTTACTTTGTTGATCACACTGAATCGACGCCCAAGTGGTTAATCGAATGGGGTAAATCTGACAACAAGCTTACATGCATCCACAACGGATATGGCGAATCAATTTGGCTTCGCAATGGTGAGGTCCTTTTGCGGTTGCATGATTATCAAAACCTGCAAAATGACCTACGCGAAAAGACGAGTGAACTATTTAAGAAAAACCAAATACAGTGATTTAGTTAAACAACATGCTCGAATTCAATTGGTAGGGCTGCTAGGATATTGGAGGCGTGTCACCTGGTCCGGTTGGATAAACACATTTGCCTCGTTAACAGAATCGGTGGGCGATATCAGGTTCGGGAAGTTTCGCCAGCTCATGATATAGCACGGTTTCGTAGACCTCAAAGGTCTTGAAACCGTACGATTTTCTGAGTGCCACTTTCGCCTTGGTGTTCATTCCCTCGACACTGCCGCTTGAGATCTCACCTTTCGCTCGAAACCAGTTCAGCAACAACTCGCGATGACGACGCAATGTGCCCGCCATCTCCTTCATCGGCTCCAACTGGCTTCGCATCGCACGCGTGCACCACGCGTCCAGGAACTTGCCCGCCCACTTGGGTCTCTGATAGCTCCAAAACTGCTGAAAGTCTTCCTTCATCAAGTAAGCCCGCATGGTCTTCAGGTTGTACTTCAGCAACTCGCGAACTTTAAGCGTCTGCTTCTCGGTACGGTTCTCGGGACGCTTCAGCAAACACCAACGGGAGAGGGATAAAGGGTCAGCGGGAGAGGGATAAAGGGTCAGGGGAGAGGGATAAAGGGTCAGGTCTCTTTGATTGGGGGAGAGGGATAAAGGGTCAGGTCTCTTTGATTGATGCGGCACGGAAAAATCACGTGGAAAGAGGGAGAGGGATAAAGGGTCAGGTCTCTTTGATTGATGCGGCACGGAAAAATCACGTGGAAAGAGACCTGACCCCTTATTACTCCCCCCAGCTCGGTCACGGTGACGATCCAGTGGAGCGGTGGCTTTGAGAGCGTTCATGC
>CAYZPA010000024.1:0-2384 GCA_964479855.1 uncultured Pirellulaceae bacterium
GTGATATAGAAGAAGTAACGAATCTGATCGTCATCGAACAAACGCTGCTGACCGCTGTGGCAATGGATCTCCTTGCGAACCACCACCATGCGATAGCTGCGACTGCACTTGGTGGGGCGGTAGTCAAACTCGGCATAGCTCTCACTGGCAAGCACCAGATTCCTATAGCCTTTTTCAATGACGATTTCTTCGCGAGTGTTGTCGCGCTGGTGACGCGGTTTGCTGCTTTGCCGCGAGTCTCGCGTGAGTGTTTTCCACTGCTTTTCGTCGATCGAATCAGCGATCCTGACAAGATTCGGGGCCGCGTCATAGCCGAAGACGAATTGGACGTTGTCTTCATGCCAGCGATCCAGATGTTCGGTTTGCGAGAAGTCGGTGTCGCCGCGAAGCACAATCTTGCGAAAGCCCACCTCGCGACACTGCTCGATGGCGAGGTCGAAGTAAAAGTGAGCATGCTCATGGCTGGGACGATTGCCTGAGCGGTTGGCGAGGTACAGCACTTCCTGAGTCTCGGCCAAGGACACGACCAAAGGATGATACCCCCACTGGCCTTTATGGTTGATGCCAATGCCTTCTTTCTTTTCTCCGGCAGTTTCCACCATCGTGCCGTCGGCTTCGACGGTTGCCTGATCAAAGAAGGAGTCGTCCTGCTGTTTCCACACGATCCGCCGCGAGTCGTTGATGGCTTTCATGACGTTGACCGAATCGAACTGGCTGAAGCGACGGCAGAAGTCACCGGCGGTGGTGGGATCGGGAATCCGCTGCGAACCGAGCAGGTTCAGATACGCTTCGTCAGTGCGTCGATGTTCAAGATGTTCCAGGCAAGTTCCGCCAGCAAGCAGGTTCAGTGCGATGTTGAGGATGTGATCGGTTTCGTCGTAGGGCGCGTGGAGCTTGAGGACTTGGACGCGTCTTTGAATGTGTTTCCTGAGCTTGAGTTTCTCGATCATCTCGAGTATCAGTGCAATTCCCGATGCAGAGACAGCCTGTTGTTTCTCGGCGAGCTCGAACTTTGTTTTACCGCCACGAATCCCGGACTGTGAGAATCCATAAGCTCTATCGATTCGTCGGTCGAGTCTTCGCTTGCGTTTGGCGAGCTGTTGCCTTAGTTTCTTGTTCACTCGAAACTCCGTTTTGAGTTGATGCTGTTTTTTGGTTTAGCAACAATTCAACCGCATTTTCTCGAACGGGTTTCGAGTTCTTTAATTCTGATTCTCAAAAGACGCTTGTTTAAGGACTAGTTGTTGGCCTACGTTAGTTGTTAGCCTAAAACCTGCCAGGCGATTCAATCGTTTCAACAAAGGGACCAATCATGAAATCCGGAAACCGAGGAAGCATCGAATTGGCCCTTCAGTTCCTGTTGGGATTGGTAACGCTGTGCCTGGTCGTCGCGTACTTCTTTGCCAGCTCCGCAGAAACACTGGCGACGCTTCGTCCGCTCGTCTTCGGTTCCTTCATGGGCTTTATCACCTTCAGTTTGACGCTCTGGTTTTTCCGCCCCATCAACGATCCGCTGGCTCCAACCGTGGTGGCTTCTTTGCCCGACGCGTTAACGGCGGGCATGATTGTGACGCAGCTTGAATCGAGCGGAATTAGTGCTCGAGCCGTCGGCGGATACACGTCAGGCTTTCAGACCGAAGTCGCCAGTGACGTAAAAGTCGTGGTAGCCAAATCGGACGTCGCAGCAGCCAAAGAGGTGCTGAAAAACGTCTAGCAAAAACCGCTACGGCGAAATCCGATATCGTTTCCAGTTGCTGCCATCGCCTTTTTCGTAGACGACTCGATCATGCATTCGATCAAGCCGACCTTGCCAGAATTCGATAACAACGGGCGTCAGAGCGTAACCGCCCCAAAAATCAGGTAACGGAATCTCTTGACCTTCGTACTTCTTTTCGAGGTCAGCTCGAATCTGTTCAAGCGATTCGCGAGACTCAATTACAGACGACTGTTGCGACGCGATCGCTCCCAATTGAGAGCCGCGAGGTCGTGAGTGAAAATATTGCTCCGAATCTTCGCGTGTGGTTTTCGCGACGCTCCCACGCATGCGAACCTGCCGTCCAAGGTGAGCCCAATGAAAGTTAACGGAGGCTTGCGGGTTTTCAGCCAACTGCTTTCCCTTTGTCGATTCGTAGTTGGTGTAGAACCGAATCGAATCCGCGTCGATTCCTTTCAGCAAAACCACACGAGCCGTCACCATGCCGCTCAAGTCAGCCGTCGCCAGAGTCATCGCGTTAGCTTCGAACAGATCTTCATTGCAGCTGTCGGCGGCAACCTGAAACCAGTTGCGAAACGTTGCCATGGGGTCATCCAGCATCTCTGCGTCATTGATGCCCTGCGTTTCGTATTCTTTGCGTAGTTCTTTAAATTCCATTTCGGCGGTTCTT
>CAYZPA010000024.1:2484-62413 GCA_964479855.1 uncultured Pirellulaceae bacterium
GCCCTGCGTTTCGTATTCTTTGCGTAGTTCTTTAAATTCCATTTCGGCGGTTCTTATTGAGTGCAAAATAGTTGTATCGTGGCTCCGGCCATCGTCCCGGACGGACGGTTGACGTCATCGTCAGCACCCTTGGTCAGCGCCCTTTGCCAGCGCCCTTGCCAGCGTGATGTCGCACGCTCAAAATGACGGCTTGAGCCCAGCGACAGAAACCGCTGCGACGCATCAGCATAAACACTTTTCAGGAAAATTACTCGATGTCCGACGCCAGCAACAACACCGAAATGCGAACTGAAAAAGACTCGATGGGCGAAGTTAAGGTTCCTCGAAACGCCTACTACGGAGCTCAAACGCAGCGAGCTGTCGACAACTTTCCCATTTCCGGATGGCAGATGCCGCCCGCGATGATCCGGGCGATGGGCCGAGTCAAAAACGCTTGTGCGATTGCGAATCGTGATCTCGGAAAACTCTCTGGCACCGGCAAAAATCCGCTGGACGATTCTCAAATCGCGGCCCTAATCGAAGCCACCGAAGAAGTCATCGCGGGCAAGCTGAACGATGAGTTTCCCATCGATGTTTTCCAGACCGGATCGGGTACCTCCAGCAACATGAATATCAACGAGGTCATTTCGAATCGAGCGATCGAGATTCACGGGGGTGACCGATTCGCCGAATCCAAAGCGATTCACCCAAACGATCACGTCAACATGGGACAGAGCACCAATGATACATTCCCTACCGCGATTCACGTCGCCGTCGCCAGCGAAATCAACAATGCATTGATTCCGGCATTGAAAGGACTTCACGCCACACTTTCTGCAAAAGCAAAAGCATGGGACAAAGTCATCAAGATTGGACGAACGCATCTGATGGACGCGACTCCGCTGCGGCTCGGGCAGGAATTCGGTGCTTTTGCGCGGCAAATTGAACTGTCGATCGGGCGTGCCGAAGCGGCCGTCAAAAGTGTTCTTGAGCTACCCGTCGGCGGTACGGCGGTTGGTTCCGGCATCAACACACATCCAGAATTTGGATCACGGGTCTCGAAAGTGCTTGCCGACCAAACTGGCATCGCTTTTGTGGAAGCGGTCGACCACTTCGAAGCCAACGCCCAACGGGATGGCTTGGTCGAGTGCCACGGAAACCTGAAAGCCATCGCGTCGACATTGTTCAACCTTTCGAACAACATCCGCTGGCTGGGCTCTGGCCCGCGATGCGGATTTTACGAAGTGGCTCTGCCTTCACGACAGCCCGGCAGTTCGATCATGCCAGGTAAAGTCAATCCGGTCATGTGCGAGAGCATGATGCAACTGACGGCCAGAGTGATGGGCAACGATCAAACGATTACGATTTCCGGAGCGGCGGGCGGCCAGTTTCAGCTGAACATCATGATGCCCGTGATGGCCCAAACAACGCTCGAAAGCATCCTGTTGTTGTCCAAGGGCGTCAAAGCGTTTGACGAATTCTGCGTCGCGGAAATGGAAGCCAACGAAGCAAAGTGCGAATCGTTCGTCGAGCAGAGCCTTTCCATGTGCACCAGTTTGAATCCTCATATTGGCTACGAAAAGGCTGCCAAACTTGCCAAGGAAGCTTTTGCGTCAGGCAAAACGATTCGCGAATTGTGCGAAGAGCAAAACATCCTGCCGCCGGATACGCTCAAGGAAGCCCTCGATCCGTGGTCGATGACCGAACCGCAGGCTTAATTCAGAGCCGCAGGTTCAATGCGCAACCGCAGGCTTATATCCAGATCAAAAATTTGAAACGGCACGATACGGCTTTCCATTACAGAACGCCGTGGACTGCACGCCTCCAAAGAACCAGCCAGACACACCAGCCAGACACACCGGCTGGACGCTCCAGACTACTCGGTCAGGGCGTCTGTTTCGGTATCTCTGGCAATCAATCGCAGCACCAAAAAGCCGACCACGCCACCAATGAAGTAAGGCGGAAAGTCGGGCCATTGGAACGTGTTTCCCAGCAACGCCAAACCAAGTTTTGTTTTGCGAATCGACGCCAGCGGTTCCGGGTTCCACAACTGCATGACTTCAAGGAAGCATGTCGTGAGCACAACTCCAGCACAGATAGGTGCGATCAGTTTGCGGTGTGGAAAAGCCGCGAACCAGAGAAATATCCAAAACGCAACGTAGGGAATGCCTCCTCCTACCAATCGCCACCACGGGCCCATTTGACTCCGGAATTGGGCGTAACCGAGGCAAATCAAGGCAGCGGAGATGCAAAGCAACAGCGGAATTGCGCGTTGCCAAATGGGGTCATTGATCGAAATTTTCGGCACTTGTTCGCTATTTCGTGGTTAAACCGGGCGTCCAGAACCAAGTTCGATCGTCTCATACCGCAACAAAATGTTAGCATGAGGATCGGAATAACCATTTCTAGCAGAGCGAGATTTCAAATGAAAATGCAAAATGTACTTGGCGTTGCTGTTCTTGTGCTCTTGGCCGCACTGATCTTTCAAACGACCAACGAGAGTCCCGTTTCAGCTTCAGCGGTGACGACGACTGCTCCCTTTCAAGCTGGCGCAAACGCGGCAGGGTTCGAATATGCTCGTCTGGTCGTGTTCGACAACAACCAAAACGTTCAGTGGCAAATTGGCGGACAGAATAATTTCTTCCCCAAGGACACCGTCGCGAACACCTTCAGTCGCCTCGGCGGTCGAGGCCCAAACCGGTTCAGCGACCTGTTAAATCAGATTGGCTCCCAGAACTGGAAGCTTGTACAGAAGGACGGCAGTGTTTGGATTTTCATCCGCGAGGCCTCGTAAGTTTCGAAACACGATGGTAATTTGACATCGCTAGATATCTGATCCGGAATGATTCACGACATTCCTCTCTCTTTGGATGAACTGTCGAAACTACAGACTTGAAACAACACTCAATGAAACAAGCCTGCTCCATTTCGACGCCAACGCATCGTGAATAATTCTTGCTGATTCTGTGATGCCATGATACTGATTATCGATAACTACGATTCGTTTACGTACAACCTCGTTCAGCGACTGGGCGAGATTGATTCGCAACTGGATTTGCGCGTCGTACGCAATGACAAAGCGACCGCAGAAGAACTTGTCGAGATGAAGCCAAGCCATTTGATCATTTCACCGGGTCCCTGCACGCCAAACGAAGCGGGGATTTCGGTTGATTGTGTGAGTGCGTTTCATACGAAAGTGCCGCTTCTGGGAGTCTGCCTTGGACATCAGTCGATCGGCCAAAGCACGGGCGGTACGATTGTCAGAGCCGACCGTTTGATGCACGGCAAAACGGACCAAATCAATCACGACGGAGGCGGGCTCTTTGCCGGCTTGCCTCAGCCAATGACCGCGACTCGCTATCACTCGCTGGTTATTAAGCCAGACACTTTATCGGATGAGTTTCTGATCGACGCGTGGACATTTGCTCCTTCGGGAGACAAAGAGATCATGGGCATTCGGCATCGCGAGTATCCGACTTTTGGGTTGCAGTTTCATCCCGAGAGTTTTCTAACGGTAGACGGAGTCGATTTGCTCAAAAACTTCCTGTCGCAAAGTCTGTAAACCCCAATGGTATCCATCGAAGAAGCGTTTAGCCTCATTAGGGATACGGTCATTCCGCTTGCCGAACAGAGTATCCCTCTCTCCGAATCCGCAGGCCATATTTTGCGTCGTTCCGTCGTCGCAGACCGGGATTCGCCGCCATGGCGAAAATCCATGATGGACGGCTTTGCTGTCCGTGCATCAGACGTGACTGCCAACCGAACGCCGCTGAAAATTATCGAAACGGTAACCGCTGGCGATTCGCCAAAACGTTCCGTCGAACCGAGCCAAGCCACCAGGATCATGACAGGGGCTCCCGTGCCCGAGGGTGCCGACGCAATCGTCATGATCGAGCAATGCAAAATCGACAAGGAATCGATGACGGTCGTGATCGAACTGGATTCGATTCCACCAGGCAAACACTTGATGGAAAAAGCGACGAACTTCGCCAGTGGTGATGAGATTTTTCAACCTCGTCGTCGCATTCGTCCTCTGGACATCGGCTTGCTGGCTGAAATCGGCGCAACCACGGTGCCCGTGTCCTTTAAGCCGACCGTCGCCATTCTTCCAACAGGAAATGAGCTAGTTGGCGTCGACGAATTTCCTTCGGGTGCTCAAATCCGAAACAGCAACGGCCCGATGCTGAAGGCCATGCTGGAATCACGAGGCTTGGACGTCACCGATTTGGGAATCGGATTGGACGACCCGGATCAAATGAACCCGCTTCTGAAACAAGGGCTAAAACACGATCTGTTTTTGCTCTCGGGTGGAGTATCTGCAGGAACGCTGGACCTTGTTCCGCATTTACTTTCGCAGCTTGGCGTGGAAAAGGTATTTCATTCCGTAAAAGTCAAACCGGGAAAGCCGATCTATTTTGGTTTTCACTCGCGGGCTGATGGTAGTCGAGGATACGTGTTCGGGCTGCCGGGCAATCCGGTCAGCAGTCTTGTCGGGTTTCGACTTTTTGTGGAAGAAGCCATTTCGAGAATGTGCCTTGAGGCGAAGAGTAAATCGACTCCTCAGCTTGCGAAGTTGTCAAAAGATCACGAAACTCGCGGCGATCGCCCGACTTTCTGGCCCGCAAAACGGGTCGCCAGCCCAGATGCGACGCTTGTGGTTGAGCCACTAAACTGGAACGGTTCATCCGATCTGGTTGCACTTGGACATGCGGAAGGCTTGATCGCTTTTCCGCCAGAAGGAAAGTTGTATCCGGTCGGTTCCGAGTTTCCGTTTTGGGTTCTGTAATCGAAAACGAGGAAGCGGAAACGAGGAAACGAAAAACAAGATTTCAAAACGTTGCCTGGTGCTTTTCGCGAATCTGCAATCCGCCAATTTGCTCTCGTTAACTCTTTAGCACGATCAGCTACTGGATAAAGAGGCCTGTTTCATCCGGGTTGCCACGGCCAGCTTGCGTTTCGATCTCTCCGAGTGCCGTCATTCGCTCTTCAATGTTCTTCAAAACCTGTTCGATATGAGCCTTGCGATTTTTTGGGCGTGGGTGCGTGCTAAGAAACTCAGGAGTCCCACCGGCACCGCCAGCGTCTTCCAGAATATCCATCACCCCAAGCAATTCCTGCTCCTTGTACCCCGCCATCATCATCAGCATGAGCCCCCATTCATCTGATTCGAGTTCATCATTTCGACCGTATTTCATTTGGTAGATATTCCCAACATACGACGCAGCGTTCGCGCCACCCGTGCCTCCGCCGACCACACCCGCGGCTCCGACAAGCCCTTGAATGAAGCTTCCTTTCGCCATTCGTTCAGAACCATGACGTTCAATCACATGACCAATCTCATGACCGAGAACGCCCGCCAGCTGATCTTCGTTTTCAAGCTTTTGATAGAGCGCTTCGGTGATGAAGACCTGTCCGCCAGGAAGAGCAAACGCGTTGATCGTGCGACGATCGGCGAGCAGGTGAAATTCGAAATCGTAGGGATTGCGAACTGGATCTTCTCGCGAATAAAGATGTTGCTCAAATCGAGTCACCAGCTTCATCCCCACTTCTTCAACGTGTCTCTGGGCGCGTGCGTTCATCGACGGCTGTCCCATCTGCGGAGCACTCTGCAATCCCAGTTGAATCTCCTGATCAACTGTCAGATCGACTCGCTGGACTTTACCCGTGATGGGGTTGGGTTGGCCTTTGCTGTAGAACCGCACCAATGAAAATAGCACGATCGCACCGCCGATCATCAGTCGCAATTTCATGCCCGAAAAAAGGCTGCGGCGGCGTTGTCGTCTTTGCTGTCGTCGGTCGTCTGGGTAGTAGCTCATGGTTTCACTCTTAAGATCAGTTGAGCCGCCATTATTTACTCGCCGCGCGAGGATGGCAACGACACGAGCACCCCTCCTGACTGGACAGGCGAAAATTCTGAACCAAGCCTCCCTTGGACCAAGCCTCCATTCACAGGCAAAGCATGCCAAAGGAGGTTGACGAAGAAAAGCCGATTGTTCCAATGCAACTGATTCGAGAATCACCATTGGATTCAGCCGGTTACTCGATGCACGCGTGTGCTTAATCGGAATGATTCACGACGACGGGCGTTGGTTTGCTGTTTGAGGCGATTGTCCTGAAGTGGCGACAAGTTTTACAAATCCGTCAATTTCACGTCGAGAGTGAAATGTCGAAACGACCTCCATTTCGACGCCCGCGCCTCGTGAACATTTCGGGCCTAACCCGGCTTTACCCCAAAACGAATCCTGTGAATGCAGCTTCATGCGGCGACAGTCCAAACGATCGGAGAATAGACAATGGACCAGTGGTACTCGATCGGCGGATTTAATGATCCGATGAGCAGCCTATCGCATCTTGTTGGCTGTGTCGCCTTTTTTGCATTTTCAATCGTCATCCTGATCAGCGTCTGGGGATCGCGAGCGAAATTCTGGTTCTGCTTCCAGTTTGCCGTCTCGACGCTGTTCATGCTTTCGATGAGCTTCGTTTACCACATGATGTCGGTCGGCAGTGTGGCTCGAGACGTGATGTTACGGCTGGATGTTGCGTCGATTTTCGTTTTGATCGCGAGCACATTCACTGTGATTCACGGCATACTGTTTCAAGGGCGAAAGCGATGGCTGATTCCAACGGTGCTATGGCTGATCGTTCTGGTTGGCGTCACGATTCGAACGATTTTCTTTCACAGCATTCCTTCTGTTCTGGGAGACGGAATTTTTCTGCTGATGGGCTGGCTGGGAGCCGCCTCCTGCTGGCTACTTTGGAAAGCCTACGGTTTTCAGGGGATCAAACTGATCGTTATTGGCGGGCTCTGTTACACGACGGGTGCGGTTATCAATGCAGCCGGCATGCCGGTGATCGTTGAGAAAATCTGGGGCCCTCACGAGACATTTCATCTTCTCGTGCTGGCGGGACTTGGAGTCCACTGGGCGTTTGTCTGGTCGATCTGTGACGGATCACTTCAGCGAAACGCCGCGACAACGGAAAGGCCGTCTGAGCCGAAAAATATCGTCGACCAATGACAAGCATCTCCGGTCGTTGGTGAGTTTGTCCAACCGAAAGTTTTTCAAAGCGAGTCTGCCTAACGACAACCGACAACTGGCTAACTCAAGTTAACTCAAGTTAACTCAAGTCGATGATTCCGCTGGAGTCAGAAAACTTATCCACCGGTGCGCCGCCCCGTTCCAGCATCGATCGATAAAGATTCGTCAGCGGCGTTCCGCTTCGCAGCTGCAGATGCCTTCCCGTCTTGATTGATCCTCCACCGCGGCCAAACATCGCGATCGGAAGGTTCTTGTGCGAGTGACTGTTTCCGTCTGCGATACCGCTGCCGTACATCACCATGCAATTATCCAGCAGCGTACCGTTGCCCTCTTTAATCGAAGACAGCCGCTTCAACAGGTGCTGGAGCAAGGTCACGTGATAGTGATTGATCTTGCTGATCTTTGCCAGTTTTTCGCCAGAGCCACCGTGATGCGAAATATTGTGATGCCCGTCATTGATCGAAAGATTTTTGTAGGGTCGATTACTGCCTGCGTTGGAATACATGAACGAAATGATACGTGTCGCATCGGTTTGCAACGCTAACGCCATCATGTCGAACATCAGCTTGACGTGCTCTCCATACTGAGCAGGAACGCCGACGGGCCGCGGTGCGTCCGGGACGTCGGTTTCGGCCTGATCGAGTTTATCCGACGACGCGATTCGACGTTCGATGTCGCGAACCGCGTACATGTACTCTTCAAGTTTTCGGCGGTCCTGAACTCCCAGCGTGTTGCTCAAGATCTTCGCTTCCTGGCGAACGAAATCCAAAACACTTTTGCGATCACGGTCTCGGCGTGCCAGTGTTCGAGGGTCAATTTGTTGCCCATCATTGGAGCCAAACAGCCGGTCAAAAACGGTCGCCGGGTTCACTTCTTTCGCTAAAGGTGAACGCTCGGTACGCCATGAGATGTTAGAAGTGTACAAGCAGCTGTAACCACTATCGCACTGCCCAGCCTGAGCCGAATCCTCCGTCCCAAGCTCCAGTGATTTCAAACGTGTCAGGCTTCCGATCCTCTCAGCCGCAACTTGGTCGACCGACTGACCGTTTCGAATGTCGGCACCGTTGGTTTTCTTCGGATGCGAACCGGTCAGGAACGAGGCAACGGATCTCGCGTGATCGCCGCCTCCGTCACCGTGTGCAAAGGCACCGTCAAGCGTCAGTCCGCTAAAGACGTTCATCTGGTCACGAAACTGAGCGATCGGTTTCATGATCGGCTGCAGATCAAAACCGGTTTCTTTGGGCCCTTTCGGAGTCCAGTCCTGCATGTGCATTCCGTTGGGGACGTACAAAAAAGCCATCCGGACGGGCGGTCCAGCGGTTGCCGATCGAGCGATCGTCGAGCTTGCACTGGTGATCAAAGGAGCCGCAGGCGACATCGCTTCCAGCCACGGCAACGCCATCACTGCGCCCATCGAACCCCGAAGCATCGTTCGTCGTGAAATTGGTTTGCTCATGTCTTCGCCCTTTTTAAAATCGCTTTCGACACTCTTCTGTTCTTTTTACTCGTCACCGAAGCTGGAACCTTCGCCGTATCTTTTGCGAAACGGGTCGCTTTCACAAATTGCAATCACCAGTTCAGAAAATCGAAACTCGTTATCCCGCAATCGACTCGTAATTTGATCCAAAGTGCATTCGTCGTAATATTCCAGGCCTCTGCCCAATGCGTAGATCAGCATTTTCTCTGAGAGACAACGCACGAATTGCCCACGCATCGCGGTCCGAATCGTCGCCTGTAACTCTTTCGAACCCATGAAACTTGAACCATCCGGAAGTTCGCCCCTCGGATCGATTGCACCGACTTCGTCTTCGGTTCGCCACCGACCAACCGGATCATAATTTTCCAGCGCGAACCCCAACTGGTCCATGACTTTATGGCAAACAGCACACGCCGGGTTGGCTCGATGCTGTTCCATTCGCTGTCTGAGCGTTCCTGAAAGCTGAGCCTGATCTTCCAATTGCATCGCGTCAGGATCTGGCGGAGGAGGCTCTTCGCCGAGCAAGTTCTCCATGATCCATTTGCCCCGTTTGACGGGCGACGTTCGGTTCGGGTTCGAAGTCAACGTCAGAATACTCGCGTGACTCAAAAGGCCGACTCGTTTCGATTTCTCAGAAGACACTTTTTGAAATCTGTTTCCTTTGATTCCGTCGACGCCATAATGCTTTGCCAGTCGCTCGTTCATGAAAGTGTAATCAGCCTTCAGCAAGTCGGTAACCTGAGCGTCTCGCCGAATCAAATCGTAAACCAGCAGCTTCGTTTCAGTTTCCATATCTTGCCGAAGTTGAGCATCGACTCCGGGGAACAAATCCATGTCCGGTTGCATCCGCTCAAGCGATCGAAGTTGCAGCCATTGCGACGCGAAATTCTGGACCACAGCTTTGGCGCGTTTGTCTTTCAGCATGCGAATGACTTGTGCCCGGAAGACACGGTCCTCTTTCAATTTTCCTTTTGCAGCAATGGCGAACAACTCTTTGTCCGGCATCGAGCTCCAGAGGAAATAGGACAAACTGGTCGCAAGTTCGAAATCGTTCAGTTCGCGAATTTTTCCAATTTCAACAGGCGATTCGATTTTGTAAAGGAAATGCGGCGACACAAGCACCGCCTGAATCGGATACCGCAACGCTTCATCAAAATCATCACCCGCGTCGATGGCTGCATCGTACAGCTTCATCAAACGATCGACTTCGTCGGATTTCGCGATCCGGCGGTAAGCGCGTGACGCAAATACGCTGATCGTTTTGCGAGCCACCTTTCGTTGTGACTTGGGATCGTCGCGAGGATCTTTGGGGACGAGTCGACGATAGTTTTCTGATCGAACGCCCAGTGGACCTTCGATCGAAATGCCTGCCAAATGCAAGTTTCGATCGTCGTTTCGGCCGTTGGGGTTCTTTTTAAAATAGTCGTTCAGGAAAGTGATGTTGAGTTTGGTTTGTCCCGTCTTGGTGAGCCTCACTTCCAGTTCGTGGTTGGTCAGTGATTCCAGATCGGCATCCACTTTCAGAACTCTCTTTTGTCGTCCGTCGATGTCGAACTGCATTCGAGCCGGTTCGTTGCCGACCTGATCACCGTTCGCCTGGATGCGAATCCGATAATTTCCTTTTTCAAAAACGTTGAAAGTCGCGGTCGCCGTTGAGTTGCTGGAAAAAACAAGTCGTCCATTTCCGGCGATGCCATTGCCCTTGCTCGACTTGAAGTCTTTTCCTCGAAGCGACTTGCTCAACCTTACTTTGGAGGGATCATCGATCATCTGCAGCGAAATGGTTTCGGCGGCCGTCAGGTACTTTTCCATCAGAATCGGCGACAGCGAAAGTACATCTGCGATGTTGTCGAACCCATAGCCAACATCATCCGCCGGAAAGTTACCGTCGGTTTTGAATTCGACTCCGGTCAGGTCGCGAACCGTGTTTTGGTACTCAGTTCGATTGAGCCTTCGAATGGTGACTCGCCCCGGATTGATGTTCGTACAGTCAACAGACGTCAACAGGTTCTCTGTCCATTCGACCAACTGAGCATGTTCGGCTTTCGGGATCGGTTCGCAATCCTCGGGAGGCATTTCATTCGCGACGACGCGTAGCAGTACCTTCTTCCATTTCTTCCTGGCTTTCAGCAATTGATCAATCGAATCAAACGGCTCCAAATTCAGGTCCGCATCGGAATCGTCACCCCAGTGGCAATCCCCACAATGCGTCTCAAGAATTGGCTTTATCTGTTCGGTGAAATCACGCTGTATCTCGCGCAGTTTGTCATTGCCGGACACGGCTTGAAACGACGTGGCCGCCACGAGCATTGCCAAGGCTGCAGTCCATGTTTTCTGATTGAAGAAGGATGCGATCATTGGACAGGGCATCAGGGTTATTACTTTCCGGCTCGCAAAGGCTGCGATGGTTCTACCGAGATTCTAGCCCGTGATGTCACGTTCGGTCGCTTTAATAAGCCTGAGCTAGTTCCTGTTCTCACCGCCTCAGACATTTGGGGGACGGGAACCAAGAGTGACAGGCTCACGATTTCCGGCTTCGATCTCGAGTTCGTCAGCAGTCCAAATCGGGTCGAAAATCTGCTCGAATGCCGGGTTTCGTCGGATAAAACGGGATCGAAGGCCCTATTTCCCGAAGAAAAACGTTGTTTTTGACCAAAAATGGCCAAATTGCCCGTGTTTTTGGATCACACTATCTTGAATTATCGAACCGACCCTGTCTAATTCCCGCGTCCTCAAAAGGGACGGATCACGTTAAATACATCGGTTTTTTTGACTTTTACAGTCCCTACAAATTTTTGGAGGAGCAACCTATGGCGAAGAAAAGCGCCGGCCCCAAGCCACCAACCAAGTCTGAGATCATGAACAACATGGCTGAGACAACTGGTTTGAGCAAAAAAGAAATCGCAGCAGTTTTCGATGCTCTTGCTGGTCAAATTGAAGCTCAAATTGGCAAACGCGGTGGAAGCGGACAGTTCACGATTCCTGGACTCTGCAAAATCGTTTGCCAGCACAAGCCAGCAATGCCGAAGCGCGAAGTTCGCAATCCGGGTACAGGCGAAATGGTTTGGGCAAAGCCAAAACCGGCTCGCAAAGTCGTCAAGATTCGCGCTCTCAAAGGCCTGAAAGATATGGTCGAATAGATCGACCTTGGGACTGACGTTCCGACCAAAGATCAGCATTGAAAAGCCGCAGAGGATTCCTTTGCGGTTTTTTTGTGCGCGGTGCGAATTGTACACGCGGTAAGAACTCAGACCTCAACCGGAATTATTCACGACGACGGGCGTCTGGTTTGTCCTTTGAGCGATTCTCTGGACGTTTATGCAAGTTTTTCAAATTCGTCAATTTCACGTCGTGCGTGACCTTTCGAAACCACAAACTTGGAACAATATCCCAATGAAACAAGCTTTCTCCAGTTCGACGCCCACGCATCGTGAATAATCCGGGTTCAATCCGGTCCATCAAACCACCGCGACCTTTTCCATCTATCCGATCAGGCCGCATTGCTGCGAACTTTTGGTTCAAGGTACTGCAAAGCTCGCTGCATCACGTCGTCGGTCCAATCGAGCAGGCCGTTTAATTGGGGTTCCGTTTCGGTGTCCTCAGATGGAGTCGCCATAGTCTCAGATTGTGTCTCAGATTGCGCCTCGGAACCGTCAGCAGAATCTTCCTTTACGATGGACGATTTAATCAGAGGTCGTTGCAGCAACAACGGTCGCAGCTGATCGCGTTTCTCTTTGGGGATCAGTGTTTCAATGTCTCGAAAGTTCCGTTTTTGCAAGTTTCTCCAGACATAGTCTTCTTGCATCGAAACCAGAAATTCAGGATCAGGACGAACTCCCCAGATCCCACTGGTTTCTGAATCGCTGTCGTAGCGATCAATCGGCAGGCCACTGGGCCGCCAGTAACTGGCCGTTGTCAGTTTCAGGGCACTGCGATTAGGTCGAATTGGAATGATGTTCTGAACCGTTCCCTTACCCCAACTCTGTTCGCCGATCAAAACAGCTCGCCCGTTATCCTGTAGACACCCCGCAACAATCTCGCTGGCACTCGCCGAGTAACGATTCGTCAGAATGACAAGCTCGACGCTGGGACTGACCAGCATTCGCTCGGTCGAAGAATGTTGATCGTTTCGCATTCTGCCCCTGCCTTGAGTGCTAACGATGACTTTGTCCTCTTCCAGAAACATATCGCAAACACCGATGGCACTGCTGAGCAATCCGCCGGAGTTATGCCTTAGGTCAAGGATGATGGCATCAACATCGCCGCTCATCGAGCGAAGTGCCTTTTCAAGCTCAGACACCGTTTGCTCGCCGAACTGACGCAGCCTGACGTAGCCGATCGCTGGATTGCTTTCCAACCGAAAGACCCAGTTACCTTTTTCATCGCGGTAGTCTCCGTGAACGCTCTGGACGCCAATCGTTTCTCTGGAAACATCGACAGCGAATGTCTCGCCGTCTCGATTGATCAGCAGCTCCACCGAAGATCCGACGGGTCCTCGCAACCTTTCAATGCCTTCGCTTCCCAACAAATTATTCGTTGGTTCGCCATCGATTTCTTCGATGCGGTCGCCGCTGGTCAAACCTGCCTCGTAAGCGGGCGTCCCGGGCATCGTCGCAAGGATCACCAAAGAATCGGAATCGGGAGCCGTATCAACGTACATTCCAAGTCCGCCAAACCGTTGGCTGAGCGCTTCGTCGAAACGCTGGTACGAATCGCCAGCGATGTACATCGAGTACTTATCCAGTTGTTTCAGCATGCCATCCATTGCAGCGCTGAAAAGTTGCTCTCGCGGGATCTCTTTGAGCGATTGAGTGTCAACGACATCCATCGCTTCAGCGAACAGGTTGGCGTAGCGATTCCTCGCCGCAGTGCTGTAGCAAACAAACGACACGGCGATCGTCAACAAAATGATCAGCAGATTTCTGGGAGGCATGATTGCCGAAAACCTGAATTTAGTGGGAATTGAATCTCTGGGAATCTCGGAACAGCCAAGAGTTTACGCCGATCACCCGTCAACTGGGAAGATGCAAAGCGTCGCAAAGGAACCGAACGTATGGCATCGAAAGTTTAATTCGCTCAATAGTGACGTCGACAATTTCTGACGTTTTCATGCACGCAACCGGAATGTTGGAAAGGGCAACATGGTCCTTCCGTTTCAAATCTTCGATCAAAGCATGTTCTGCCTCGTAGCCTCGCGGCGGACGTTTCAGGCTACTGCCACCGAGCGCAAATTGTTCCTTGAACTTTTTTGAACGAGTCACTCGTTTCCAACGGGTTGCATGATCATCGATCGTCATGCGGATGCGATTAAGCGGTTCGCGATCAGGGCACCAGACGCCAGCACCAAGAAACACTTCTTTCGGGTCGAAATGAAAATAAAAGCCGGGGGCGTGCACGTCTTTGCCCATCTCGTGACGAAAGTTGATGCCAAGATTCGTCTTGTAAGGCAGCTTGTTCTTCGAAAAACGCGTGTCGCGATAAATCCGCATCAAAGAACCTCTGGACCGTTTGGGGATCGCCAAAAAATGTGGCGAAACCTTTCGCAGCTTCGGTTCGATCGCAGCAATAAATTCCAGCGCCGGATCAACGACGTCGTTAAGGTAGCGTTCCTTGTTTTCGTTGAACCAATCGCGTTCGTTGTTTTTGCTCAGTTCTTTATAAAACTTGAAAAACCCGTTTGGAAATCCGCCAAACTCATTCGCCATTTTGTGTCCTGTTCTCATTGTTTTTCAGATGGGTGGGGCCGTTATCTAAGACGATTCGCTGATCAATGGGCTCGAAAAAGGGCTGGATTCGGCTAACCGTTTTCTCGCTGATTCCGTCAACTTCAGCCAATGATTGGATTGATTCAAAGCGGCCATTTTTTGCTCGCCAATCCACGATCGCGTTTGCCGTGCGAGTTCCCAAACCCGGAATCGAGGCCAATTCGGCTGCCGTGGCCGAGTTCAATTCGACCGTGTAGCGAAACGACTGATAATCGCCTTGGTCCAGATCGATGGTTGCATCGGCACCTCGGGAGGTCGCAAAATACCAAACACAGGCGACGACAACGACGGCCCAGACAACGATCAGAGTCAGCTGCTCTCTTCGCCGCAAGGTAACGGCATGAATCACAGAATTTGGCTCTTTTGTGGCCGGTTCAGTGTTCGAAACCGACTTTGAGCTTGTGTCAGAGGACGACGATGGGGCGGCGATCGTCTGAGTCGAATTTCGAGGTTCAGAGAGTTTTTTGCCCATGCCAACAGCTTAAAACGAACGCAGGAGTCGCGAAAGCCGGTCGTTCCGTGTCCGACCTTCCGTAATGTTGGGACTCATGGACTCGATTTTTCAGTTTCCGATGTCTTTGGAACGTTGAATGCTGGCGTTTTTTCTTGATTTGGTCGATAAAATGCACTCGGCGAGCCTTGAGTCTGGGCGGATATGTGCCTAGACTACCGAACTTGAAATTCTGTCCGTTAACGCATTTGTACCTGCGAAAATCCGATGACGATCGATAAAAGCCTCAAAATCAAAGCCGGTTCCGTAAAAGCACGTAACGTGATGACTCGTGCGGAGCGTCTCACAAAATTGATTGAGACCGAGCGTTGGAGCGAAGGCGATCCGGTTTACGGAATGCCCAAAGTCCGCGTCCAGAAGATCTCTTTGAAGAAGAAAAAGAAGGTCAAGAAGGCCGACGACGAGAAGTAAGCTGGAAAAGCTTTCAATCGATGAATGCAAAAGCACGGTTTTCCGTGCTTTTTTGCTGCGCGGTGTCCGATCGCTCCTCCTTTTTGCTTTTGGCGACAGATGTATCGACCTGAATGGCGATCCGAAAAACTGAGAAGCCTGCCGCTTAATTATACGAATTTGCACTGATCTGGCGCTCGGTGGTTGACACTCAAAAGCCGTTCGGTAGCCTGTTTGCACAGTCTGGGAAGACTTTTGCGGGACGCAAAATGGATTGGGGAACGACCACGGCGGGTTGTGAATTAAAGATCCCGATTCCCAGGCCGTGACTAACCGAAATTCCTGCTGGAGTTCTTTCGCGTCTGCAAAGACCAGCACGAAAAACACGGCGGAAACGCCAACCCAATCAGGAGATAGAAGATGAAGAAGTTTTTTGCATTTTGCGTCGCAGCGGCTGTCGCTGTTAGCGCTGTTCCAGCTATGGCTCAGTGTACTTCTTGTGGCGGCAACGCACCTGTGTTCAGCCAGCCTGTCATGAGCACTTACGCTCCACAAGCGACTTACTCGGCTCCAGCAATGAGCTCGCAAGTTTACAGCCAGCCTGTTTACAGTGCTCCAGTCATGAGCCAGCCAGTCATGAGCCAACCTGTGATGGGCCAGCCGGTTTACAGCACACCTGCGATGAGCCAGCCAATCTACGGCGGCAACATCGTTTCTTCGAACGTTGTCGGCAGCCCAGTTATGAGCAGCCCAGTCATGAGCGGTCAGATCGTTTCTAGCGCTCCAATGGTCAGCTCTGGTTGCGGCGGTTGCTGTGGTGGTTGCGGCGGCGGTACCGTCATGGGCGGAACTCCAGTGATGGGCGGAACTCCAGTGATGGGCTCTCCAATCATGGGCGGAACTGTAATGGACAGTGGAATCGTTTCTGGTTCGAACATCGTCTGGGAAGGCGGAGCTCCAATTCAGGGAACGATCGTTTCGGACGTTGTTGTCGAAGGCGGAGTTGTTGAAGGCGAAGTAGAAGCTACGGACAACGTTGAAGTCGTTGAGCCTCCAGTAGCTGAAGAGACTCCAGCAGCAGGCGGTCCTGGCCCAGACACAGCGGCTGAAGAGTCAACAGAAGGCGACACATAGTCGTTCGTGTCATTAAATTGACACTACCTACAAAAAGAGACGGCCGCAGGGAGAAATTCCTGCGGCCGTTTTTTTGTGCCCCGGTCATTGGTTTTGAAGTTGCAAAAATCCAAGCCCGAAGCGTCAATTTCTAAGTTGAACAAATACCAGCCCGACGCGCAAGCGAGTGCGCCGTTCCCGAATTCTGAACTCACTCACTCGCTTGCGCATCGTGCTGGTATTTCAAGTCGTGCTGTTATGAGTGCGTATTTATGAACCGCAAAAGACGCCAAAATTGCGGCCACTGATCAATCAATCGGCCTGTTTCAAGTCGGCCAATGCCCACGGTTCACGTCCGCACTCTGCGGCAAGCTCGTTAAACTCTTCGATTTCCGCTTGAGAGAACAACAGGCCTCCATTGGCTTCGCTTCGGGAAGCAGACCCCGCTTCAAGCTGACCGGGAAAAATGACTTTGTCGTTACCGTGTCCGGTCACATCCTCAAGGACCGCCTTGATGTTTTCGGCTTGCGACCGCCCTTTGGCGAATGCTCCGCTACTGACAGCGTCGGGGTGAATGACCTGAAAGTAAAACGCACAGGTGTGCTTTTCCGTCGAATCATCAGCCCAACGAGATCGCAAGGTCGGCAGCGAACCGCCGATAAATCCTGCCATCAGCTCATTGATCAATGACAGTCCGTATCCTTTGTGGCGCCCGAATGTTGTCAACGCATTGACGGCATTCGGATCGGTCGTGACGTTCCCATCGACGTCGACTGCGGCATCCGGAGGCAACGATTTGCCTTCGCGTTTCAGCTGCTGGACTCGTCCCATTGCCACCACAGACGTCGCCCAGTCGATCACAATTGGAAATCCGATCGCGTCCGTGGTCGGAAATCCCCATGAGTGCGGGTTGGTTCCCAGCGTCGGAAAACTTCCCATGAAGGGAACGACTTCCGCCAAAGCCGCGGTGCAATTCGTGTAGGCGATGTAACCGCGTTTCGCGGCATCCATCACGTATCCGCCACCCCACAGGTAATGGAAAGCGTTGTCGACCGAGACCTGACCGACTCCATATTTGTCAGCCAACTCGATCGCGGTTTCAATCGCTTCGTAGGCCGTTGCTTGCCCCAATTTTTTGTTCGCATTCCAGATTTGCGACGCGGGAAATTTCGAGTCGCATTTCTCGATCGTCGCGTCGGGAACGCAGCCGTGCGACTTCGAACCAAACAGCTCATCCAGATGCAATGCTTTCAGGGCATTGTGAGTGCGAATGCCGTGGTGGCTGGCGTAGGACGCGAATTTCGCAGCAGCATTGCTTTCGGCGTCGTTGTATCCTCGATGTTTGTAAGCCGCAGAGACGAGGGCGTTGTGGTCGGTTTCCGGGATAACGTAAAAAGTTTCAGACATGATGGTTTGTTTGACTTTGTATCGAAATGAATGAGATAAGAAAGTGTTTCTGCGACTGCCGGAAATGCGTCACAGCGAGGAATGAATTTATGAGCCGTTCGGGCGTTCGGGCAATAGCCAGCGATAGCCACGGCTGAAGCATCGGAAAATCTTTTCAGATTCCTCAACCTCGGCGCTTGAACCGGAATTATTCACGACGACAGGCGTTTGGTTTGTCCTTTGAAGCGATTCTCCGGACGCGGAGGCAAGCTATGCATATTCGGCAATTTAACGTCGTGGGTGACCTGTCGAAACACAAACTTGGAGCAATATCCCAATGAAACAAGTTTTCTTCAGGTCGACGCCCACGCATCGTGAATAATCCGGGATGAAAAACCTAGATGAGAGCTTCAGGGATTGGAGCATCATTGACCTGAGCCAGAGGTTTTTCACCTTTTAGGCAATTGATCAAATTCTGAGTCGCCATCATGGCCTGTCGTTCCACGGACTCGTAGGTTCTGGATCCGATGTGAGGCGTGATCACACAGTTGGGTGCCGAAAGTAAAGGGTGATCCGTTGGAGGCGGCTCCTGGTCAAGGACATCCGTTCCGTAGCCGCCAACCTGACCTGACGCCAGAGCCGCAACCATGTCTGCGGTGTTGACCAGTTCGCCGCGAGCACAATTTAAAATCATGACTCCTTTCTTCATCGTCGCAATGGAGTCAGCGTTGATCATGTTGTCGGTTTCGGGCGTCAAATTCGTGTGCAGCGAAACGATGTCACATTCGGTAAAAATTTGCTGGATCGATTCCGCTTTTTCGACGCCGTGCTCTTTGGCAAACTCCTCAGGCCAATACAGATCAAATCCCATCACCGGCATGGCGAATGCTCTCGCACGCGTTGAGACTTCTTTTCCGATACGGCCAAGTCCGACGACACCGATCTTCTTGCCCATGAGTTCGTGACCGGTAAGCCGTTTCCAGTTTCCGCTGCGAACAAAATTTACTTCTTCGACAAATTGACGGCTCAGGCTAAGCATCAACGCAAAAGTATGTTCGGCCACGGTTGTGTGGTTTACGCCTGGACAAAACGTCAGTGGAATTCCTTTTTCGGTTGCGTATTTCACATCGATCTTGTCGACGCCGATTCCGTACTTGGAAATGATTTTCAGACGCGGAAGACTTTTGTCGATCACGGCCTGCGTGATCGCATCGTCGCCGCAGAGGAAGGCGTCGAAATCCCCAGCAAGTTCCAGCATCTTCTCTTCGCTTAGAGGACCTCGTTCACGATGAACTTCCGCCCCGATCGAGTCCAAAAGCTCATGGTGAGGACCGGGAGTATCCTGATAGGAAGTCGTAGTTAGAAGGATTTTTGTCATGACGTTCGGGAACGCGGGTTGAAAGATATTGCAAAGCTGTAAAGTTTAAATAAATGCAATAAATTGAGGAGGCTACAATCTTTGCTGCACCGTTTTTTAAAGATCTTTCCCTGACAAGACAACTTCCATGAACGTCGCTCAGATCATTGAAGCAAAACGTGACGGTAAGGAGCTGGACGCCAGTTCGATCAACCAGCTGGTGGCCGGATACTCCGGCGGAAGCATTCCAGATTACCAAATGTCAGCTTTTGCGATGGCTGTCTTTTTCCAGTCCATGACGGAATCCGAAACGATCGCGTTGACAAAAGCGATGATCGAATCGGGGCAACGTATGAACTGGACCGGCACAAAGCCTTCGGTCGACAAACATTCGACAGGCGGTGTTGGCGACAAAGTGTCAATCGCTTTGGCTCCAATGCTGGCTTGCTGCGACGTCGAGGTCCCGATGATTTCAGGACGTGGGCTGGGACCGACCGGAGGGACGCTGGACAAACTGGAATCTATCAGCGGTTATCGGTGCGATCTCAGCGAAGATGAATTTCGCAGCATCGTAAACTGGACAGGCTGTAGCATCACCAGCGCGACCGGCTCTCTGGCTCCGGCAGATCGAAAGCTTTACAGTTTGCGTGACGTCACCGGAACCGTTCCTTCCATTCCATTGATCGTGGCCAGCATCCTAAGCAAGAAAATTGCCGCCGGAGTTGATGCTTTGGTTCTGGATGTAAAATGGGGAAGCGGCGCTTTCATGAAGACCATCGACGACGCGAAACAACTGGCCGACATGCTGGTAAAAGTCGGCGGCGAATTGGGCACTCAAACTTCGGCCTTGATCTCAGACATGAATCAGCCGCTGGGACGGATGATCGGCAACAGCGTCGAAATTGATGAAACCGTCGATGTGCTTAAAGGCGACGGGCCCGCCGACGTGCTGGAATTGACGCTGGAGCTCGGAAGCCGATTGCTGGTCGCAGTAAGCGTGGAACCTGATCTTGCTTCAGCGAAACGCCGACTCGAACAGACCGTCGCAAGTGGTGAAGCACTCAAGAAGCTTGCTGACATGGTCGAAAGCCATGGTGGCGACCTGCATGCACCTCGATCACGAGCAACCGCCCATCCAGTATCGTCGCTTGAATCAGGCTTCGTTACCCGCATCAATACAGATCGCATCGGGCTGGCCGTGATCGAGATGGGCGGTGGCCGCAAGAAGATTGGTGACCCGATCGACCACGCCGTCGGCATTGAGTTCCTCGTTCGGATCGGTGACTCAATTGAACAAGGACAACCGATTGCGAACGTGTTCTGCGATTCGGCCGCAGTAGCCGTTTCGTTGAATCTTGTGGGCGCGGCGGTCGGCATTGGGCCAATGGCAGTGGAGCGTCCAGCATTGATCCTTGGCCAAAACGGCAGGGTCTAGTACTAACGTTGGCTAACAGCGGTCCGCGACCCAGCTTTGAACCGTTGGTCGAAGCTCGGCAACCAGAAACGCTGAACCGGCGATGCAGACTGCGTCCTGTTCTTCGATCGAATCAGCGAGATATTGCCATGCTTCTTGCGGCGTTGTGAAGGTTCGTACGCTCGGGGCTGATTGGTTCGATTTAGTACGCCACGAAATAGATTCCTGGACTGCGGTAGACAGTTCGTCGATCGGCTTGCCGCGCGGGTTGTTCTGGTATCGAGTCAAAATGATTTCGTCCGCGACAGAAACGATTGGGTTCACGATCTCTGCGGTTTCTTTCTCTCGAGTCGTCGCTAACAGGAATCTTTTGCGAGCCGTCGTTTCGTTTAGCTGACTGTTGAAGGTTCGGATCAAAGCCTCAACCGAAGCTCCATTGTGAGCCATGTCCATCAGCACAAAGGGAGACGTTGACAGGATTTCTGTTCGACCAGGCAAAGCCGCTTTCGAAATACCAATTCGAATGTTGTCTTCGTCGATGGCCCAGCCTTGATCCACAAGGATCCTCGCTGCCGTGACCGCCAAAGCTGCATTTGCGCGTTGGTGGTCGCCCGGCATTCGCGGTTTCAAGTTTGTGATCGCGAAAGATTCTTTGGTGGAACCGTTGCACGTGAACGAGCCGTCATTCGAATCGGAGATCGAAACGTCGCGGTCCAGCTGAAACAGGTGAGCGCCACGTTCGACAGCGACCTTTGAAATCACTTCGATGGCGTCGGGATGAAGAGCACCGCTTACGATCGGCACGCCAGGCTTGATGATGCCGGCTTTTTCGAAAGCAATTTCTGCGATCGTGTCGCCCAGTTGTTTCGTGTGGTCCAGGCTGATGTTCGTGATCACGCAGACCGCTGGCTGGCAAACGTTGGTTGAATCCAATCGGCCTCCCAATCCAACTTCCAGAACGACCACATCCACGTTTTCATTGGCAAAGTGTTGGAACCCGGCAGCGGTGATGATCTCGAAAAATGTTAAGCCGCGTTCGTTGCGAGCCGCAAATTCAGCGTCGAGTGCTTCGACGGCGGGCTGAATCTGAGTGAGTACCGCTGAAAATTGGTCGTCGGAAATAAGTTCGTCGTTGATTGAAATTCGCTGGTTGATGGTTTCCAAATGAGGCGAACTGTAGACTCCCGTTTTCAAGTTTGCATCGCGGAGGATCTCGCCGATCATCTTCGAGACGCTTCCTTTCCCTTTGGTTCCCGTCACATGAACGACAGGGCAAGCCTGGTGTGGGTGTCCAAGACGATGCATCAGGTCGTGCATCGTTTGAAGTTTGAAGCTGCGAGGCCCGGCGGAGCTCTGACGCTCGTAATTCACGCGTTGATAGAGCTCCTCCATCTGGCGTTGGAGGGGATGTGGGTCGGTCTGATTCATCGGCGAATTATAGCGATCAGCCGGTTTGGGTCACCCTGTCACGAATGATCGTCAGGACCGTCAGAAAGTTGTCGTTTATCGCGAACAGACAACCGGCCCACGCCGTAGCGAAAGATGGGAAATCCGATAAACTTTAGCCGTAAAGTCCGGCCAAAGATCGGTGCTAATCGGCAGCTGGTCTACAATGAGGCCGACGTTGTTGGCGTTTTTACTTCTCTCCTCGTGAATCAGAAAACCAGATTTATGTCGACTGACACTTCCGAAGCCACCAAAAAGCCCTCCAAGCTGGAACAGACAAATCCCGATTACGACCCAAACATCGTTATCGAAGCCCAGAACCTGACCAAGATCTATCGTGACTTTTGGGGGCGGCAAAAAGTTCGAGCACTCAATGCGTTGGACCTTGAGGTTCGAAAAGGAGAGATCTTTGGACTGTTGGGGCCCAACGGATCCGGTAAGTCGACAACGATCAAGCTGTTGTTGGGATTGCTGTTCCCGACCAGTGGTCGCGCGATGGTCTTCGGCGAAAACGCGACGGAAGTCACCAAAAACGAGCGAATCGGATACCTTCCTGAGGAATCCTATCTGTATAAATTTTTGACGGCCGAAGAAACGCTCGATTTCTACGGTCGACTTTTCGACATGCCGGCCGATTTGCGAAAGGAGCGTGTTCAATCTCTGATTAAGCAGGTTGGGCTTTCTCATGCGAAACGCCGTCAACTGCGAGAGTATTCCAAAGGGATGACGCGACGTATCGGATTGGCTCAAGCGTTAATCAATGATCCGGAGTTGGTTTTGCTGGACGAACCGACTTCTGGACTTGACCCGCTTGGTACTCGCGAGATGAAGGACATGATCCTGAAGCTTCGCGACGAAGGAAAAACGGTTGTGATGTGTTCTCACTTGTTGGGTGACGTTCAGGACGTGTGTGACCGGATCGCGATTCTTTATCAGGGAGATCTGAAGGAGCTTGGTCGAGTCGACAGTTTGCTGAAGGTGTCCGAAGAAACTGAGATTCGCGCGAAAGGGCTTCCCGAAGCGGCTCACGAGGAAATCCGGCAAATCATCGCGAAGCATGGCGGAGACACGGTTGGAATTGAGAATCCAAAAAGCACGTTGGAGGAACTGTTCCTGAACATTGTGCGGGAAAGCGAGCAGCGCCCCGGACAGCGTGCGACGAGCTCCGATTCATAGTGCAAATAATCTGAGTTGAGGTTTGATATTGTTTGACACTTTTTCACGAGCATGAATCAGATTTCAATGTTTCCCATCAAAGGTTATCTGCAACTTCCAACAATCGCTCGTTGTGACAATCGTCCGTTGTAACTTTTGAATTGAGTCCCGTTTTCTTCATGGCAAATCGCCACGACGTTTCAACCACAAAGCAATCATGGTTCTCGATAACTTTCCAAATTTCTCTGAATGGTTTCTGCCAGGCCTAATCCTGTTCGGCGGAATCGTCCTTGCTGCGACCTTGCTTGGCCTGTTCTTCGGTTATGTCGTCGCTTCATTCCGCTACGGACCGTTCGAGGCGTTTTACATTGTCGCTCAAGTCGTCGCGGAAGCTGTTCCTGACTTCCTGCGAACGTCTCCCAGACGTGTTCTGGCGATGGCGGGGTTGGCGATTAAAGAAGCGTTTCGCCGCAAAGTCATCATTGTCGCTTTCATGATCTTCGTGATTCTGTTGCTGTTTGGGCAATGGTTCATGACCGGAGGTACCGAACGGCCGGAACAACGCTTCATGAGCACCGTCATGTTCGGGACTCAATTGCTGACGCTGCTCACGGTCATGTTGATCAGTGCGTTCAGCCTTCCGGAGGACATCAAGAACAAGACGATTTACACCATTGTAACAAAGCCCGTCCGAGCCACCGAAATCGTGCTGGGCCGAATCGTTGGTTTTGGTTTTCTGGGCACGTTATTGCTAGGGTTGATGGGGCTGATCAGTTTTCTGTTCGTTTCAAGGAACCTGTCTCACAGCCATCTTGTTGTTGGCGATACCCAGACAATGGCTTCCCTGATCGAGCTTGAACCCGGTACTGAAATCTCTCCCAAGACTGGTAAACGAGTTTCCGAAAACGCCGTGATGGAAGGCGAAACCAATATCTCCTTCGGGCACCGTCATCGACTTGAGGTGTTGGAGTTCACGGCAGAAGGTCCTGATGATCCGCTGCTGCAAAGCGAAGACGTGGTCAAGGTCGAAGAACGTGATGGAGTGACATACTTCCAGCGGCTTATCTGTCAGCCGGTAGGTGGTCACACTCATCAGGTCACGGTCACAGGAACAGGACCTGACGCGAAAATTACACTGGGGCCATCGATCGGTTACTTCCGGGCTCGAGTTCCCGTTTACGCCGACAGCGTTTCCTTTCTGGACACCGATGGCAATCCCAGCGACAAGGGAACGAACGTCGGAAAAGAAAGCAAGTACCGTGGCTTCATCGACGGTGGATCTGCTCAGCGAAGATCGACGCTGTCTCGAGCGATTTTCACGTATTCCGATTTCACGCCCGATCGGTTCAACAACAGCGATTTGCTTCCTCTTGAAATGACATTGGGAGTCTTCCGAACCTACAAAGGCGACATTCAAAAGAGAGTCATCGGTGGGCTGCAGTTCGAAAGCGTTCCGGACGACCCGAACACGGAAAACCGATTCGTATCTAAAATGTTTGATTTCGAAACGAATGAGTATCAGCTTCAAACGGAACCTGTTTCGACCAAAATCATTGGGCGAATCGTCGAACCCGATGGAACGCTGGTCGAAGAAGGCGAATACGATCTGTTCAAGGATTTCGCTGCGAATGGGAAATTGAACGTCAGCCTCACTTGTAGGGACATCAACCAGTACATCGGTGTGGCACGAGCCGACGTTTACTTCCGAGCGGCGGATGACGTCTATTGGATCAACTTTGCCAAAGGTTATCTTGGCATTTGGTGTCAGATGATGATCATTATTTCCATGGCGGTCGCGTTCAGTACGTTCCTTGGAACGCCGATCGTGATGCTTGGTGTTTTGGTCATGATGGTCGTTGGTTTCTTCACCCCGTTCATTCGGGATTTGACGAATATTGACCGTGACGGCGGCGGCCCGATCGAGTCTTTCATCAGATTGGTTACTCAGAAGAACATGCAAGTCGATCTGGAAACGGGAATGGCTGACGTTCTGATTAAGCAGACCGACGGATTTCTGAGTCAACGGCTCAGCGACCTTACCTATCTGGCTCCTAACTTTAAACAGTTGGATTTCTCTCAATTTTTGACCTACGGTTACGCCATCGATAGCCAGCGAATTGTCGTTGCGATAGCGATCACGCTGGCCTTTTGTGTCGGCCTTACCTTGCTTGGCTACTTCGCGCTCAAGACGCGGGAGATTGCAAAATGAACAAGAAAAGTACCAGCCCCTTCATTCGTAAAATCATTTACATCGCCTGCATTGGTGGCTTGCTGATTCCATTGTCGATGCTCTCTCGACCGGAAGTCCGTGACGGAAACGGCCAGATCGTAGACGGTGGTCGTCTCGCCAAACTGCGTCGGGATTACGAGCTTTCGCAATCCAGTATTTCGGAAATTGATCCCGCCAGCGAAACGATGAAGCTTGCTTCTCTTGGGCTTCGCGGCGTCGCAGTCAATGTTCTGTGGATGCAGGCCCTTGAGCATCAAAAAAACGAAGACTGGGACAAGTTTGCCGCCACGCTGCAAACGTTGACCAAAATCCAGCCAAACTTTGTCAAGGTTTGGGAGTACCAAGGGCACAATCTTGCTTTCAATGTCTCAATGGAATTCGACGATTACGAATACCGTTACGAATGGGTCAAGAAAGGGTTGGAGTTTCTTAAAGGAGGGATTCCGTATAACAAAAATGATCACCGCATGACGGATAACATGGGCTTTTTCACGGGCACCAAATTCGGCAAGTCTGACGAGAAGCTTCCGTTCCGCCGTATCTTTCGAAAGGACAATCTGTTCCACACGGCGATGTCGGACTACATCGAACCCGAGTCCTACGACACTCGCGAGTACGGCCCCGACAGCTACAAGATGGCTTGGCACTGGTACGACATTTCGCAAGATCTGGTCGAAGTCCGAAGCAACGATCGCTATAAGAGTGACCTGATGATGGGCATGTACCGTCCGTCTCAGACGCGTCACCAGGCGATGACTCTGGCGGATGAATTCCGTACCGGAGAAGTGATTCAGGAAATCTGGGCACGGGCGGATGAGGAATGGATTGATTACGGTGATACCGAGATGAGTAACGCCGCGAACGTGACTTTTACGCTCGAGAAAGTCGATACCTATGAACGTCAGCTCAATGCGCTTCGGACGCAACTGGATGAGTTGACACCGGGTGCTCGCTCACGCGAAATGAAAGCAAAGTGGAATTCGCTGGGGTTGGATGAATCAGGATTTTCCACCGTGGAGGCGTCGCCTGAGGAGCTTACCGATGAACAGCGTAAGCTTCGAACGCAGTTCCTGAAGCTGTTAAATTCGCCGGATCAGGATTTTGACGCAGCCGTTGCATCTGCTGCTGCACCTGAAAACCAGTTGGAAGCTCGGCGGGTTGTGAATGAGATCGCAAGCGTGTTGCAAACGATGGCCGCCATCACGAAAGAAGGCGGCACCGTCAATTATTCGTTCTGGAAAGTTAGAAACGAGGCCGAATCCGGTGACGCCATGGTGCGTGCTCGACAGGCAATGTACGACGCGAAAGAGATGAAACGGAAATCGATTTACGAAGACGAATTCGTTGTCGATTACGAAACCGGCGAAAAGAAAGTCCTGCGACAGGGCGCTGATTCGCTTTACACAGAGGCGTTCCTGAGATGGGCTGAAGTGCTTGAGCAATATCCTGAGATTGCCGATAGCCCGATGGGATCAACGCTTGCCGATGACATGCTTGAATATTACAAGCTGCTCATTTTTGCCGGTAAAGAATGGCCCGACGATTTCCCGCTTCAGGATTTGGTTGACGCCAAGGAAGCCAGCGGCAGTGGCAAAGGACTTCCAACGTCGGACATGATTCAGGAGCGACGAGAGGCTCGTGAGGATTCGGCTTCCGATAGCGATGATGAAGATCCAGACGATTCAGAAGCCGAAGAGAACGATGACAAGGACGACGAATCGGAGGATGAGCCGGTTTCTGAAAAGGACGACTCCACCGAAGAGCTGGACTCAGACGACGAAGCTGATTCAGAAGCCAAGACTGATTCTGTCAGCGATGACAGTTGAAATTGTCCTTCTATCGTTTCCGATATGCCAAACAAAAAAGCCGCGATGAACGCTCATCGCGGCTTTTCTGATGTTTGCATTTTCAATCTCTTTGCGACTGCGTCTTTGAAGCAACCGACGAGATGGACGAGATGAGCTCAATGAACAAGCCAGGATGTTCAGGAGCGTGTGAAATATTTTCGAACCGATTTGTCGGTCTCGAAAGCGGCGAATTTGTCCGTTAGTTGTTCAAGTTCGCTGTCGAGCCAATCCGAAAATTTCTCGATTGATTCGAAGCTCATTGGCTCCGCATCGGTTGAGTTCGTTCTGGATTTCTTCTCAGTTTCGTTGATTTGAAACATGGCTTTCTCCCTTGATGGGTAGCTGACACATTTGGCGAACTTGCCTGACTCTTTCTCTATGACGCAAACGCAATGCCAATCGTTACCTCGTAATTCTGTTCCCGTTGTGGATCCTTGGAAAACACTCGTTTTTAGTTCTGATTAGTACAAAAAAAGCGACTTCGTTACGCATTTCACGGATTTGGCGACGTTGAGCGAAATCAACATTGGTATCAATTTGATTTCGAAGTGTTGCGGATTCTCGACTACTAATGCCTGTATCGGATAATTCCTCCAAATTCGCCAATCGACACCGGATTTGGCCAATTGGATAAGAAACTGGGTCCACGAATGACGTTATGACAGCTGTTCGGCAGGAAAGTTCAGGGTAAACCTGCTCTCAGGCCGCTCTACCGCCTTCGAATTCCTCATACAGACTTATTCGCACCATTCGCTGAAACCGCATTCATTTTTGCACCCGTGTCGACAAACAGCTCAAAACGATCTCCGGATTTCAGGATTGTGGGCTGAGCGTGAAGGGTAAGAAAGTCTTTTCGGGAAAGTTGTCGGAATCGCAAATGGGGCTGCCGCATCGCATCGCCAGCTGTTGCAAGTCAAACGTAGGTCTGCGCTTTTGCCAATTGGAATCGGCAATAATGCAAGTCCGTACAAAGACGTGAAGGTTCAATCGAATCCAACTGGCTTCAAACGAATCAGGAGAGATCAGAATCGGCGTCTTGCGGTGCAAACTACGAGGCGCTTTGAGGCGCATTGGGACGCTTTGGGCCCGACCATCGCCAGGTTAGAATCGTGGAAACTCCACGCAACGATTTCTATCGAAACTGCTCAATGGCAAATTCTTCTTCGCCCAAACGTCGTCTTTCTGTTACCGATTTCCAAAAGATGAAATCGAAAGGCGAAAAGATCACGATGTTGACCGCCTACGATTTCCCGACTGCGAAAATGCTCGACGAAGCCGGCGTGGATATGCTGTTGGTTGGCGATTCACTGGCGATGGTCGTTCAAGGCCATGAAAATACGCTGCCCGTCACTTTGGACGAAATGATTTATCACGGTGAAATGGTCGCTCGGGCTGCGAAGCGTGCCTTCGTCGTCGTTGACATTCCGTTTCCAATTAACCACCACGGCGTTCATGAAGCAGTCAAAGCGGCTGGGCGTATCCTAAAAGAAACCGCTTGCCATGCGGTCAAACTGGAAGGCGGAGCCGACCAGGCTGACGTAATCGAGGCGATGGTGAACGCTGGTATACCAGTGATCGCTCATATTGGTCTTCGTCCTCAAGCTGTTCACGCGATGGGCGGATACAAAGTCCAACGCGACAAAGAACGTTTGCTCGCCGACGCACTTGCGGCTCAGCAAGCAGGTGCATTCAGCGTTTTGATCGAGTGTGTTCCTGCTGACATTGCCGCAGAAGTCACCGAGGCGATGGCGGTACCAACTATTGGAATTGGAGCTGGCGTGAACTGCGACGGCCAAGTCCTTGTCGTCAACGACATGCTCGGCATCAACAGCGGCTACGTTCCCAGCTTCGTCAAAGCTTATGCCGACATTCAAACGCAAATTGGCAATGCGGTCCAAGAATGGTGCCAGGAAGTTCGCGAGCAAAAATTTCCCGACGCGGATCACTCGTTTTAACCGCGGCCCTATCAGCGACGTTGCTTGATTAGCGTGCTAATTGGCAGGACTTAATTCCGCCTGTAAGACAGTAAGCAAATATTGTTTGGATTCGGGGCCCATAAATTGGTAATGGGAATCGAACAATGGAATTGACTTAATGACGCCAGGGCGGTTTGGAGTTGAATCAGACGTCTGTAGTGCCAACGAATTCAATCTTGCTTGATCACTGCCTTTATCAGGCATTATTTCAACAAGCCATCGATTGGCTTCGCGAAGTGAAAGGTGCTTCTTTTCCATTAGCATCTTCATTTGCAAACTTGCAACCAGCAGGAAATCTGGCTTGGCTCGACTTTCGAACTGAAAGTCCATGCTGTCTTTGTGCTTTCCATACCAATCGTTCCATCGATTCAAAATTCCGTTCACTTGCTCAACGGAACAAAATTCAGAACACAAAAACAGTTGTGATTCGATTGCGTGATTGGTTCTATAGGGAACAATTCCTCCTGTCTCCCAAGTCGCTCGAAATGCTTCAAACTCAGAATTGAAATTCGCTTCGGCCAATTTTGCGGCAGTATCTCGATCAAGCGTAGACAAGATTTCATGAATCTTCGAAACCCTTCGGTCGGCGAGAATCCCCCACACGCAGATGCTGGGTCCTGTAGATGGAAGCCTTGCGGGAACGATAATCTTAAGCAACGCTTCTGAATTTTGATTTAGCGAGCGGTTCAATTCTTCAAATGTCATTTTGGCTGTCTCATCCAGGAACGCCTGAGCCACGTCGCTAAATCTACTTTTGGGTAGAGTGAACCACCATTCCTTCATTTTTTTAAAGTCGCTGTCAACTCCGCGTTTAGAACGAATTCCGACATCAGAAAACTCGATTGGTTCGTCGCTCGAGACAGAAAGTTTTACAGAACTCTCTCGATCAAAATTTCTGGGCAGCCAGAACATTAGGATTCCTTCGCGAAATCCGAACTCGTTAAGAGAAATTGAATCGCCTTTGTTGTCGATCAAGGTGACTGCCTTGACATCCTCAAGAGAAGAATCAGATCGGAACATCAACACGTCAAAAAACTCAAAGACTTCCGGTGTTCTACTCGGAAGCGGCAGGCTAATCTCTGACGAGATTTCTACATCTCTTGCGAGAGTTACCTCAATCAATCTAGTTTTGTCTTCATTCCAAACGCACTTTTTTCCTTTGATGAATTCATCATGGAGGAAGCTATGGCGATCAGCGAGAACTTCCATTTTCTTGTTGGTCGTCGACAACTCGCGTACGGTCTCGTCCTGTGCCGCCGAAAATGCCGCTGCGACAGAAAACAGCCCAGAGATTAACAAGAAACTAACCATAGTCTTCATGACGAACATCCTTTGTGCGAACATTGGTACCAATGATGCGTGGACAAATCAGTTTTCAACAAATTGGGCATACTCCGTTGATGCCCATTGGGTTGGCAAATTTTCATAAACAACGACGTTCACTTGCCCCCTTCATTTGCCATGACTGAAAAACGTCGGGGGTCTGGGGCAGAGCCACCCGGTAGCAAGAAGCAAAAAACTGCAAGGAAGCAAAAACAACCTTTTTCGTTTCGCATTTGACCAACACTAACGTGGTCGCTCATCTGTTATATGGCGCTATCCGATCAGCTCCTGTTCGCGAAGCAAGTCAACATGCTCCAGTGAGATAAATTCAGAACTTGCGGCCCCAAGGTGGATGCGTTCCAGAACAGAATCTGAAATTTGCTCATCTTCCAATATGATGCTACCGCTCGAGTGCAACCTATCGAGATCTCGATTGGACCGAGTCTTGGCGTACTGATAAGCAACGTAAGACTCATGTTTAATGAATGGATGATCACCTGAGTTCAAGAAGCAGGAAGGATCATGAAATTTACCCTCTCTGTAAGTCGTCACATTGACGATCAATAGGTTGTTGGGATCCTTTGACGGATCCGAAATCACAATTTTCAGATGGTCGCCGTAGCTGCCGCGAAAACAATCCTTCATTTCCATTCGACAAATCTCTACAGCGAATCAAATTGAATAGACTCCATCATGAGCGACTCCAGATGCTCTTTATCGTCGATTCGGCCAACCGCTTCGATTACTGCTGCGAATTCAATTGGTCGTGACGTGTTTTCAGTTGGATCGGGATACGCTTTTTTCCACTCGGGAAAATCGTGCGTCATGTCAACAAGTTCCCACGTTCCTACATTCCTGAATTTGTCACTCACTTCTTTAAGCTTCCTAATCTCAAAGCGTGACAAAGAGGAAATCGCTGCGGGCTCGTTAAGGCGGATGGAATAGGAATGGGTAGTGAAAAATTTTTGCCAAGTCGTGGCGGAAGAATCCTCGCCCTTTATTAAGTCAAAAACACGGCTATGCAGCGGGCCATTCTTCATCGCTACTAGTCTGCTCCCAAGAAGCGGCGCGTCTGACTTCGCCAAAATCTCGCGGTCTGCGATATACAGGAGTTTTAGCAGGCGCAAATATTCCATGCAGCGGTGTTCTGTTTCACCCAAGAGAATGCTTGTCGCAGCCATCGCTTTTTCAAGATTGAATGGGATTTTCATAATGGTTTCTCCAATCAAATTATAGCACCGGCTTTATATGAGTTAACGGCAGTCCGACAGGTTCACGACAATCTTTTGTATAAAAGTCCAGTAAAACCCAAGTTGAACTTTGCCGCTCGTAGCGAATTGGTGACGCTCTATCGTAATTGATTTCAGAAGTGGTTGCCAGATTTTCGTGGCAACCTGATGGTCGGATGTTCCGTCAAAGACGTTGATGCCAGCGAGGACGATGCCCTGAATGCATCGCCTCGACTAGCTTGGCTTGTCGGTCACGCTGTGCGGAATCAATGAGCAGCCGCAAACTTTGCAGAGTCGTTCAGTTGAAGAATGTCCGTTTGCGCCTTCACCGCCATCGCCCGTCTAGTGATTCTATTGAGACGGTTTTGGAACTGCCTCCAGCGTCATGCCGTTCTTTGCCGTTTCAATGACTTTGCCGTCGGAAAATCGCACCTCAAGCGGTTCGTCTTTGAAATTGAAAACCGCGTACGCCCGTTTGCCGTTCTTAATGAAAACGTTGGCGAATGGATAATCAGCAGTAACCGACGAATCGTTTTGGCCAAGTCGCTTTAACGTGTGTCCCCATTGATACATAAACGCGTGAGTGTTTCCCGATTCGATTTTGCAATCGGGGTTGGCATCCATGAACTGAACCAGCGGATCCGGGTTTTCCAGTGCTCCGAACATGGCAACCAAATCGCCCCAGCCGTTGTCGTAGTCGTCTCCGCCGTCTCGCTTGCTGATGATCGTGTCGTGATTGGTTTTGACGTAGCCCGGAAACCGCCCCATGTAAATGGAAGCCGGTGTGAACGGTAGCCAGTTGATACCATGGATACAATCGATATCCGCAGAAAACCACGTCGCGAAAGCTCCTTTGCCGCCCCACACCATACCCAACGCAACGTTCGGAAATTTATCCGGAAAGTTTATGCTCGAAACATCAAACCAGTACTCCTCGATCGCAGTTCGCTCGGTGTTAAAAAGGAAGATGCCGGTGTCTCGAATTTGATCATTGCCAATCGCTTGCCCCCAGAGCATCAAACCGTACCAGGCGTTCATCGATTCCGAAGAAGATTCCTGATTGTTTCCGTCTGCGAACTTCGCATGTCCCGATGCCCACGAATGTCCGGCGTACATGTCGAAACATCGCATGTAGGGAAACAATTTGTCATTTGGATCGTGGGAGGCAACGTCGCGGATCAACAATTCAACCATCGGTTTCCATTTTTTTGCCCAGTCTGGATCCCGTCGAGCGACTTCGGCGGCCGCACGAATGAAATAGCCATAATGAAAATGGTGGTCGTTTAGTTGCTCATCGCTTCCGTAGGAAGGGCGGCTTCCGATTAACGTGCCCCATTTTTTGTCATAGTAAAACAGCGGAGATGTCTCTTCCGGGGACGCGACGAACCAGTTTTCAAGCCGCGATTTTATTTCGCTGACGAAACGTGACTCAAGTTTCTTTTCGTTGATCGACTCGGCAATTCCAGCCAGCGTTGCCAGCTTTCCCAGTCGTTTGCCTTCCCAGTAAGTGTCACCAAAGCCCTGCGATTCTTTCGCCGACTCCTCGTTCAAATACCCAATCAGGCGATCACGATCCGGGATTTCAGAACCGGGAAGAATCGGCAAGACACCTTGAATTGGAACGTTGGTTGAAAATTCTGTCCCGGTCGCGACTTTCATCATGCCGCGTACACTTTGATAAGTCAGCTTGGTGAGCTTTGATTCACTGTACTTCCACTGGTGTGGGTAGAGGGCAATAACGGTGCCGTTGGATTTCCCTTCCATCGAACGTGTTGTAAACGACCATGTCGATTCAAGCGTTCCGTTTTTGATTTTATAATCGACGCTGCTTTCGACGACGTGATTGTGAGCGTAATTCGAAAACAATTCGAGCGTCTTTCGAGCATTGTCGGGCAGAAGCGCGATGGAGAAATAACCATTGGACTGATCGCAAACAACCGTTTTTTCATCAGTTCCTTTCCAGCGGCTACCGGCTGAACCGAAGATGGCGTAATGATTTCCGCGAACGGTCAGCCCGATGGTTGCGTCTCCATTTTTTCCAAACCAGACGATCGGCTTTTCTGCAAACGATAGACGTGGCTTTACGTTTTTTCTTTTGCCGGGCGAAAACTTGAGATTCCCATCGCCATGACGGCAAAAGACGAAGGGGCTGCCATGACCAAGACTCGTCGTCAGTTTGGAGTTTTCCGTCTTGAAGGCAGGGGTGACAAACGATTGCGAAAAGTCATCGACAATCGTTTCTTCGAACGTGGTACCGCCGTCCAATCCAATGTTGATGTCTCCATTGGAGTTAACGCCGCCACCCATGATCGCATCCTCGGCAGCGACCATCGCGGCTCCCGGGTAGCTGATCGAAAGGCCGCCATCGTGACCGACCGCGCCGAGCGGATGGGCGAAAAGGTTTGACGAATGGGGCTGCCATAAAATAGAGCTCCACCATTGGTTGGTTGGAGTAGGCCCTGCAAGTGCCTTCGATTTGTAGATGCGGTTCGGCAGAGGCTTGCAGTCGACAGGCCGCTTTGTCGCGTAGCTTCCCATTCCCAGGGAGACAAACGCTTCCTCTTGTTTCTGCCCAACCACTTCGTTGCCGATCGCGATCAGGCAAAAGAAAAGCATCGCGATCAATGCCAGCGTTTTTCGAATCATGTTTTTACTTATTGTTTTATTCTTAGTGGTAGCCGGCGTCTCAGCTCTTTGGCCATCATCTTTTGAAACAGCTGCGCGGGTTTACTTGGAATTATTCACGACGACAGGCGTCTGGGTTGGCCTTTGAGGCGATTCTTCGGAAGTGGCGACGAGTTTTGCAATTTCGTCAATTTCACGTCGTGAGGGAGAACTTTCGAAAGCACGAACTTGAAACAACCTCCCAACGAATCAAGCCTTCTTTATTTCTACGCCCACACCTCGTGAATAATTCGGATTCACATGCGGCATTGTAAACCAGCGATCTGAAGAGATGTGTTGCGATATTGATCACGCGATGGAGAACGATCGGCAATTGAGTGGCAATTGACTCGCAAATGGCGGTTTGAGTGTTTGGCACCTCTTTTGCAACGCTGATCCAGTGAAATTCCGATTCGGGAACGGGCAAGTCGAATTGGAATCTGGAGAAGATTATGAAATTTTCGCATCAATGCGGTCGCTTACTTTTAACTTTGTTATCAATTCTAAGCATCGTCGGAGGAACCAGTGAAGAAGTTGCTGCTCAGTCACAAAAGTTTGAGAAACTGCGTCGACAGATGCAGGAAATCCAGCAGCAGCTAAACCAGATAAACGATGAAGCAGATCCGTTTTCGATAGACGATTCAGCGGCCAACAAACGAGTCAAATCAATTGGTAGCCAGCGTGCACGCAAACCAGTCGTCGTTCCAGATAACGATGAGTTGTTGATTCGACTTTACGATCTAAGCGACATTTTCGTGGCGTCGCCGAACTATCCAGCGAAAGCTCCCAACGACTTTCAGGACAATGAATTGCTTTTCGCAGAAGGGAATTCGACGATGAGCTCCGGCAGCTTTGGCGGTGGCGGTTTTGGTGGCGGCGGAGGCGGGGTCTTTAATATGGCTCCAGCAATACCAAGCTCGACTGGATTGTCTGGGGAGCAAAAGTCCGCTTCGACGATCCTTCAATCGGCTCAGGTTTCACTCGATCAACTCATTTCCGCAATCATGCAGACGGTGTCGCCCAATCGATGGGGTGACGATGACGACGAAGCAAGAATTCAGTTGCTTGGAAACACGCTGCTGATCACCGCTGACAGTGACATGCACAACCAGATCAACAATTTGCTGAACCTGTTTCGAGGTCACTGGGGAAAGCTTCGCACCATTTCAATTCAGACTTATTGGGTGCGAGCGGAAGAGGGGCAGGCAAAATCGTTGTTGACTGGCGAACATCAGGAATCCGTCGGTGCCGGAGTCGTCGATCAGGAGCGATGGTCCAAGTTTATCGATTGCGCACAGACGGAAAATCGACTTGCATTTTCGGCAACGTTGACTGGCCACAACAATCAGACAGTGCACGCTCTTTCCGGGCGTCAACGTCAGATCATCATCGGTGCAGAGCCCATCGAATCCGTCACTTTTCACAAAGAGCCGACCGACGACAATGGCGAATCGGCAACTGCTCGAGCCAGAAAAACGATCGGGTTCAATCCGGTTCGGCAAACCGTGCACGACGGCGCCGCGATCGAAGTGACTCCCTTGGCGACTCGCGGAGGAAATTTCGTGGTGGTTGATCTTCATGCGAAGGTTAACGAATTCATCAAGCCGGTCGAAGACGCAGCACAGCCATCGGTCTTCGCTTACACCGACAATGGCGACAAGGCGGAAGTGAAACTTGGATCGACCGAGTATATTGCTTACCGATTGAACACGACCATTCGATGTCCGAAAGAAAAAGTGGTTCTCGCAGGCAGCATGACCTACGATTCAAATTCGTCGGTGCCGCAACCGAACTTGTACCTTTTCGTTAAAGCCACCGTCCACACGATCACGGAAGACAAATCCGACTGGGTGGCGGAGGATGCGAAGAAGAAATAGGCTAGGGATCGCTCGATCGCTGCTGATCGATGTAATCATTCTTTCGTTTTTGGGCGATGATTTTCACGGCCAGAAACGATATTCTTTGAGCATCAGAGCGAAAGGAAATTGAATGAATCGTCGTACATTGATCGTGGGATTTGCGATAGCCCTGTTGCCGTTGTCGAGCGGGTGTCTCAAGCGTTCCAAACGGTGGCGTGTGAATGGAGAGTCTTTTGAAGGAAGGCTAGTGGATGTTAGAAACGAGGTCGCTACCTTTCGAAGAAGTAAGGATGGCCATCTGGTGATGCACCAGATCGCCTCCTTCAGGGAAGAAGATCGAAAGTATCTTGAGAGCTGGAACTCTCAGAGAGTGGAGACCGCACCTTTTGTTTCCAGTAAAGATAAGCTGAACGATCTGTCAGTAGAATGCAAAGCAGCCAGGAACTCCTTCGACGACAACCTTATTGAATGCGAACTGATATTTCGTGGCGAGGCAGCGTCACGAGCGATCGGCTATGGAAATCTCGTGCTTCACAAGGCTCTCGATGAGAATGGAAATTCACTCGCCCCCGAACCAACGACTTGGATGAAGAACCTTGAGACTGAAATTAGCAGGATTCGGGTCCGGGAGGAGGGAAACTACCACTCAGACCCTGTCGATGGAACACGCATTGAGTTGGAATTCAGGACGGCAAATTCGAGCATGCCCAAGCAGCTTGAAGGGACAATTCAGTTGAAAATTGGAACCAGAAAGAAAACGGTTGTCATACCAAACCTTGCGACTCGCCCCGTCGGAGAAGTCGCTTCGCCTGTTTTGAAGGAGCTCGGAGCCCGCGTCACGTTTTATCGAAAAGAAAACGCGATTCAGATCGTAACTAATGACTGTTCGAACATTTCTGCCATTCGTTTCGAAAATCCACCGGAAGATCGAATTAGAAATTCAAGCGTTGGTGGCGTCCTGTACCGTTGGGAAAAAACAATCGGATACAGGCAAATTCCTGATACAAGTATCTTCATTGACTATGAACTGGATCCGGTGCTGATCGAAGTTCCATTTTCGGTAGAAGAATTCCTGCCGACTGATCAGGAGTTGAGACAACCTCGTTTATAACACGGTGCGGTGAGCGCTTTTCTGATCGCCGCAGCGACTTTTGCCGCAGCGAATTTTGCCGCCAAAGACTCCGAACCTCTTCGATTGAAATGGACGTCGGTCGGGTTTCGATACTGCGACAAACCGCGGCTTACGGACTAACGCCAAAACCGTGGCTAACACCAAAACAGCTTATATTGTCAGCCCGCATTTATGGCGAAAACAGTGGGTTAAAAGAACAGCTGCGAAATTCGACTCACGTCCATAACCGAAACGAACACCATCAGTCCAAGGATGAAAAACAGTCCGGCGTAGGTCAAAAGGACTTCTGCTTTCTCGCTCACCGGTCTTCTGAAAAGGCCCTCGTATGCAAGGAAAACCATGTGGCCACCATCGAGCACCGGAATCGGCAAAAAGTTGACGATTGCAAGATTCGCACTTAGCAGCGTCAAAAACAGCAGCAATCGACTGGTCCCCTGTGAAGCCTCTGAAGTCGCGGCGACCGCAATCATGCCAGGGCCACCAAGATTTTTAGGAGACAGTTTTCCAGTTACCAGCTTCGTCAAAAATCGCCAAACGCGAGTCGCATCATTTTTGACCTGAGCGGCTCCATTGCTGAAAGCGTCGCCCCACGTGGCAGACTGGTAGTACCACTGCATCCCCGTCAGGTGAAAACCTCGCTTGCCCAAGAAATAATCGGTCGAAGCTTTTGAAGTGATCGTCACTGTGATCGGGTCATCATTTCGCAACACGATGAATTCGTATTGCGTTCCCGCAGGAAGAGTCTGAATCACGGAGTAAATTTCGCTCAGGCTTGTGTTGTCGTTTTCGAGGTGAACTTTTTTCTTGTGGATGCTGCTGAAGTAATCTGAATCCTGATACTCTTCCGCGACCAGGTAAGTCACCGATTCGATTTCGTCGCCGACTTTCAAGCCCGCAGCAGCCGCAACGCCATCGGCATCCAGCACCCCAACGCGATCCGAGACGTTGACCGCAGCACCAATCGTGTCCAGGGCGAGGACTCCTTCAAGCCCGGTCGTCGATGGAGCCACCGGGATGATCGGCTTCAGATTTAGAGTGACTTCGCCATCGCTACGTTTGACAACGAATTCCAAAGACCCGCCACCGTCTTCGATGTGCTTGATCATTTGGTAGTCGAAAGTCAAAACATTCAGGTCCGTGTTGCCATCGACTGAAATGATTTGATCGCCGATTTGGATGCCAGCCGCTTCCGCAGGTGAGCCAACCTGAATCGCCGTCACTGCAAGCCATTCGACACCGAAACCGATGTCTCGAACCGGGTTCGGATCGATTTTAATGGAGACTTTTTCCGTCGAGCCATCCTCAACGTTGCGTTCGACGACCAGTTCCGCTGGCTTGGAAGCGCCACGATTGAGCGCTTCCCGCATCCCCATCACGGTGTCGATTCTGGTTCCATTAACTTCAAGGATCACATCGCCCTTCTGCAGGTTGGGCGTTGCATTCACTGCCGGGTTGCCGGGGATGGGTTCTTCTTTACCGACCTTCGGGATTAGCTGGCCACCGATTCCGACCAACGGCAGATCGGGCATATTTCGATTGACGCCCTTTTCCGGAACGACTTCGACGACTTCCCGTTTGTCGGTTCCGTGTCGCGTTACATCAAATTCAACGGGACCTTCGTCCGCAGAAAAAACGATCTCTTGAGCCATATCGCCATAGGTGAAGTAGCGATCTTTGCTGATTTCTTCGTCGCCAACGCGATGCAGTGTAGCGCCCGCAAGATTTTGTTGCCACGCAGGACCTCCGCCAATCACTGAACCGATCGAAGCTGGATCGTAGTCCACGCCTGAACGAAACGCCATCGCCGCAAACACAATCGCAAACGCCAGATTGAAGATGACTCCGGCAGAAATGATTGCCATTCGCTGCGGAACCGATTTGGCTCGATAGCTTCGCGGATCCAGTTCGTTTCGATCGACGTAACCGTCGCGCTCCATTTGGCCGTCGTTGTCCGTTTCGCCTCGCGACCGTTCGATTTCAGTTTGGATGTTGGACGGGTTGTCATCCTGGCCAAGCATTTTCACGTATCCACCAAATGGAATCGTGCCGATTCCGTATTCGGTTTCTCCAATTTGCTTTCGAAACAGAGCCGCCGGCAAAATTTGGATGCCGAAGATCTTAATCGGAACATCAAATCCGACGTAGAACTTTTCGCATTTTACACCACAGGCCTTCGCGACCAAAAAGTGACCCAGCTCGTGAACGAAAATGACCAACCCCAAGCCCAATACGACTTGCATGATCGCCCACCAAGTCGACGGGTTAAGCCAATAGCTTGGTTCAGCACCGATAAGGATTAAACTGCAATCCACCTGTCAATCTCCTGCCGAGCCCATTGGTCAGCCTTCATCAGCTGTTCCAGTGTCGGGTCCGACTTAAAGTCATGTTGTTTCAAAATTTCGCGACACGCAATCGCGATGTCTGTAAACGAAAGCTCTCGTCTTAAAAATGCCGCAACCGCCGATTCGTTAGCCGCGTTGAGCACCGCTCCCGAAGTCCCACCCGATGCAGCGACCTCAAATCCCAGCTCAAGGGCAGGGAACCGATGTCGATCCGGTGGAAAGAACTCCAGTTGAAATGGTTTGGTCAAATCCAGTTTTGGGCAAACGCCCGGAATCCGTTCAGGCCACGTCAACGCGTACTGGATCGGAAGCTTCATATCTGGTGGGCTCAATTGAGCCACCGTCGAGTTGTCCACAAATTCGACCATTGAATGCACGATCGATTGCGGATGCACCACGACTTCGATTTGGTCTGCTGGCAAATCAAAAAGCCATTTTGCTTCAATGACTTCAAGAGCCTTGTTCATCATCGTCGCCGAATCGACAGATATTTTATCACCCATCTGCCATGTCGGATGCGCCAATGCTTGCTCAACCGTAACGGTTTTCAACTGTTCATCGGTGTACTCCCTAAATGGCCCACCGCTGGCAGTCAGCACAACGCGGGACACTTCATTGGGCTGGCCCGATTGAATTGCCTGAAAAACCGCACTGTGTTCGCTATCCACCGGCAGGATTTTGCTGCCACTTCGGGCTGCCAGATCGGTAATAAGACTCCCGGCGACCACCAAGGATTCCTTGTTGGCCAGCGCGACTCTCTTGCCAGCCTTCACAGCAGCCATCGTGCCAGGCAAGCCAGCGATGCCAACGATCGCCGCAACGACGACGTCGACTTCAGGTTCTGAAGCGATCTGAGCGACGAATTGCTCGCCGATCAGCACCTCGGTTCCCGGCAGTGGACCGAAATCGAAACCGGCGGCAGACTCTTCACAGGTTACAACCACAAATTTGGGCCGAAACTCTTTGGCAGCGGCCGCTAACGAGGCGACTTGCGAGTGACCAGAAATCGCGAAAGCGGTCAGATTATCTGCATGGCGGATAACGTCCAGCGTGCTTTGCCCAACACTTCCAGTAGCGCCCAGAATGCTGATTCGTTTTGGATCGCTCATCAGTGGGGCAGTCATTGGGGGCAGCATGGATGTTTCGAAAACGCATCAACGTTGATCAATCGAAACGATTCGAAGAAAAAGTCATTCTGGCAGCAAAAGGCGAGGGTCAGAAAAACTGAGGAACATAACCAAAATGTCCCGATCGCAACCGACCCGCCAAATTCTACGAATAGGCGGGATTATTCACAAGATGAGCCTCAAATGCCGACGTTTCCCAGCCAGTCGTTATCGCGACAATTCTGAGCCTAGTCGTGCCAGCAGGGCATCGATAGGATTGGGCTCGTCGCGATCGATCGATTCGGCGCGAATTCTGCATTGAGGGATGAATCTGCTTTACCTGCCAAAATCGGTGCGTGCGTTTTGAAGCGCGGCTGTGCATTGAGACGCAATTAAACAGATTTTGAACTTTGCTACGCGAAAAGATTGACTGGAATTATGGATCAAAACTCAAAACGTCCAAGTGAACCAAAGGGAACTTCAACCACGTGGTTCGCTCTGATCGTGGTGGCCTCTTTGGCCCTGTGCCTTTTCCTTGTTCTGTCGCAGGGAAAGAAGACGCTGCCCTACAGCAAGTTCAAGGAACTAATCAACGTAACGCGTTATGAGGAAGCGGTACAAATTGGCGAGGACCCCAAACTGGTCGAAGGCTATCCCTCAAAAATCACAATCCAGACGCGCGGCCGATCGAAAAAAGAATTCACGGTTGCTCAGCCTGACGAATTGGAAATCAGCGCCACAGAAATTCGCGGTACCTGTTACTACTACGAGTCGTCGAAATCGATCGATGGCGAACCGGTCGGAACGCGAGTCAAATTTTCTGTTGTTAAAGACAGCTCGGACCCGACGTGGAACGCACTGCAGGAAAAACTGGCCGCCAGTAATATTCGCTGGCAGTTTGTGAAGCCCTCCATCATCGAAGAGTACGGCGGCCTGATGCTTTTGATGGCATTCATGATCGGCCTGTTTTACTTCATGCTAAGACGACTTGGCGGCGCCGGCGGCCCAATGCAGTTCGGTCGCAGTCGCGGAAAACTATACGCCGAAGAAGATCTTGGTGTGAGCTTTTCAGATGTTGCCGGTATCGACGAAGCGGTCGAAGAGGTCAGCGAAGTCGTCGACTTTTTGAAATCGCCTGAAAAGTATCAACGACTTGGCGGAAAGATTCCTTGTGGAGTGCTGTTGGTCGGACCTCCGGGAACGGGCAAAACTTTGCTTGCCAAAGCGATCGCTGGCGAGGCCGATGTTCCGTTTTTCAGCCTCTCGGGTAGCGACTTTGTTGAAATGTTTGTCGGCGTCGGAGCGGCTCGTGTTCGAGACATGTTCCAGCAAGCGGTCGCCAAAGCGCCTTGCATCATCTTTATCGACGAACTGGATGCACTTGGGAAAACTCGCGGCGGGCAATCTGTTGGCGGACATGACGAACGAGAACAAACGCTCAACGCCTTGCTTGTTGAAATGGATGGCTTTTCATCCAACAGCGGTGTCATCGTGATGGCCGCGACCAACCGCCCGGAAACGCTTGACCAGGCGTTGATGCGTCCCGGCCGTTTTGACCGCCACGTTTTGGTTGACAGGCCAGACGTGCGAGGCCGCGAAGAAATTCTGAAAGTTCATGTCAAGAATGTGAAACTGGATCCCAATGTTGATTTGAAAAAAGTCGCCGCAATCAGCCCCGGTTTTGGCGGAGCGGAACTGGCAAACCTGGTGAATGAAGCGGCACTTTTGGCGGCTCGAAAAGAACAGAACACGGTTGTGATGGAGAACTTCAACGAGGCAGTCGAACGCGTGACGGCCGGTCTCGAAAAGAAACAGCGTCTCATGTCTTCGGAAGAAAAACAGCGAGTCGCCTATCACGAAGCCGGTCATGCGTTGGTGGCCTATGTTTTGCCGAACACAAATCCGGTGCATAAAGTTTCCATCATTCCACGCGGTTTGGCGGCATTGGGTTACACGATGCAGCGACCTACAGAAGATCGCTACCTGATGACCAAGAGCGAACTCGAAAGCGAATTGCAGATTTTGGTTGCCGGCACGCTTGCGGAAGAGCTGATCTACAAGGACATTTCGACGGGAGCTTCCAATGACCTCGAACGGGCGACCGATATCGCTCGAGGCATGGTGATGCAGTATGGCATGAGTTCGCTTGGACGCGTCAACTACAAACAGGATCGCAGCAGCCCATTCCTTGCTGGTTCAGGCGGTGCGGTTGGTGGCCAACTTTACAGCGAATCGACGGCAAGGGAAATCGATGAAGAAGTCAGCAAGATTATTAACGAAGCGGTCTCAAAGGTTCGCGAGACTCTGAAAGTTCGCAAGCAGGCGTTGGTTGCTTTGACGGATCGTTTGATCGAAATCGAATCCGTCGACTCGGACGAACTCAAGCAGATCATGGACGATAATTCGCCGGGACCACTTCTGGTACCCGGAACAAGTGCGGCGGTTGGACGCGATGAGATGCTGGACGATTCGTCGGACCATGACCAAAACGATGAACAAGGCGATATCAACGCGGCTCAGTAGGTTCCGGGCGCCCGGTGAGGACTCATCAGAATGAGTGCGCCGGTTAACGAACTATTGGTAAATCTCTGCTGCCATATCCTTGATGCCTCGCAGGTCAAGTTTTCCTGTCCCGAGTAGCGGTAACGCATCGACTTTGTGAAAGCTATCTGCTGAAGGGATGAAGATGTTTGGCAAGCTGGCGTCGATCAACCTTTGACGCATTTCATCAACCGACTTGTGAGCCGTGGTGTACAAAACAACCAGTCGTTCCCCTTTCTTTTCATCGGGAACTGCGGTGACGGCAACGTGCAGGCCGTCGTCAGAATCGTCGTCGGGGGTTTGGTCCAAAAACTCGGAGAGGACTTCTTCGACCTTAAGGTGCGGCACCATTTCGCCGCCGATCTTCGAAAACCGGCTCAAACGACCGGTAATCGTGATGAAACCGTCTTCATCGATCATGGCCATATCGCCAGTCTTGAACCAGCCGTCCACGATGACTTCACGAGTCGCAGCTTCATTGTTCAGGTAGCCCATCATCACATTTGGCCCCTTGATCCATAACATCCCGGCCTGACCGACTGGAAGCTCTTCGTCGGAATCCAGATCGCAGACTTTTGCGGTGATGTTCGCGATGGGACGGCCGACGGAACCTTCTTTTGCTTCAACCTGAAATTCACCGGTTCGCCGCGACGCGGGAATGTTGGCCGAGACGCCGGGTGAAAGCTCCGTGATTCCGTAACCCTGAACCGGTCGAACACCAAACTTCTCTTCGTACTGATCTGCCAACTCTGGAGGCAACCGCTCGGCCCCGGTGACGACCGCGTCGAGCGATGCCAATTGCTCTGGTTTGCATCGCCGCATGTAGGTTCGCAAAAACGTCGGAGTCGTCATCAGGATTGTGCCCTTCTGACGTTTAATCAATTTACCAACCTGTTTCGCATCAAGCGGATTCACATGGTAAGCACCACGCACGTTGCACATCATCGCGCCCCACAACGTGATCGTGTAACCAAACGAATGGAAGAACGGCAAAATGCCAACGATGGTATCGGTCGGTTTGAACTGAGCCGCTTTTTCAAAGCCTCGAACGTTCGTGTAGATGTTCTGGTGCGAAAGCATCACGCCTTTTGGAACGCCTGTTGATCCAGAAGTGAAAACGATCGTCATCAAGTCATCGGCTTTAATGGAATTTAGGCCCAGCAAGCTGCAGATCAGTCCGCCGGGAAGCGCGAACGCCATCAAGCCACCGATCGCCTTGTCCATGCCGGTGACTTTTTCCTTGAAATCATCCAGATAGACGATGTCGCATTCCAGTTCCAGATCGGGAAACTTTTCCATCACTTGCCGCGTCGTCAGCACATGTTTGATGCCGGCTTCGCGAATGCAATGATTCATCAATTCGTTTGATAACGAATAATTCAGATTGATGGCAACACGCTTGTCGATCGCGAGTGCCAGGTTCGAGATCGCTCCTCCAACGGTGGGCGGGATCAGAACGCCAACATGTTGTTCGCCTTTCTCGAGTGCGTGTCGGTTCAGCAAACGCCGCAGGATAAGAGCGCGCGCCAGAAGCGTGGCTCCTTTTTCGTTTCCGCCGAGCGTATCAGCAATCTTGGATGTTGATTTCTGACGCTTACAAGCTTTGATGAAGTGAACGACAGGAGAACGGAATGGACCTACTTGATTTGACACGGCTTCGGCACTCAATCTTTGCATGGACTGTTGGATGGGGAACATGGTATCCGGCTGCGGAGTGACCGGTTTACCAATCGTAATGGAAATTGGCCTTCGAATGCTACGCGGAAGCTTCCAGATTGCCTTACCGTCGGAATAACTGAAAATGCTGCCCCACAGCTGATCAAAATAAACGGGAATGATCGGGACTTCGCGGCCTTTGAGAATCTTCATCAATCCTGGTTTAAAAGTTCGAACCTGGCAGGTCGGTGAGATCCCGCCTTCGGCAAAGATGCCCAACAGTTGGCCGTCATCAACCGCGTCTCGAGAATCCTGAAATGCCTTGCGAATCGCTTTTGGGCCGCCCGTGATCAGAATCACTCGACAAAACGCAGCCCATTTTTTCATCACCCAATTGTTGAAGTTGCCCGCATAGGCGATCACGCGAAACGGTTGGGGAATGAAGGTCAGTAAGATCACTCCGTCGAGCCACGTGGTGTGGTTCGCGACGATCACTCCGCCGGTATCCTGTGGAAGGTTTTCGAGCCCCGTGACTTTCACCTTATAGATCACTCGAAGCATGAAGACCCAAATCAATCGCATCGCTTCGCGCGAAAGCCTCCACATACAGAAAAGAAAAACCGGGATCGTCAACAATCCCATCAGCATGAAAATCTGACGAGACGAAAACATCGGAAGCTTCGACGCTCGAAGTAAAATCCCTTTCAGATTCCGTTTCGAATTTGGATTCGATTCGTCAAACAGGCCCTCATAGTCATCGCTGGTTACGGTGAAGTCCTTTGCGATCCGAATTTTGGCGTCCTCGTAAATCAGTTCATTGGTCGCCAGCAATGCAGAGTCCGAATCACCATCACTGATCGGGTTGGCTGCCCTAACGCGACTGATCGGGTCTCCATCTTCGTGGGATGGCTGTAGCGCCCAATTTGCTTTCAGGGAATCAACCGCTGAAACGATTAGTTCGCGATCCGATTCATCAATATTTTCAACCAGCGGGCTGGATTCGAGCCCAGAAGTTTCTGTCTCGTGAGTCGCGGTTCGCAAGTAGTTGAAACCGAATGAAAGCACGGCGATGCCAGCGAACATCAGGCAGTTGGTCGCTGAAAGGATTCGACCGCGCTGAGCCACGGGGCTCTTGTGTTGCAGATAAGAGTTTAGCGGCACATCAAAGAACCCGGCGCTCACTCCCAACCCGGCCAGCAGAGCACAGGCCACGATTTGACCGAAGCTGTACCCGGTGCCCGTAATGAAATTTTCTGGCGTGAATGCCAATGCGACCATGAACAGCACCATGCCCAAGGCACCGATTGGAACGAGCCCCAATTCAATTCGCTTCCCCGATGCAAAACCCGCAATCACGCTGCCGACGCCAAGTCCCATCACCAACGAAACCAGCAGAGGGAATTTCTCGCTTTCGTTGATGCTGCCGCTTTCATCCGCGAACGCATCGATATTGATCTGAGCAAGCCCCGCGATGGCCAGAAAGAAAACCGTTCCCATTGCGACACGAAACAGGGGGCCACGTTTCGTCAAATCGATAATGTCCTTCAGCGTTTCCCATGGAAAAACCCATGGAAATTTTGCTTGCGGGTTAGCGGCCTCTCGTTCGCGAATCAAGAAACTAATGGCCGTTCCGATGACGGCAATGCCGACCAAGACTCCCGCCGTCAGACCAATGTTATTCGCACCCAGCTTTCCCGCCATGTCGGCGAGCCAGTTGCCAAGTCCCATTCCGATGACCACGGCCGACAATGTCGCCAAGGCGAAAACGCCATTGCCTTTTGAGATTTGATCTTCGGACAATATTTCGGGGATGGTTCCAATCTTGGATGGCGCAAACAAAGCACTCTGAGCACCCATCAACAAAACCGTAGCCATAAGCAGGTTGATGCTTCCGCACAGAAGCGATACGACACCCAACGTCATGACAATGATTTCGAATACCTTGCAGGCAATAATCACGTTTCGTTTCTTGAAACGGTCTGCCAGCCATCCTGCGGGCGAAGCCAGCAAAATGTAGGGAACGACGAAGCAGACGGTTCCCAGCATCAGGATCGTGCCATGCTGCTGCGGCGACACAAATGTCTTTCCTACACCGATGACAAACCAGCGAAACACGTTGTCGTTGATCGCGGTCAGCCAGTTGGTCCAAAGCAGGCCTTGAAAACTGGGCGACCAAATTCCTCTTGGATCCGCCTGATCAATGTTGGTGTTGCTCATCAAGACCGCTGCACGAAGACTATAAGAATCAGGAAAATTTCCAAAATTTACGTCTACAGGATAACCGGTTTAACTCATTCGTTCGCTACCCCATCGTCTAAATTTCAGGATCATGGAATTCATTCGGGAATGCCATCTGAATCGCATTTTGGTGCACCGCCGTCAGTAGATAGGCGCCAATGCTGCCGTAGCGATCGCAAGAACCGTTACGGTTTAACAAAAGCGATCAACAACAGCGGAAAATAAATTCCCGCCTGCGGGCCCGACGGTCAGATGACGGGCTCAAGTTGCTGGCAAGCATGAACGATAAACATTGCAACGAGAATTCGAAGATCGCCCTTTCTCTCACGCGGATGTCTTTCAGATGAACCGAACGGTAATGATGACGCTCGGGTTCCTGCTTGTTTTTTTCGGAATCCAATTGAACGTTGTCGACAGTTTCGTTTTGACGCCCCGCATGACGACGTTTATGTCAGACCAGTTTTCTGAAAATTCGCCAGTCGCCAACTCCAGCCCCGCCATCATTCCAAATCAACTGGGCACGAACAACCAAGCCCCCTATTCACAAGTTGCTTATTCCGCCAGCACAGCCGCAAGCCCGACTCCAATCGCGTTGGGACCGAATCGAGTCATCCGACCTCCGGGCTGGATCGGCTGGCCAATCATGTTTCTTGGAGCAGTCTTCTTCCTGAACGGGGTCGCAATTCGAAAATAGTCGTTCGCCCGAATGTGATCGTTCGTCACAAGCAACGAGTCTCACCTACAAAACAGCGATACAAAAGCACTAGTTTGAAGCTTTAGCGGATGGAGTCTGGTCGATCATTCGCTATGTTTCAGCTAGTGTTTTTTTGTTTTCATTTTGCAACCGTTGAAACTGTTATGAACGGATTTCATTGCCAAACCTCCGCAAACGCTCCGCTGCGGCTTGCTGTTGGCTCCTTTGACGCCATCGAATGCCGGTTTATGATGATACGACGGCGGGAATGCATCGCCGATGGAACGGTTTTGGCGGAAAATGAAGATGAGCGACAAACTGGAATGCCTTGAGCTGGATCAAGTAGAGTCCGTCTCGGTGGTCAAGTTTCGTGACAAGAAGGTCATGGATCCGAGCCGTATCGAGCAGATGGGGGAAGAGCTTTTGAACCTTGTCGACGAAGAGGATCACGATCGCATGTTGATCAATTTCGATAACGTAAGCTTCTTCTCAAGTGCAGCGATCAACAAATTGATCGTGCTTGAAAAGCAGGTTCGTGCGAAAGGTGGAAAACTTCGGCTCTGCAACCTTCGACCTGAAGTTCGCGATCTGTTCAGCTATACGAGTCTGGACAAAATGTTTGAAATCGATCAGGAACAGATCGATTCGATCGAGGCGTTTCAAGATTCGTAGTTCAGTTCAAGCGTGATTCGGGCCTCTTTCCAGTAACCCCGATTCGCAACAAGTCGCTCAGTTTTAGAAATGCCACGCTGTTGCATGAGCCCAGACGTCAGAAAAATTGAACGCGTTTTCGAAAGCGACCCGAAGCACTGCGCCAGTGTGATTCTGGATCTGCTGGATTTGCTCGCCGATGACGGTTGGAAGAAAGACGACGTTTTTGCAATCCGAATGGCGGTCGAAGAGGCCGTGATGAACGCCATCATGCACGGCAATGATCAGGACCTTTCCAAAAAGGTCTCCGTCGTTTTGCAGTTGGATTCTGATCAGTTCTACGCAAAGATCACTGACGAAGGGAAAGGGTTTTGTCTTGAAGACGTTCCCGATCCGACCGCCGACGAAAATCTGGAAAAGACTTGCGGCCGCGGCGTGAAATTGATTCAGACTTTTGTGGATGAGTGCCACTATAACGACGCGGGAAATTCAGTCGAACTGATTAAGCGACGAGACGCGTAGACCGACGATTAAACCCAAAGGTAGCTAGGTCGTTCCAAGCTGCGAGTTTATCAGAAGCGTGCAAGCCAACGTGCCAGTGGTAATCCGACGCGTTAACGAGGAAACGCTACGTTCGAGCTTCCAACTCGCTGACCGGGCTGTTGATTAAGTTCGTTTTGCAAACGCAATCTCGCAATGGCAACCCGACGCGTCAGCGAGGCTGTGATTTTTTTTAAAACAACCTTCAGCAACGTGAGCCGACTAGGCGATAGCCTCAGTTAACGACGCTTCAACCGGGGCTAACGCCCAAACGGCTCATTAAATCAACAAGCCGTGACGCGTCGGGTTACCAAGAATTCGCGACCTTGGAAAATCGACCTATCGAGGGCGAATGCTACCCAAGGCGAATGCTTCCAAAACAAAAACTACGCGGCGAATGCCGGCAACGAACTTCTCGCTGAGGCGAGACGAACTTAATCCCGAATCAACTCAACCACGATCGAGTCCGCAGTGTCGTGATCAAGCTCAAGCTCGCGGCCGTCCGAAAAAATCATCACCCATGTTTGGCCGTCGTCGCGTCTTGCGGCCATCAGGACTTCATCGCCGATTTTCACTTCGGTCCATGCCGCATTGGCACCCGCCTTTACAACCGTCGCGCGATTTCCCTTTCGTAGCACGCTGAGCAAAATCTGTCCGCTCAACAGCCCAGCCGCACTCGGAATCGTGCTGCCGTGCGGGTCGGTCAACGGATGGCCAAGCTTGTCGTCAAGATACTCAACCGTCGCGGGATCAGAAATGTGCTCCAGAACATGAGCTTTTTCGTGAATCTGTTTTTTGGGAGTCTTGGTCGTGTCCAAATAGGTCTCCCACAAACGATGAGCTCGCACCAGTCGCTTGGCTTGAAATTCGCCGTCCTCCGTCAAATGGACTTGATCCCCTTCGTATTCCAACAGTCCTTGGCGGGTCAACGCATGGATCGCTTTGTGAATTTTTGCGTTCGGGTTGTCGACTCGTTTGAGCACCTCCGCAACCGGCACAACGTTACCCTCAGCTCGTAACACGCATCCCAAAACGTCTTCCATAATTTCCTGAGGCACGGTATTCGCTTTTCGAATCCAGTCAGCCACCAAACCGTATCGAGGCGCAAAGACGAGGCACAGCAGGAAGATGAGCGTCATCGTCACGACCACCGAAGCTCCAGCGGCTGCTCCAAAAATGATCGCTCCAAAAAAGCCGACCCAATATCCCGTCACTCCCAGTACAGCAGAAATCATGATCATTCGGTCCAGTCGATCCGAGATCAAATAAGCACTCGCCGCCGGCGTAATGATCATCGCAACGACCAAGATAACTCCCGCGATTTGTACTCCGCAAACGACCACCAGCGAAGTGCACGTCGTCAGTAAGTAGTCTACCGCCAGGACGGGAATCCCGATCGAAGCAGCCATGACAGGATCGAAACTGGTCAGTTGCAGAGGCCGATAAAACAGGATGACCACCGACAAAACGGCGGTTGTCACAATCGCGGCCAACCAAAGTTTCGAGTTATCAACCGAGGCGACCGAACCGACCACATAGTGATAGATGTCGATGTGGACGTACTGCCCAAACATTTGCAACGACAGAACAAACGATCCTGCTGCAAAGATTCCGGTGTACATAATTCCGATCGCGGTATCTTCCTTGAGCCTTGAAAATCGCGTCACGAATCCGACCATGCCAACCGTCAACACGCCAGCAATGATCGCTCCCAATAGCATCGCTCCCGTTTCCGCATCGACACCGAAAACCATTTTTACAATCAGGTAGCCTGCGATGACGCCCGCCAGCATCGAATGGGCGATCGCGTCGGCCAAAAATGCCATTCGCCTGAGAATGATGAAGCAACCGATCACACTGCACACGATGGAGACCAGCGTGCCCGTTAGCAGCGGTTTCAGCATGTAGCTGTATTGAGTCAGGGTTTCCTGAAGCCAGTTCATGATGCGGTGGCCGATTTTAAGGTTGAGCGTCTTTGGATTGAACGTCTTCGGATTGAACAACTTCGGACTGAACGTCTTCTTGACGCGAGAGTTCCGCGAACACCTTCAGGTTGCCTTCATAGACATCGCACAGAAGTTCAGCGTTGAGCACCGAACGAGGAGGTCCAAAACCAAAAAGCCGCTGCTTCAAAAGGATCAATTGATCAAAGTACTCCGCCGCCGTTGCCAAATCATGATGGACCACGACAACTGTTTTACCTTGCTCCCTGGTCTGCTGCAGCACATCCAGAATTGCCCTTTCGGTCGCCGCGTCGACTCCAGCGAACGGCTCGTCCAGTAAAAGGATATCCGCATCCTGTGCCAAAGCTCGAGCCATAAACACTCGCTGTTGCTGACCGCCGGAAAGTTGACCGATTTGCCGCTTCGCAAATTCGCTCATGCGAACTTTTTCCAACGCCTGATCTGCCATCGAATAATCAGATCGCAAAAGGTCCTGCCACCAACGCCGATGTCCGTATCGCCCCATTGCCGCGACTTCTCGAACCGTGATTGGAAAATCCCAGTCAACGGTACCACGCTGCGGCACGTAGGCGACTTTGCCTTTGGTGTGCGAAACTTCCTCGCCCCACAAAAATACTTGCCCTACGTCGGGTTTGACGAAACCCATCATCGCTTTGATCAGGGTGGATTTTCCTGAACCGTTGGGGCCGATCACGCCAATCAACTGCCCGGCCGGTATTTGAACCGACACGTCCAGCAACGCCGGCACTGGACCGTAGCTGACCGTTAGGTCCTCAACCTCAATCGCAAATTCAGAATCGTTCGGATGGTTCAAGGCAATGAGGAAATGAAGGCAGTGACGGCAGAAAAAGAGGAAACGTGTACGTGCTTCGTTCAATCCGTAGCCATTGCTACGGATTAGTGATCGTGATCATCGTAAGCGTCTTGGTCCGGAATTGCAAACTCGACCACGCCGCCAACTGAAAAACCCGAACCATCGTCCTGGAAAATTTCTTTTGCGATCAATTTTCCAGCGTAAATGAGTTCGACCGTCATGGCTCGTAGCGCGGCAGTTTCTGAGAAGTCGTCATCGGGAGAAATCGGGTTTGCATAGACCGTCAAACTGTTCTCCTCGATTTCAGCTTCGGAAAATTCAAACGTAATCGTCTCGCTCGCAGGAATCTTTTTAGCATCACTTGAAAACACGACTTCATCGACAAAGCTGACTCGGATCGCGTCTTCTGACCACTCCGGGTCGCCAAAACAGTCAAACGTCCTTCGAATTTCAACAGTGACCTTGCCGTCCGTCTTCTTCGACACCGTCTCCGAAGCCGACCGATCAATTCGGCTATCGAAATCCACGAAGGCCCAGGTCCCGCCAACGATGAAAACGATCAGCAATAATGTCATTAAGAGTCGCATGGGAATTCCTGAAAAAGTTTGCTTCGTTATTGGCTATTCCTTTTTTGGAGCCAGCCCTTTTACGATCCGGACCACATTTTCACGCATCATTCCGATGTAGGTCTCCCCCGCACTTCCGCTGGGCCCCATCGCGTCCGAGTACAGCGACTCACCAACAGCAACACCTGCATCGTGAGCGATTCCGGTCAGCAGGTCGTCGTTAGTGGACGTTTCCACAAAGATCGCGGGAACACCTCGCTCGCGGATCTCGTCAATGATCTCCTGTTTGCGTTGTAACGACACACCCGTCAGCTCGCCTGTGGTCCAGCCGACCGGGCTAAACGTCTTCATGCCATAAGCCTTGCAAAAGTATCCGAAAGCATCGTGGTGAGTGATCAGGATCCGCTGGTTTTTTGGGATCGTGCCAAGGCTGCGTTTGATCCATTGATCCAACGCTCGCAGTTGCAGAATGTACAAGTCTGCACGCATGCGAAATTCGTCTGCGTGTTCAGGAACCAGCTCCACAACCGCATCGCGAATATTTTCGACATAGATCTTTGCGTTTTTCGGATCCAGCCACGCATGAGGATCCTTTGCGGTTCCTTCATGCCCAACCGCTTCCAGCGGCTCGACTCCTTCGATGCATGTCACAAGCTTCTTGCCTGCATTGTTAGCCATCGTTTTCATCCATGAGTTCCCTTCGAGGTTCCATCCATTTCGCAAACAAAGATCGGCTCGACCAACATTCGCGCTATCGTTACCTCCGGGCGTGCAGATGTGCGGATCCTCACCCGCTGCCAGAACGCTGATGACTTCGCACCGATCGCCAACAATCTGTCTGGCAAAATCGGCAGTCTGGGTGGTTGAGCAGACAATGATTTTCTTTTCATCAGCCCGCAATTCGTTTGCCTCAAAGGAAAGCAATCCTGCAATGAAGAGGAGAATTGGGATGAACGTTTGCGTTATCTTTTTGAAAGTTGTGAACATAATTAGCCAAGGGGCAGTGCGTTTTTGCGGAAACCTGTTTCCGGCGGCGTACTTTTCGAAAGCGAGCTCCGGCGACGTTACTTTTGCGAAAGTAAGCCCGAATTCTATCGAGACAATTTTTAATTCATATTCGTGGCTTGCCGTCACGTTGCCTGAAATTGCGTTTCTTCCCGGATTATTCACGAGGCGTGGGCGTCGAAATGGAGAAGGCTTGTTTCACTGGGTTATCGTTCCAGGTTTGTGGTTTCGACAGTTCACCCACGACGTGAATTGGTGAATCTGCAAAAACGTCGCCACTTCAGGGGAATCGCCTCAAACATCGAACCGGACACCTGTCGTCGTGAATAATTCCGGTTCTTTTGGAAAAAGTTTTTTATTGGAATGTGTTTGAAACGTGGCGATCTGCCCCTTAAATTGGTGGTTAACAGAAAAATGCACTGATTTGTGTCAACCTTCACGTTTTTGCAACGAAACACAGTACGCGTTGTTCAGGTTTATACAGAGCTGGGGATGGCGAATGACACTTGGTAGCTGCCGAGTATTTCGGCAGCGATTGGGATTTTTCCAATCGTTTTGAATCGTGGGCTTGAGGCCTCGCGTCGGGAGAACGGTCATGCTTGAAATCAAGCACAAGGATACGGGCAAGCGAATCATTGCAGTCAAGCATGACACGCTACGTGGCAGAGCGTTAAGCGGAATCGATCTCACGGGCGCGGACATGCGAGGCTTGGATCTTTCAGCCTGTAAATTTACCAGCTGCAATCTTAGCGACGTGGATTTCAGCGAAGCGAAAATGTTAAGGACCAAGGTTAGCAACTGTGTCGCAAAGCGTGCGAATTTCCAACAAGCCTGTATGAAGGAGTGCGATTTTTCTGACAGCGTTTTTGACGTCAGCAGTTTTCGTAACTGCGATGCGTCGGATTCAAAGTTTCGTCACTCGAGATTGAATTCAACCGATTTGATGGAAGCCAAATTTGAACGCGCGGACATGATGTTCGCTGAACTTTCGGGAGCCGATCTTCGTTCCTCCCTTTTGACAGAAGCGAATTTGTTCGGAGCAGATCTTTCCAAAGCCGATTTTACCCGTGCGGATCTTCAGCGATCCAACATGACCGACGCCAAAATACTCGGAGCCATCTTTCAGTTCGCAAAGATGACCGACTGCATCGCAACCAACGGAAAACCGTGGGGCTTTTCGGTTCGCAGTGAAAAAGGCGGGCGAAAGAAGTGGTGGAAGGGCTGGTCCGGCTCCGCAGCACTTTAAACGGAATGATTCACGACGACCGGCGTCTGGTTTGCCCATGTTTGCCCATGTTTGCCCATTGAGACGATCGTCCTGAAGTGGCGATAAGTTTTGCAAGGTCGTCAAACTGTTTTCTGTAATCGAATCGCGTACAATGGACCGACGTCTTAGCCAACGTTTCAGCCGACGTCTTAGCGCCGTGTCCTATTTTTTTTGCACACTCATGAAATCAGCGATCAAAAAAAGCTGTTCCCCGGTATCGTCAGCTCTCGTTTCCGTCTGTCTCGTTTTTACTTTTTGTTCAGCCACTTTTTGCCCAGCGATTGCGTTTGGTCAAATTGAAGAGATGAAAACGATCGACAAGATCGGTCCTCTACAAAAGCAGCTCGATTCAGGTAGCTTCGACGAGCGGGATGAAGCTGAAAAGGAATTGATCAAGCTTGGCCCGGTGGTGTTGGACTATCTTGATGACCCTTCTGAAGATTTTAGTTCGGACAAAAACGAACGATTGATTCGCATTCGCAAGCAACTCGAACAAGCCGCTATTCGCGTGGCGACTTCTCCGTCAAAGATATCTCTGTCGGGAACGATGACGGTGAAGGAAGCGATCTCGGAAATCAAACTTCAATCTGATAACGTGCTCGGTCTTGCAGAAGGGTACGATGAATCGGTTCTTGAAAAGGAAATCGAAATTGATCTGAAGGACGCCACTTTTTGGCAAGCCGCAACCGAAGTCATGAATCGCGGAGGCTTTCAAACGGTGGTTTATGGCTCGATGCCAGGGCAACTGACCATCATTCCGATTCCTCCCGTCCAGCCAGACGCCATCGATCAAGCCCAGGCGGCTCCCGTGTTGCCCAGAGACGAAAGCGGTATTTTTAGCACTCGAGTTGTCAGCGTTTCTTCGGCCAAGAATCTCATCGCACCCCAGCTTGATTACACTCGCGTCGAATTGGTGATCCAATGGGAGCCTCGACTCAATCCTGTCTCGATCGAGATGCCGCTTAGCGAAGTCAAAGTTGTAGATGATCAAGGCAAACCGTTGGAACTTTCCAATACTCAGGGCACTATTTCAGGTTTGGTGCAGGCGGGGGTCAGCCAGGTCGAAATGTCGATTACGCTGAAGCATGTCACGCGGAAGGTTCAGGGAATCAAATCCTTGACCGCAAAATTGGATTGCGTTTTGCCGGGCAGGCGGGAGAAATTCCGTTTCGATTCGTTAGGCACGATCGAAGGGGAACCGTCCATCAGTAAAGCAGGGATGATCGTTCAGTATATGGGCTACGAGGAAAACGAAGATCTTTACGGCGTCAATATTCGAATCGCGATGGAAGATCCTGCGACCGAACTCGAATCACACTTGCAGTGGATCTACGATAACCCGCTGTTCTTGGTGAGTGAGGACGGAAAAAGGGAGCCATCGATTGGTCAGCAAGGAGGCGGCATGGATGAAGAAGGAATGTTGCTGCAATATTTCTTCGTCGAAGATCCTTCAAATTTCTCATTGTTATACGAGAGTCCGGGAGCCATCGTTTCAGTGCCCGCGAACATTTCGCTTAAGAATATTCCGTTGCCGTAATGCTATTCAGCCAGACAATTCAATGTTGTTCAATGCGAGTCTTTCGGTATTTCTCGATTGCCTGTCTCGTGATTGCGTTTTTGCCGTTTCAAACTCAGGAAGATGTCGCCATTGTGGCGACCGTCGATGACCAGCGAATATCGCTGAATCAGGTCCAATATCAATTGGACAAATCGTTTGAACATGTTCCCGAGTTAGCCAGTCGAAAGAACCGCGACAAGGCGACGTTGGACGCTGGAATCCAGCAATGCGTGGATCGCGAGATCGCGCTGAACTACTTGCAGACGACGCGATTTAAAACGACGGACGTCGAATCGCAATTGGATCTGGTCCGGCAGCAGCTTGCCCAGTCGGACCAAACGCTGGATGACTTTCTGGCTCAGTTGCAGCTCTCGGAGGCCGAATACCGTCGCGAGCTTCAGTGGAAGAGTTCATGGAGCAGGTACACGAGACATTACATTACTCAAAAACATCTGGAGAAACGGTTTGAGGATCGGCGTCGATTTTATGACGGCACCGAATTGCACGTGGCTCAAATTCTGTGGAAGTCGTCTGACGCCAAGACGATGGAAGTTGCCACGAACGTGATGAGCAAACTGAAAGATGGATCGCTGTCGTGGGACGACGCGGTTGCGAAGTATTCTCAGTCTGCTTCCGCAAAATTCAAAGGTGATCTTGGTTGGATCGGGTTTCAGGGACCGATGGCTCGCAAATTTACTGACGTTGCATTTGCATTGAATCCCGGCGATTTTTCATCTCCCTTTAAATCGCAGTTCGGAGTTCACTTGATTCGTTGCATTGAAATTCGAGATGGCGAAAAAAAACTTCAAGACGTCATCGAGAGGATTCGAGACGACGAAACAAAACGGCTTTTTGACGCGACGGTGGCGAAACACAGAGACAAAGTAAGGGTCGAAATTAAGTAGTTTCGATTAGTTTTGCATCTCCTGCCCTGCCTTGTCTGATCGTAGGGGCCTGACGAATGGGGTGCGAGGAGTCTACAACCTGGGCAATTTCTCATGCAAAATTTTGAAGCGTTTAGAGCCAGTTTTGATGATGGTGTCGTAGAGGGCGATCGATTCCTTGCATTGTTGGCCGAAATTACGCCCAGTTGTTTGAATCAGTGCAACGAGTATTCAGCGGTCGAGCAGCTGACACCGATATTCGACTATCTGATAAAGCGATCTCAAAGATACGCATATCCTTATCTTGAAGGTTTTTTTTCAAGAGTCATCAAACCGACAGAGTTTGAAGCCAAAATTATTTCTTTGTGGGGTGCCGATGACTTCATTGACAATCAGTCACAATATGCGCCGGTTTGCGAATTTGAAGATGATTTTCAAATCGTACAATTCGGTTACGCGACCGGCTACGGCGATGCTTGGTGCATTGATTTAAAGCATCAGGAAATTATCTGTCTCTCGCCCGGCACGGATGGAAGCGATGACCAGTCTGCTCGTTATGGAAAATATGGCGTCTTTCCCGCATTCGATTATCTAACCGCCTATCTAAAGACGGATGCTCAACGGCGCGGCTGGCTGCCGCGTTAGGTGTCGCATGCCAGAAAAGATGTCCACATGCCAGAAAAGGTGTCAGGCCAGTGTCAGGTCTCTTTTCACGTGACTTTTCCGTGCCGCATCAATCAAAAAGACCTGACCCTTTATCCTCAATCACAACAACAAACTACCGAAGATAAGTAGAACTGGAGACCAACATGCTGTCTGCAATTGATTTGAATGAACTAATTCTCGGGGAAGCTGGGCTGATAACGCAGTTCCACGATGGTGACGGGCTGGACATCAAGCTTCTTGACCAACTCTACGATCATCTCGAGGAGTATCGGACTGCTTGGAACGAGCGAGACGAAGTGCCGAAGGAGATTGTTCGGCAGCTCATGGGCGTGGCGATTGGACTTTATCAAGACTTGCCGTTGTACGAGAACGCAAAAGATCGGCACTACGCACCGATTGTGGCGACACTTGCAACGTCGATCGAACTCATCCTAAGCACGAATGACAATCCAGAGGATGGAAAGCTACGCGACATTGTTCAGATCAACTTCTGATATCTTTCTTTTCACCACATCTGCGATTTGGCAGGTGTGGTCTCAAGTTTTTTCGTAGGCGTCCAAGCTGTGATCCCGTTGGCGCATAGCTTCACGGACCGCCGGATCACTTTCAGGCGGCTACAAGCTCTTGGGGAAAGAAACGGGGACAGGAAAGAAACGGGGACAGGTCCAGTTTACGTCTTTTCAACCGTTGCATGAAAGAACCAAGATCGCTGTCATTCTCAGGCCAAAGCACGAAGTGCCAATGATTGGGCATCAAGCAATACGAAAGAATCCGCATCAAACGTTTTTCGAGCGTCTCAACAATGACTCGCTCAAAGGCGAGGTAGTCTTCGTCCTTAAAGAAAAGTTTTTTCTTACCAACACCACGGTTGATTACGTGGTAGACCATTCCTCCGGGAGCGTTGCGGGCTGTTCTGGGCATTGAATTACAACACCGAAAGTGCCCATCTTGTCAATAACTGGACCTGCCCCCGTTTATTTGTTTTTGTCCCGTTTATTTGTCCGCACAAAATTGTGTCATGGCGTGATCCGATTCGATTTGTTGGTGCGGTTTCCTGTTTCAGGTTGTTTCCCACGTCGATTCCGGCTGAAGCCGGTACTACGAACACGATGTTGAACTCGGTCGTTACAGAACATCCCATTTGTCTCCGTAGTTGAGGACGGGATATTCTCGCCAGAGTTCGACAAGCCAGTTGCGTCCTTTGTTTTCCAAATACCAGTGGTAACTCGAATAGGCCCAGTCGCCCCATTTGTCGACGTAGCCGTGCTTCACGGGATTGTTGTGAATGTAGTTCAGCGTGGTGAAGTAATGACGCTCGCTCCGCATGACTCGGTCACTGCAGCGAAACCAGACTTGGCGACCTTGTTTGTTGTCTTCTTTGTTGATCTCGAACGATGTACGACCGTGGAGTTGGCCTTGAGCTTTGGTGAACGATTTGATGTCGGGGATTTTGACGAGGATGTGATAGTGGTTGGGTAGGACGACCCAAGCGGCGATTTCGAGTGATTGTTTTTGGAGGTGGTCGAGGAGTTGGTGTTCAAACCATTTCAAGCGTTCGGGTGGTTCGAGAATTGGTTTGTGCTCAAAGCAGGCACCAGTGATGATTCGGTAGGCGTCTGGTTCGGGAACGTGGGGTGGACTGTACAAAGGGAATCCGTGGGCGACTCGCTCCTTGAGAGCGGCGGCTTGCTTCTCGGTGTTCCATTTGCGGTAGTCGTACATGGTTGTTTTGTTTGTAGTACCGGCTTTAGCCGGAATGTTAGTCATTCGGTTGCGCTCGATCCCGCTTAAAGGCGGTACTACGAACGGTTGCGACCCAGGCGGCTAATCTCGTATTGAGTTCTTCCATTATGCAGGTTAACTCTTCTCTGAACAGTTCGTACGCGCGGCCGATGCCGCCAAACTGATTGAACGGGGCGTACTCGAAATCGTCTTGCTCGATCATCAGGCTGCTGGCAATGTGGTCCTTGATCGCCAACAGCCATTACATCTGCTCGTCGGTAAACTCGCCGCCCGTCTGCTGCTGATCCGCCAGCCACTCGGTAAATCGCTCCTCGACCCTCTGGCCGACCGGTCGCAAAGGCGGACAACAAGAAACGGGGACAAACAAGAAACGGGGACAGGTAACAAGAAACGGACAAGAAACG
>CAYZPA010000025.1:0-5367 GCA_964479855.1 uncultured Pirellulaceae bacterium
CACATCATGACGATGCGAGGCATGAATTGTCCAACGACATCGACAAGATCCTGTTGCGCCGCCATCACATCATGGATGTTCTTGTAGGCGCCGGGGACTTCATCAATTCCGCCAGCCAGTAGTCGCACGTTTTTTTGCTTCAGGTGGTCCTTCCATGTTCCCCAATTGAATTGCTTCTTTGCGGCCGTTCGAGACATGGCTCGTCCCGCCCCGTGGGATGCTGAATTGAGGCTTTTTGGATTTCCCTTTCCACGAACAATAAACGCTGAATCAGCCATGTTGCCAGGAATGATCCCAAGGTCTCCAACACCGGCAGGCGTCGCTCCTTTTCGGTGAACGTAGACCTTTTGCCCGCCATGTTTTTCAAGCCACGCGAAATTGTGGTGGTTTTCGATCGTGGCAAGAGATTTCGCGCCCGCCAGTCGAGTCACGTTCTTGTGAATAATCTCGTGATTCGCGGATGCAAACCGGCCCATCAGGTTCATCGCAGCCCAATACTCCTGTCCCGCCTCGCTGTCCATGTCCAGCCAGCAAAGGTGTCGAAGTTGCGGATCGTCCTTGATTCGGGACGGCGCATTCTGTCGGGCGATGTCTGTGTACCGCTTGCAAGTCATTGCTCCCGGTCCACGAGAACCACTGTGCGACAAAAGTGCGACGTAAGTTCCCGCCGGCATTCCGAAATCGTCCTCGGGTAGCGTAACGGTTCCCCATTCAACGAAGTGGTTTCCACTACCGCTGGTTCCGAGCTGCCCCACCGCTTTGTCGCGAACTTGACGAGTGATCGCGGTGATCGTCCAGTCTTCATCCAGCACGGCGTGTTCGTGAGGCCGTTTCCATTTTCGCCCCGTTCCAAAAAGCGTACCTTTTTGAAGAGCACTATCGAGCTCACGACACTTTGCAGGATCATTACCTTCAACAGTCGCGACATCAAGGTCGGTGATCGTCAGTTTCATGCGGCAGGCGATGTCAACACCGACGCCGTAAGGAATCACGGCATTTTCACAGGCGAGCACGCCTCCGATTGGAAGACCGTACCCGGAATGAGCATCCGGCATCAGCGCTGCGCCACGAGCGATTGGTAGTTTGCACGCGTTTTCAATTTGCGAGATTGAGTGCGAGTCAAAATCCTGACCCCATTTGTGGTACTCGATTGGTTCCAGTTCAACGTCATTTTCACGGTATTCGATCAGAGCTTTCGCGAAAGATCCAAGATCTGGATCCGCGACGTAGACTTCCGGCGATGCAACAACTTTTGGGATCAGTTGCTTCGCTGAATCACGAGTTCGAGGCATGTTTTGCGCGACAGCGATCGCTTCTGGAACGCAGTCTTTCGGGACACCAAGTTCGACAAGTTGCTTTTTGTTCATGCAAAAATACACCATAGGAATTGAATGGCTGATTATTGAAAACCAGCTCGTTCCTGAAGAGATTCAAAACCAGAGTTTAGGTTCGCGTGTGAATCGTTGCAAATTACTTGGTGCTGCAGACGGCAAGCCAGTTTCGTTTTCCGAAAAGAATTCAAATGTCACGGTGCGAAAGCACATGAATTCCGCTCCGAAAAAGAACGACTGTGACAGGAGAAAGTTCTATACATCAAGTCGATGAAGAACTGTGTCGTTTGCTGCGGGGGCTATTGCGATTTATTGTGCTACTCGCACCCTTGTGGCAGGCTGCAACCGACTGCGTCGCACGAGCATCGAGGGCATTTGTCGTTTGCGAATGGATTGAGCGATTGTTTTAAGTCGTCCATGAACGAGAGTGACGGAACGTAGACTCGATCGCCCGGCAGAAGCTGATAGTTTGTCGATGCGTCACCAAGTTGCACGATCTGGTCGTAGCAGACTTTCATTACGGTGCGACAATCGCCACACGACGATGGTCTGCTAACGATGATCGCATGATGATTCGCTTTGGTGCCGATACCGCCTGCTTCGATGATCGCGTCCAGAACGGTTTCGTTACCTCGGTACAGGAATGCGCCAGGTGAATTGACTTCTCCCAGCACGTAGATTTTCTTGCTGTCCCAGTTGGTCAGGCGAACGCTGATTCGGTTTTGGCTGAGCGTCTTGTCAAGTTCCTGCTCGAAATTCAGGCGAGCGGTTCGTCTCTCGCGAGCAAGGATGACGTCTTCGGATTCTGTATCGCTGTCAGTTTCTTCGTCCAGATCGAGGTCGTCATCTGTTTTGGAATCATCAAGTGCGTTGACTTCGAATCCAAGTTTTGGGGCAAAAGTCTCATCGGCCCGCAACTGGCTGAGACGCGTTTGCTCTTTTGAAAACTCGACTTCCTTTTTGGCTCTGATTTGTGAGTCGATTTCAGCCTGAATCTCAAGCTGCATCTGCTCAAGAGTTTTGCCTGCGGCTTGGTAAAGTCCAAACTCTCCAAGGGTCACGTTCCCGTCAGGCTTAACCACTTGATCACCCGGTAGGCGAATCGTTGCGTCGAAGCTTACGGGTTCAATTGATACGGTGTCAGATATTTCAACGACGTATTCGTTCAGTGGAACGATCGCAAGTTCTTTTTGCAGCAGAAGGCTCTGTCCAGGAATTTCACTGATCGTCTTTGCAGATTTCAAGAGGCGATTGGCTGGGCTCCCTACAGGAATGCCAAACGATGAAAGCGTGGCGCAACCAGAACTGAAAATCACAGCGAATGCGAGTGCGGCCAAAGCGAACGGAGCGGCAATGCAGCGTTTGGATTGGCTATGAGTGACAAATTTTGAAGCCATAATAAGTTCCGAAAAGATGATCAGCCGACGACAGGCTGTTCTGGATGATTCGGATTGTTTGGCCGCAACGATTCAATTAATTGTTCAGGCGAATCCTGTTTGGCAAAATTTGACTGCCACGTAAAAAGTAACGAATGACTTCCTCGCGTAGCTGTTTTCCCGTGTTTATTTGGATTTGCGGTCTCGTTGTTGTGCCTTTTACATTCAAAAACAGGACACGCTCAGATAGAAACTCTGCGGCTTGGGCAAAGAATGCCGTTGGAGAACCGGTGAGCCTTGCAAGCGGCGAAGTGGCAAGTTCGTCCAGCAGCGTTGGCTGGTTCAGACGTTCGACTCGGGCCGCGATATCGAGGTTCAGCCTGCCGTCGAGCCACGCATCGCCTGTGACGACAACTTTGGCAATTTCGGATCTTAGATTGAATTCTTCGATGGCAATTCGACTTTTTGAAAGCCGAAGGACCATTTGCTCGGAATCAAATTGCTCGTTCCGCAACACGGAAGTGTTTCCAAGAAGATTGCTAACCTGAGCCAGAACCGGAATCGTAAATGCGTTGGACTGATCGAGATGACCGTCAAAGGATCCATTTAGGTCGTTCAGAGATTTCAGGTTTCGGCTCTTCAGCTCAAGGTGACCGCTCAATTTTCCTTTGCCCGTATTGGAATATCCAGCCAGTGAATTAAGCAGAGACTTGGAATCAAGATTGGAAAGCTCCAATTTGGAATCGAGAACAACCTGAGTTCCGATATCCAACGAGGCGGAACCGTAAACATTGCCGCGGAATGCCTGGAAACGTGAACGGGGAAGTTCCATTCGTGCGGTTCGCTGGGCAGGTTTGATTTGAAATCGAATCGGAAGTTTGACTGACTGATCACGCGCCCCAAAAAGCCCTGCACGCGATACGCCGAGTGTTCCAGAGCCCGAAATGGTGTTCCCAGTTCGGCCAGAAATCCTCGCATCAATAAGGCCGTCTGCTTTGATGGGTTTGTCCATCAAAACATCAAGCGTACGTCCGAGGCTGAAGTTGCGGACTTCCAGTTCGTAATTTCCAGACGCGCTGCCAGTTAGCGGGATCGTCGCCCGACCAGAGATTTCACCCTGTCTTAAATCTGCGGATACCTTGGAAAGGCGAACCAATCCATCCTTGAGAAAGAGGTCGGACGAAATTTTCCGGCTAACGATTCGGTTTTTCCATTTCAGATCATCCAGCGTGACGAATCCAGATCCCTCAGGCATCAATCCGGGAATCACGTTCCACTGCATCGCCGTGGAAAGCCGTCCCGAGATCTGGCGTGCCGCAGGAATGGAGCGCTCGTTTTCGAATAATTTTTTGACGCGTGCGTTGGTCAATCGAACTCGCACTGGAAAGCTGTTTTCGGAATACGGTTTGTCGCGTGCAAGTGTCGATTTTCCGTCGAGTTCCAATTTTCCGTCCAGCAATCTGCCCGTCGCGGAATACCCAAGTTGCCCGTTTCTGGACAGCGTTGCTTTTGCCTTCAAACGGGAAAGCCGAGCTGTGCCGACAGAAAGCATATCCGTTTGCAATTCGACAGCGGCAGCGCGAGCATTCGCGTTGCGCCAATTTGAAATGACTGCTTTGCCTGAAAAGCTTCCGTCAAGTTTTACTGGAAGTTTGCGAAACGCCGAAAGCTGATCGGATTCAAAATTCTCAATGCGAAATTCAAGATCCTTTTGACCTGGTGAATCCGTATCAAGTGAGAATACGCCTCCCAGCCCGTTGAAAGAAAGCATGTTTCTTTCTGGCTGTCGTGTCGAATATCTCCAGCGAGACTCTATTGGTTTAAGGTTATTGTCATTGAATCGAAGTTGTCTGAGTGAGAGCTGGCCATCGGTCTCAAGCGAAAATGGCTGAACGGTTCCTTTGGTAAAAATTCTGGAACTGACCATGCCATTGATGTCGTCGATAAAGAAATTTCGCAGCTTAAGCTGCTTAGATCGCGCGTCAATCTCAAACCCGTAAGGAGCATTCGTTTTGATGTGCCCTTCTAGCCCCAATCCCGGTTGTCGACGGCTGGCAAAGACGATTCGATCCGGCTCACTCTTGACGTTGAGTTCCAAATCCCTGAGGTTCAGGTCCAGTAACTGTGCAGACTGCAGTCGTACGTTGCCATCCACGACAGGAGCTCCATTTACGAATTCGCAATTCATCGATCCACTTGTTTCAAACGAAACATCAGTTGTGGCAAAATTTCTTAGAAACGGATTACTGTCAATGTCGCTCCATTGAGCTTTGAAGCTACCAATTCGTTCGAACGGTTCAACGTTCCCTTCGATGGAAAATTTGCCACGGGCTCCGATATTGGAGGTGATGCTGTTGATCGTTAGCGTGTCGCCCAACTCGCCAGTGATTCGAGTTGAATTCAAATCCGTTTCGAAAAGTCGAATGTTTTTTGAACTGGCTTGAAAGGAAACCGCTTCGGCTAAAAGCTTCGACTGCTCGGACAAATGGAGCTCGCCATCAAACAGTCCCTGGATGTTCATGGGGAAATCATCAGTCGATCCGGGCTCCTTTTTTGCGGCCGCTTTCCCGGTTGTAAAGATCGCGACCTTCCTTGCGAACCAGTCCGCTGGAATTTGCCGAGCGTTCACGTCAAGGGCTCGGATTTCGCTGGATTCGAGG
>CAYZPA010000025.1:5467-62254 GCA_964479855.1 uncultured Pirellulaceae bacterium
ACAGGTGTCGCCGATGCGGGCGAGAAAACCAGAAAGCCATCCCGCAGGAATGATTTTGCTTTGATGTCGCGAAATTCCATGCCGGAAATGTTTCCTTGCGGAGCAAACGCATCAATGACGAGAGTCCATGTTTTCAGGTCGGCAGCTGAATCGAGCGGTATGTTCAGATTGACCACGCCGTTCCCGGGAAAGTCGAATTCAAACTGTTCGTCCAGGGCCTCGAGATCGAAGGTCGCCAGAATATCATCTACATCCTGTGAGGTCGCTGCTGCGTCCACCGCAACGTTTCCCTGCAAATCGATCGTGCGTCCCTCTTGCGTCAGAACAAGAGGCTGAATCTCGACGTTGATTGTTGATTTGGCTGCACTGATTTTTCCATAGCCAGCCTCGCTTCCGTTTCCGGCAGCAGAAATGCGGAGCGTCGTTTCAAGTTCGGAATTGACGTCAACCGAACCGACGACTTTCCCGCTTGCGGTACCAGAGACTTTTAATGGAATCTGCTTCACCAGTTTTCGTAAGTCATCAACATCAACGTCAAAGAATTCTCCTTTGAATTCCGTCTGGCAAGGGAAGCCGGCGATGGTCGTGAACCCCGAACCAATCACACGGTCCTGGTCGCCCATGGATGCAGTGACGGCCTCGTAGTTGACGACGCCATCTTCGATTCGGACTTTTCCTTCATGAATTTTGATGGGCAATTCAAATTTTGGAATGAACAAACGGGCGTTGTGGGTTTCGATGTTCGCTCGATAGGAAATGCCTTGTCCGTTTTCAATTTTCAGATTTGCATCCAGATCAAAGACTGCGTCCGCACCAAGGTGACGTAGTACCGAAGGAGGAATTCCCGGCCAGCGTTGCCAGGCCTGATCGACGATGTGGAGCTTGTCGCCCGTGAATTCGACATTTCCATTTCCTGAAGATCGATCAATGCTGCCAGAGAACTCAACTGCGCCTTCGATAGACTGATCGATGGAACCCGAGACCGAAATCTGTGTGGATGAATCCTGAACTGCCAGACTTATTCCGCCTAATAAGAGCTCCGAATCGGAATCATGAATCGTGACGTTGAAATTCTCGATGGAAACAGATCTCGCTGGCAGGGTGAGTTCCCGCAAGTCCAGATCTGCAAATGAAAAATTGGCACTATCTCGCGGCGATTCGAAATTGAGATCGATGTTGCCGTCAGCGATAACGATCTGCTCGTACGGTTTGGCGCCGCTTACAAGTTTGGTGAAAGACTGCTTTACTGTCAGTGAGCCAATTTTGAGGCCGGGGAGATTTCCATCCGCAGGTAGAACCAGTTCCGATGCGGTAACTCCGTTAGGGCCAACGCTAACACTGCCGATGCTGGCGTCGGGATAACCTGCTTCCCGGATTTGATTCAGCAGCTTGGAATGTGCTTGGGCATTTACCCACATCCATCCCGCAAAGCACAAACCTGCTACGATCGCCAAAGTCGAAAGCCAACGATAGATTGGCTTTCTACGAGCCTTGTTCGGCTGGGGTCGTTCCGTTGCCGCAGATTGATTGTCTTTGTTTTCGCTCATTGACGTCCGAACACAAAAAAACGGTGTTGGAATGAAGTATTCTCAACACCGTTGGATCGTCAATTGATGTCAGCCAAATTAACAGAGGCTTGGAGTTGCACGAACATGACGTCTGTGCGACTGCGAGGTGCAGCCTACGCCATGTTCAGGTTCTTTTTCTCCATCGCAAACATCTTTTTCGTTTCTTCGATCGAAATTGCTTCAGGAACCGCATCCGCGTTGACGTCGAACCATTCCGGCTGGAACTGGATGAATCCGTGTCCGCCTTTCGTTTGCGAATTCTTGATCGCCTGGCGGGCGGTCAAAGCAACGCAAGCATCTGCCAGAGCAACTTCTCCGTTACAACGTGGCTGGTTCATCTGGTCGCCAGTGCTGATGCACCACGCCCAATGCTCGATCTCTTCCTTGTAACCACGACTGACATAGCCTGCTCCCTGAGCTGCCTTCGCCGGAGCCGCATCGCCGGAAGTGGTTGTGTCCAGAACGACCGCTCCGCCCTTCTGCTTTTTCACCCGAGTCTTGTAATTCGCTCCGGCTGTTGGGTAGAGCAAGACATCCTTCTCTTTGTCCAGAATCAAGGTGCCCTTGGAGCCCATGACGACTTCGCCGTAGCCACCATAGCCGTTGCCGTTGATTGAAGAATAAGTGACGACTACTTTTTTGTCGCTGTTTTCTTCATAGCTTTCGATCCCGCTGCCGGCGTGTTTTCCGTCTTCGAATTTGTAACCGTACTGGTTGATCTTGTCGTAGTAGCCAACATCGAAATCGTAGTCGTAGCCCTGCCCTGGGTACTCGAACATGCAGTACACATGGTCCGCCGCGTCGCGATCCATCGGAGCCTGATGTCGTCCACCGACAGCATGAACCGTCAACGGGTGAACATGTTTGCCTTTCTCTTTGGCCAACGCAGCAATGAAAATGCTGGCCGCGTCCAGTTGGTGGCTGCCCAATTCGGCCATCAAACCACCGCCGGTGCGGTCCCACAAACGCCAGCGAATCAATTCTTCCATCGCGGTACGAGTGCGATCACCGTAGACCTGATCGTCATCGATGTAGCCATACTTTTTGGCATCGACTTTCTGGTCGTTGTTGAGCTGCGTCCATTGAGCGACCTTCTTACCGAGCTTCTTTCGATCCGAAGGCGATGTGTTCGGGTCCATGAAAGCGTCGGTAAGCTTCCTCAGGTCCGAAGCGATACGATCAACGTTTTTGCCATCGATCGTTTTTTCTCCGCCCGGAATCGGCAGCGCCCATGAGTCTTTGCCGGGCAAGTTTCCGCGATGCCACTGGGCGCGGATCGAGTGAATTTCTCCAAGCAATCCCCACTTGATCAGGTTGACGGCGTTGTCATAAAGGATGCTGTAATGGCGTTGGTGACCGATCGACAGGAATCGCTCCTGTCCCTTTTCCTGCGCCACACGCGTCATCAATTTGCACTGTGCCACATTGTGGGCCATCAGTTTTTCACACAAAACATGCTTTCCTGCTCGCATCGCAGCGATGGCAATCGGAGCGTGAAGAAACAGCGGAGTGGCAATGATCACGCCGTCAATGTTTGGGTCCTCGATCGCTTTCTTCCAATCTTGGTGGACGACCACGTTTCGACGAGCTTCCTCTTCGGTTTTCCAGCCGTAAACGTCCATCAGCCCTTTGCGAACGCGTTTGGCGTTGTCCGATGACCAATCCCCATGGAACGCGCGGTGAATCGAGGACGGACGCATGTCGCAGATCGATGTTACCTGAACGAAGTCAGGATTGATCGCGCCGATCAAGACGTTTCCTTCGTCGCCCGTTCCGATCACGCAGACACGAACCGGGTTGGTTGGTTTGTTGTAGCCGAAGTACATCGCTCCAGCGCCGATCGCGGTGGCCCCACCGACCGCCATTGTGTTGCGAATGAACTGACGACGATTCACTTTGTCAAACTCGGACAGCGCCGAATAGTAATTGTCAGATCCATTTTCACGTTGTTCAGGGGTCAAACCGTTCATGAATATTCCTTGAGAACTTTAATTTGATTGATTGGGTCGATTGGCAGGTGGTGGTTGGCAGCGGTGATCTTATGAGCGTTGCTCGTTGTGCTAGTTCGGAGCTGGTTCAGGTTGAGTTGGCTTTGGAGATGAGAAGAAAAAATCCAAGCCGCCGATGCGACCCGCACAGGTCGCAAACAGGACAAGGCAAGCGACCATCTCGATCGCCTGATAGTAAGTTGGAGTTGTTCCCGGCACCCAGAAAGGTTGAGTCAACAAAACCGAGCAGAGGAATAGGGCAGCCGCGAGCGAAGCGAAACGAGTGAAAAGACCAAGGATCAACAACACGCCGACGATGGTGTCGAACCAAGGGATCACTTTGTTGATCACCGACAGTTTTGACATTTTTTGAGCGTAAGGTCGGTGCAGCGGAAGGGCTTCCGCGCGGACCTGTTTTCCGACAGGCAAAGCGTTGATTTGAGCTTCGAACGAATCCCAAATCTCACCGACTTCGTACTTCCATTTGCTTAACTCCTTGTATCGATCGCTTTTGATGGTGTCGACCTGGCCTCGAAGAGAGTCAACCTCCAGTGCGACTTCAGTTCGATTTTCGCCATCCCGAGTGAAACCGTCGAGGCGATCGTCGCTTCGGTAATGAGCCATGACGGGGATTCGATTTACGTTGACCCAGTCTTCGAGCGCGAACTCGTGAGCTTGCAAAATCTCGTTGGCCATTTTTGGCTGGTTGGCGATTGACTCAAGCTCCGCATTCTTTTCTGCGATCAGGGACTGAGTGTCAGAAACCTCGCTTCGTTCCATCGAATCTGCGTTGGCGAGTTTTTCTTCCAGTTCGGAAATCTGTTGCTTTAGCTCTTCAATCAAATCCGGGCTGCCAAAAGCGTAGTAGTCAGTCGCGCGATCGACATAGTCGTTCCAGATCGAGAACGTATCTTCGGTGCTGATTTCAATTTTTTGTTCGCCATCGCCGTTTGAGGATTCGACGATGCCGAGTTGTCGTTTTCCATCGGCGTCATCGGTCATCCCACGAAAATACTCAGCGAACGGTCCTTTCGCGGTACTCAAAAATCCTTTCGCGGTCCAATCGGGCTGGTTAAGTTTGCCGACCCCCTCTTTGTAGAAATGGAACCCAACAACCAGACGAAGCCCAAGAATGGCAACGAAAGCAAGGAACAAGTGAAAACGTGAAAGATTCGAGAACAAAGTGGTGGTCTCCAACTGCGATCTTCAATTTGACGATCAGCAAAACGTAGCACGGCAATAGAGGGTAGACGCCCTCTCGCTAGATCGGATTAACTCAGCGTCAATTGTATCCAGCAATCAAAAAAACGTCCCCAAACGAAAGGGGGAATTCTCTGGTTCTGCCCGGATTTTTTGCTTAGGAATAACTTGTGGGGAGTTATCGCCTCGAAAATCCGTGGCAAGCGGAACAACCCACAATTGTAGAAACAAAAGTTTCGGTCCAAAGTTGTGCCACAATGCCGCACTCTTCCGCTGGACATTCAGTGAGAACCGATTGTCGAGTAGGTGGGCAATATCGAGCCCGCGAAGTTTCGAAGCTTTCAACCCGGATTATTCACGATGCGTGGTCGTCAAAATTCTGAAGGCTTGTTTTGATTGGGCATTGTTCCAAGTTTGTGGTTTCGACAGTTCACCCACGAAGTGAATTGGTGAATCTGCAAAAACTGTCGCCACTTCAGGAGAATCGCCTCAAACATCAAACATCAAACCAGACGCCTGTCGTCGTGAATCATTCCGGTTCAAGTGAGACATCACTGCGGGATATCAAAGTTGCTCGAGAAGTTTTTCGTATTCTTCGCGATTTCTTTGATCCAGCTGATCAAGAATTTCTTCGACCCGGTTTTTATGAATCTTGGCCAGTTCTGCTTGCCCAAGTTTTTCGTAGCAGTCTGACAGGTGTTTGTGAACCGAGATCCGTTCAGGAACTTTTTCGACAACAATTTTGAAGTCCTTCAAAGCGTCTTCATATCGACCTTCACCTTTTTTCAACGCACCTCTGGTTTCATAGAGCATGTACTGTTCGGGGAACATTTCGATTGCTTTTGAAATGATCTGGCCTTCTACATATTTGTCGTCTTGCTGGACCGCTGTCGCAATCAGGCGATGTACGACAAATTCTGTTGTGCCAAACTGTTGCTGGGCAATATCCCAATGGCTTTGTCCCTGGACGATATTGTCACGTGAGAGTTCTCGCATTCCCAAAATGATGTGGATGACGCCGGGGATCGGGCAGCCAAGAATCGAATTGCGAAGCCATGCATCTCGAATGGGTCCGCCTCGATCGATATCAACGTAGTCCATCAGGCGTCTGTAAATTCGGGTATCGCGAGGGTTGGACTGGATCGCTTTGCACAACGCAAACAAACGCAATCGAAATTGTTGTTCATCCTCGAGGTCGACAAAATCATCCGCGTTTTGCAAACTGATAAGGGAGGCCATTTGCATGATTCTTCGTCGGTTGTCGGGATTCTTTATACTGCGATAGCCCTCTTGAATAAATTCCCTCGCCTGTTCGTAGTCCTTGACTGCCACCGCACATTTCACCAGCGAGATCCAGATTTCGAAGAATTCGGGATTCATTCTGGCAACGCGACTAATTTTTGCCGTCGCCCGATCCAAAGCTCGCAAAGCCGCCGGTTGGTCATTCAACTTGACGCAGATGTCAATCAGTAACGGCATCGCCCGGACTTGCTCAATTCGGAAGAAACGTTCGTAGTTCGTGAGCTGTTCGCACTGTTTGCGAGCCAGCATCAAGTTCTTCACGTAGGCTTCCGGATCTTCGTCTTTCACTTTGTCGGCACGGGAGGAATACAATTCAACCAGGCTGATCTTGGCCTGCATGTTTTCTGGTTCCAATGCGATCGCGGCCCGCAAATGCTGCATCGCTTTCTGATTGCGTTCTTCGGAGTACTCAATTCGCTGCTCACGAAGAAGCCGCTGCGTAAGCCACACATGAGCTCGACCGAGTCTCTCTGGTTCCGTCGATTCGCCATCATCGGGCGACGGTTCATCCGACATAGTGCCTGGTCTATCTGACGCATTCGTGACCGCCAAATCGACCTGCTGTTCGGATGGATTATCCGTCTTGAAATCGCCGACCGCCGTGTCGCCAGCGAGGAAATTCATCAGCCTTGTTGCTTCGTCTATTCTCCCGGTCTGCGCAAGGTTTTCAGCATGCAGGTATTTGTAATCCAGTTTTGTCGGTTCGAGCTCAATGAGTTTTGCCGAGAACAGTACCGCATCCTCGAAGTCTCCGTTTCGCCGGTGCATGGCGTGATAGCCCGTGGTCGGACTAATCGAGATTTGTCTTTCGTAGTTGTGTAACACCCAAATCAGAAAGGGAGTGAATGCGAGGATGCCGAGCGCAGGCATGCCACGGATAAACGCCATTCCATCTCTCGATGTCGTCCATGCTTGAACCATGAACACGGCGAAGCCCCAGGCAAGGCGGAGTGGAAAGGTCAAAAGCCCGATGAAAGAATTGGACTGCCCATCGTGGATGGCATCGCTGCCCGATAGAGCGTCTGCAAACCAGTCCTGAATCGCCCGAACGGGTGACAACAGCAAATCAAGGAACGACCGTTTGCCAAGATCTTCGTCTCTGTGTTTAAATTTCATGGATCAGGATTGATTGGTCGTTTTAAAAAAAGTTAGGCATTCAGGAATCAGGGCGTCGGATCAAAGGCTACGGTTGCAGTGCTTCCTGTCGTATTGCTTCAAACCGTCTAATGTATTGCTCCGGCGGTTCAAGGTCCAAAGCGCGGTAGCACTCGATCAAGGATCGCAGCGTGTCTTCGTGGTCGGGGCGAGCCTGAATCGCTTTTTCGAACGATGAGATCGCTTCCTGTTGGCGGTTCAATTGTTTTAAAGCCGTGCCTTTGGTGTGCAGGAATTTTGACCGTTCCTCTGGATCAAGATCTTGAGGCAAACTTCGCAGGGCCTCATTGATTCTTTGCAATGCAAGTTCCGCGTTATTTTCTTTGGCGACCAGATAGGAGTACGCGAGGTTGTTCAGAATCGCAGCGCTGTTGGGAGTCTTGTTGCGAGCTCGCTCATAGTACTTGATCGCTTCGGCGAATCGTTTGCTTAACAAAGCTTCGTTTCCCTGCTGGTTGAGCACCGCCGCAGGAGGGTCGTCATCAGAATTGGGATCATAGACCTCCAACGCAGCAGATGCGACGTTCGGAAACTCGGATAGCGTGAGTCGCGTTAATGCTTCAAGGACCCGACTGTTCTTCGGGTTGTTAAAAAAAGCTTTACGGTAGATCTCCAGCAATCTCATTTGAGTCGGCTGATCGACTTCTTCCAAAGTGATCGAATTGGGAGTCAACTCTTCCGCCCATGCGATGTAGCTTGCGGCCAACAGTTCTTTCAGTCGCGTTCGGCGAGCTTTGGTATCCGGGTCGCCATCGGCGGGAAATTTTGCGATTTCCTCCGTAAGCCGATCTTCGATCGCATTCCACTGCTTCAACATGGATTGGGTTTGCGTGATGCCGGTCTGGATGACCTCCCACCGTCGACTGTCGTCACGATTTTCCTGATCGTTAGAGAGCTGCTGAAACTTGAGCAACGCGTCTTCGAGGACCGATTCATCCCGTTCCTCGCGTTTCAATAATTCATTCAGTTTGGTCAACTGCCTGTAGTAGTTTGGATTCGATTCAAAGAGTTTTTCGTAAATCTCGTACGCTTCGGTATAACGTTCGGACTTAACAAGAATTTGAGCCTTCAGGCGTTTGGCGGAAGGATCTTCGTCGTCTCTTGTCAAAGCGTGGTTTATGTGCAACAGAGCAAGATCCAGATTTCCGACCAGCTCCATTCGCGTTCTCGCTGGAGCAGTGAAGTAGCGGTTCGCCAGCTGAAAATGCGCTCTCGGGTAGCCGGGTGAGTCCTCAGGAGCCAGCTCGTTCAACAGGCTCAGAGCATGAGATGGATCGTTCTGATTGGCGACCAGTTTGACCAACTCGAAACGATGTGCGTTGTTATCGGGCGCGATGGTAATGAGCTTATCAAGATAAATTTTCTGAGCCTGTTTAAGCTCGCGAAGCTCTTCCAGCTTTTGTTCTTCAAGCGTCAGATCGGCTTCGGCGGAATCGCCCGATGCTCTCACTTGTCTCTGGCGAATGATTTCTCCCGTCAGCTGACGGATCGAGGCAGTGACTTTGTCGTATTTAAGTTTGTAACGATCCTCAAGATTCTTGGGATTGCTCAATTGGCAATAACTCACCACTCCCAATGCAAGCAGCGCTACCAAAAGTGCTGGCATGCCCAGCAGCAACGCTTTGTTTCGGTGCGATTCCGACCAGACTGAACGCAAGCCCTGCGTCGGAGATGTCAGTATTCCCAGAGGGAACATGACGGCGCGACGTAGAAGGAAAAGAAGGTAATCCATTTTTTGGAACTCAGGACTCAAAGTTGGGTGGAAGACTGAAGCGGACAGTGATAGCCCCAATTAGATCAGTACGCCATATTATGACCAGAGTGCCGCGTTTTCCATAGCCTTGAGTCTGCAGAAGTTCCTGGAACTTCAACCCGGATTATTCACGATGCGTGGGCGTCGACATGGAGAAAGCTTGTTGGACATCTCCAAGGAAATTCAGATCCCTCGCTCGCGCGTCGGGCTTGTATTGAAACGCTTCGCGGTCTTAAATTTACGAGCGTTTTATCGCGTAAAATGCCAAATTTCATCCCCTGTGTGCGACTTCAAAACACGCCCATCAGCGCCATCGATAGCAAGTCCCATCGCTCACACTGTCAGTTTGGGCGGTACCTTTGCCAGTTCGGGCAGCGCACTTTCAGTTGGAAGTTCTATTGGTTGAAACGGTACTGCTGGCCTCAGAACAAGACCTTTCCATGCGATCGTCAGAACGGTTTCACGACCGATATTTGCAAAAATCAATAGAATCGGCAAAGTCGTGCAGCAGTTAAGCCGAAAAACAGATGGGGCAGCATTGGCTTGCCGTTTGATGACCTGTTTGTACACCAACAGACCCATGAAAAAGCAAAAATTGCATCTGATTGCACGGTTCGCCGCACTTACTGTCCTTGGCGCAGTGCCAGCATTCGGCGCCTCAAGCGTCCTTGCCCAGCAAACCGGCAGTCAAGGCAGCCTGCCGCCGATTGTCCGAGGCGAAGGCCAATCAATGGACGCTCCTTCGATGGATCCAAGGATGGAAACTTCGCGGCGAAGCGACGCAAATCGATCGAATCTGCCTCCCATTGTCTCTGGTTTACCATCGATAAAGCCGGCAAAGGATTCTGCGACACGGCCAAAACCACCCATCGTTGCAAGCCCAAAACCAACTGAAAAAGTAAAACCAAATTTGTTAGCCCCAATTGGTTCCGGTGTTGTCAAAAACGCGGAAGTCAAGCAAGTGACGGCTCAGTCCAACTCCGCAGAGGGCTATCGAATCGCCCGAGCGTTTTCGCCTGCAAAAATGCCTGTCAAGGCTCAAGGATCCGGGTCTCGAAACTCCATCGCTCCACCTGCGATCGCGTTGCCGAACCCAATTCAGTCCGCTCCTTCGTTTGGAGGGCAGCCAGAAGTCTCAATGCCGTTGTCGTCTTCTGCTCCAGTTCCTCCAGTCGTTTCGGGCACGCTCGTTTCGCCCGGAATGAGCATGCCGATCAGCGGAGACGTAATGGGAAGTGCTCCTATCGTTTCGGATTCCAGCTACTTCGATTCCGGATCGATGGTCACCGATTCGGTTGGACTGCCAAGCGTTGTCGGCGGTTGCAATGACTGTGACGGTGCAGGCGGCTGCGATTCCTGCGGCCCTGGCGGTTGCTACAATCCAAATCGCATCAACTGCGACTACGGAACCTTCGGCTCGGTCAGTTCCGCTCGCCGCTACGGTTACATCGAAGCTCTGATCTTCACTCGAGAAGACGGCGACATTACAAACTCAAACTTCAGCGCACTTGGTGACTTCGACGAAGGTTTCGGTTGGAGAGTTACTCTGGGCCAGCGTCCTGATATGACTCAGGGGCGTGAAATCAGCTATTTCGGAACGTCGAACATCGAAGCGACGCAGACAGTCACCGATGACCGTTTGCGATTGAACGCTTTGTTCACGGCCGGAGGTGGATTGGTCGGAGGTGACCTTTCGTCATTCTTCGGAGCGGAGACTCACACCCAATTCAAAGATTCCACACTCCACAGCATCGAATCGAATCGGGTTCGTTGGGGCTGGGATGTACTGAAATCTTTTGTTGGATGGCGTTACATTTACTTTGCCGATGACTACTCATTGACCAGTACCGCACCTCGTCGAGACGTCTTTAACAACCCGATTCCGGGAACGTCTGAGACGGGCCAATTTCGAATCGATACAAACAACCACTTGATTGGTGGTCACATCGGAGCGGAACTGTTTTACGACATCGGGTATCGATTCAGTATTTCCGGAGTCAGCAAGTTCGGCGTCTTCGCCAACCTGAACAAGGTCGACTTCTTTCTTGAAAACGATGGTTTCGAGATCATTGACTCGGAAGACAACAGTGCGACTTTGTCGACTTCGTATGAACTGCAGTTGATGGCACATTATCAGCTTCGCCAGACGTCGCGACTGCGATTCGGTTACAACGCCATGTTCCTCGGAGACGTCGCAACGGTAAGCGATAACTTCTCGGGATTCGTGTCGCCATTCACCGGATTTGGAGCCACCGATAGTGATGATGCTTTCTTCCAAGGGGTCTCCTTTGGTTTGGAAATCTATCGTTAGTGTAGGATGCCATAAACGAATGATGTCGACCCAGATGATTCACGATGCGTGGGCGTCGACATGGAGAAAGCTATTTCATTGGGGTATTGTTCCAGGTTTGTGGTTTCGACAGGTTACCCACGACGTGAAATAAACTTGGCACCGCGTTCGGTGAATCGCTTCAAAGAGCAAGCCGACGCCTGTCGTCGTGAATAATTCTGGATCGAATAAGCCGTTCAGTGAGAGCGGCTTTTTTCGTGACCAATTCCAGGACTTCGACCATTGGGAGTGCTCATGCACGAAGTTGAACCGAATCGGCTTTGGGTTGGAAACGCGGATGACGCTCGCAACCCGCAACCCATATTCGACAACCAAATTTCGGTGGTGATCGACGTCGCATTCGAAGAGAAACCCGCCACCCTGCCCCAGAAACCCGCCACCCTGCCCCGACAATTGATCTACTGCAGGTTTCCGCTTAACGATGGAGGCGGGAACGATCCGGCGACGCTGCAACTGGCAATGCAGTGCGTTGTGGATTGTTTGCGGCACGAGATGACGGTGTTGGTCGCGTGTTCGGCGGGACTATCGCGTTCACCGGTGATTGCGGCAATGGCACTGGCGCACTTTGACAACATCACGCCCGAAGCGGCGATAGGCCGCATCGCACAGACGAAGACACTTGAGGTCAACGGAGTCCTTTGGTCAGATGCGGTAAAGCTGTTTCCGCTGCTTCGCGGGGCGAAGTGAGTTCCAGATTCCAACCGGAATTATTCACGACGACAGGCGTCAGATCTTGCCCTTTGAAGCGATTCTCCCGACGCGGAAGCAAGTTTTGCAAATTCGTCAGTTTCACGTCTTGGGTGACCTGCCGAAACGGCAAACGTGGAACAATAATCCAATGAAACAAGCTTTCTCCATGTCGACGCCCACGCATCGTGAATAATCCGGGTCCAAGTGAGGTCATTGCCGTGAACGCCGATTCAAATCCGTATGCCGCTCCGATCGAGACCGCAACAAAAACGCAGGGAGTTGGCAAAGCGAGTGGATTCTCGGCGTCGCCAAAGCCGATCGTCGATTTTGCTCCGATTATGAAGCGATGGGAAATTTACCGCGTCTTGTACAATCTTTCATTAGCGGTTCTTGTAATCGGGTACAGCTTAATTTTGAAACCTGAACTACTCGGCGGATTCGACTTTTGGGTGGCCGTCGGCTTTTGCGGTTGTGCGTGCAATCTGTGTTTTTTGGCCGGCCCAGCGGTCGAAGGATACGGTCGAGTCCTCGGCGGATGGCGAGACTGGTTTTCGGTTGCGCTATTTTGGATGGGGCTATTGGCGACTGCTGGTTTGGCCACCGTTTTCGTGGAAAACTATCCAAACATTTGAGGCATCACGCACCAGATGTTTTTAAGCACTCACGCGATTGCACGAAAAACACGAAAAAACGCCGAACAGAAAACTGCTCGGCGTTTAACGCTATGTAAACGACTCAAGGTCGGTTTAGTACATGTCGTGATCGTGGCCGCCACCGCCTGCAGACTTTGAATCTGTCGGCTTGTCAGCGATAAGGGCATCGCTGGTCAGCAACAGAGTCGCAACGCTTGCCGCGTTTGAAAGCGCAGTCTTGGTCACTTTCGCTGGGTCGATGACACCAGCTTTGACGAGATCTTCGTAAGTGTCAGTCAGAGCGTTGTAGCCAACGTTCGCTTTTGAATCGACGACTTTCTCACAGACGATGCCGCCATCCTGACCAGCGTTGCTGGCGATCATGCTCAACGGAGCACGACAAGCACGAGTCACGATGTTGTAGCCAGTCAGTTCGTCTTCGGTCAGATCAGAAGGCTTGACGCTTGCAGCAGCACGAAGCAATGCCACGCCGCCACCAGGAAGGATTCCGTCTTCGACAGCCGCACGGGTTGCGTGCAAGGCGTCCTCAACGCGAGCCTTCTTTTCCTTCATTTCGCTTTCAGTTGCCGCACCAACGTTGACTTTCGCGACGCCACCGGCCAGTTTCGCCAAACGCTCTTCGAGCTTTTCGCGATCGTAGTCGCTGGAAGTGTTCTCGATCTCGCGACGAATCTGGTCGATGCGAGCCATGCGATCCGCAGTCTTGCCGCCACCCTGAATAATCGTGGTGTTGTCTTTCGAAATGATGACTTTCTTCGCGCGGCCGAGATCTGAAAGGCCAAGGCTTTCCAGTTTCAGTCCGAGAGCTTCAAAGATTGGCTGACCACCGGTCAAAATCGCGATGTCTTCCATCATGGCTTTGCGGCGATCGCCGTAGCCAGGAGCCTTCACGGCACAGCAATTGAAAGAACCGCGAAGGCGGTTGATAACAAGCGTCGCCAATGCTTCGCCGTCAACGTCTTCTGCGATGATCAGGAGCGGCTTGCCTTGCTGAACAACTTTTTCCAACAGAGGAACAAGGTCCTTGATGTTGGAGATCTTCTTTTCGAATACCAGAATGTAAGCGTCTTCGAAAACGCATTCCATGCTGGCAGTTTCGTTTACGAAATAAGGAGAAAGGTAGCCGCGATCAAACTGCATCCCTTCAACCCATTCGACTTCGGTGCCAAGGCTCTTGCCTTCGTCGACGGTGATGACGCCGTCTTTTCCGACCTTTTCCATCGCGTCTGCGAGCAGAGTTCCGATTTCAGAGTCGTTGTTGGAAGCGATCGAAGCCACGTTGGCCATTTCGCTTTTGTTTTTAATCTTGATCGACATCTTGGTCAGCTTTTCACAGATGTCGGTCACAGCGGCTTCGATGCCCTGCTTCATTTGGATCGGGTTAACGCCAGCGGTTACCGCTTTTAGGCCTTCGTTAAAGATGGCTTCAGCCATAACGGTTGCCGTCGTCGTGCCGTCACCAGCAACATCGCTGGTCTTGCTGGCAACTTCGCGAACCATCTGGGCGCCCATGTTTTCATAGACGTCCTCCAGTTCAATTTCCTTCGCAACGCTAACGCCGTCCTTGGTGACGGTCGGCGAGCCGAAGCTCTTTTGAAGAATGACGTTGCGGCCTTTTGGACCGAGTGTAACTTTGACAGCACGAGCCAGTTTCGAAACGCCTTTGCGAATCGATTCGCGAGCTTCCTGTTCGAAAGCGATCATCTTTGCCATGGTTATATTCCTTGATTACTTTTTGTAATGAATTGTTTGGGGGAATTTTGGGGAGCAAATCGAAAACGATTAGCCAATGATCGCGAGAACATCGTCTTCACGCATTAGAAGCAATTCGCGATCGCCGTCTTTGAACTCATCCGGGCCGTAGGATGTGAAAATCACGGCATCGCCCGTTGAGACTTGCAGCGGGGCACGAGAGCCGTCTTTCAGCATGCGGCCTTCTCCGACAGCAATCACGACGCCTCGCGAAGACTTATCCTTCGCAGATTCGGGAAGGAAAATTCCGCCAGCGGTCTGGTCCAGTGAAACTTCTCGTTCAACGACGATGCGGTCGCCAAGTGGCTGCAAACGAGTCTGAGTTTTTTTGTTTTTCTTTTTGGCAGTCGTGGCCATCGTTCCGTTTCCTCCGGAGTTGTGGGGGAATATGTGAAGAGTCTGAATGTAAAAGTGATTCTTTAGGGGCCGCTCGCAATTCTTGGCAGCGTTTGCGACTGCCACAAAGTGAACGCGGCGCACCGTCCCTGCCAGAATTGCCTGTCGGCATTCTGTGGCCCGACCAAAGCAAGTCTCGGGCCAAACTTCGGCGGTCAAAGAAATTTTTGGGATCGACTGGTTTTGTCGGAGATTCAGGGTCCAAAGTTGTAATCGCCAGTTTTTGTCGCCCGTTCGATTTGAATGACAATCTGTCACAAACATCAATGGGCGATTCGTCGGGTGCGTTCGAATTCGAACGCAAATCGGAAACAGGAGCGAGCTTGTTCGTGACGGATTGTGGCGATTCGCAGGTTTTGGCAACGGAATTATCCCTTAATTCGTCTGAAACGCTGACGAAACCGCCAAAATAAGTTGCCAGAATGTTCCTGTCGCTCAAAATACCTGCGACAGGAAACTGGTTCAAGATTTGGAATCTGAAATGGCTATTCGAGCAACATGTGGCAGCTGCAATTCGACTTTCAATGCCCGAAACGAGTTGGCAGGCAAACGAGTCAAATGCCCGAAATGTAAAGAAGGCATGGTCATTCCTGCGGCATCCAAAGCCAAGCCGGTGGCCGCTGCGAAGGCCGCGCCCAAGGTCGTGGATCCGATGGAGGCATTGCTGGCGGAAGCGAATATTGATCAGGTTTCCAGTGGTGGTCCGATCTGTCCCGACTGCGGCGTCAACATTAACCCCGGAGTCATCATCTGCGTCGACTGCGGTTTTAATTTGGAAACCGGGAAGCGGATGAAAACCGCTCGTGAAAACGATGAAGGTTCTGTCGATACCGGTTTGACCGACGCTGAAAAGATCATGCGTAAAGCCGAAGCGGAAATTGAGGACGTTCCGATCACCGCCGATGATCAGGACTTCGGCGACGGCGGAGACTCGTTTGTAATCGCGGGCGTTGCTGCCGGCATTCTTGGAGTGCTGGTCGTGATCGCACTGGTGATTGTTTTCTCAATGGACGAAGTTTCCAAATATTACAACTCTGGCGGCATCAGCTTTATCGCCTCGGTCGCGATGTGGGTTGGTATGTCGATCTGGATTACTTTGATGGCTTTCAAAGCCAAAGTCGGACACGGAATCGCTTGCGTGCTTACTTTGGGGTTGTACTGCATCATGTTCGGTTTCATGCAAGGCAAAACGTTGTTGTTGCCGACGATCATTCTATTGGTTGCTTTGGTGATCGGTTTACTGTCTGGCTTGTTCGTTAGCTACAAAGGGTTCGGTGCAGAAGAAGCGAGGTTGTTCCTCGACGGTGTTGACTTCCTGCGGATGGCAGTGCTGAAATAAGGCGTCGATTGGAATTGTGCGCTTGCGATTAGGTGCTCGCCAGTTCAAAGAATCAGCCCGAATTACCTACCCGAGGCCTTACGGCCAGCGGCTCACTTTGTGTGGTCCGAGTCGCGTGAGCCGAGCCGAGTCGCGTTAGCGGCCGGGTTTGTTCAGTCGTAGCTGGACTCACCAGAGTTCAGGCGTGTTAGAAGACGTCGTCCGAAGCCTGGCGACGTCGGCTACGGAGACGCGGCGCACCCGAGGCTTACGGCAAGCGGCGCACCGTCAGCGAACGCACCCGAGGCCTCACGGCGGCTGAAGGCCAGCGGCTTATTTTGTGCGTGATGAACCGCTTCCAAAAAAGCTAAGGCATGAATGCGAAGAAGGTCGCGATGACAGCGAAAATTCCAAGGACGATGACGAACAAAAACGCCAGCCAAAAGAAAGTAATCGCCATGGCTCTTACATAGTTCGTGGGTAACATCGCCGCGACGACTCCTGCCGTAAACAGAAATTGCAAGACCGCTGTCGCGACGAAAATCGGGATGTTCTGCGGCATGACGTTGCGGAACAGGGTGATGGCCATCGAAATCAAAAGCATCACAACGACGATCCCAACCGCTTTCCAAAATCCCGGAACGGGAACTCCGCTGCTCGCCGCTAAAGGCTTCCTCAGAGCCGGCGCCGCAACCGGAGTCGCAAAAGGATTGTCGGACTGCCTCGTCGGAGGCAATTCAGCCGGTATGGCAGGGATTTCGGGCTCCGCTTCGTAGTTCTGCCAAACGGGCGTCGGAGCTTCGAGGCTCCACACGTAGTTGTAAGTTCCGCATGCGGCTCGCAGCAGCATCGCGTACACCGCTGCAACAATCGGCAGAAAGACTAATAGAAAAATGAACGCTACTCCGAATATGGCCACTTCGCTAACTCCCATACCATCAAATCCCAAAGCCGTGCCTGAAAGCTCAATATCACTACATCTTATCGAAACAAGGGCTCCTTGGTATCGCGGCTGATCTATTTTGACCAGTTTGACATGGACTCGAAACGCCTTGCTCGGGTACTCTCTTAGAGCGTCCGGGCTATCGCTACGCGCCGGATTTCAATGCAACTAGTGGTCGAACGTTAACATGGTTAAGCCATTCTTTTCCAAGAAGATTCCATTCTTCGGTACAGGTGCTCTCGCCGTATTGGTCGTGATCGCCTTCATTGTCCCTCTGTTGGCCAGAAGTGCCAAACTTGGAATGGAGAACATCACCAACAATGTTGCTGACTGGCTTCCTGATCATTACCCTGAAACGAAAGACTTAAAGGAGTTTCGGAAGTACTTTTATGGCGACCAGTTCGTGGTCGTCAGCGGCCCATGGTGTCACGAGGGCAATCCTCAATTCAACCTGTTGAGAAAAAAGCTCCAGGAAGAATCGCTTGAATACGAAAAAGTGCTTCGCGACGCGGGTCGGGATGAAGAGATCCGGGCTCATCGCGTCGGCGACGAATTAGGACTGATGTTCACTGGCACCTATCACGAGGACTGGGGTCAGCGACAGGAGAAATGGCTTCAAGGTCGTGACAAGCAATGGTATTTCGTCGATCGCAATGGTCGTCTCTTTCGTTGGAAAGGCCAAAACAACGTCGTCGAAGGCATTCAGCGTTGGTCAGAAAAAAGTGCCAACGGTCGCAACGAAGCCGAAGGGTTTTTGATCGGGCAATTCGGACCGCCGCCAAATTTGAATCAGGGAAAGGAAAATCCTTTTTACGAGGATCCCAAAAAGCTCTGCTGCCGACCGTTCAAGTCGGTCGTTTCCGGTCTGGAAGTCTTCGAACAAATCGGTGGTGAAAACGGTACGCTGCGGATTAGCAAAAACAAAGAGGATGAACTGTCGGCGTTCGAAGCCAAGATCGAAGCTCACAAACGTCTGACAGGTGCACTTTTTGGTGTCACTCCAAATCCAGAATTCACATGGTCCTTTGAGTCACTCTTGCAGCATGTTGATGCGGATCGTTTGAGAGTTTTGCAGTCGGATTCGATCTATCGACAGCGTTTCGAAGCTTTCGTCGCCGATAAAGTTGAAAAAGAGTTCGGGGGAAGCCGAGCCAAACTTGCGGAAGCGACTCAGGATCAGCGATTGGAGCTTTGGTATGAACTCTGGATTCAATTGGAGATGGATGCTCCGCCGAGGCAGACTTGCCTTGTCGTGACGTTGAACGAGCCCATCATTGCTGAGCTTGATCGTGTGGTGGGGCGGCCGGTCCCCGGAAAACCTCGCCGCGGACGAATTCTGGAACTTGCCATCAGCAAGTGCGGCATCAGCGATGAGAACATTCATATCGGCGGTCCACCGGCGGATAACGTGGCGATCGATGAAGAGGGAACTTCAACGCTGGTGAAGCTAATTAAATACTCCGCAGCGATTGGGATCCTGATCGCGTGGCTGTGTTTTCGCAGTGTCCGGGTTACCGCCATGATATTTTTCGTTGGTGGTGTTGCTGCGATGGGAAGCCTTGCCATCGTTTGGGTTTCCGGCGATTCCATGGATGCCATTTTGATGTCCATGCCCTCCCTCGTTTACGTCCTCGGGCTCTCCGGAGCGGTGCATCTGGTCAACTACTATCGCGACGCCTGCCACGAAGACGGTAGTGAGCTTGCGGCGGAAACGGCCGTCATGCACTGCATCGGCCCCTGTTCGCTGGCCGCGTTTACGACAGCACTTGGTTTGTATTCTTTGACTACCAGTTCGCTGGCTCCGATCAATAAATTTGGACGCTATTCGGCGATTGCGACCATGGCCACGGTCGTGCTGCTTTTCACCTACCTGCCGGCAGCGCTAACGCTATTTAAACCGGGGTATGAAAAACGTGACCCGGACGATAACGACGAAAGCGACCTTGGGGTCATTGGAGCGGTGACAAGGTTCTGGGATCGGACGGGCGACTGGGTCATTCGCCAGTATCGGTTTGTGCTGGTTGCCGCGTTGTTGGTTTTGGTCGGGGGCTCCTATGGAATTTCGAAGGTCCAGACGCAGGTTCACCTGTTGAAACTGTTTGACGAGTCCGCAAAAATTCTTGCCGACTATCGCTGGATGGAGGAACACCTTGGCGAACTTGTACCGGCAGAAATCGTGGTCAACGTCAACAAGTCTGCTCAGCGTGAAGCTTACGAGGAGCAAATGAAACGTGAGGCGTTGGAGCGACACCAAGCTGCAATTGCCGCAGCAGAATCTGACGAAGAGCGGAAGGAATTGGAAGCCAACTCGCCAGTTCCATCGCTTGACAGTCAGACCTACGATTTGAAGTTGTCGATGCTTGAGCGATTGGAGCTTTCCAGTCGAGTTCGCGAGAACCTTGAAACGTTCTTTGGTCCCAATGGTACCGGCGACATTGGGTCTGGCATGTCGACCGATGTGTTTGCTCCCCTGTATACGCTCAGGTCTCAGGAAGGCGGTATCAAGCGGGATGTTTTCAGCAGCCGTCTTTACGATAGCCGCAAGGAAATGACCGAACAGGACTATCTAGCGATCGTAGGTTCAGGGTCGTCTGGTCCCGGAAGCGGCAAATTTTCTCCAGAAGAAATCGGTGCCGAGATGTGGCGGATTAGCATTCGTCTTGCCGCGCTCAATGACGTGGATTACGGCGAGTTTATTGGTGATCTGAAGTCGGTCGTTGAGCCGATCATGGCGGCCTACCGATTCCGCAAAGACATCTTACGCGCCATTTACGAATCGCAGCAAACGGACGCAATCAATGACTGCCGCGTTTTGGTGCTGGGGCCGGATCCCGTTCGATTTAAAACCAATATTCAGGAACAGCTTGAAAGCGGAAAGTCGATTTCTGAGCTTATCGACCAGACTTACATTTTTGGAAACACGCTTCGTGATCTTTTGCAAAATCGAGGCATTGTTCCCAACCGCAAGTCTCGCAAACACTTCGCATGGCTCGATCCGACATGGCTGTCTCCCGATAACAAGAAGCTTGATGCAAAACGGATCGCCAGTGTGAAGGCGTTGAGGCAAGAACTCAAAAGCAATCCTGCTTACATTCAAAGGTACGATTGCGTCGTTTTGTTAAAAGACGATCCCATGTTCGACTACGATTTTCTGAAAGCGAACGCGAAACAGTTCGTGGACTGTCGAGAACATTTGTATTTGATCGATCCCAATTCGAAGCAGGCGCTGAGCGGCATGCTGACGGCGAAGGAAAGAGATGAGGTCGGCGAATCGATTGAAGTTTCTGCCATGTACACCGGTATCGTTCCGATCGTCTATAAGGCTCAACGTTCGTTGTTGACGAGTCTGATCCAAAGTATTTTGATCGCGTTCGTGATGATCTCAATTGTCATGATGCTGCTGTTGCGTGATTGGAAAGCCGGATTCAGACGGGATAATTTGCTGAACTTCCGGGGCGGTATGGCGGCGATGATTCCAAATGTTTTCCCTGTTGTTGTCGTGTTCGGCATCATGGGACTTAATGGCATCAAAGTTGATATCGGTTCGATGATGACCGCAAGTGTTGCGATGGGAATCGCGGTTGATGATACGATTCACTATTTGACTTGGTATCGACAAGCTTTGGCTGCGGGTAAGACCCGGAAGCAATCCATCAAATACGCTTACGACAAAGTTGCGACAGCGATGACGCAAACGACGCTGATCGGCGGATTGGGTTTGGCAGCGTTCATGTTTAGTACCTTCACTCCGACGCAAAGGTTTGGAACGCTGATGCTATTCCTGTTGGCGGCGGCGTTGGTTGGAGACCTCATCGTGCTGCCAGCGGTTTTGGCCAGTCCTCTTGGGAAATACTTTGGGCGTGAGTTGACCGATGCGGAACGTGCTCAGCAAGCCAGCCAACTGAGAGTTCATGCAGACGCCGATGGCGGATCGGTTTCTCCGTCAACGGTTGCTTCAAGAGCAAATGGCGAAAATTCGCAGACGCGAGGAGATCTTCGGCTCGAAGGCGGCTAACCAATTAACGTTTGGTTATCTTGCCAATATCGTCGAATTAACGGCGAATAGGTGGTTACACTACACGTTTTTTGTTTAAGTCTGATTGCATGGCAAAAGTCCGTTTTTCATGTCCGAGTTGCCAAACGGTAATGCTGACATCCGAAGATAAAATCGGGTTCGATATCGCATGCCCGCAGTGCAGCCACCAATTTACCTTGGTCGAGCCCAGCGATTCGCCTTCTGGTCAGAACACGGCAGACTCGAAGGTTCGCGGGAATCCAACGTCTTCCCCAGCGGTTGGTTCCTCTACGTCGGTTGAGGAGACTCAAAATTGGAACAAAGCCGGGGGCGTCGGTGGTTCCCACCCAGCAGAGAAACCGCCTGAGCCTGCACCCTATGCGTATTCTCCGCCGACAAATATTCCTCCGATTTATCAAGGCAACGCTACCAGTGGTTTTTGTTGTCCGTTCTGCCAGACACGACATCCACCGATTTGGCGGTCTGAGATTTCCACTGCGGGTTGGATTACATTCGCGATTCTGTTGATTTGTACCTGCTTCTTTTTCTGGGTCGGATTCTTGATCCGCGAAAAGTATCTGGTGTGTTCGGTCTGCAAGGTCAGGTTGCCGGGGCGGCACACAAATTAGCCCGAACTATTCACTTGTATTGATTTCGGTGCCGACAAAGCTAAACTGTCGGCGTGATCTGACCCGTCCAGTTGTTGAATTAATGCCGCCGAAATGCGGCCAAAACGCATCCAGAACAATCATGACGAACCCTCGAAACCCGACGAATCGCGAAGTCAGAGAGGCTCGAATCGCTCGCAACGAAATGCTACTTTCGTTGGCAGCCTGCTTTGTAGTAGGCATAATCGGATGGTATCTGATCGGTCCGCTGTTGGGCCAGTGAGTGCTTTGGTTCGAACCCGCCCAAGTTCGAACCCGCCCTTTTTCAAAATCAGATTCGCTCGGAAACGCGTCAAGATGCCCGTGATGGGGCAGGCGACCTCCAACTGGGTCAATCGTATTCGATTTTGATCCGGTCGCCGGTTCGAGCACTTTCATGAGCTTTCACAACGATCTTCATCGCGCGATAAGCGTCTTCCGGGTCGCTGGTTTTTCTGATTAAGCTGGTCACGGCTCGATAAAAGCGATCCAGCATCTGTTCACCAACGGCTCGTTCGGCATCGAGCGATTCCGTATGCTGCCCGCCGTCGTCGAACCAGATCAGATTCGACGGCAAATCGATAAACGCCATGCCGTTCTCGCAGCAAATTTGAATTGATGGAGGCCGACGAAACGAGAGTGCGTCTGGCCATCGCTGAGGGATGTAATGACCGATGCTTAACTGTGCCATCGGGCGAACGGTGTGTTCAGAATCTTCGCTCGTCTTAATGGCCGGAAAATCGAGGCTTAGCATCTGATAGAACAGATCTTTTTTGTCGTCGTGTCTCTCATGAATTGAGCTTACCAACGAAACGGGATCTGCGTTGACCAGATATCGACACCAATCGACAAGCTCCATCATGTTTCGCCAGACCAGTGGGCAGTGTTGCCCCCGGCGTCGCCAGTCTGCTTGACTTTCCATCGCCATTCGCTGGTGGCAAAAAAGTAAGTGCGGAGTGCCTAGTCTCGTCGCGATAAGCTCTTTCAACCGGATGGTCGCCGGAGAATGACGCCGCGGAAGTTCGGCCATAAACGCCACGCCAGAGCCTTCGATTCGAGTTCGGATGTCCAACGCTTGATCGGGGCTCACGTCGAGCGCCGCCGAGCTGTAAATCGCTTTGCCATGTTCGCAAGCGGCAAAAATCGGCAGCGATCCATACCACTGCGGCGAAAGGTAAAGAATCGCGTCGAGGTCCTCGCGGCTGATCGTTTCGCGAAAGCCCTGCTGAGCCACCGCGTCGAACTGGGCAGCGACCTGTTTCGCTTTCTCAAAAACTTCGCAACAGACAGCGGCAACCTGAAATCGATCCGATAGAGCTCGAAGCGCCGGCGCGTGCCGCGACTCCCATTGGTCGCCCAATCCAATCAGTCCGACACGCAACTTCATGCGATGGTCTCGAAATAGAGTCGAAAGCAATCGAGGGATAAAAGGCAAGCCGTCAAAATGGTTGCCCGGCCTCGTTCAGTAAGCAGAGCCCGTTCAATAAGCACTTATTGAGCTACCTTTTTGGAGGTTGCGATAATGCGATTGGTCGCGTTAAGGATGGCCTTGATCGAGGCCTCGACACAGTCCATCGAAACCGCTCGTCCGCGATAGATTTCGCCTTCAAAATCCGTTTCGATGGTGACTTCGCCATTGGCGTCTCGACCGAGCGTCGTGCTCTGAATTTGAAACTCTTTGCAATCGAGGTCCACGCCCGTAATTTTCTGAACCGCAAGGAAAGCGGCATCGACGACTCCTGAGCCATCGCAGACTTCCACGGTTTTGTCCTCTTCTTCGCCATGGCGGAGAGTCAGCGTGATTTTTGGCGTCGATTTGTAGGTTAGCTCAACCGTGTACGTTACCAGGTTCCATTCGCGTTCCGTCGGAGCAAGGATTTCGTTTTGAACCAAGGCAACAATGTCGCCATCGAAAATTTCTTTCTTGCGGTCGGCAAGTTTTTTAAACTTCGCAAAGACTCGTTGTAGTTGCTCGCCCGTCAGCTGGAAACCCAATTGCGTCGCACGATCTGCCAGAGCCGCACGACCTGAATGTTTGCCCAGCACCAAGTCGGTTTCGGCAAAACCAACGTCTTGAGGACGCATAATTTCGTAAGTGGTGCGCTCTTTAAGCATGCCATCCTGGTGAATGCCGGCTTCGTGAGCGAAGGCGTTTCGGCCGACGATGGCTTTGTTCCGTTGCACTTGCAAACCGGTTACGGCAGAAACAAGTCGGCTGGCTGGGACCAGACGATTGGATTGGACTTTGGTGTCGAAGTCGTAAAAATCGCCTCGCGTTCGAATCGCCATGACGATTTCTTCCAGCGATGCGTTACCGGCCCTTTCACCGATGCCGTTAATGGTACACTCGATTTGTCCGGCTCCCGCCTGAACTGCCGCCAGCGAGTTTGCAACCGCCATGCCCAAATCGTTATGGCAGTGAACTGAAAGAACCGCTTGATCGATATTTGGAACACGGTTCATCAGAGCTGAAATGACGTCATGCATCTGATTGGGAGTCGCGTAGCCGACGGTGTCCGGAATGTTCACCGTTGTGGCACCGGCTGCGATGACTTTTTCGACGACCTCGCAGAGAAAATCAATTTCAGTGCGAGCCGCATCTTCAGGAGAAAACTCAATATTGTCGCAGTAGCTTTTCGCTCGAGTGACACCTTCAACGGCGCGACTGATGATCTCCTCAGGAGTCATCTTCAATTTGAATTCGCGGTGGATCGCGCTGGTCGCCAGGAAAACATGGATCCGGGGATTGGCAGAATGTTTCAAGGCTTCCCATGCACGGTCGATGTCCTTGTCGTTGGATCGTGCCAAACCGCAGATTTCGACTCCGCGATTGCCGAGCGAATTGGCAATTTCCTGAACGGCTTCGAAATCGCCGGGAGACGCAATCGGAAAACCTGCTTCGATGATGTCGACCCCCATATCCACAAGTGTTTGCGCGACTTCGAGCTTCTCTTTGAGATTCATGCTGCAGCCGGGAGACTGTTCGCCATCGCGCAGAGTTGTGTCAAAGATCTTGATTTGCCGTTTGTCGCTCATTGCCGCCTAACTCAAAATTCGCTGAAGGATTCAAATTGGAAAATGTGAATGGGCTATATGCTATCGAGTTGTTCGCGATATTCAAAACGCGGTACGAATCGCGCGGTTCAAGCTTGCTGTTTAGGGCCTTTTCATCCAGATTATTTACGAGGCTTGAGCGTCGAAATGTGGCAGGCCTGTTTCAGTGGGGATTTGTTCGACGTTTGTGGTTTTGACAGTTCCTTCACGAGTTCAAATTGACCAATTTGGAAAACTTGTCGCCACTTTCGGTGAATCAGCTCAAAGGTCAAACCAGACGCCTGTCGTCGTGAATAATTCCAGTTCAAATCAAAGTGTTTCCGGATTCAGTTTCCGCGATACAATTTAGGGCCAGAACGCCACAGCCGAAGTTTTGCCAAAAAAGCCCATCTTTACCTCTCGTCTAACCCGACTCGGTACCTATGAACCGCGAACTTAAGTGCCTGTTTTTTACGATAATGACATGCGTCATGATGCTTGCCTCACTGCAGTCATCTGCTTTTTGCCAGGAAGAGTTTCGCACTTGGACCGACGCCACCGGTAAGTTTTCTTTGGAGGCGAAGCTCGTTAGCGTTTCTGAGATCGATGGCCTGCTCCAGGCGGAACTTCAGAAACGGGACGGGAAATTCATGGGGATTCCTGTCGATAAATTGTCCGCAGATGACCAGAAAGTAATCCAACAGGCACGAGAGAAGTGGGCGAAGGAAGAGTCTGGTGCAAAAATTAAATCGACTCCGCCAACGGACAACCCATCGGTGACGGCAAAGTCGGGTCCGGAGAATAAATCTGAAGCAGATCGTCCGTCCACAAAGTCCGAAAAAAAGCCGGTGAGTAACCAGCCACCTGAAACCAAAATCTCAACTCGTCCTATCGGCGCTCCGGTCTCGATGTCCGCCGCAAACCTTGACAGTGCTTACCTGCGAACGGATTTGAAACTCGATGCTTCCAAAGCGATTGTGATTGAGCGAGTCGTTCCAAGAAATCGAGAAGGCAACCCGAGCGAAAATCCGACTTACCTTGTCGAAGTGGATGCGGAGCAATTCTTGACCCTGCCCGCTTCGATTCGCGAGATCGTTCAAGTGTTGCACGATGAATCCGTGGCGATAGACGCGAGACGGCGGGCGATTGATCGGCTGCCCGAGCTTTGGCCTCAGAGAAGGCACCCCGTACTGTTTGCCGTGTTGGTGAATTGTATGTCCAGCGATGATAAGTATCTTCGGCTTGGAGCGATGGATTTGCTTGCCAGCCACGACGGTGATCAAAGCTTGCCGTACATTCTTGCCAGGGTGGATGACGTGGCTTACGAAGTTCGCTGGCGTGCTTTCGAGGTCTTGACGCAGTTACGCGATCCGAGAGTGATACCTGAATTGTGCGAGCGTTTCGACACCGTCGACCGAAAGAAAATTGCCAATGTGCTCAAAGCCTTCGGCAGCACGTCAACTCAGTGGGTTATCCCTTGGCTCGAGTCAGAATCTGAAAATGTGTTGCTCGATTGTTGCAAATTGTTGGGTGACATCAGCGGAAAGGATAGCCTCGAAGCGATTGCTCAGTTGAGTAATCACAAGTCGCTGCTCGTTCGGGCTCAAGCCAGAAACGCATCGCGGCGAATCACGGACAGGGCTGCCAGACAGGCTGAAGATGCCAAGCAAAAGTGATATTCGATTTTCCAAGCGGTAATTATTAAAAGTTCTTTCCTTGCACATTGCTTTAACAGCTCACTCGCAAGTTCGTCGCGTTGATCTTGACGTTCCAAGTCGGTTTATCAAGACTTAGCCTTATCGCCATCTGCGATGCCCCATTCGTCTAGCGGCCCAGGACGTCGGACTCTCAGTCCGAAGACAGAGGTTCGAATCCTTTATGGGGTACTTTTGATTGGCTAAGGTTTTACCCGCCACAGAAAAAAAGGGCCGCGATCACTCGCGGCCCTTTCTGTTTCAACATTCACATCGAGGCTACCTGAAGAGTTGGCGTAGTCCGAATGTGAAGAACGTTGCACTCGCAAAGTTCAGCAATTCTTCCTGCGGCTTGAACCTCAACAGCAGCGTGTCTCCCGCCTTGATCAGCAAGCGTTGTCTTGGGTCATTGATCGCATCATTCAAGTCAATGCGAATGGCCAATTGGCGGTCTCCCGGGATCTTCCGAAGTAGAATCAGTTCTGTCGGCTGTGCCTGTTGAACTGAACCACCTACAAGGCCTGATTGCTGAGCCGCTCCGACACTGAATCGTCCGAGTTGAATCGCAGACAGTACATCAAGGTCATAGTCACGCGGTAGTGGAAATTCGCCGCCACCGAGCAAACCACCCGTATAGTAGACGTCTGTTTCTCTGGAGTCGACATAGACAATATCTCCGTCGCGTAGAACGATGTCCTCAGGTCGGAAGTTTGGAACTTCGCCCGGCTTTAGTCGCAGAGGAATCTTCAATGTATTCGTGGCATCTTCGATTCCGGGCACGACTCCGTAAGGGAACTGTTCAGGTTGATTGGTCCGATAGAATTCGGCCATTTTCGCGTCACGCTGAGCGGTTGCGAGGCGGTCACCTCGAAGCACGCGAATTTCAGGTTTCGCGTTCACGCCGGGGATACCACCGGTTTGCGAAAGTGCCGTGAACACATCGTTCTGTCCGGCTGGCATCTGAAGTACAAAACCTCGACTGGAAAGGTCACTACGGTCGTTTACGACACGGGATTGAGCTTGGCCAGCAAATTGTTGTCCACGTTGGGCCAACGAGTTATCCTGACGCACCACGAAGACGCGGAAGGTTCGTTTACGCAACAGCGTCACGATAATGCGTCCCTTCTCAATCAGAATCGGGTTCGGACCCTCGCGGTAGGCACGTGTGATCAACGCCTCTGCCTGTTGGATGGTCAGCCCACGAACCGGCAGCGGTGAAACCAACGGTAGCGAAAGCGTTCCGTCTTCACGAACGGGAACCGGGAAGCCGATCGCTGGTGGAAGATCGCTGTTCGGGTCCGGAATCTGAACCGGTGGAGCAGAACCAAATTCTCCCAGCACGTTTTCGATAAACACGCCAAGAACGTCGTCAGAATCGAGCGTGTAAAACTCCGGTTTGTCCTGACGCAATCTCGAATAGTCGATCGCGACTTTGTCCGCCTGAGGTTCCGCAAGGAACTGACGCGGGACTCGTTGAGCCGGAATGCTATCGATTGGAGAAAACAGAGCGGTACATCCCGTGAATGACATGCTCACCATAACGCAGGTTAGCATCAACATCATGGACCGCTGTTGCTTTCGTGCGGATTTGAATGAATGGTTGTTCACCATCGTGAAACTCCCTTGGACGGGCCAACAAGTCGGCCGGCGGATTCAGTTTGGAATATTGAATAGGTATTTGCTACTTGCGGTTGATCGGCCAGCTTGCGGTACGCGTCTGACTGGTGCGTGAACTGGTGCTCATCGCCATGGGTAGCGGCATGTTGCCGGAGCTTGTCTCCATTGCCATCGGCAGCGGAGTTTCGTTGACGGTTACACTCGCCACGGGATCAATTTTTCGACCACGTACAATCGGCGGTTTGCTCACAACCTTCACTTTCGAGCCGCCAGAGACGATTGGTGGAACTTTGGATTTCACCGGTTTGCTTTGTGGTTTGGAAACTCGCGGCTTCATCGAGCTTCCAGAAATGATCGGCGGAGCGGTTGAAGTTCGAGTTGACGGTGTAGGAACCGAATTGACTGGAACGGTACTGGTTGGCTTCGATGCAGTGCGAATCGGCGGAGCGATCTTTGCAGGCTTTGGCGGGCCAAGCGGCTTCGGAGCAATTGTAGCAGGTGACATTGCAGCGGTTTTCGAAGCCGTTTTGACTTCTGATTTTCGCATTACCGATGGCAATGGCATGGGCTGAATTGCAGCACTCTTCTTCGGAACTGGCATTTGAGCAACGACCATTTTTCCGAGCCGCTTCGCAGGAACTTCTTGTCCCGGCGGAAGCAGCACGGAAGAGGGTTGAGTCACAGGAACGTCAGTTGGCAGGATGTTCGGAGCATCCGTCTGAGTCACCGCTTGATCAATCATCCGTGAGATTTGAAGCTCATTATATTTTCCGGCTTTTTCTTCTCGAGCCGCTGCGACTCCTGCCGGGTAGCCTTTGAACCAGGACTCGACGCATTTGGCGCCTTCAGCACACTGGTACTCAAAGCCACGGTACTCATCTGGTGGAAGAGCCGGAATGTATCCGTCACCACCATTGCACATGTCCGAATATCCGGCACAAAAACCGTTTCGGAAATGATCACCGTACTCGCGGTTACAATTTGCATACCGCAAGTTGTAAGCACGCTTGGCCCATACGGCGTCGCGGTAGCTGATCGCAAGTTCATCCAGAATGCCGAGCCGACGGATCGGGCGGGTGCATCCGGTTTGAGTGAGTGAAGTAAAGGCCAGGACGAGCAACATACTTGCTGCGAAAAGGCGCCTGGTAGTGACTTCGCGTGACATGGTTTCCCCCTGTTTGGATTCCGGAACACTCCACGTGGAGAAAATGGGCACAAGACCCACCTGTTCCAATCCAAACATCGCCATTTAAGCTGTGAGGAATTTAATGAAGATTGGACCTGTGCCACTTTTCACAGAAAAAAGGATGCTTCAGGTTGTATCACGGACAACAGGGCGAGACGTGACTTGGTAATTGACCGAGTAGCCCTGCCACTCGATAGAGGAATCGTTTACCAGGTTCCGATTTTTAGAGCGGTAGACGTATACGTGCTTTCTACCTTGGCGAAAAATTGCTGGCACGCAGGCGCTGGACGGGAATGCTAGCCGATCAACAGATTCCCGGAGAATTGGAATGAATGAAAACGATAAAAGCCTAACCTGGTCTGAATTCTCACGAGTCGATCTGAGAATTGGAACGATCGTGACCGCATCCGAGTTTCCGGCAGCGAGGAAACCGGCTTTGTTGCTGGAGATTGATTTTGGCGCCGAGATCGGAATTCTAAAATCAAGTGCCCAGATCACGGAGCGATATCAGGCCGATGAACTTGCCGGAGTCCAGGTGATTGCCGTTGTAAACTTCCCGGACAAGCAAATTGGCCCTGTTATGTCTCAGTGCCTTGTCTGCGGATTTCATGCAGAGGACGGATCGGTTGTTTTGGCAACGGCAAAAGGCTTCGTGCAAAACGGCGCAAGATTGTGCTGATGCGGTCAACGACGCTGCAACCGGGCTGTCGCCCAAACGGCTCATTAAATCAACACGCCGTAACGCGTCGGGTTGGCATTAACCCGGATTATTCACGATGCGTGGGCGTCGACATGCAGAAAGCTTGTTTCATTGGGGCATTGTTCCAAGTTTGTGCTTTCGACAGTTTACCCACGAAGTGCATTGGTGAATCTAAAAAAACTGTCGCCATTTCAGGAGAATCGTCTCAAACATCAAACCAGACGCCTGTTGTCGTGAATAATTCCGGATTAAATCAACAATCAACAGCCCGTTTCGGGGCAAGTATTTGTTTCCAGTTGCCTTAGCCCGCAACTTTTCCGTTGACCAAATGAATCACATGATCTGATTTTTTAGCCATGGTTGCGTCGTGAGTTACCATCACGATGGTCAGATTTTTTCGGGAACGAAGCTCATGCAAAGTCTTCATGACTTCGTCACCATTTTCCTCGTCAAGGTTTCCTGTCGGTTCGTCTGCAAGAAGCACCTTCGGATCAGAAATCAACGACCTCGCAATGGCAGTCCGCTGCATTTCGCCGCCAGAAAGTTCAGAAGGTTTGTGAGTCAGGCGATGCCCGAGCCCGACCATTTCGAGCAGTTCAGTTGCCTCTTTTCGATAACGTTTCCGGTTGGCAAGGTATCGAAAAAAGCCATCCTGAACCATCCGCGGCACCAGCACGTTTTCCAAAGTCGTCAGTTCGGGCAACAGGTGATAGAACTGAAAAATCAATCCGAATTCCTGATTGCGGATGCCCTCACGTTTTCGTGATGGCAAATTGTCGATCCGCTGTTCGTTGTAATGAATTGATCCCGAATCGGGAGCGTCCAAAGTTGCCAACAAGTGCAGCAAAGTGCTTTTGCCGGATCCGCTCTGCCCGATAATCGTCGTGAAGCCGCCTTCTGCGATTTCGATGTCGACTCCTTTCAGAACAGGCACTTCCAGCTTCCCTTTGTGGTAGCTTTTGTGCAGATCATCGGTCGACAGAATCGTTTTTCGAACGATGCTCAACGGTGGACGCGAGGCACGTTTCTTCGGCGAATCGGCAACGGCAGCAGAACTTGAAAATGGCTTACTCATAGCGAAGTGCCTCCACAGGATGAAGTCGAGCGGCTCTTAAGGACGGCAAAACGGCTGCCATGACCGCGATGGCGATCGCTCCAATTGCGACGCCAAGAACCATCCATGGGCTCACGATCGTCGGGATCTCTGAAAAGTAATAAATGGTCGGATCGAAAATCTGCTGACCGGTAATCGACTGCACGACACTCGCGATTTCGTTGATATAACGAACGAACAACAGCCCCAGAACGATTCCTGCGCCGGTTCCGACTGCACCAAGAGAAACGCCATAGCTAAGGAAAATCGACATGACGCCGCTGCTCGGTGCGCCCAGAGCTTTCAAAATTCCGATGTCCCGAGTTTTCTCAACGACGATCATGTAAAACGTGGCCAGGATGCCGAATCCAGCGACGGCGATAATTAGGAACAGCAAAATGTTCAGGATGGTCAGCTCCATGTTGACGGCGCTCAAGAGCGGTCGCTGCGTATCCATCCACGTTTGAATATTGCAACCGCATTCCTCATAGGGAAATCTGGCCAACATTTTGGCTTTGGCAGCCTCAAGGTCAGCGCCTTCTTTTAGCTTGATCTGAATCGTTGAAGCCGACCCTTTGCCGGTGATCGGATTGACCATGCCGCAGATCTTTTGCAGCTCTGAAATTGGCATGAATGCGAATTTGGAATCGTATTCGTGCATGTTGGAGCAATAAAAATCCACCACCGTGCACATGTCGCTGACCGGTTTGGGGTTGTTGCCAACTGTCGTGGTCATGATCTGAACGTCATCGCCGGGTTTGATCAGATAGAACTGAACCACTTTTTTGTCTTTGTCGACCACAGGGCGTTTCGCCAGCGCCTGACCGATGATGATCCCGGTGTACTGATCCTTCATTGGATCGAATAGATCTTCCGGAGCGATCTTTTTTCGCAAATGAGCGTGTGGGTCGACGCCGGTGATTTGCAGCGGGGCATTGCGTTCTGTTCGCTGCTGCTTTCTCGCAAGTGCCTCTTCGATGTCGGGAATCTTATCTGGTAGCGACGGGAACTTTGATTGGGAAGTTTCGCGTTGAGCGGCGTCGACGGAGAAGTTGAAGGAGGTTTGAACAACTTCCGAAGGTGCGTTGTCCGGCTCGTTAAATGCAGAAGAACTCGAACTCCAGTTCGCTTGCTCGCGTGCAGCACGGCGGGCATGTTCGCGATGCAGCTCCTCGATCATTCGCTGATTTTCAATTTTCGCTCGCCGATATTCCCAGCCAGCTTCTCCGACGTCTTCTGCGTAACCGCCTTCTTCCAAAAGGAAGCTGAATTGGCTCCCCTTCGTGGCGTGAGTCAGGTAGGGTTCGAAATCGGTGACTTTTCCATAAGTCTTGTCGTCGATGCCGATCAGCATGATCTCTTCGGTCATGGATCGGCCATTGAAATTAAATGACATCAGGCCATGAGTTCGCACAACACAGGTGGCGTCGACGATATCGTCTTTTAGCAAATCGCGGATGATGTCGACGTTGTAGTTCGGGTGCTGGATCTCGGCGAATGTCGGTGCCGACATCTCGATATCCGATAGCACCCCGTGCAAGCGGTTCTTCATCTGATCGACGAAGCCGGACATCACGCTATTGACCACGATCAGCGTCGCGACTCCAAGTGTGACGCTGATGATGGACGCCAGCGCGATGAAACGTGTGCGAAGATATCGCCACGATAAAAGTAGTTTGTACATTTGCCATCCTTGGCTGTGTTGAGGGATGGCGGATGTTAGCTGATTGGAGCCAATGCCCCAACAGGAATAGGATGCTCGCGCGCCGCCCAACTAGCGAATACCGGATGCAACGCGAGGGCGAACAGGCTGTTTCGGTGGACTTGGTAGTTTCGGCGATCTGATCAGTTTCGGAAAATTGATCGCAAAAACGCCGCACTACTCCGCCTGTTGATGCCGCAGCAGTGGAAACAGAATGATGTCGCGAATCGAAGGGCTGTCCGTCAACAGCATCACTAGTCGGTCGATTCCAATGCCAAGACCGCCCGCTGGTGGCATACCGTTTCGAAGTGCTTTCACAAAATCGTGGTCCATTTTCGCCATCGAATCCTCGTCAGCCATGCCTTCCAGCTGCGTTTCGAAAAGCTGCTGCTGCAAATCCGGATCGTTGAGCTCCGTGTAAGCGTTTGCCAACTCCATCCCGTGAATGAATAACTCAAATCGCTCGGCAACCGCAGGATTGTCACGCTTCCGCTTCGTCAACGGACAAATCGAAGCCGGGTAGTCGGTGACGAACACCGGACCCACCAACGCGTCTTCCACTTTCGCTTCAAAAACATCGCTCTTGATCACGTCGGCGTGTTTTCCGTCAGTGTCCAACCCAATCGATTCGGCGAAGGCTTTTACGGCGTCTACGTCGAGTGGGTCGACTCCGGTGTGTTCCGCAAACAGGGAGTCATAGGTCTTGCGGGTAAACGGCGTTGAAAAGTCAATTTCCTTGTCACCCCAAGGCAGCACGTTGCCGCAGCCGATCGCTGCAATCGCGTTCGCGATCACCGATTCAGTCAAATCCATCATCGAGTTATAGTCGCCGAATGCTTGATAGACTTCCAGCATCGTAAACTCTGGATTGTGCTTGGGGCTGATGCCTTCGTTTCGGTAAACGCGGCCAAGTTCGAACACACGTTCCATGCCGCCGACCATCAAACGCTTCAGATGCAGCTCAAGTGCGATTCGCATCACCAATGGCATGTCGAGTGCATTGTGGTGCGTGTTGAATGGACGAGCCGCCGCGCCACCAGCGATCGTGTGGAGGGTTGGCCCTTCGATTTCGACGAAGTGTTGATCCGTAAGCGTCTTTCGAATGGACGCCACAATTTTCGATCGGTCCAAAAATCGATCTCGAACACCCTCGTTGTAAGCCAAATCGATATAGCGCTGTCGCTGGCGAATTTCCGGATCCGTCAAACCAAGATGCTTGGCCGGAGGCGGATCGAGCGTCTTTGTCAGGAAGTGAATTTTCGAGGCAAAGATTGAAAGCTCGCCGGTTTTGGTGCGTCGCAATTCACCGTCCACACCGATCAAGTCGCCCAGATCGAGGCACTTGATCAGATCCCAGTTTTCTTCGCCGACCAGTTTGACGTTAACAAACAGCTGGACTCGGCCCGTCCAGTCTTCCAAGTCGATGAACTGCGTTTTGCCCGATTTGCGATGTAGCATGATCCGACCCGCTGCCCGAACCTGTGGGCCAGATTGCGAGCCCTTTCCCTGCTCCTTCATCCAGTCAGCAAGCGTTCCGGCCTCGATTTGATCCGATGGCAGATCCAGCTCGGAACCGTCTTCGAGCTTGAATTTGATGGAGTCAGCTTTTTCGCGGATATGGCCAATCATGTCACGATCGTCGAAACGGTGGCCCCATGGGTCGTGACCAAGCGACTCAATTTGAGCCATTTTTGTTCGTCGAGCTTCAAGTGGGCTCTGGCCGCCGCCGCTGTTTTCGGTATCTGACATTAAAGAAAGGTGTTGAGAAATAATGAAACATGTTTGAGACAGAAGTTTCCGCCAAAACGGGATTTGAGGCAATGGGCAGGTCAATAAGGCGAATTAACACGCCCAAGCTGGCCATTTTTACAGCGTTGGCCCAAGCGAAATATGCGTCGACCAATGATTTGTTTGCAATCAAGAAAACTGGCATTAACAATGAAAGAAATTTGCAGTTATTGCGTCAGAAATTTACCCGGATGATTCGCGAGGCGTGGGCGTCGAAACGGAGACGGCTTGATGGATTGGACGATGGTTCCAATGGCCCAAGTTTGTGTTTTGGAAGATTCACCTTCGATGTGAAGCTGACAAATTTGCGAAACGTGTCGCCACTTCAGCAGACTCGCCTCAAAGGCCAAACCAGCCGCCTGTCATCGTGAAAAATTCGGTATGAAAACACTTAACTCGTCAAGGATGGTGTCCAGGGCTAAATAAGTCATGAATCATTATTTCAACCGCGACTCCATCACAGATCGTACCGACGCTGTTCAACAGGCTGCGACGCAGCGCGAGTTTTATCAGACGGCTCGCGGAATTTGCAAAGATCTATTCACTGTCCGGCCAGAGATCTACTGGATCGATTTTGTTGCCTCAGTCACGGCTGCCTACCTTTTGGTCAGCTTTTACCTTGCCATGACCGTGACCTCGCCGTTGGCATGGGTCTGCTTCGCTGCGGGCGGAATCCTGTTGTACCGCGCTTCGATGTTCATTCACGAGATCGTGCATCTTCCATCGGGAAAGCTGACCTTGTTCCGCAGGTTTTGGAACTTCTTCGCAGGCGTCCCGATGATGGTCCCGTCTTTCACTTACGAAAGCCATATTCATCATCACAACAGTCGCCATTACGGGACCGATCATGATGGAGAGTATTTGCCACTGGCGAGCGGCACGGTCGGAGGCATCTTGCTGTTTCTGTCCCAAATCGCGTTCCAACCCTTGTTGGTCGTTTTTCGATACGCGATTTGGACGCCAATTTCCTTCTGCAGCCGACGGCTACGGAAATGGGCTCTGCAACACGCGACTTCTCTTGTGATCAATTTTCGGTATGAAAATCATGACCGGCCCGCAAAGCAATCTGCAGAGGATACTTTTTGGGAGTTGCTGACCGCGTTTCGAGTGTACGTCATGTTCGCATTGGTTCTGATAGGAACGATGCCATGGGAGCGGCTTCCAAAGATCTACTTGCTGGCGATGTTTGTCCTGGCCATCAACCATGTTCGAACGCTCGCCGCCCACCGCTACACTAGCGATGGAGCCACGGTATCTCACCTGGATCAATTTTTGGATTCGACCAACATCACTGGAAATTGGTTAACCGAGTTGTTTTGTCCTTTGGGTTTGCGATATCACGCGTTGCACCATCTGTTCCCCAAAATCCCTTACTACAATCTTGGAGCGGCGCATCGCAGACTCGTTCAGCAGTTGCCCAAGGATTCGGTGTACCACGAAACGGTCTATCCGAATATCAGATCGGCGGTCAATGATTTGGTCAAGTCGGTGCGAAAACGCTGATCAGTGGTTTTGGTCGTTCTACTGTTCAACATGCGAAAGTCCGTTTAGCGATAAGCCGCAATGATGAGCAGCGAGGCGACTGCGTTTTGCCGCTAAGCGTTAGTCGCCGATGTCTACTTGCGTGTTCTCGTCGAGGCTTCATCTCGCGACGTCGCCTACGTTTCCGGGCAAACAAGGACTTTCAGGCACGGTTCACCAGCCTCAAGCTTCGCAAACCATTCTGCGGATTCTTCCAGCGAAACTCGAGCTGAAATAAGCGGCTCAACATCGATTTTTCCTTGAGCGATCGCTTCCAAAGCCATTGGGATTTCGTCGTTGATCGCGCAAGTTCCCAGCACATTCAGCTCTCGGGTTACCACTTTTTGCAGTGGGAAATTAACTTCAGGAGCGAGGTTCCCAACAAGAACACAAGTGCCGCCTTTCCTCAGACCATCAACCGCAAGGTTTACTGGCGCCGTGGCGCCGACGACTTCGAAACTGTGATTCGCTCCGCGACCGTCAGTCAATTCCTGTATCTTGGCGACGATGTTTTCTTCGGTTGCCAGCATCGAGTTCGTGGCTCCCATTTTGGTTGCCATGTTCAGTCGATTGGCAACCAAATCGATCGCAATCACGGTTTCGCATCCGGCGTGTCGCAACGCTTGGACAACCAGCAGTCCAATCAAGCCTGCACCGACCACGATGGCAGAATCACCCTGTTGCACATTGGCTCGATTGACTGCATGGACTGCGACGCCAACTGGTTCGGTGAACGCGGCGTGATCGAAAGAGCAGTTCTCTGGCAGTGGATAGACGATGTGCTGCGGTACGCAGACATATTGAGCGTAAGCACCATGCCGACGAAATTCGGCGCAAGATACGCCCATGACCTCGCGGTTGTCGCACAGGTTGTTGCGGCCCTGATTGCAGTAGTGACAATCGTTGCAATACACCGTCGAGTCGAAAGTAACTCGATCGCCCGATAACAATTCGGCAACATCGGCGCCGACTGATTCGATGACTCCAGCCGCTTCGTGCCCCATAACGATCGGCGGGATCCTGCGTCCGCTGCTGCCGTTGGCACCGTGAATGTCGCTACCGCAGATGCCGCACGCCATGACGCGAATCAACACTTCGTTCGAAGCGGGCTCAGGAACGGGTTTGTCGACCAGTTCAAATACGGATGGCCCGACCAGTTCCAGAGCTTTCATTGTCGTCGTGATCCAGAGTTTGGATTCGTAAAATGATTTGGCGGAAGTGCATGGGAATCGAACCCACCGACCACATGATTTCCATGCGGCCCTACGGTTTTGAAGACCGCGGCCGGCACCAGCCGAACAAGCACTTCCAGTGAATTGGTGAAGGTGACAGGAGGCAGTCCACTGTGACTCCCGTTCATCTTTCAGGAATACATCCTAGCAGTGCGTCCACCAAAATAAAACCTTGGCTGCACAAAGCCTCAGGATTGTCGGCATCAAGTTAAGGCCACGTGAGGAGCCGCATCTCTCGTTGCGTCCGGATCCCAATCGTGATTCCAGTATCTGCAGAAGATAAACTGTGTTTACTGAGGAGTGAAAGGCAAGATCTTAAGTCACCGGTAGTTTGGACATTCATTCCTGCCCGTCGCCATGCTCTTGGCGGAACGCACAGGGCGGACGGGGCATGGTGGTTACGCGTTGACTTGCTCAACGGTGTCAGGCGGTGTCAGGCGGTGTCAGGCTTCGGCTTCTTCCTCTTCTTCGGCCGCTCGCCGTTCTGCTTTCTGGCGAGCTAACTCTTCCCTTGCCTGTCGATATTCCAGTTCTGATTTTCCGTTGAGAATTTTGTCCGTGCCGACAACCTGTTCAACTTGCATCAAGATTCTGTCGGTCGATTCACGATCGAATTTCAAGTCATCGATCACAAACGTTTTTTCCTGGTCGCCGTCGGCGTAAAGAAGTTTTGCGATTCCCTTTTTCTCCCATTTCGCTTTGTCGATCGACTGAATTTGGTCGTACGAAACAGCCTGTCCTTTGGCATTGGAAAGTCCGGTCTCGTCAGCGGCGATCCACTGACCGAGGCACCTCAGTCCCGTGATCATGCAAGGGATCCCCACAAAGAATGTGAACAGGAAGCCGATGAAATAGCTGTAAATCGTGTTGGTCGTAAGTTCGGCTTCGGTGTACGGGATTTCTTCTGACCAGCCGTTCTTTTCGGTGATCTCTTTCCACTGTCGTTGCTTTTCGCCGTCACTGATGTCGAGACTATCTATTTTCGCACGTGCTTGCGAGATCGGTCGAATGCCCGGGTACTTGAAAATCGGATCGTAGAAGTGGTACAGCCCGATGACCAGGGCAATGATGCCGATCAATAAAAACTTGTACTGATAGCCGGGATTGATTTCGGCCTTCGCATTGAAAATGTTGCTGCTCCCATCGCCATCGGAAGAGGTGTGCTTGTAAGCTTGGTTGACTTCGGCGTTTTCGCTGGACATCGCAATTGGCTGACGGGAGGTGGTGATCGTTTGATCGATCTATTGTGAGTCCATCGGGAAATAATTCAACTTCGATCCCCTGTTGCCGCTTGATTTGCAATCTGTTCAACTAGATGGACGCATCGAAAATAGCGATTATTCAGTCCACGCACTCCGACTTCCTCAGTAGCATGAGAATCGATGAAATTCCGATCGGCGACGATCCACCCAACGATGTCAATGTGATCATTGAAATCCCAAACGGTGGCCAACCGATCAAATATGAACTGGATAAGGCTTCCGGAACTCTCTTTGTCGACCGGTTCCTGTACACTCCGATGCGATATCCCGGAAATTACGGGTTCGTGCCCCATTCGCTGTCTCAGGACGGCGACCCGATTGATGTGCTCGTTTGTAACACTAGCGCCATTGTGCCCGGGGCGGTGATGAACTGCCGCCCAGTCGGCGTGCTTTTGATGGAAGACGACGCTGGCCACGATGAAAAGATTATCGCCGTGCCGTCCAGCAAGTTGACTCGTCGATACGAACAAATTAACAACTACTCGGACCTGCCAGAGATCACGATTCAGCAGATCGAACACTTTTTCGCTCACTACAAGGATCTGGAACCGGGCAAGTGGGTCAAGTTGGCCAAAGTTTACGAAGCGGATGTCGCTCGAAAAATGATCCTTGAAGCGATCCAGCGACACGAGGACACCTACGAACCTCCCAAGCGTCGTTCGACTGATTAGCCCGGATTATTCACGATGCGTGGGCGTCGACATGGAGAAAGCTTGTTTCATAGGGGTATCGTTCGAGGTTTCGGCGTTGCCCAAAACGACTCGGGCAATCCATTTTCGTCCCACAATCTGCACTTTGGGGTGGAAACAAGGCAATAGATTCGGAGAAAATGTCTCGCATTTGATATTCGGTCGCGCCTTTAGAGCATGATGCGGGTTTGTGTACAGATAAATTTTTCTGCTGTGCTTGAGTGACCCCATGAATCCACGGAAAAAAAGCCTCGATTCCTGTCGGCTGCAGCTTGGCTTTCTTGTTTCGCTTTTTTGCATCAGTTCCGGCTTCGGCTGTCCGCCCACAACAACAGCCGCAGCACAGGATTGGTTCGAGAGAGGTAAAGAGGTCTACTTCGAACAGTGTGCAGACTGCCACGGTGAAAAGGGCGAAGGCGTCGAAGGAGTTTACGACAGTCCGCTGGAAGGTGATTTGTCCAAACGGCGTCTGCTGGATTACATCGACAAGACCATGCCCGACGGTGACGCCGAATCCTGTGTCGGCGAGGAAGCCGATGCGGTGACTCGCTTCATCATGGAGGCGTTTTATACTCGCGAGGCGCGGCTACGAAACAATCCGCCCAAACTGGAGCTTGCCCGTTTGACCGCGACCCAGTACCGGAACGCGGTCGCTGATTTGATGCGCCCGTTCATCGGACATGGATACGTCGGAGACAAACGTGGATTGAAAGCCGAGTACTTCAAAACCAGAACCGTTGGCAAAGACCGCGTCTTTGAGCGAATTGATGATGAAATTAATTTTGATTTTGGAAGCGATACGCCGGACAAAGAAAAAATAACGGACAAAGAGCAGTTTTCGATCAGTTGGAGAGGTAGCCTTGTCGCGCCTGAAACTGGCAAATACGAATTCATACTCGTTACCAAAAATGGAGCCCAGTTATTTCTGAATGACCACCGACGTAAAGGCGAAGCTCTGATTGACAATTTGGTTACCGACGGCACTGAAGAGCATCGCGCGACCGCGCATCTGAGAGCCGGCGTTTCCTATCCAATCGCTGTGACCTTTTTCAAGTACAAGGAAGATCTTTCTTCAGTGCGTCTTGATTGGGTGGTTCCCGATCGTCCCAGAGAAACCATTGGCAAAAAATATTTGACTCCGGATTGGGCTCCCGTTTCGGTACAGCTTCAAACGCAGTTTCCTCCTGACGATAGCAGCGTCGGCTACGTTCGTGGGACGGCGATTTCTCCCGAGTGGGATCGTGCGACGACTAAAGCGGCTGTCGAAGTTCTGGATTTCATTGAACAGAATTTTGATGACCTAACGCGGTTCGACCGAAAGGCGAAGAAAGCGGAAAAGAAGATGGACGATCAGGAGCGGGCTGCGGCACAGCTATTAAGGGCCAGAGAGTTCGTCGACAAATTCACGCGTTATGCGTTTCGACGTCCATTGAATGATCGCGAGAAGCAGGTTTTCATCGATCGGCATTTTGAGGTTGAGTCTGATCCGTCGAAGGCGATGCAACGCGTCGTTTTGATGACGCTCAAATCGCCCCAATTTTTATATGTGAAACACCATCCTGTGGCGTCGGACGATCAAGTCACGCGTTCGCCGCAGGAGGCAAGCTTTGCGGCGGCAGAAAAAATGGCGTTGGGCTTTTGGGATTCCATCCCTGACAAAAACCTGTTTAAGGTCGCCAGCGCAGGTAAGCTTGTCGATGAAAAAACATTGGACCAGCAGGCTTGGCGAATGCTTGGCGATTCGCGCACGCGGACCAAACTAAAACAGTTCTTTCATCATTGGCTTGAGACCGAAAGAGCTGTCGATGCAACCAAAGACCCGGAGGCTTACCCCGGATTCGACGAGCATTTGATTGCTTCGTTGGGCGAGTCGCTTGATATCGCGATCGAGGAAATTATTTGGTCAGAGGAGTCGGATTTTCGACAGCTTTTCCTGTCCGACAAAATGTATGTCGATGAGAAAATCGCTGAGTACTACCGTATCGAGAAACCGTCGCAAACGAGTTTTGAGAAAGTGGCTTTCGAAAGTGATCGTCGCGCCGGCATTTTGACTCATCCCTACCTGATGACAGGACTTTCCTATCACAAGAACACTTCTCCGATTCATCGCGGAGTCTTCATCGCAAAAAGTCTGTTGGGGCGTTCGCTGAAACCGCCAACGATTGACGTCGAACCGCTCGGAGAAGACTTTGACTCAAAAATGACGACTCGTGAACGGGTTGCGTATCAAACGAGTGAAATTGCCTGCCAAGGTTGCCACAGCGTTATCAATCCGCTGGGGTTCAGTTTCGAAAACTACGATGCGGTTGGACGTTTTCGCGAAAAAGAAAAAGACCAACAAGTCGATGCCTCTGCTGAATACGAAACTCCCGATGGCGAGATCCTGAAGTTCAATGGGGCCAAGGACGTGGCAAATTTTTTGGTAAATAACGAGGCTGCTCATCGTAACTTCATTGAACAGCTGTTTCAGCACTTTGCCAAGCAACCGCTGGCCGCTTTCGGGACTGACAAAATTGATATGTTGACCAGGAAATTTCAAAACAACAACTTCAACGTGCGATGTTTGTTGGTCGATATGGCAAAAGTCGTCGCTCAACATGAACTGAACCAATAAACGCTCAAACAGGTGAATTTCTCATGAGCTCGAAACTAAACCGTCGTGACATCCTTAAATCGCTTGGTTATTCAGCCGCAATGCTGCCGTTCATTGCTCCTTCAATGGCCCGAGCGAATTCGGCGAAGGCATCTGCTCCGATTCAGCGGCTGATCATCATGTTTTCTCCCAATGGAACGGTTCCCACTGAGTTTTGGCCCGATACCGAAGGACCTGATTTTGAATTCAAAAGGATCCTTTCGCCGCTTTCGAAATTTCGTGAACGAATGTTGGTCACTCATGGTATTCACAACAAAATTCTTGGTGACGGCGACGGGCACATGCGAGGCATGGGCTGTCTGCTGACGGGAACGGAGTTGTTGCCGGGCAACATTATGGGAGGAAGCGATACTCCTGCCGGTTGGTGCAGCGGCATTTCGATCGATCAGGAAATAAAGAACTTCCTTCAATCGAAGGAATCGACTCGAACACGTTTTGGTTCCTTGGAGTTCGGTGTCGCGGTCGCAAATCGAGCCGATCCCTGGACGCGAATGTGCTACGCGGGAGCCAACAAACCGGTCGCGCCGATCAGCAATCCTTTTGAAATGTTCGAAAAGATGTACGGGCGCGGGAAACATGATGCTCTTGTGCGCAGCGTGCTGGACGAGGTGTCTGACGAGCTAAAACAGTTCTCAAAAACGCTGGGCAGCGATGAAAGAGCGATGTTGGACGAACACGTGACCTACGTTCGAAAGATGGAAAAGGACATGGAATCTGCGGCGGCTCAAATGCTGGACGTGCCTCCTCCTGAATTCGATTCGAACATCGAAGTCAACGAAGACAACATGCGTGAAGTCTCCAAAATGCAAATGGATTTGTTGGTCAATGGATTTGCAAATGATATGAACCGGATTGCGTCACTACAGTTTTCAAATTCGGTTGGTCAGACCCGAATGAGCTGGCTTGGTTTCGAGGAACGACACCACGAACTGTCTCATGATCCAGATCTGAAAACGGAATCGCAAGAGAAACTGATCAAGATCAACAATTGGTACGCTCAGCAATTGAATTACCTTGTGGAACAGCTGGCCAGCACGAAGGAGCCCGGTTCAGATCGAAGTCTGCTCGACGGCACGCTGATTCTTTGGGGAAACGAGCTTGGTAAGGGCAATTCTCATACTCGAAACAACATTCCTTTCCTGATGGTAGGAAGCGCTTCGGGCTTCAAAATGGGACGGTATAAAGATTTTAAAGACGCGCCGCACAATCGACTGCTGTTGTCGCTGGCGCACGCTTTCGATCATCGGATTGAAACGTTCGGCACCAAAGAATTCTGTAAAGACGGTCCACTGATTGAGCTTGCGGACTAAGGTTGCTGATTAAGCCCGGATTATTCACGATGCGCGGGCGTCGACATGGAGAAAGCTTGTTTCATTGGGGTATTGTTCCAAGTTTGTGGTTCCGACAGTTCACCCACCAGGTGAATTGGTGAATCTGCAAAAACTGTCTCCACTTCAGGTGAATTGCCTCAAACATCAAACCAGACGCCTGTCGTCGTGAATAATTCCGGTCAAGGTTTGGTCGAAGTCAAAAGGTGCGTTTTTCGCTTTGGTGGGGCGATCGGCACTCCCGACGAAGCCGCGTCATGGTTAGACTTCGGCGATGAAAACGATCGCTTACATTTGCAGCCAGGTTACCATTTCCGGTTCGCCGAATCGCCGCAAGGATGCGTTTGAACACGACCGGACCTTGGACGTGCTGCGTCCCGCATTTCTTGATCGGGAACTCGACATTGTCGAAGTTTGCTGGGACGACGAGCAGGCCGATTGGTCCGAATTCGCGGGCGCCATCATCGGGACGACTTGGGACTACTGGGATCGAGCAAGCCTCTTTTTGGATACGCTTGAACGGATCGAATCGCAGACTCGGTTGTTCAATTGTGCGTCGACCGTTCGGTGGAACAGCCACAAGGGCTACCTGCGTGACTTGGCGACCGACGGAGCAAAGCTCATCCCGACGATATGGATCGAGGCACCCAGCGCAGACGCAATCGGTGAAGCTTTCGATGTGTTGGACTGTGATGACATGGTCGTCAAGCGACAGGTTGGGGCCGGAGCCACCGGGCAATTTCGGCTTAAACGGGGCGACGCCATTCCAGAGATGCCGTTTCCGATGATGGCCCAGCCATTTTTTCCGTCTATTCAAACCGAAGGGGAGATGAGCTTGATCTTCATCGACGGGAAGTTTAGCCACGCATTGATCAAGAAAGCAAAAGAAGGCGACTACAGAATTCAGTCCAACTACGGCGGCTACGAAGAAGCGATTGAGCCGTCGTCCGACGATTTATTGGCGGCTGAAAAAGTCGTCGGGTCAGTGTCGCCGATGCCACTTTACGCTCGCGTCGACATGCTTCGGTCAGAGTCGGACGAGCTGTACTTGATGGAGCTTGAATTGATTGAGCCGTATCTGTTTCCCGTCGAGGGCCCTGAACTTGGGACACGGATGGCAGAGGCGGTTAGCCGTCGATTGGGCGGTGGAGATTAGTTTAATCCCGGATTATTCACGATGCGTGGGCGTCGACTTGGAGACAGCTTGTTTCAACCGGATATTGCTCCAAGTTTGTAGTTTCGACAGGTCACCCACGATGTGAAATTGACGAACTTTCAAAACTTGCCTCCGCGTCCGTAGAATCGCTTCAAAGGACAAACCAGACGCCTGTCGTCGTGAATAATTCCGGTTAATCTTCGATCTGGTTTCGTTTGATCGACACAATTTGCCAAGGTAAGATCTACGTTTCGGTGAAGCGAATCAAACGCTGAAATCTGATTGAAGGCGTCTGATAAACCCATCCGAGTAACAGCTGATTCGGCATGATCGGTTGGTTTTGCTGTGAGGCTGGGTTTGGAAAGCTTGGTCTCATTCAGAGGGGCCAAATGGCTCCATCGGCAACGACGGCTCACTCGATTTTGCAGCGAAACAGTTTTACGCTGAACCCATTTTGAGGAGTTTCAGCGGTGTTGATTGTCTGTCGGATGTGGAAAAAACGGTGCAGAAACCGGCTCTGTGGTCCCGTAAAGCTTATCAAATGGCTTGTCTGGATAAATTGGCGACGAAACGTGAATCGTTGGCCTTTTCAAAGCCAGTATTAGCCAGTATTTTGTTGCACTTGATTTGGCGAAATGCCGAACATAATCTCATCGTGGCAACTCTTCGCTACAGATTGACGGCGGCATAGCTCAGTTGGTTAGAGCAGCGGAATCATAATCCGCGTGTCGGGGGTTCGAATCCCTCTGCCGCTACTTTGCAAAACGCGGGTCAATTCAATTTGGCTCGCGTTTTTTTTGCGCGAATGATATCCGGAATGTAATATCCGGGATCTGCTTTGTAGACAGTCAAGAAAGGCCGGCCTCAATCGCGGAGTGAAATGACGCCGAACCCATTCTGCCGAACGCCTTTATAGAAATTCAACAGCGGGCGAAAAGTGTTTTTGATTCGTGCGTTGAATTCTTTCTTCTGTTCCGGATCGGCAAAGAATTCTGCTGGGCGTCGCTTGTAAAGATATCGATCTTCGGGAACTCGCTCAAAATCAAGATGTGGAAGTGACGCGCGTTGCTCCATGTCTTGCAGATATTTGTAAATGACAGCGGATTGCTCAGACGTTGAATAGTGGATTGGAAACCCTTGGCTGGAAGTGATTTCAGCTCCAATCTTCTGCGACCCAAGAATTGCTGATCTGGCAAGTGCATCTTCACGGTCGTCTTCTGTCCAAACTTCAAGCATGTAGATGACGTAATCGTAGAGTCGATCGAGATCCACAAATCCGCTTGGCAGCCAGGGATACTGCTGAGCCAGCGCCATGATCTGGCGATACGAGGATCGATACTGTTCATCATCGGAAGCAAAAAATGGGTCCGGGTTTAGGCCGCGGCGCAACTTTCCAAAACAGTGAAACAGCTGTTGGATCGGTTCACCGTGATCGTATCCCACGGATGAATCAATCCACTTATGAATCAGTGGATGATCCAATGGGACAGATTGCAATTGAACTTCGTGTCCCACATTTTGCCTTTCAGCCTGAATTATTCACGACGCCACGCGTCTGGTTTGATGCTTGAGGCGCTTCTACTGAAGTGCGACAGGTTTTTCAAATTTACTCATTTCACGTCGTGGGAAACTGTCGAAACCACAAACTTGGAACAATACCCCGTGAAACAAGTCTTCTCAATTTTGACGCCCACGCATCGTGAATAATCCGGGTTCAGTTGTTGGGGTTCGAAAAACAGTATGCCACATTCAACGACTTTTTGCTTCGTTTCGCAACGTCGATCCAAAGTTGGAAAACTTGAACTGTTCAGGAAATGTGGCAGCCGGAACGCGGATGTTACGCAGGATTGGCTTGGGGCCGTGTTTGCAAGGAACGCGGACGCCTGATTCGTCTTTGAACCACTCAGCCCAGAAGTCGAAGCAGACGAAAAATTCGGGATGGCTATCCACAAGATACAACATCGTGCACGGATAGTAATCGTTCGTTCCCCAGCGAATGGATGGATCGCCGAATTGCTCAATGACTTCTTCGGGAACCCAGTCGGAGAGTTTGTCTTGGCGATTGATCTGAGCCAAAACGGATTCGAATTGTTCCAGCGTCAACAAGCGTCGCAGGCAATGTTTGCCTTGGTCTGTTAAATATCCCATTTCGTAGGCGATTCGCGCGTAAACAGAAGCAACGGCGGAATAATGCTGGCCACGAAGATTCCAGTGCAGATTTTGATAACTTCCCATGACGCCGCCGGCGCTAAAGGCTTTGGTTTCGTAAAGCGCCTTGCGGTGTTGCTGCCAATGATCGCTCCGCTCATCGGCGAAAGTCACGTATTCGAACAGGTTCAGAATCCCGAGTTCCCCTCCGCACATGCAGGGCTTGAAAATGGAAAGCCGCAAACGTTCCAGCAAATAGTCTCTGATTTCTTCCGCGGTTTTCATGGAATGACCGTACACGCTCAATACAGGTTGCTGGACGCATTGGCTTTTAATGCCTTTATGATATTGGTGAAGCCTTTATTAACAAGCTCGATCGTGTTCGCCGAAAGGGAACTGGCGAAGTAACGGTCATTTTGCGTGATTGACCAAATCCAGTCATTGAGTCGTCAGAGTTCAGGTGCGTCCAGATGCGGAGATCTAACGGCAAGCCACAGACGCACAAAGTGAGCCATTAGGCCTCGGGTTCGTTGCGTGTCCGTAGCCGATGTCGCCAGACTTCGGACGACGTCTTCTGACATGCCTGAACTCTGGCGAGCACGTCGTTTTATTCCAAATCGAGAATTTTATGTCAGCCGTTTAGGCGTTAGTCCGGGGTTACGGCGCTTCAACCGGGGCTGTCGGAACCGTGGCTATCGCCCAAACGGCTCATTAAATCGACAAGCTCTGGCGAGTCCAGCTACCTCTGAACGAACCCGTCTGCTTACGCGGTTCGGCTCGCGGCACCCGGCAGCTTACGCGACTCGGCTCGCCGGACTGGCCGCTTGCGCGACTCAGCTCACGCAGCAGAGTTCGCCGGTCTTTGCCACACAGGTGATTGATGCGGAAGAAGGCCAGTTGCCTTGCGGAGCTCTCGGGACAACCGGCACAATTGTCACAGAGTGCCCGCTTTGGAATGGCTTAATGCGATGCCGTAGGGTTTCTGACAAGAATTGCAGCTTGAATCAGGTTTGCGACCTACTCTTCAAAGTTCTGCTAAACCCTAAAAGCAATTTTAATTGTGAACTACTTCGTCAATACATCTCTGGTGAACGCCCAAGTCTCGTCTGAATTTGCGCGAATTCTCGTGATCGATGATGAGCCTCTCGTGACGCGGACTGTGTTTCAGTATCTGCAAAATGCGGGCTACAAGGATGTTCATTTGGTAAACGACTCGCGAGAAGCGATTGAGGCTGTCGCGACACTGTTGCCGGATCTTATCTTGCTCGACCTGTTGATGCCTCATGTTGACGGGTTGGAATTGTTGGAGCAGATCTCAAGTGACCCCAAAAACGTCGAAGTCTCCGTGCTGGTATTCAGTGCGGCCGACAAAGGGATGAAGTACAAATCGATTCGGCTTGGAGCAAAAGGGTTTGTTGACAAACCTGTCAGCAAGGAAGAGCTACTCGAGAGCATTGAAAAGGCTTTAAAAGCCGTCTGAACGTTTACGCTGAACGTTTTTCGGAATTGTGTTGCGGCAAGTTGCCGCAAGTCAACGATTGTCAATCAAGGGTGAAATCGCTACCTTTTCAGGTTCCGTTTCGATCCCCTGTTCGCCTCAGTTGGCCGTCTGCAATGATTCCTTATCCCAAACCATCGGATCTGCCTGATTCGCAACGCATCGTGATGACCGGCATCGGCTTGACGTCACCCAACGGCAACTCGCTTGCAGAGATGCGGGAAGCGATTCTCTCTGGTCACAGTGGCGTATCGGAATACGAAATTCGATACTTCGGAAAAACGGTTGCCGGCGTTTGTGATTTTGATGTCAAGCGCCATCAATCCAGAAAAGATGCTCGTCGCGGCACACGAGCCGGCAGCGTTGGCGTTTATTGCAGCCACGAAGCGGTCGCTGATGCCGGGCTGGACATGGACAACATTGACAAGAGCCGAATCGGTGTCTACGTCGGTGTCACCGAACACGGCAACGTGGAAACAGAAAGCGAAATTTACGAAATCAGCCAATACGAATACGACTGCCAGTACTGGTCGCACCACCACAATCCAAGAACTGTTGCCAACAATCCGGCTGGCGAAGTCGCGCTTCATTTGGGCATTACGGGACCGCACTACACGATCGGTGCTGCCTGTGCGGCGGGCAACATGGGTTTGATTCAGGCTGTCCAAATGTTGCGGCTGCACGAATGCGATTTGGCGATCGCCGGCGGGGTGTCTGAAAGTATCCACACGTTCGGGATTTTTGCAGGCTTCAGTAGTCAGAACGCTCTGGCAACCAATGATGATCCAACCAAAGCGTCTCGCCCGTTCGACAAGGATCGGAACGGAATCGTAGTCTCCGAAGGTGGCTGCTTATACACTTTGGAGCGGCTGGACGATGCGAAGGCTCGCGGCGCGAAAATCTACGCAGAGATTGTCGGTTACGGAACCAATACCGACGCAACCGACTTTGTTTTGCCCAATGCGGAAAGGCAGTCTCAGTGCATGCAGATGGCGCTGAATCGGGCCCATTTGAACGCGGATCAAATCGATATTGTTAGCACTCACGCGACCGGCACCGGCATGGGCGACATTTTGGAGGCCAAGGCCGTGCAAACTGTCTTCGGCGGCTCTGAAAAAACGTACATAAATAACACGAAAAGTTTCATCGGGCATACGATGGGAGCAGCAGGTGCGTTAGAATTAGCCGGAAATCTGCCATCCTTCGAGGACGGCGTCGTGCATCCAACCATCAACGTTGATCAGCTTGATCCCGAGATTGAACTGACCGGATTGGTGATGAACGAGGCTCGCGAAATTGGCAAAGTCGAGTATATTTTGAACAGTTCGTTCGGCATGTTGGGGATCAATTCTTCCCTGATCGTCAAGCGATTCTAGACCGCATAAATTGAGAAGAGAAAAACGGAGTCAGCAGATGGCACCTGCAGAAATTCGGCAAGCAATCATCGACATCCTCGCCGACATTGCACCGGATGAGGATTTGACCGATTTGAAAGACGAAGTCTCGTTTCGCGACCAGATGGAACTCGATTCGATGGACTTTCTTGATATCGTGATGGAATTGCGGAAACGATACAAAGTTCAGGTTCCCGAAGAGGACTATACGAACCTCGATTCCATGGCCACGACCGTGACGTATCTGACTCCAAAGATGGCTGCAGCAGTCTAGCGTTGGAAGTTGCAAATAACCTTTATTGGGAATCATTGAAATCTGATTCTTGCTCGGGAAAAAGCAACAATCGATGTCAAACATCAACTCCAGTTATTTGCACTAGGATTCAAAAATCACTGGCGGGACGCACCGCCAGTAAGTGCTCAACTGGATTCGTTAATGACCGGCCCATGCGCCGGTCTTTTTGCTTTCATGGTCGATGGAAAGCGTTGCTGACTTTCGATCCATCGCTTTCAGAAACCACTCTTACGCTGTAGCCAGCAGCCCAACGCATGTACGACACGATCATCATCGGTGCAGGAATGTCAGGGTTGGCAGCCGGTATTCGCCTTGCTCACTATGACCAGAAGGTCTGCATCCTGGAACGACATTACACGATCGGTGGATTGAATTCCTTCTATCGTATGAATGGTCGTGACTACGACGTCGGCTTGCACGCGGTGACCAACTTCACCGAAAAGGGCACGAAGAAAGGGCCGCTTGCCCGAATCCTGCGACAGCTGCGTTTCAAGTGGGAAGATTTTGCTCTGGCTCCTCAGCGTGGTTCAAGGATCGCGTTTCCGGGCGTCGACATTCGATTCGACAACGATCTTGAACTGATCCGCAGCGAAATTAAAAGTGCGTTCCCATCGCAGGTCGACAACTTCGAAAATTTGCTCAGCAAGATTTCAGACTACGATGACCTCGACCAAGCCAGTTTCGAAGTTTCGGGCCGGCAAGTCGTTTCGGAAACCATCACCGAACCGTTGCTTGTCGAAATGATTTTCTGTCCGCTAATGTGGTACGGAAATGCGAAAGAGCACGATATGGCGTGGGGCCAGTTTTGCATCATGTTCCGCAGCATCTTCATGGAAGGGTTCGCGAGGCCATACAAAGGCGTACGCTTGATTCTGAAAAATCTGGTCAAGCGATTTCGTGGGCTCGGCGGTGAACTAAAACTGCGATCCGGTGTTGGCAAAATCATCGTCGACAACGGCCACGCGACGGCAATTGAGCTCGACAGTGGAGAGATTATCGAAGGGAAACGGATTCTTTCGTCGGCGGGAAGCCTTGAAACGATGCGAATGTGTTCCGACACCAGCGAGCCGGATCCTCGATCGGCGGGGCAGCTGACGTTCATCGAATCCATTTCAGTTTTGGATCGGCAGCCAGAGACTTTGGGCAATGAAGACACAATTGTCTTTTACAACGACAGTGAAAAATTCAATTGGCATCCGCCAGAAAATGAACTTTGTGATATTCGCACCGGTGTCGTTTGTTCTCCGAACAACTACGTTTACGCCGATGGCGACGGGCAATTGGAAGACGGCATCATTCGAATCACAACGATTGCCGATTTCGATCGCTGGAATGCGCTTTCAGAAGAAGAATACAAACTTGCCAAATTGCGTTGGTATGACGAAAGTGTTGCGTCGAGCGTCAGGTTTACGCCAGACTTTCGTCCTTACGTTATCGATACCGATGTCTTCACGCCGAAGACCATTCAGCGATTCACTTGGCATGACAATGGAGCCGTCTACGGTGCGCCGGACAAGCAGCTTGACGGAACAACTCATGTCGACAATCTGTTTTTGTGCGGAACCGATCAGGGGTTCGTCGGAATCATCGGGGCAATGATGAGCGGCATTTCGATGGCGAATGTCCATTGTCTGAGAGGTTAGCTTAATGGACAACACCAGCGAAGCAGGGCGAGGCGTTCGTTTCCTTTGTGTTGCGTTGGGGGCGGCGATGTTACCTGGCGGGTTGATGGAGTCCTTTTTGCTGCCTGCTATGGGCTTGAATGAGCCGGCGTTTTTCTGGACAGGCTTGATTCAATCGGCAGTTTGCCTTGGTTTGATCGGCTCCTTTTTTATGAAGCTGCCGAAGCGACGCTACGTAATAATCTTGCTGTCGGGTTTCTTGCTGATACTCTGCAACGGTTGTGTTGCTCTTTGGTATCTGTGGCCTCTGATTTAGCAATCACTGAGCAACAACCGAGCCAGCCAACAATTGAGTTAGCCGACAATTGTGTTAGCCGACAATTGAGTCAATTTGAAAGTTTCATTCGCGACATGCATCGTTACAGCATCACCGTCTTCATCAGCGCATTGCTCCTGTTTCAGGTGCAACCGTTGATCGCGAAAGTCATCTTGCCCTGGTTCGGCGGCACCGCAGCGGTTTGGACGACATGTATGATGTTTTTTCAGATTGCGTTGCTGTTGGGGTATTTGTATTCGCATGGACTGCGGATTTTGCTGTCGCCGCGCAGTTCGTGGATTCTGCACAGCGTTGTCATGCTGTTGGCACTGTTGATGCTTCCTGTGTTGCCCGGCGAATCGCTTAAGCCGGGTGACTATGCGTCGCTTTCGTTCGCGATCATCAGTGTGTTGACTCTGTCGGTCGGGATCCCATTTTTCGTTTTGTCGACCACTGGACCTCTGATTCAGGCATGGCAAAGCGTTTCGCATCAAGGCAACGGTAGCGATACGCCGGCGTCTTCGCCCTATCGGCTTTATGCGTTGTCCAATGTTGGTTCCCTGTTGGCGTTAGTGACCTACCCGTTTTTTATTGAACCGAACCTGAGGCTCGATCAGCAATCCGTTGTCTGGTCCGTGCTTTTCGTAACTTTCGTCGTCAGTTGTATTCTCAGCGGCTGGCAAGTTCGAAAGTCAACAAGTTGGGCGACCGAAGACGAAATGGATGGTGCTTTGGAATCGGGTGGAGTTTCTGTTGGACGCATGGCGCTGTGGCTTTTGCTGGCGATGCTGCCGTCGATCATATTGCTGTCGACGACCAACTTGATGTGCCAGGAAATCGCCTCGGTACCTTTCCTGTGGATTGTGCCGCTGGCTTTGTATTTAATCTCGTTCATCATTTGTTTCGAAAAACCCGGTTGGTACCGCCGCAGAATTTTCGCGCCATTGCTGATCGTTGGGTCGCTGGGCGGGCTCATGACGATGCACATCAGCGTCTACACCTCTGCCAGTTTGCAGGTTGCGATTCTGGCGCTAAGCTCGTTCGCCTGCGGAATGACCTGTCATGGCGAGCTTGAGCGACTGAAACCGCATGCGAGCCGGTTGACGCTGTTTTATCTTTTTGTGTCACTTGGCGGATGTCTTGGTGGCATTTTTGTCGTGCTGGTCGCGCCACGTATTTTCGTTGGCTTTTTAGAATTCCACGTCGCGTTGCTGGGCACTCTTTTGCTCGGCTGCGCGATTCCGGTTGCTGCTGCTCCGCGAAAGACGATGGGACACTACGCGTTTGTGATGGGAACCTTTATTGTTGGCGGAGCTGTCCTGGGGAGCTTTATGCACGCGATCGATGCGACGAATCAGCCAAGCGTTCTTTTTAAAGGGCGAAATGAGTACGGCACGTTTTCCGTGAAGGATTACGGGGATTTGCGCATGTTCGTGAGCGGCAATATCGATCATGGCACGCAGCTTTTGGATGAAAGTCGCAAGTTCGAACCGCACGGATACTATTCGGAAGGAAGTGGATTCGCGGTTTGTGTTGAGTCGCTTCGCAAGTCAAAAGATCGCAATGCGGAGGATAAAGCTGGGCTTAAGGTCGGAGTGATTGGCCTCGGAATTGGTTCGATGTTGGGTTGGGCGGAACCGCAGGATCAATTCGTTTTTTATGAGATCAATCCCGCCGTCGAAAAAATCGCATGCCAATGGTTTAGCTTCCTTGAGAAGTTTAACGACCAGACCGAAGTCGTGATCGGCGACGGAAGGATACGGCTTGAACGCGAATTGCGAAATGGAAAGAACCGCGATTTTGACTTGCTTGCGATCGATGCGTTTTCTAGTGATTCGATTCCCGTTCATCTTTTGACTCGCGAGTGCTTTGATGTGTATCTTCAGCAGGTGAATCAGGACGGCATCATTCTGTTTCACATTTCAAATCGTTTTATTGATTTAAGGCCAGTGCTGTTTGAGGAAGCTCGAGCCCGAGGGCTTTTTGCCGTTTATGTCGTCAATAAAGAGTCAAGCGACTGGGTGCTGGTGTCGCGCCGAGACCTGTCTCAGGACGAGCTAATCTTGGCGAACGCTCGATCTTACGAACTGCCCAAGGATGCAAAATCGTGGACGGATGATTATGCGAGTCTTTGGTCTTTGATTGATTGGACGCCCGGTGTTGAAGTGAAGCAGATGATCAATAACTCGGTCTTTGCATCCGACAAGAAGGAATCGCCAAAGTCAGAATCAGATGATTCGTCCGAAAAGTCCGAAGCGGAAAAACCGAAGGTGGAATCTCGTGAGTGATCGAAGTCGCGAGCGCCAGATTACCCGGTTTTCGAATGGGAAGTTCGAGGTCAGGAACGATTTTCTGGCTACTGAGGAACCTTTCGAAATTCGAGTCGTGTTCGCGTCCGGTGGTAAACGAAAGGATCGGTCGCTTTCAATTACGATGCGAACTCCGGGGCACGATCGGGAGCTCGCTGCCGGATTTCTGGTTGGTGAAGGAATCGTTCGGCGGCCCGAGGACATTGTAAACTTCGAGGAAACTGGCTCCCGAATTGAAGGAACCGATCGAACGAATCAGCTTTGCGTGCATCTCGCTGAAAACGTGAGCTTTGATTTTGGCAGCCTGCAACGAAACTTTTACACGACTTCCAGCTGCGGGATTTGCGGCAAGGCGTCGCTCGATGCGGTCCGGGCTCAGTTGAACGATCCAGTTGCGGTATCTGAGTTATCGATTGCGGCAGATGTCATCACACGGCTTCCCGAAACGCTGCGTCAACAGCAAGGGATCTTTGACCAAACAGGAGGCTTGCATGCAGCGGGTCTATTCGACTCCGGCGGGAACCAGCTAGGGTCGTTCGAAGATGTCGGACGCCACAATGCACTGGACAAATTGATCGGGCATGAGTTTCTTGAAGGCCGATTACCTCTGGCTGACCGTATTGTCGTCGTTAGCGGTCGGGCAAGTTTCGAACTGGTTCAAAAAGCGATTGGAGCAGGAATTCCGATACTGGTGGCAGTTGGGGCTCCGTCATCGTTGGCGGCTGAACTTGCGGAAGAGTTCAACGTCACGCTGGTCGGCTTCGCTTCGGCAAATCGATTCAATGTCTACTCGCACCGTGAACGCATTGGTAATTGAATGATTTGAGGTCATGGCGGTCATGCCTTTTTTCGCGTGGGAAATCCATTTTCAGTTTGAAAAGAACTGGAACGCGGGCAGCACTTCCTCCACAGGCGCGATCAATCCCCACTGCCAATAGTCTTTGTCAAATTTGAGCGATGCCGACGAGAGCACTTCTTTGCCTTCGCCACGTTCGACAATCTTTTCCTGAAGTAATTTTAGATAATATTGGTCGTCCTTACCCAAAAACGTCGCGGCAAGTCGCTGTGTCGAAGCGTGCAACTGGAGGTGCCCGTTTTCGAACCAAGGTGACTTTTCGAGAGCGACTTTTCTGATTGGGTCAGCACCTGTGTCGAGATTCCTGATCGTCTGTTTTAGACGCTGTTCGTCGGACCCAAACATCAAAATGAATTGCTTGTCGTGTTGGACCAGCCAGATCTTGTTCCAGTTTGGACCGAAGAGCCGTTTCGTGGTCGCACTTGCGGCGGCGATTTGAGTTTCGCTATGTTTTGGATCAGGAAGAATTCGAAGCAGCCGAGCCGCATGGCCTTCGAATTCATTTTGCTGATTCTCAATTGCAATCTGCGGTCGCAAATTCGCCCAAAAGGCAACGTCAGAGGTCATGGTTTCTGGATCAGGTTTCGGTTTTTGCCTTTGAAGAATTTGGCGAATCCTGATTTTCATTTCGGCACTGACACTGGATGAGTCAATGGATTTCAGGACCGGAACTGCGGCGTCTCCAGCCAGCATTAGCCTTGTTTGAGCCCGTTCTCGAATCGAGTAGCGATCGTCATCGAGCTGTTTGATGAGGCTTTGGATTTCCGCGCGAGCCGCATCGCTGATTCCCTCTTCGCCAATCGGTTCGATCAAAGCGACCAGCTTTTCGACTTGAGCGAAAAACGCATCGGGATCTTTTGGGTCAAAGATTGCAATCAATGAAAAAGTTCCCGGGGTTTGCGACGAATGGTACAGTCCGCCCCGTGCCGCCTTCAGGTCGTGCCATGCGTCGACGATCAAGCCACCGCTCAGCTCAAACAGCTTGCCAGAATTCCACGCATTGAACGTTCGTTGCTCAGACCAGCCCGTCCACAAAGGAAACATCCGTAATAGTAGCCGAGCGGTATCGGGTGATGCGAAAACCTGCGAATTGACGCTGGCCGACACAAGAAGGCCGTTCGCCGGCATGCCAACGGTTGGCTGGTAAGGTTTGGCGGCAGATTCGAAATCGATGAGCTCCTTAAGCATCGTCGCGTTGTCGAACGTGAGGTCAGCTTCGTTCGAAAATCGACGATCGGAATACTTCAGCGTGCCAGTTGCGTTCGTTGCACGTTGGGCGGCACCAACAATCGTTCTTGCAATTTGCTTTTCGCGTTCACTGAGATTGACTGGCGATTTTTCGTTGGGAAAGTCTGCGGATAGAAATGGAAACAGCCAGTGAAGGTTGTTCAACGATTCTTCATTTCCGTCTCTTTTGATGTGGGCTGCGATCCCCGATCGATCCAGCATCTGAAGGGTTCGTGGATCCAGAGACGTTTTGATTTTTTTTGATTTGGAAAACGCCGAGAAGTCGATCGGTTTGGGAGCCTGGTCGAAATTTTTTGGCTGCACCAACAGGGTTGATCCTGAAATGATTGCGTCGTCCTCTTTGTTGGCCTCGACTGTTTGAACAAGCCAGTTGATGTTTTCCAGCGATTCAGAGAGCTTAAATGGCTCCTTCCACGAATTGATATTTTCAGGGGCAATGGCGTGCCGCTTAATCGTTTCGGCGTTGATGAAAGGAATCTGCGAAAACTCATTTGAGAGATCGCTTAGCCAATATCGGACTATGGGGCGATCGGTCGCGATGCCTGTTTCCTTCGCGTATTCCATGATCTCTTCGCAATCATTAAGAAGCATGGGTTGAAGCCTGATGTCGTGAACCAGCTCCGTCAAATCGGATGTGAAGTTGTCGAGTCTTCTGACGATCGCGAACGATCCGGGAACATCAAACACCTCGTCGCCCAGTGACGGAAGCGGTTTGGG
>CAYZPA010000026.1:0-60995 GCA_964479855.1 uncultured Pirellulaceae bacterium
CCATGCTTCTGCCCGTCAACGCCATGATTTCCGTGACCGCCATGTCCATGCCCGCTTCCGCCAGAAGACGGAAAATATTCAACATAGGAAGCAGGACGTGGTGGATCGGCGGGGTCCCACAAGCGGTTGTCACCGACTTTTGAGAATTCACCATCCGCTTTCAAGACGGTGACTTTTCCATTTTTTCCAAAAACGAACAGGTGATTGCCGTGCACAATGGGCGTGGCCCAGCACACCATCCCAAGTCGCTGACGGTACTTTTCTTGCCCCGTGTTTTTATCAAGGCAACCAAGTATCCCATCGCCGTTAATCAGGAACACGTTGTCGCCGCAAACAACAGGACTGGCATAGTCCGTGACACAACGTTCGCTTCGCCACGCCACTTTGGGTTCAACTGCTCCTTCTGCAAACTCAAGACAGAGATTACTTTTGGCAGCCGATGATACGGAACCGAATTCGGGCAGTCGAGCACCAAGATAGATCCGATTGCCGACGACCAAAGGTGAAGGAACCGAATTGCCCGCCAAGTCAGCAACCTTCCATAACTCCTTCCCAGTTGTGGCATCGTAGCCTGCGGCTTCGCCACCAGAACTGACAACGACTTGCGTTTGATCTCCACGTTGCATCACTGCGGGAGAGCTCCATGAACTGCCCGATGGTCGCCCGGATTTCCATTTCGTGACACCGTCTGACTTTTGAATCGCCAGCAATGCGGACGGGCCATCGTGCTCCAGATTGATAAACAAAAGCTTATCCGTTTGTGCCAATGAACTGCCCAAACCATGCCTCGAACTTAGCGGACCAAGTTCTTCCTTGAGATCACGGCTCCAGAGTTTCTTTCCATCCTTCAAGCTGACGGCAACGAGATCGCCCGACTCAAAGAACGCAACCGCTCGCGATCGATCGGCGATCGGCGTTGGAGCCGCTCGCGAATACATAAAGTTAGACGGGCCTGAAAGCGTGGTTGATTGATCGTAGCTCCAGAGTGTTTCACCTGATCTGCGATCGATGCACACAACCAAATTCTTCTCTTTTTGCGGACCTTCGACAGCAGTGACCAGCACTTTGTTGCCAACGACCAGTGGAGACGACTGGCCATAGCCAGGCAATTCAACTTGCCACGCAATGCCATCGTTGGGTGACCATTTTTCCGGGATCGAAGCGTCGGAAGCAACTGTGCTGCTCCCGTCTCCGCGAAAGCTGGACCAAGCCGCTTTGTTTTTTAATTCATCGCTGCCTGATCCCTCGCCGCCTTTTCCTTCTTCCGCAATGGCAGCGACGCTTTGCAGCATCAAAAGTGTCAATGAAACGACAAACGCGAAACACCATGTCTTCGACGCAGGTCTTGAAGCGGGCTGCTTCATCGCGTAGTTATCCTCGCCATATATGTAGCAACCCAACATTAGAATTCCCCCAATACTTGGCCGTCAGCGCGGTCAAAGAAATTTCGCCACGTTTGCAGATTGATGTCCTGACTGACAAATCTGACGCTTCCGTCGCAGCGGCTTACGTTGACCCCGCCAGGGTGATTGCTTCTGGACGCCGACATGAAGTCGCCATGAAACGCGACGTCTGGAAGATCCGAGTTTGGTAGGAAGAACGCATTGATCATCCCCTGGTATGGCAGGTTACGCATCCATTGGCCAGCGCGACGCCCTTCGTAGCGAGTCGGTGTTTGAGCCACCAGATCCTCTGCCGTGATCGATCCAGGTGCTCCCCCGCTGACGCGTGCCATTTGAGTTTGAGCATCGATTAGTTCCGAAGTCGAATCACCTCGAAGGCCGTACCGGGTTTCCGCAAAGAATGCCGTGTTGGATGAGCCGTCGGTTAGATCACCAAATCCGATTCTCGACCCTCTCCAGAACACTCCATCGGTAGGCTGCGAGGTAACGTAGAACACGCCCGTCGCCGTACCGGAGTTGCCAAAGTAATTTGAGCCTGCCCATGTCGATCCGGCTTCATCCAACATTGGATCTCCGTTTTCGCTCGGACATTCCAAAACAGAAACCTGCTGACCCACAAGCACATCGTAAAACGGGTTAATTGTTGGATTCCAAGGCAAACCCTGCAGCAAGTCTTGGTCAAAATCGATCCGAGTGTAGAGATTGACTTGCTCTACAAACGGCAATGTTTTCGAAATCAGCGAGTAGCCTTCCAGTGAGCCTGCCGCTGGAGATGGAAAATGCATGTGTGCACTTTCGTAATTGTGTGCAGCCAAAGTTAGCTGGCGAATTTTGTTCGCACATTGAGTTCTACGAGCCGCCTCGCGAACCTGTTGAACCGCCGGCAGCAGCATTCCGATCAGAATCCCGATAATTGCGATCACGACCAGCAGTTCGACAAGCGTGAATGCAAGTCGGCGTTTTGACCATGAGTTAGTTCCATTTTGAATCTTCATCTTGTTGTTCTTTCGTATTTGAACGGTGCCGGTGTGACACCGCGAATCATTTGAGAATTGGAAACGCGCGCAACATCAGCGCGAACGCTTCCGTGAATCGTTTTTAAGCCATCATTTCAAAGAAAATGCGTCAGCAGAGCGTTCCTGACTCACCAACAAACGGGCGCGAATTTGCGCAACCGGTTGCTGTAGAGAATGATTGTCGTGGTCGACAATCAAAGAACGATTGACGCGTCAAACGAAAGAACAAGGCGGGCCACGAGCATGCTCAAACACCTGTTCTGCGAAAGTTGCAGCTGGCTCCCGCTCCGCAACGTCATTACAGCGATACGATTCGGCAGCAAGCGAATACTGGCCGCCTATCGCGTTAAAATGAGAAAAGAACTGGCACAGCGGGCAATCTGAGTCCGCGAAACCACGCGGGAAATCAGCCGTTGAGAGACTTGCAGAGCTGCGTTCTGACGGTGCATGGTGATGGCCAGCACAGCAATTGCCGTGACGGTGACCTGTCGCACAATGCGTGTGCTCATGCTCGCACTGCCCATGTAAACCAAAGCAGGTTAGGTGGTGCAACGACGGGCCCAGATTCAGCAAGGGAATCAGGACTGCGAGCAAGAGAATGCTAAGAGTTTGTCGGTGCATGCGTAAGGACGATCTAAACGAAGATGCGACCCGACGGCTTGAGTATACAGATACTGATTTGCAATTCAACAGAAAACAAACATTAAATCGAATTTGCATTCCGCCATCAGTTCTGTCAGTTCACATGGAATTATTCACGACGACAGGCGTTTGGTTTCCCCATTGAAGCGATTCTCCGGACGCGCAGGCAGGTTTTGCAAATTGGTCAATTTCACGTCGTGGATGACCTGTCGAAACCACAAACCTGGAGCAATATCCCAATGAAACAAGCTTTCTCCAGTTCGACGCCCACGCATCGTGAATAATCCGAGTTCACATGGCTCTGTGGTACCAGTCGACGGTTGTGCTGTTTCTCAACTTTTCAGTCAGCTCGATCGCGATCCGTTTCTGGCCGACGCATTTTGTGAGCGGCAAGGCGCTAGACGCAGGTACGTTGCCTCTGGTTGCCGCGATCCATCCGATCTTGCGCCTCCAAGACGTAAATCACGACTTGTTCCAAATCCTCGTCCGTATCCGTGAACTAAATGTCGCCACCCTTCGTCCAGCTCTTTTCGTTACGAATCGGATTCCCACTTTACCGCAAAACGCGTGTGGTATTCGTCCTGAACTGATCGCGAACTCGTTTTACGTCATCGGCAATGCGATAGTTCTGGTTGCCTGTCTTTGGGATTATCTCACAGCGACATGGACGTGATTCGATCGTGTCGATACTGCGTGCAATTCCAAGCCGCGATTGTTCTGTATGGTCACGAATGACGTTCTCAGCGGCATCACGCTGATCAGGATTAAGCAATACCGCCGTTTCTTTCATCCGCCCCTTGCACCAATTGGCAAGGACCGGCTTCGGCTGTTGCTCGCCTTCTTCCATTTCATCCAACCGCGAGCATCAACCGGCAACCATGAACTGTATGTAGTCTATGTGATGAAGGGCGTTATTGTATTGTTGAAGTCATTCGGCATCATGCCAGTAGTGACGAACTGGCGGTTTGCCGCTCGCAGTTTCGTATTCGTCAGCGACTGGGCGCCAGCCGCCGGTCCAAATTGAAGCCGAGGAGCGACGCTTCAGGCAGCGCGTCTGTTAGGTGTTCGGCGTAGTCGAAGACGTACTTACTGTGCACCCGTAACTTCGCGGGCTTCCTCGTGATTGACTCGTTTCAGCCGAGCCTTCACGGAATGTGTCAACGACATTGAGACAACTTATTTTGCATTTAGGTTTGTCTCTCAGGTTTACTTTCTGGAATCGCAGTTACGCGGGGGATTTTTTGAGGAATAACTCCGGTGTTCAAAGATGGTTTTAGCGGTAGCATTCCGCAGTCCGGTGAAGCGGAAGCTGGCTCTGCGGGGACGCAACCAGCTAAGGGATAGCCGGATCGATGGTGCGTCAAAGACGTGTCGATTGGAGCTCCCGGGCAATTTGCTTTGGGAGCTTCATTCTTTTCTTCAGCGACTCTGGCAGGCGGGTTGATCCAAACCGCTTTTGGAATCCCTGCTGGGCGGGGAATGCCTTTGACAAACCGCTCAGGATTCAACTGCCAGGCTTTCTCCAGCGTTTGTTTTCGAGCGTCGATAATCTCGGGGGCCAAGCCGTAGTGCAACGAACCGGGCGTCAACAAGCCAATCCCGCTATGGTAGTGCTCGTTGTTGTACCACTGGAAAAATCGTCGGCAGAACGCGTTGGCGTCCTCATAGCATCCGAAACGCTTGGGAAAGTCAGGACGGTATTTCATCGTTTTGTATTGGCTCTCGGAAAATGGATTGTCATTGGAAACGTGCGGACGGCTATGTGATTTCGTCACTCCCAGCGATGCGAGCAACTGAGCCACCGAATGCGACGTCATCGACGGCCCGCGGTCGCTGTGAATAATCAACTGCCCAAGTTTTACTTGTTGCTTCTCGATCGTTTCTCGGATCAATTGTTTGGCCAAATCGGCACTCTCTCGGTGAGCGAGCATCCAGCCGACGGTGCACCGGCTGTAAATGTCGATGATCGTGTAAAGGTAGTAATAAGTCCATTTTTCAGGGCCTTTGAGCTTGGTGATGTCCCAGGACCAAACTTCGTTGGGGCCGCTGGCCAGGAGCTCAGGCTTTTTGTACTCAGGGCGACTGAGCTGATCACGCCGCTCACGCACACTTTGGTTGTCATCGAGGATGCGATACATCGTTCTGACACTGCAAAGGTATTCGCCTTCGTCGAGCAGCTTGGCGTAAACTTGCCGAGGCGACTGGTCTGCAAAGCGTTCACTGTTGAGCTGGTCCAATACCGCTTGTCGTTCAACTTCGGACAATGCCCGCGCCGAAGTTGGCCTCGGGCTGGCTTTCGGTTTAGGATGACGGCGACGGTAGAGTGTTGCCCGCGAAACGTTGAGGCTACGACAGGCTGCCGCAACGCCGACGCGATTGCTGAGCTTTTCGGCGGCTTCTAGCCGGGCTTCTCGGGTGATCTCGTCTGTATCAGCTCCGAGACTTTTTTTTGAACGTCAATGATCAGTTCAGCTTGCCGAATTTTCTCAGTCAGCCGTTCGTTTTCCCGTTTCAAACGTGCAATCTCTTGAGACGGTGATTCCGTACGTGTTGGCTTTTTCGATGGCGACATTGAAGATTCCTGAAGTTGACGACGCCAGCGCTGGACGGTCGATGAATATAAACCCTCGCGACGCAGCAGGGAGCCAAGTTCTCCTGGCTTGCTGCACTGTTCTGCCTCAGTCGCGATGCGTTCTTTGTATTCAGTCGTGAAGCGACGACGGGTCGCTTTCTCGACAACTTCCGGGTTTTTCGCAATTTTCTTTTCGATTGATTCTGTCATCTAAACTCTCCATGCCACCAACTTTGAAAAAACACAAAGTTGTCTCACGCATGTTGGCACAGAGGGTCAAGCCGAATTGGCTGGGAAGAGGTTTCTTTGGGAGCAAAATGGGTGCAAGGCACTACCTCTTTTGCTCTGCTGACTTTGCCGTGCGTTTGCACCTGCGAACGATTAAAGAAGAGGGTGTTACCCGTATTTCAAGAGGTTTCCAAAAAGTGGAGCTGAGGGGGCTCGAACCCCTGACCTTTTGGCTGCCAGCCAAACGCTCTCCCAGCTGAGCTACAGCCCCATTTTCGAGAAACAGAAAGTTAGCAATTGAACGTTAGAGTGTCAAGCCAGCGAAAGGTTCGAAGTAACACCATCGCAACTCGCTTTTCGTCTCGGGCTCTTTCCAAGCCACCCACGAACAATATGTAGGGTGCGTCCACGAAAAGCTCGCACTCAGATCCAATCGAGCTCCTGTCAGATTCTCTACAAATCTGCCACAAACACGGCCAGAGACTTCTGCGGCAGTGTGTAGCCACCGCTCTTTGGCAGGGCCGGGCCGTCGCAGTCGGGGTAAATGTCCTGAGGCGTCACCAGCGATGTGTCCGAAAACAAACGCCACTGCCGGGATTTGGCGATCGCAGGAATCATGAACCGTGCGCCAACAGAGCTGGAATTGAACATCAACAACACGTCACGACCCAGCTGAGCCGGATCTTCTTCGGGCGTCGGAGCAGCCAGCAGACAAATGATCGGCAGGTCCCATGACTGCCAGTCAACGGCAGTGCCGAGTGCACTGTACCAGCTAACATCCGACCAACCGTCCTTGCTGTTGGGAACTCCCGTCAGGAAAGTGCGACGCCGAACCGTAGGCTGATTCTTGCGAAACTGAATCATCGTACGAGTAAAACGAATCAACTCCGCATTCTTTTGTTGCAACGCCCAGTTCAACCACGAGATTTCATTGTCCTGGCAATAGGCATTGTTGTTCCCCTTTTGCGTGCGGCGAAACTCGTCGCCGGCGACCAGCATCGGAACGCCTTGGCTCAACATCAATGTCGCCAGCATATTTTTCAATTGTCGCAGTCGAAGCGCGTCGATGATGGGCTGGTCGGTTGGCCCTTCGACACCAAAGTTTTCGCTGTGGTTATTGTTGTCGCCGTCTCGATTGTCTTCGCCGTTGGCCAGGTTATGCTTCTCGCGATAACTAACCAGGTCGTTCAGTGTGAAACCGTCGTGCGAAGTGATGAAGTTGATGCTTGCGCAAGGCGGGCGTCCACCCGGTTGGTATAAATCGGCGGAACCTGAAAGCCGCGTCGCAAGCGCGCCTCGAGTGCCACTGTCGCCACGCCAGTAGCTTCTGACGTCATCGCGATAACGGCCGTTCCATTCGGCCCATCGGTCGTCGCCGAATTCGCCAAACGAGCCCACTTGATAAGCACCCGCCGCATCCCACGCTTCGGCAATAATTTTCGTGTCTCGCAAAAGTGGATCTTCTGCGATGGCTTCAACCAACGGAGGATTCGGCACCAGATGGCCGCTGCGATCACGACTGAGAATCGATGCGAGGTCGAATCGAAAACCATCGATGTGGTAGTTGTGAACCCAGTGTCGCAAGCAATGGAAAATCATCTCTCGAACGATTGGATGATTTCCGTTTACCGTGTTGCCGCACCCCGAATAGTTTTTGTAATAACGCGGGTCGTTTTCCAGCATGTAATAGACTGAATTTTCGAGCCCTTTGAAACTGAGCACTGGGCCCTTTTCGTTGCCTTCACAAGTGTGATTGAAAACAACGTCAAGGATCACTTCGATTCCGGCTTCATGCAGCGCTTTCACCATCTGTTTGAATTCAGTGACCTGAGAGCCGGGTTCTTCGCTCCATGCGTACCCGCGATGCGGCGCGAAAAAGGCCATCGAATCGTAACCCCAATAATTGGGGCGAGGCAGTGGCTTTCCGTCGGTTCCGTAAATTGGAAACTCGTGGATCGGCATCAGCTCGACCGCCGTCACACCGAGCGATTTCAGATAGGGGATTTTTTCGATGACCCCGAGGTAAGAACCGGGATGCTCTACGCCGCTGGAATCATCGTTGGTGAAACCACGAACGTGCATTTCGTAGATGACCGACTCTGCGATGTCATGCTTCAAATGGCGGTCGCCGGCCCAGTCAAAATAGTCATCTACAACGACACATTTTGGTGGTCGAGTGATCCCATCGGCGGACGGTTGAAAATGACCGGCGAGCGCTTTCGCGTATGGATCGATCAGACGGGCATTGCCATCGAAGCGCTGGCCTCTGGCTGGATCGTGAGGCCCGGTCGCTTGGAAGTGATAAAGCTGCCCCGGTTGGATGCCAGGAACATAGATGCTCCAAATGTCACCCCAGCGGTCCGTGTTGGGATCGAAGTTGAGAATCTCCGACGGCTCGGTATCGTCGACGTCATTATAAAGCAGCAACCGCATCTCGGTCGCACTGCGGCTAAAAACGACGAATTGCACTCCCTGTTCGCCGACAACGGCGCCGTAGGGAAGCATATGTGTAAATTGAAGTTCTGGATGAGTGTGTCGCATATGCATTAACATTCGTCGAAATCCTCAAATATTACAATCCCTGCAACCGCTTGATCGGTTGCCGGCTGACGCAGGCGACCTGCCGCCGGCTCTCCATTTTCATGTCTTTCAAGTTCGATTTCGCGAACCGACACTGCATAAAGGTCGAGTTTGCGGCTGCATTGCTTGAAAGAAAGGGGCCAGTCGAAGCGAACGTTGATTTCGGAATGGATTGGCCAAAAGGACCCGCTGTTCAATCCGTCACATTTTCCCATTTTTTGCTGATGAACTGGCCTTTAGAGCCCATTAGTGTTTTCGCGTCGTAATGGAGTCGCGCTATGGTCCTGCTGGTTGCCGTTTCCAGCTGGATAAGCCAAACTTACGGGCCAACTTGCCACCGGCCCCTTCACCACTCGTAGACAAAACATGAGCGGAGTTTCTTACAAAGATTCAGGCGTTGATCTGGATATCTACAACGATGCGATGAAGCGACTGCCAAAGTTGATGCACCGCACTTTTTCGCCGCGAGTAAAGCAGCTTGACGGTGGTTTTGCCGGTTTGTTTCAGCTCGATTTTGATTGCAAGCTATTCAAGCGAAATTATGAAAAACCGATTTTGGTTTCTGGAGCCGATGGAGTCGGCACAAAACTAAAGGTCGCTCAAAAACTCGGTCGCCACGACACGATCGGAATCGACTTGGTCGCCATGTGTGTCAACGACACGATTTGTTGCGGCGCGGAACCGCTTTTCTTTCTGGATTACATTGCGATGTCGCACGACGATCCGGTTTTGCTGGAACGTTTGGTCAAAGGGATCAGCGATGGTTGCGTCGCGTCAGATTCTGCCTTGCTGGGAGGCGAGACGGCCATCATGCCCGACCACTATCAGCCCGGTGACTACGAGTTAGCCGGTTTCTGTGTTGGAGTGGTCGAGAAAAAACATCTGATCGATGGAAAGTCTATCGCCGAAGACGATGTCGTTATTGGGATTGGCTCCAACGGCGTGCACGCCAACGGTTTTAGCCTCGTTCGCAAAATTGTTTTTGATCACGCGGGACTGAACGTCGACGATCCGTTTGAGCCGGAACCTGAAAAATCAATCGGCGACGCGTTAATGGAGCCAACTTTGATTTACACCGCGGCCGTTCGACGAGTGCTGAACCACTATCGAGTCAAAAATGTGGTTCACGGAATTGCTCACATCACCGGCGGTGGGCTTGCCGAAAACATGGAGCGAATTCTTCCGCCTGGAACCTCAATTCAGATCGATGGAACGGCTTGGGATCGCCCGGCCGTTTTCCCCTGGTTACAGCAGTTGGGGAACGTCGCGATCGAAGAAATGTTTCGCGTGTTCAATATGGGCATCGGGATGACGTTGATCGTCAGTCCGTACTACGCTGATTCTGTCTTGAGAATGTTGCAGGAAGACGGCCACACGGCGGCAGTGATCGGCAAAGTTACCAGGCACGAAAATCCGACTGGCAAATCGGTTGTCGTGGACAGCATGTAAATGCGTTGTGCGTTGGTAGATTGATCCGAATTTGATCGTCCAAGATGACATCGCCCGATTCGAAACCGTTGACATCAAGGCTGTCGCATGCCGTGGGTTCGTCACTGCTGAGTGAACAAATCGTGTTTGGTCAGTCGACGAGCCAAGATTCCGGAAATTTTTTCCGAACGCGTCCACGTTTTGAAGTCGCACAAATACCAGCCCGACCCGCAAGCGCTTGTTGATTTAATGAGCCGTTTGGGCGATAGCCCCGGTTGAAGCGTCGTTAACTGAGGCTAACGCCTAAGCGGCTCACGTTGCTGAAGGTTGTTTTAAAAAAATCACAGCCTCGCTGACGCGTCGGGTTGCCCTTGCGAGATTGCGTTTGCAAAACGAACTTAATCAACAAGCCTGCAAGCGAGTGGATATTTCCGAGGAGATCCGTATCCCTCGCTCGCGAGTCGGGCTTGTATTGAAATGCTTCGCGTTTCTAAATTGCCGAGCGTTGCATCGCGTAAAGTGCCAAAGTTCATCTCAAATGTGCAACTTCAAAACGTCCACCGTGGCCTGAGCTTGCCGATTTAATGAGCCGTTTGGGCGTTAGCCCCGGTTGATGCGTTGTTAACATAGGCTAACGCGTAAACGGCTGGCATAAAAATATCGGTTTGGAATAAATCAACAAGCTCGCAACAAACCGAGCAGCTTAATCACGGTTTGTGGCGTTCCGGGTTTTTGACGCTGACGCTTATCGCAAGTTTGGATCTTGCCGAACGCGTTTCACTTCCGATTCCCCGGGCTGTGAAGTTCCGGTCAGATAGTTGTCGATCTGAGCCTGACGGAATAACTGGTTCTTCGCGACTTCCATCTCCGCGTATGTTTTGCGAGCCAAAACGTCCTTGTAGATGTATTCGCGAACGTCCTCGATGTCCGTAACTTTGGGTTCTGTGAGGCCTCGACAATAAAGAAACGTCCAGAAGTCTCCCAGTTGAACGACTTTTGAAATTTCGTTCGGTCGCAAGTTAAACGCTTCCTGCTCCAAAGTCGGACGGCCAGAGTATTTCTGGATCGGAGGGATGTGTCCGTAATTATTCTTCGACATCGGCTCGACGGAGTACTGGTACGCGAGCTGTCCGAAAAATTCTTCGGTTGGATTGTCCGATGCCATTTTCCAAATTTTGAAAGCCTGACGCTGGTCATTGAACATCATGGCTCGCACTTCAACGCGAGGGCCATAGTTGGCTTCGAAACTCTTCTGCATGTCTTCTTCGGTGACTTTAACGCGGTCCTTGACCAGTTCTTTCATCGCTACCGATGGCCAGACTTCATCTTCGATGTAGAACTGAACCTTGGAAGTATCTTCCTGAGTGATGTGGTTCAGGAACGCTTCAACCTGTGGCTTTCCATTGGCAACGAAGCCCCGCATTTCGGCGACACGACTGATCTCTTCGCCGATGGCGATCTGAGTTTCTTCTTCGCTCATCGTTCGACCAGCGTTTTGCAAGGCCTGTTCAAGCAGCTTGTTTCGAATCAGGACAGCCAGCATCGTTTTGCCGAATCGCACGATGCACTCTTCGGAGACCTGTTTTTGTTGAACGGGCTTTCCATTGACGGTGGCAGCAACTCCGGGCATCTGCTGACGCAGACTCTGGTTGTTGATCACGTTGACGATTTTCGAGTTCTCTTGCATTTTCTCGAACATGCCCAATGCAGCTTCGCGAAGCTTGGCTCGAGACAGTTCCATTTTGATTCGATCTTTGGCAGCAACCAAATCGACTTCAGAAAGTTGCGTCGCTGGAGTCTTTCGCAGACACTTCATCACGAAGAACTGTTTTTGAACCTCGAAAACGGGAGACAGCTCGCCGACTTGCAAAGAAAACGCCATGTTTTCAAACTCGGGAAATCCGGTGTTCAAACGAATTGCTGGTAGCAGACCGCCTTGAGCGGCGCTGTTGGGATCAACCGAATGTTTCTTGCAGATGCGCTCGAAATTGCCCGGATCTGCGGTCGCTTGCTGATGAAGCTGATTCGCAAGCTCACGAGAATCAACGACCAGTTGGCGAACCTGAACTTGCGGTCCGAATTCAAATTCAAGTCGCTCTTCGATCTCTTGCGGGCTGACTTGTGTTTGTGATTCTGCCAAACGGCGAAGTGCCAGTTCGCTCCACAAAATGTCTCTTTTCAGGCGATCGATCGAGATGTTTTTTTCCTCGCACAGCACTTTGACGTAACGCTCCGTCGTCCAACCGAGTTGTTTTGCTTTGTTGGTCAGATCGTCGTTGACGTCTTTTTCGGTGATGACAACACCACGACGCTGGCATTCTTCGAACACCAGCATCTTATTGATCAGGCTTTCGAGGACTTCGGTTCCGAAGCGCCGCATGCATTCGGTGGCGACTTCCTGGCGAGTGATGGATTCTCCGTTGACGACTGCGAGAACCTGAATCCGTCTGGCATTTGTGGCTTCGTTTTTCTGTTGCGCCTGAGCGTTGGATACGTCCAAACCGCAGGTGACGACCGCGATCGTCAAAACGGACCAGAATAAAGCGAGTGAAGATGGGCTAAATCGATTGCTGTTTTCGGAAACTGGCATCGCCATGGGGTTACTCCATTAACCTTCGTCCCGTGCCGATCGGTGGCGGGGCGTTTCGGTAGCCCGCTCGGGATTCTTGAGCCGGAGTATGAAAATTGTTGCCCAGCGGGTCAATTCCATTCAGCGAAAGAGCTAGCGGTCAACTTCGATTTGGCTTGTCCGTCGCTGGAGCGATCATTTTGACTGCGACTGAGCCCATTTGATCGCGCGTCCGTAGGAGATCATTTTTTCTTCAGGCAAGTCGACGTAGTGTGGCACGTGGATCGACATGCAATGCAGAGCACCTTCCAGTTTCGCCATCGATGAAATATCAACGGTCGCGATGCGATGATCCGGCAAGACGCGGCGATAAACTTCTATCGCTCTGCGGATCGTCGAGCGATCATCAGTGTTCATCACTGGCATCATCAAGAGCTTATTTGCGATAATCACGTTGGTGTACGGGCTCCATGATGTGCCGCGTCGAACCGGAACGGGAATTCGATGGACTTTTAGTGGTTCGCCATCGATCTTGATGCCTTGTAGCTGGCGAGCGTTTTGGTCAAGGATTCTTGCGTTGATCGGATCCAGCCGAGGGTCCAGTTGGGCGACGATGACCTCTTTGGGGTTGGCGAACGTTGCGAACATGTCGACGTGCCGGGTCTTTTCGTTTTGCAATGGTTGCAGGACGGAAATGTGTTTCAGATTTGTGTATTCTTTGAACTGTCGCAACACGAATTCACGTTGCTCCTGCCGGACATCGACTCCGGGTTTGGGCGGGAAGACGACTTTATTGTCATCAAAAACTCGCGACGTCGTGAGTGCCAAACCAATCCCGTTGACCAGAAGGTTACCGCCCTGAATCGTCCATGGAACTGAGTTATGTTGAGCCTTTGTCATCGTGGCCCAAGTTCGAGGAAAGTTGTCGTCGACAGGTCGTTGGCCGTTGTAAAAGAAATCGATCGACATCACGGAACGATCTTCCAGTTGCGCCAGAAGTGGACCAAAGTCTCGCAGCCAAACGGTATCGAGTTCCAATTGCATGAATCGCAAATGGGCAAACGAGCTTTCGGATCCCTTGAGAACCTTGATCGCTTCCAGGACCTGTTTTGAGTCATTGAAAAGCACGACCAGCGGGACATGATTTTCGGTCAGCTCTGCGATTCTGCGAAAGACGCTGCCATGCTGCGGGAGCAATTCGCTCAGGCTGATCATGATCGCGTTTTGTTTTTCAAACTCGCCAGCGATTCTGGGCCATGAGCTTTTCGGGTCGAACTTCGGTGGCGGATTTGTCTTGGGGCGATTGTAAAGTTTCTGAGCCTGTTCCGGAGTTACCGCATCGGGAGCGATGTGCGATTGGTTGCTCGAACTGCCCGCATTTCCAAACCCGGTTTGCCCGGGTTTGTTTGTATAGACAGAGCCATTGGGTTGGTATGGCTGTGGTGGCGGTTGATACTGTCCGAACTGTGGTGTCGGTCGCGGAGCCATCGGATGGGCCGCCGCCGTGGTGCAGTCACCATGGAGCAAAAAAGCGATCACAACAGCACACGCGAAAAATCGCCTTGCTGACATGGGGTAGGAGTTCGTCTTCATCGTGGGGGCTGATGTCACAATACGTTTGGGAGTTGATCGAAAGATCTACAGGATTGGACCGAGGTCTTTCACTTTCTGCTTCTTTTTATCGGTTGAGCCACGTGGCTTTTCCTTTTTTTCTTTTGGATCAGCTCGTTTCTTTGGATCGTTGCTGCTTGAGCGGGATTCGGGTTGAGCCTTTTTCTTTTTTGGATTGCCTTTTTTTCGGCTCTTTGGTTTCTTGCCGCCTTTTTGAGTCGGTCTTATCGAAAGCCATTTTTCGATGCGTTTCTTTTGGCTGTTGTTTTGCTTTGAGAGCCATCCAATCGACCAGTCTTCCGTCGCAGAACGTTGAAGCGTTACTGATTCCGAAAGTAGAACTTCATCGCGAGAGATCAACAATTCGACTTCATCGTCTTCCTTGTACTGCCTGAGTCGTTCAGAAAGTGAACCGGTGATTCGTAGGCCGTTGACCGCGAGGATTTCATCGCCGGGACACAGTCCGGTTTGATCCGCTTGAGTCCCCGGAAGCGTGCGGCTGATGCGGGCTCCTGAAACAATGGCTCCGAATCCCAAAGGCCCGGTCGCGCGAGCTTGTTCTTTATCGTCGTCTTTTTTTCGTGCCGCTGCTGGACCCTTGATACCCATGTAGCGGAGACTGGAATCAAATTCCAATTCATTGGTGCTGTCGATGGCGTTGCGAAACCAGTCGCCGAGATCTTGCCCTGCGATTTGACTGGCAGTCTTTCGGAAGTCTTTCGACGTGAAACCCTTTTTCGAAAAACGACGATACATTCGGCGCATCACATCATCGAGGCTCTTTTCGTTGTCGGTTAATTTTCGGATTTTCATGTCCAACAGGAACGCGACGACGGCACCCTTGGCGTAGTAGCTGACTCGGGTGTTCCGTGAGTTCTCATCGGGACGATAAAACTTGATCCACGTATCGAAAGAAGAGTCCCGGAGCGATTGGAATTTTCTTCCGTCAGCTCGATGAACGGTTCGGACTTCATCGTTTACTTCCGAGATGAACTTGCTTTTTGAGATCAGGCCCGATCGGACCAGTGCAAGGTTTTGGTAGTAGCTTGTGATGCCTTCGGCGATCCACAGACCGTCGGTGTAGATTTCGTTTTCGTAATCGTACTTCATCAGCGGCTTCGGACGGAGCCTACGAACATTCCATGTGTGAAAGAACTCGTGACTGCAAAGGCTCAACCAGCGTGTGTAGCGATCTTTGTCCCGGAAGCTCCAGCGACTGGTCAGAACCAGCGTGCTGTTGTCATGTTCGAGACCGCCACCGCCGCCGGAAAGAACATTTAGGAACAGATATTTTTTGTACGGTACCACTCCCCACATGTTGTGATGAGCGGTGACTATTTTTTTCAGATCCGCTGCGGCTTTCATCCCGTCCCACATGCCACGTTCGCCGACGTTCACCAATTGGTGAGGCACGCCTGCAACGTCAAAGGGATACACTTGCAAGTTGCCGGCAACGATGGGACTGTCGACCAGTTCGTCAAACGTCTTCGCCACGTAAACATGTGGTTGGTCTCCGAAAGTATCTAGGCTGGTGGCTGATCGTTTCCAAGGTTTTGGCATGGAAAGCGAAACGATATGTTTTTGATCCAGTCGGTCCGGAACAGTGATAAATGTCGGAGCTCCATTGAGCACCGCGTAGTCGGAATTGACAAAGTTGGTTCGAACGGATTCTTCGTTGCAGTAAATGCGGTAGCTTACACGGACCGATTCTGCGTCATCGTTCATGACGATCCAGCGGTTTTTGCGAGTCTTGAAATAGTCCAGCGGTTCGCCGTCCTGATCTGTCACCGACATGCTGTCGATGTGACGCGCGTACTCGCGTACCAAGTACGAACCGGGTGTCCATACCGCCATCATCAACTCGGTCTCGTCTCCGTCGGGTTCAAGCTCCACGTGAATCGTCACGTAGCGATTTGCAACATCGCTTAGGTCAACGTCGTACTGAATTGCTAAGTCGTTCGCCGATGCCAGGTCGTTCGCCGATGCCAGGTCGTTCGCCGATGCAAGTTCTTCGGCAGGTGCAAGTTCTTCGGCAGGTGCAAGGTCGTTAGCAGTGGCTTGGGCTGCGAAGATCGAAACCAATAAAAGAAGAGCTGAAAAGAGAGTTTTCGTCATGGGTTCTTTCAGGGGATTTGGTCGCTTTAAAGGAGAACGTAGGTTAGCCGCTGGTAATCCACATCGCCGCGATGCAGATCGCTTGGATGACCAGTTTAGTCGACACGTCCCAAATTTTTGCACCAAAGCAGGCATCTTTCGAGTCCTGAGCGTATTGCGACGGCAAATGGATTGGATCACAATCGGATTGTGATTGACCTGTTGGTTATGCAGGTTTGGCTTGCCGGACCCGCCATCGCGAACTTCAGTCTCACGAAGAATCACCACCAGCCAACTTTACAGCCGAATCGCCTGCGGGCGTGAATCATTATGAGTGAGAGCGCTAAATTTCGTTCCGTGCTGATGTTCGGTCCTCCAGGGGTCGGAAAGGGGACTCAAGGGGGCATTTTGGGCACCGTGCCGGGCTTCTTTCACCTGTCGGTCGGTGACGTGTTTCGCTCAATCGATATCGGCAGCGAGGACGGGCAAGAGATCTATCACTACAGTTCTCAGGGGCAACTGGTTCCGGATGAATTGACGGTCAAGATTTGGAAAAAAGCACTCCATGCGTATGTCGCGTTGTCCCGATACAAACCGCGCGAAGACATTCTTGTGCTCGACGGCATCCCAAGAAACGCGGCTCAGACCAAGCTTGTTTCCGACCATTTGGATATTCTGAAGGTCATCAATCTTGAATGCACTGATGAAGAAGAAATGATCCACCGCATGCGAAGGCGAGCCATTCGGGAGAATCGAGCGGACGACGCGAACGAAGATGTGATCCGAAATCGCTTTGAGGTCTTTCGCAAAAAGTCCGCTGCGGTGCTGAACTGCTACCCGGCCAACTGCATCGCCACGATCAATGCGAACGGATCGCCGGCAGAAGTATTGCTGCGGATCCTTGAAGCCGTCATCCCGATTCAGAACGAGCACTTTCTGTCGAACAATTGACGCGGCGGCACAATGCGGCGAGTGATATTTCAGAGAGGTTCAGGGGGTTCAGGGAAGGCTCCCTGAAAAAATGGAAGCGTCCCAAAAATTGTTCTGGTTCTGAAACTAACGGTTCTCAGATAGGGGGTTCGCGGTTGGACCTTTTAACGAATCCATGACATCGCGTATTTGAACGATCCTGAGAACGACTTCCACTCGATTGGTTGCTTGGAGCTTCTTGTGGATCTGTTCCATGTACTGCCTGACTGTCCGGGGCTTGATTTCGAGTTTGACCGCAATTTCGTTACGAGTCATTCCGAGGAACAAGTGGCGGCACACTTGCAGTTCTCTTCTTGAAAGGCCCAATCCAGTTCCGACCGAATTCCATTGCAGGTCGGACAATAGGGCGCTTCCGGGTTGCGTGTCGAGATCCTCACTTGCGTGCTCGCATCGGACGTTTAGGCGTTGGGCGTCGTTAACGCCCGCTGTAACTTGGTCCTTTTGAATACTGAAGTCATTCATTTTCGCGCCCTTTCACAAAATGCAAGCGAAGCGATTATGAAAGAATCCACATTAACGGGTTCTTTCGGTCGCTAGATCGCCAATTCCCTTTTCTGTCGTTGTTCGAAAAACTCGGTTTAGGCTTGGTGATTGGAGTTTCGAAGCAACATGTAACAAATCCTTGTTCATCTACTGTTATTGTTGTTCGCGTAGACAAACAGGAACAAAAGCGGCACACCAGCTTTTTTTCGCATGAATTGAGTGAATCGCGGTGCATCAACCGGAATGATTCACGACGACAGGCGTCTGCTTTGCCCTTTAAATCGATTCTCTGGACGCGGAGGCAAGTTTTGCAAATTCGTCAATATTATGTCGTGGGTGACCTGTGGAAACCACAAACCTGGAACAGTAAACCAATGAAACAAGGCCTCTCCATGTCGACGCCCACGCATCGTGAATAATCCGGGCTCAAGTGAGCGGAGATGTGGAGTCATTCAAGACACCAAGATTTTCAATTATCAGATTTGATTCAGGAATGAAGAAACCTCACGCATTCAAACAGGACACCGCGAAGCTGGTTGCACTTCGCCATTCATTGGGCTGGACTCAGGAAGAAGCTGCCCATCAGGCTGGCTATTCAGAAAGGCTGATTCGCAAGCTTGAACTGGGCGAATCAACGCGTGGAAAAACGCTCGTCGACGTCTTGACCTGCTATCACGAAGCCTTGAGTCAGAATGATTCCGATTGGCAGGTCGCTGATTTTATTTTGGCCGACACCGGTGAATCGGTTGACTCTGAAACCATGAAGTGGCGTACGCAACGATTGGAAGAATATTACGAAACAGTTTTCAATCAGCGGCATATCGATCGTGTTTCGGAATTCATCGACAAGAATATCTTCTTTACTGCTGAGGGGCGATCCGCAGAAGGTCGCGAGGTAATCGAACAGCGAGCCGCGACATTGCTGAGTGCTTTTTCGCCGATCAAATTTGAGGTCATTCGAACCGACTACATGGGCGAGATCATTTTTTGTGCCTGGAAGTTTCGCATGAAGCATGTCGGCACATTTCTTGGCATCGAACCCAAAGGCAAGTGGGTCAAAGGACGTGGCAATTCAATCGTACGATTTGAGGGCGAACTGGTCGTCGAAGCCGAAGACCAATGGGATGTTGATCATGTCATTCGCCAAATAAACGGCGAAGGTCCTTTGATCATTTGAACCGGAAGGGTTCACGACGACAGGCGTCAGGTTTGACGTTTGAGCCGGCGCTCCGAAAGCGGAGACACGTTTTGCAATTTCGTCAATATCACATCATGAGTGGACTGCCGGACCAAAAAAAATGGAACAATACCGCGAGTGAAACCAAGCGTTTTCCATTTCGACGCCCACGCCTCGTGAATATTCCGGCTTAAATCTACGATTTGCTCGCTCTGGCAACTTCAATATCTGCAAGCGATCGAAGTTTCTCGCGGAAGATTTTCGAATTGTGCCGAATGTCGACTGGCAATCGATCGTAGATGACAAAGTGCTGAATCGAAGCGGTTTGTGGAAACTTCGAAGCAAGGCTGCGAAGCTCCTGAATCAGATTCGCTTTCGCGGCTTCATCGGTTGGGCTCTGTTCCGGCCATGGCTCAGCAAAAATCACTGGCACTTGCGATCCATTTTTTCCTGCAGCCACAAGTGCATTGCGATAGATCATTGAATGCGAATTGATGATCGACTCGCACGGCACCGTGAACATCGGGCCATCGGCAGTCAGCAATCGGTGTGACTTGCGTCCGCAAAACCAGAATCTGCCTTGCGGATCAAAGTAACCGACATCGCCCATGCGATGCCAAAAGGTTTCGCCATCTTTTATTTTGTGTTCGGCGTTGGCGTCAGTGCGAGTCAAATACTGATCGGTGACGACTTGTCCCTGAACGATGAGTTCGCCGATTTCTCCTTGAGCGACTTCGACTGTTTTGTCGATCGACGCGATCGGTTCATCTGAAATTTCGATTAGACGCCATGTCATGTCAGGGAAATTCTTGCCAACACAAGTGCCCGCGCCGGTCTCAGACTTCTGCGCCGTTTCAGGCAGAACTTCCGACGCACTTATGCAGGCCACTGGAAGCGCTTCGGTTGCTCCGTAGGGTGTGAATGCTTCACCGTCTTCGGCGATCACCGACTTGATGCGTTTCAAAACGTGCGGCGGTACCGGAGCACCTGCCGAAAGGATTCTTTTGATCGATGGCAAGACCCGGTTTTCTGATTCGCAATATTTCGAGACCGTATTCCATAGCGCTGGCGATCCGAAACTTTGATCTGCGTTAAATGTTTCAACTGCATGAATCAGGTTTGGCGGAAAGATGTCGGCTGGTCGAGTCGCGTCCATGTCCGGAAAAACGGTTGCCGTTCCCATCGCCGTGTTAAACAATGCGAAAAGAGGGAAGCCGGAAACGTCAACACTGCCGGGAGGGATCTGGAAATAGTCTCTTATCTGTCGAGCCTGTTCCAGGAAAATGCGATGCCGATACATGACTCCTTTCGGCGGCCCGGTGCTGCCGGTAGTGAAAATGATGGCCGCTTCGTCCTCTCTGGACATCGCAATCGGCTCAAACGAATCGCAACCGTTTTTCTCCAACGACTTGAGCGACGCGCAGCCGGGAAAGGATCCTCCGATGACAAAGTTGTTCTTGCAGTCGGGAAACCATTTGCCATAAATTTTTCGTGCGGAGTGCGCAAGCCGTGTGCCGACGATTCCGTCAGGTTTGGACTCCGAAAGACACTTGACCAGATTGTCGCGCCCCATGCCGGGATCAATCAGGATTAACGTCGCCCCTGTTTTGAATAATGCAAAAACGAGTTGTACAAATTTTAGTCCGGGCGGCACCATCAGCGCGATTCGACTTCCTTGTCCGATCCCGGCATCACGAAAAGCGTTTGCGTAAATGTTGCTGGTGCGTTCGAGCGAATCAAAAGTGATCGTGTCAAAGGGCAAAAGTGGCGAGCGAACGTTCTGCTTCCGTCGCAACACTTTTTTCACGACTCGCGATGCGAGGCTTCCGCTTCGAACAGGTGCTGCGACGGCCAAATGATCTGGCATTCTGGCCGCAGTTTCCGTCAGCGTGTGCCCGACGTTGTTCAAATGTAAAAAATCCCATGGTTCGAGCCCGGGGATACTTCCAGTTGCATATTCTTTTTCAGGCATGTTCAATTTCGTTGAAAAACGTCAAACCTCACGAAATCCATCGCGCAAGGGTTTCTTGCCGGTGTTGATTGCCTTAAATTTTAGGCAATTGCCAAAACGGATGGTCGAGTCAAACGCTTTGACTGGACCTTCCAGTTATCACCAGCGGAACATTATATGTCGATTGATATTTATCAGCAGTGCCCTTGTCATGAAGACAAGAAAATCAAATTCTGCTGTGGGAAAAACATCGTCAACGATTTGAACGAGGTCCTTGCCAAGAATCAATCTGGGCAAACTCAGGCGGCGCTCGATCAACTTAATCGTGCCATCGAGACGATAGGCCCCAAAGATTGTCTTGTCACCATCAAAACATTTATTCAAATCTCCATCGGTGACGTTGATGGAGCCGCGCAAACCAATACGGCCTTTTTGAAACAGGCTCCCAAGCACCCGACCGGCTTGCAGCATAAATCCATGATCGAAGCGATGCGTGGCGACTGTGATGCCGCGACTCATTCGTTGCAGGATGCGATGGACGCGATCAAGGGAACGGAGCTTCCGATCTCGCTCGCCCAGGCATTTCAGTCGATCGGGATGGCTCATATTTCGCAGCGAAATCTGCTTCCGGCTCGAGCACACATCGCGTTCGCTCAGTTCCTCAAAGGCGATGATCCTCAGTTGGAACGGATTCTGGGCGAGCTTTACAATCCGCCGGGTGCTTCCCTGTTCCTGAAAGCGAACCATGAACTGGATCCTCCCGTCGAAGGAGTGGAATGGGAAAAGATGTACACGAACGTGCATCGCGCAGTCGGGCGAGGCCAGTTCCGCAAAGCATTAAAGATGCTCAAGAAAATCGACGAGCAGTTCCCCGACCAACCGCAGGTCATCAAAGGCATGGCCGTCGTAACTTCGATGTTCGCACCGCAGTTGGAACAGGCAGCAGCGTGGCGAGCGGCCGCTGAGTTCCCATCGACTTCAGCGGCAGACGCGATTGAATTCTATGGCCTTGCGGACGTGATAGGAACCTCCAACGGTGACGAAGGTTACATTCCTGTCACTCGTAGCACTTGGGAAATTGAAGATTTCGAAAGCGTTAAAGAAACCTGCATCTCCAGTGAGCAAATGGAAGCGTTGACTCCGGCGCCAGAGCAGGATCCTTTCGGAGAAGGGCCTCCGCCGCGAGCCTGTTTCATTTTATTCGATAAGCCCGCGCTGACTTCTGCGGAGAACATCGAGATTGGTAACGTTCCGCTTTCGCTTGGTGAACTTCTACTCTACGGCAAGCAAACGGATCGATCGGCGCGGGTTGAGTTGGTGCGAGTCGAAAACGAATTGTTCGATTCGGCGATTGAGGCGGTGACTTCGATTCTTGGCGGAGCAATTTCTGGCGATCCGAAAAAGCAGGAATTCGACAAAGCGAATCGCGAAACAGATTGCGTCGGATGGAATTGGCGGCTTCCCGAGGACATCGATACGGACACGCATCGACAGCTGGTCGAGGAAATGAAAAAAGTTGCGCTGGATCGTTGGGCTGACCTGAAGCACGAAACGATTGGCGGTCAATCGGTGCGAGAAGTCGCGGGCGATCCGAAGCATGAGAATTGGGTCCAGTCGAAACTTTTGCAGCTAAGGAACTTTTCTGGTGGCGAGGCGTTTTCTGAAAAATCGCTTAACGATTTCAGGGCCGAACTGAAAATTCCATTGCTCGAAAAATTGGCTCCTGAAGAAGGCACGTACCTGACGCCTGTTCAGATGACGCGGATTGACGCGGAGAAACTCGACGATGAATCTCTTGTGGGCTACATGCAAGTCGCCATGATGACGCAGAACGATGATGCGTTGCGATTGCTGACGCCAGAAGTTCTTAAGCGAGAGCATCTGGAAGGAATGCGTCGCGATATTTGTTATGTCAACATGGCTCGGTTCGCAGAAGATCACGACGAGGCCTTCGAGCACTTTGCTAACGCGCGTGCTGAAGCTGCCAAGATGGGATTGCCGATCGGAATCTTGCTGGTTGCTGAATTCGAATATCGTCTTCGCAATGGCATCGAAGAAAAGCTCGACACGCTTCTGGGGACGATCGAAGCGCGGCACATGGAAGAACCGAATGTCGAGCAGGAACTTGCCCGACTGTTTCATGCGATGGGCATTACCCCTGGCGGTTTGCCTCAGGGAGCAGAAGAGGAAATGAGTGGCGCGGCGTCGGCTGAGGCCCCAGCAGCGGAAACCGGGAAAGAGTCGTCTGGCCTCTGGCTGCCAGATTAATCTTTTCTTTTTCCTTTGCCCTTAAATCCATTCTGCCATTCTGCCGAGCGATGACATGCCAAAGTGGTATCCGACAAAAGTCCTGAAAAAGAAAGTCTGGACGGAAGGTCTGTTCACTTTGACGATCGACGGAGCCGGAGTCGAATATTTCGAACCGGGACAGTTTTTGCATTTGGCGACTTTCCCGGGCGGAGCTCCTGTGGAAGATTCCGATGAGGCTCGTGAAAAGGCAAGGGTCAATCGCCCTTACTCGGTCGCGTCGCCTCACGGTGAAACGTTGGAATTTTTTATCGTTCGCGTGGACGACGGCGAATTAACTCCGCCGCTTTGGGGGCTCGAACCGGGTGACGATATCGAAGTCTCGACCAAGGCAGCTGGTCGATTCACTTTGAACAAAACACCTGACGCAGACAACCTGTGGCTGGTGGCAACGGGCACGGGATTGGCTCCCTACATTGCGATGCTACGAACAGAAGAACCGTGGCAGCGATTCAAAAAAATTGTGATCGTGCATGGTGTCCGCAAGGCTGAAGATCTTGCCTACACCGAAGAACTGCGGGCGCTGGAAGTCGAAAAACAGGGAGCGTTCAGCCTTGTTCAAACGCTTAGCCGTGAAGAGCACGAAGGCACTTTAACAGGTCGCATTCCGTCGCTCATTGAGGACGGTCGACTGGAAAAAGCAGCCGATTGCAAACTGTCGAAAGATACCTGTTCGATTCTTTTGTGTGGTAACCCGGCGATGTTGGACACGATGGAGCTTCTGCTGGGCGAGCGTGGCATGGTTCGTCATCGCAGCAAATCTCCCGGGCAAATTGTTCTGGAACGATACTGGTAGCGTGACGGACATGAGATACGCCATCTGCAATGAGCTTTTCGAGGCATGGACTCACGAGAGGACCGTCGACTTTGTTGCCGAAGTTGGCTACACGGGCATCGAAGTCGCTCCTTTTACTTTGGGGCAAACGCCTACGCAGCTTTCTGCTACTGCTCGAAAGCAGTTTCGTGAAACGACCCAATCCGCCGGCTTGGAAGTGCTCGGCTTACATTGGCTGCTGGCGAAGACTGACGGTTTTCATCTTAACAGTCCCGATGCCTCGGTTCGAAAACGCACGCTGGACTACTTGATTGACCTGGCAAATCTGACTGCAGACCTCGGTGGTAATTTGATGGTTTTGGGGTCGCCGCAGCAGCGGAATATCGTCGACCCTGTCACTGCACAGGAAGCCACCGATTACACGGTTGCGACGCTCCGTGAACTGGATCCAACGCTTGAACGCAACGGTGTTGTTTTGGCCGTCGAGCCACTGGGGCCGGAGGAAACCAATTTTATTCAAACCGCCGCCGAAGGTCAGGCGATCTGCGAGCAAGTTGGTTCAGCGAACGTCCGACTGCATCTGGATGTTAAAGCGATGTCGACCGAGAGCCAGTCGATCGATTCGATCATTCGGCAACAAGCCGGAAATTTTGCTCACTTCCACGCGAACGATCCGAACCGCCAAGGGCCAGGCACTGGGGAAGTAGATTTTCTTCCGATCTTTCATCAGCTGAAAGAGTCAGGTTACTCGGGTTGGGTCAGCGTCGAGGTATTTGATTTTTCAGCTGGCCCGGAAGCAATCGCCAAAGGCAGTCTCGAATACATGCGGCAGATCGAATCCAAACTTTCAATGGGTTAGCGTTGCATGATTGGCACTGCTTATTCGCGAGTCAGAAACTCGAACCCAGTTTTTCCTCGCTAACCGGGCTGTTGATTTGATGAGCCGTTTGGGCGTTAGCCCCGGTTGAAGCGTCGTTAACTAAGGCTATCGCCTAGTCGGCTCACGTTGCTGAAGGTTGTTTTAAAAAAATCACAGCCTCGCTGACGCGTCGGGTTGCCATTGCGAGATTGCCTTTGCGAAACGAACTTAATCAACATGCCGTAACGCGTCGGGTTTCCAGAAGTTGCGCCGCCGAGTCTGTGATGTGGGATGTCGAGCCGGTAGTTTTTCCTCACTAACGTGTCGGGTTTTCAGATGTCGCGGCAGTACCAGCACGACGCGCAAGCGAGTGGGGCGATCCGCATTCCAAACTCACTCGCTTGCGCGTCGTGCTGTTATTTCGAAACGCTTCGCATTTCTGAATTTACGAGTGCTTTGTCGCGTAGAACGCGGAAATCTATCTCGGACGTGCAACTTCAAAAATATCAACCTGGGGGCTCATGCTCCGGATCTCAACCTCGCGAAGCGACGACATGCGAATCCGCCTGATTCTGTCGTTGGCGAGGATGTCGGTTACCGATTTCAATTCGCTTCAATCGAAGAGGCCTTGAATTTATTGAAATGTCTACTCGTAGATTGAGCTTTCTTCGTGATAGCCGCGGCTTGTCGTGATTCAACCGGGGTCATATCTCTCGCGAAAGCGGCAAACGACGAATTGTCGTCCCGCGACACTCCAATCTTAAGGCATTGGCCAGCAAAAAATGTCCAGTTGACACGCCTGGATTATTTTCTCTGCGTTGGATAACGCTATACTCGCGACTTGCGGCGATTCCGCATCACGAATAACAAAACCACTTTTGCCAGACTAGGGATTTTTCGATGTCAGTAAATATTTTAGAGATGGTCAAAGGAGCCGTATCCGATCAGGTGATGGGCCAGATTGGCGGCATTTTGGGCACTGAGCCCAAGAAAACGTCTTCCGTTTTCGAAACCGCAGCGGGTTCGATCTTGGGTGGTCTTCTAAAGAAAGCGTCCAGTCCTCAAGGAACAAAAGACGTTTTTGGAGCGGTCGAAAAGACTGACGACTCAATCCTCGATAAACTTGGCGACCTTCTGGGTGGTGGCGAGGCGACTGAAAAAGTTCAGGAACAGGGTTCAGGAATTTTGGACATGGTTCTCGGCGGGCAGAAGGAGACTTCCGGTCTGGTGGGCATGATTTCCAAAGCGTTGGGTCTCGATGATTCGGTTGTCGGCAAACTCCTGACAATGGCTGCTCCAATTGTAATGGGCATTATTGCTCGGCACGTAAAAGCGAAAGCGATGGATGCCGTTGGCCTTGGCAACCTGTTGGGCGAACAAAAGTCACATGTCGCTTCGGCGCTGCCGAATACACTCGCGAGCAACTTCGGTTTGGGCGACTTTACTGGCAAAGCCAATGAAGCTCTCGGAGCAGCCAACAACGCAGCCAGTAACGCCGCCACCGCGGCGGGCGATGCAGCGGCTCAGGCAGGAGGCGGTTTGTTGAAACTGATCGTGCCGCTTGGAATCATAGCGGCGATCGCGGTCGGCGGCTGGTGGTACATGAACCAGGGACCAACAAAAATGGAAGCTCCCGATGTTCCGCAGGTGGAGATGCCAAAACTTGATTTCGCCAACATCCCTGGAATGGATGCACTTGGCGAAAAAGGGAAGACGCTTTCTACCGGGTTCACCGAACTTGCAGACGGTATCAAAGGTGTGTCGGATGTCGACGGCGCGAAAGGGCTGGTCGGAAAAATTGAAGGCTTCACTGGTAAACTTGATGGACTTGGACTCGATGGCCTCGAAGGTCCTGCCGCTTCTGCAACGTCGGGAATGGTTGGCCAATTCGTCGACCTTGTGAAGAAATTACTGGCTGGAAAATCGGTTGACATTCAGACTGTTCTTCAGCCAGCGATCGACGCTTTGATGAAAAAGCTCAACCCGCTTGCCGGCTAGTGCTGGAAGTTGCAAGTAGCCTTTAACGGGAATCAATACAATTTGATTCTCGCTGGTGAAAAAGCAACGAACGCTGTCAAACGTCAACTTCGGTTATTAGCACTGGCGACGGCAAGCAGCAGCGATCTGATCGCGGCCCTTCAACAGCCCGTTTGGCGTAGTCATCGCACTTGCCGAACGGGCTTTTTGCGTCCTTCTCCTGTGGTCTCAATTCCGTACAATGCTCGATCCGAAGATTTTTTAACGCATCGCGATTATGCAAGAACAGATCCTCCATCACACCTACGACAACGGCCTCACGCTGGTTGCTCAACCCATGCCATGGCTCGCGTCGGCAGCTTTTGGATTCCTGATTCCGGCCGGCTGTCGCTACGATGCCGCAGAAAAAGTTGGCACGGGCAACCTTGTGTCTGAAATGGTCCAACGAGGCTGCGGGGAGCTGGACAGTCGAAGTTTTATCGATCGACTGCAAATGCTGGGGGCGGATTATTCTTCCTCGGTGTCCAACCATCACACGCATTTTGGCGGTGCACTTAAGGCCACCGAACTCCATGAGACACTGGCAGTCTATCGTGACGTTTTGCAGCGGCCGCACATTCCTGAAGATCAGCTTGAAGAAGGACGCATGGTTTGCCTTCAGGAAATTTATGCATTGGAAGACGATCTATCCAACCGTGCACTCAGGGAATTGAAACGGCGGTTTTTTGGAGACCCCGACGGCCGGCATCCTGATGGCACGATTGAATCGATGCAGACCATCACGATTGATGACGTTCGCGATTTTTGGAATCGGCTTTATCAGCCCGACGGTACCATTCTGGCGGTGGCTGGCAAAGTTGAATTTGAATCTCTTAAGGAACACGTTGGCGAACTGTTTCAGGAATGGAAACCGAACGCTCCGGCGGCCGTTGAGTCATCCGACGAACAACACGGCAGCTGTCATATTCCTTTTGAAAGCGAGCAAACCCATATCGCGTTGGCTTGGCCAGGAGTCGCTTATACTCACCCGGATTACTATCGGCATCGAGCAGCCATTGGAGTCTTGAGCGACGGAATGAGCTCGCGGCTCTTCCATGAAGTTCGGGAGAAACGCGGTCTGTGTTACAGCGTTTTCGCTTCCTGTTTTTCTGTTGGTGAAAAAGGAGCGGTCATTGCATACAGCGGAACCTCCAGCGCTCGGGCTCAGGAGACACTGGACGTCCTGGTTCAGGAGCTGAAAAATTTGCGAAACGGCATCACCGAAGAAGAACTTCGAAGGCTGAAGGTTCAGTTCCGCAGCGGCATGATCATGCAACAGGAGTCTTGCCGGTCGCGAGTCGGATCTATCGGTTCGGACTGGTATCACCTCGGTCGAGTCCGCACGCTTAATGAGATCACTTCGATCATCAACGAACTGACGGCCGATGCGATCAATGAATTTGTTGCTGAAAATCCGCCGGGCAATTTTGATCTGGTCACTCTTGGAAACGCTCCTCTGGAATTGAACGATGGAATATCGACAGCATCAGTTTGAAAATGGATTGCAAGTGCTTGCCGAGTGTAATCCTCAGGCGCATTTTTCCGCGTTCGGATTCTTTGTGCGAACCGGTTCGCGCGACGAGACTCAGGAGATCGGCGGAGTGAGCCATTTCCTCGAACACATGGTTTTTAAGGGTACTCCCAATCGAAGCGCAGAACAGGTCAATCTTGAGTTGGACGAAATGGGTTCCAGTTCCAATGCGCGAACCGGCGAAGAGAGCACGATTTACCATGCGGCCGTATTGCCAGAGTTTCAAACCGATGTTGTGGATCTGTTAAGCGACATCATGCGGCCGTCGTTGCGAAGCGAAGATTTCGAAACAGAGAAACAGGTCATCATCGAAGAGATCCTGATGTACGCCGATCAGCCTCCTTATGGCGGTTACGAGCGAATCATGGAAGAGTTTTTCGCTGGTCATCCGCTGCATCAAAGCGTGCTTGGGACCGTCGACACCGTCGGGGCTTTGACACCCGAACAGATGATGACTTACTTTCAACATCGGTACAGCCCTGGGAACATGGCTTTCGCTGCTGCGGGCAACGTGGACTTTGATCGATTGATTGAAGACATTGAAAAACGGTGCGGCCAATGGCAACCTTTTGAGGTGAGCCGGGATTTAAGCCGCGCCGACTATCGCAAAGGCTTCCACTCGATCCACAAAGAGAATTCGGCTCAGCAATATATTTTGCAGCTGGCTCCCGGACCGGCGTCTCTGGACAAAGACCGATTTGCTTCTCGCGTCGCGATGACGATTCTTGGCGATGATGCGGGCAGTCGCCTGTACTGGGAATTTTTGGATTCTGGTCGAGCGGAATCTGCCGGGATCGGGCCAAGCGAGTATCAGGGAAGCGGCGCCGTCATGAGCTATCTTTGCTGCAGCCCTGAATCGGCTCAGGACAATCTCAATCGATTGACCGAATTGCAACATCAGGCGACCCAAGGCGTGTCCGAAAAGGAACTAGAGATGGCGAAACGAAAGATCGCTTCTCAGATCGTGCTCAGCGGCGAAGCGACTGAAAGCCGCATGTTCTCCATCGGATCGCAATGGCTCAACGGTCAGTCTTTCCGGACACCGGAACAGATCGCGGAAGCTTACGAATCGGTGACGCTTGAAGAAGTCAACGAAGTCCTGAAGCGGTACCCTCTTGCTGAAAATACGACCGTTTCGATTGGCCCAAATGCGGAAGTCACAGCGGCTTAGTTGAGAAAATCCTGCTGCTCGCATCTTCTCTGGCGGTGCAAGCACGTGGCAAGCTGCGTAACTTACGTCGTCGAGTGAGCCAATTCGCACGCGTCATCGCACATTGCTGAAAACTCAGCGCTTTTGACTGTTCCCGGATCGTGAAGATCGCCGAAATCCAAGCAAGGTCGTTCGACGTTCCAGCTCTTTGCCGTTCCCGTACAGATTGCCAGCCGTTTCGAAATGCGTTCATCCAAGGCAATAAATCTCAGACGCTCCACTCGCCGAATCGTCGTCTCGATGGTCGTCCTGTGCACGATCGCGGTCGCATGCGTCGACGAATCCGGTGCTCAGACCCTGACGTCGGGTAGCAGTGGACGAAAGTTCCGCCAACAGGCTCAACAATCGGTCCCCTATGAGGTGCTGAATGAGGAGACGGTTTCGATTCTGAAACCGGTGCTCGACAAGCCCAGCCTTTACAGACGGCTGCCGGTGGAAGCGATTCAAGCCGACCCGGACTACTACCGATTTCTGGTTCGCTACCCGGAGGTCATTGTCAGCATCTGGAAACTGATGGGAGTCACGAAAATGGACTCCGAACGGACAGGGCCTTTTGAAGTCAAAACCGACGACGGGGCTGGAACACTCAGCCGATTGGAGCTGGTTTACGGTGACCAGAACAAACACATTTTCTACGGTGAAGGTAGCTACGAAGGTCCGCTACTGCGACGCAAACTTACGGGGCGATGCGTTCTGATCCTGAATACGGTGCACGAGCAGGATGAAAACGGTCAGCCTCGAGCCGTCAGCCAGTTGGATGTCTTTCTGAAAGTCGACAACACGACCGCCGGAATGATTGCCCGAACGCTTCAGCCGATCGTTGGGCCGACCGCAGATCATAACTTCACCGAATCGCTTAAGTTCGTTCAGAGGCTGAACGCGACGACGGTCAAAAACGGACCTGGAGTGCAAGGCATGGCGGAACAGCTTGATATATCCCAGGAAGTTCGCACTTTATTTCAGCAGTCGGCGGGGCTTACCTATCAACGAGCTCTCGCAAACCAGCAAGCTCGCAAGCCCGTTGTGGCCGCGCCTGCCAACAGTCTCGAAACGCCACCCGCTTCTTCCCAGAACAGTCGCTCTGCTAGGAAGACTCCCAGAAACCCGATTAGTTTCTGGCAACGCTAGTGCAAAAAATCGGAGTTAAGGCCAGGCAAGTGGAAAGAATTCCCCGGCCGGCATGTGAAGGGAATCATTCGAATTCTCGACGTCTTGAGCAGTAGTTTTTAAACTTGCCTTCTTCCTTTGCATCGCTTAACGCGTTTTCGCGATCAAGACTTGGATGTAAGTGTTGCCCGTAAAAGGTTGACTGCAACTTCCAGACCAGACACTTGTGTTATCGCGACACGGATTCATCGGTTGCTCCTGAAAACCCCTTCTGGAGAACTAACTCGATGAAATCTGCTTTTACATTCGCGGCCATCGCGATCTGTCTTGCTTTCGGACAAGTCAACGCGAACGCTCAGCAAAAATCGATTGTTGAAACCGCAGTGGGTGCGGGCAACTTTAATACGCTTGTCGCGGCCGTCAAAGCAGCTGGATTGGTCGATGCGTTAAGCACCAATGATCAGCTGACCGTTTTCGCTCCGACTGATGAAGCGTTTTCGAAATTGGATCCAGCGGTCTTGCAGTCACTTTTGCAGCCGGAAAACAAATCGAAGCTCGCCGCGATACTGACTTACCATGTCGTTCCCGGAAAGGTCATGGCAGCGGATGCTTACGGATTGAATTCAGCAAATTCGCTCAACGGCCAGCGCCTGAATTTGAATTTCCGCGACGATGTACCAAAGATCAACAACTCTGCTCTGGTAGCAACCGATATCCAGTGTCGCAACGGTGTGATTCACGTCATCGACGAAGTAATGCTTCCGGCATCCAACTCAATTCCTGAGACTGCCGTTCAAGCCGGCGTTTTCAATACGCTTGTTGCGGCGGCGGACGCTGCGGGACTTGTTGGAGTCCTTGGAGGGAAAGGACCGTTCACGGTATTCGCTCCAACTGACGATGCGTTTGCGAAGCTACCAGCGGGAACGGTTGAGTCGCTCCTGAAACCAGAAAACAAACAGAAGCTAATCGACATTCTCAAATATCACGTTGTCTCGGGACGGATTTATGATGACGAAGCTGTTAAAGCAGTTTCCGCTCCTACGTTGCTGGGCCGCAACGTTCGTATCGGATTCTCTGCGGACGGATTGACCGTCAACGATGCAAAAGTTGTGGGTAAGAACGTCGACGCTTCCAATGGCGTGATTCATATCGTGGACAGCGTTCTGCTGCCGGGTTCGTCAATGGCTCCAAGCGAAGCGTTTGCGTTGCTGGAATCGGCAATCGAACGCGGTGTTCCTGCTTTCAATGCTGGAAATTACAGTCAGTGTTGCGATATCTACGAAACAGCCTTGAAGACGATTAAGGGTTCGGGAATCTCTGGCATGGGCGATTACGCGAACACCGTCGTTGCTGGATGCATGAGCAACGCCGGCCAAACGGTTAACGATTCTGATCGAGCTTGGGCTTTGCGAAGCGGGATCGACAGCCTCCGAAGCCATTTGATGACCATGTCTGTCAACTGATTCTGGCTAGTCTCATCGGGGCTTTTCCAGTCTGCTTCCGAAGGCGAAAAGAACTCTGTTACGGCTGTACTTCGGCTGAAAAAAATTATACGTCGCGTCTCCCAAAAAGGAGGTGTGACGGGTGTGACGTTTTTTTATTGCTTTTTATGGGGACACAGTAGCTCGCCTCTCCGAGGCGTATTTTCTGGTCCTACGGCTCGGAGAGCCGAGCTACTTTGGTCTTTAAGATCACATGGCGTAGATCGCGTTAGAATTCTGGATCCTGAACCGACGCATTGAGTGCTCAAGCCTGCTTCTCGACAAAAGCAAACGCCTGCTTCACTTCGTCCTTTCGCGGCTTTCGGCTCAAGTTGTCGACCAAATCGCCTCAAGTCGAGGTCTGGAATCGTCGCCCGGCCATCGATGATGCTTTTGCAAACAATTCGGCTTATTGCCACCGAAGTACCCGTTTTACAAAACCAACGCTTGAATCGGAGCATTGGCCTTCGAGGGCAATCTGCAACCCTGTTGGGCGCTGGACCAGTATGAATCAATGTTGACCTGTCTCATAAGGTGCTTGGCGGTTTCGTGTGTCTCATTTCCCGGTATCTCGCTTGCCGAGGTTCTACAAAAAACTCAGCCAGAAAAGTCAAACCATCCATTAACGGCTTTGTCGACCTCTTGGTAGATGACGCGATCCAATGCAAAGAGTGATTCCAAGAAAAACGAAAGCTGATCTTCTAGCGGCTCGCCACAATTTAACGACAGCATGCACAGAGCGATGCGTGCGATCGCGTGCTCGCGATTTCGTGGTGCCCTTAGTCCACCAGTCTCGGTAAGAAAATCCCACCAGACTTCGGTGGAGGATTCGTATGCGTCCACGCCGATTTCGTCGTTCAAAAACCTCTGACAGATCACAAATGGATCATTCATCGCATTTTGGTCAAACAGAACCGCCTTATGAGGTTCGAGGCTTACCAGAAAGAACTCCAACAGGAATCTTCTCGCTTCGCTTTCGTTATTTGGCCAGGCGATCTTCGAAAAACTTTTCATATGTGTTTGGTTTTGCTCGATGTCACGATGCTTTCAATCGTTTGAGGTGAACTCAGCCACATTTTTTGGTCTCGTTTCAACTTATCCCATCCCATCCCATCGCATCGCAGGTGCAACGATCTGCTACGTCAAAATGTCCTCGACAACATGTCCATGAACGTCCGTTAATCGGAAACGACGCCCTTGGTAGCGATAAGTTAGAAGCTCATGGTTGATACCCAATAAATGCATGACCGTCGCCTGCCAGTCGTGAACATGAACGCCTTTGTCGACCACGTTCCACCAGGCGTTTGGTTTTCCTTTTGAGCGATACTCCTGAAGTGGCGACAAGTTTTGCAAGTTCGTCAATTTCACCTTGTGCGTGAACTTTCGAAACTACAAACATGGAACGATGCCTCAATGATGGAACGATGCCTCAATGAAATGAGCATCCTCTAATTCGACGCCCATGCCTTGTGAATAATCCGGGATAAACGCAGGTCAAGAGCGTTTGGGACGAGGAACTTTTGAAGCTTTCCGTCTTTTGCCACGTTTCTTTTTTCCCGCTCCCGATGCTTCCACGCTTTCGATCGGCTTCCCGATATTCTCTTCCAGCTGTTGAATTCGATCACGAAGTGAACCCGCTCGCTCGAACTCAAGGCTCTCCGCAGCCTGCAACATCTCGGTACGCAGTTCGTTGACGTACTCTTCGGTGATGTATGTCGTGCTTTCCGCAACAGCTTTTTCAGTGGCCTCGCGGCGATCTTTGAGATCCTGCTGAATCCCGGATTTGACCTCTTTTTTGACCGTGAATGGCGTGATGCCATGGGCTTCGTTGTAAGCCTGTTGAATCTGGCGACGGCGAGCCGTTTCGTCGATCGCATTTTTCATTGCCGCTGTAATCTTGTCACCGTAAAGGATGACTTTCGCGTTCACGTTTCGAGCAGATCGACCGATCGTCTGAATCAGAGATGTTTCACTGCGAAGAAAACCCTCCTTGTCAGCATCAAGGATCGCCACCAGAGAAACTTCTGGCAAATCCAGTCCTTCACGCAGCAAGTTCACGCCGACAAGGCAATCGAACAGTCCAAGCCGCAAGTCCCGTAACAGTTCGACGCGCTCAAAAGCGTCAAGTTCACTGTGAAGCCATTTGCTGCTGACGCCGTTTTCACAGAAAAACGTCGACAGGTCTTCCGCAAGCCGTTTGGTCAGCGCCGTCACGAGAACACGATCTCCTGCGGCGACACGTTCCTTGATTTCACCCAACAAATGATTGACCTGTCCGCTTGCTGGCAGAACCTCGACGATGGGATCCAACAGTCCGGTCGGACGAATGATCTGTTCGACGACCTCGCCCTGAGTCTTTTCCATTTCGTAATCATTGGGCGTCGCGGAAACGTAAACGACCTTGTTGATTCGATCTTCCCATTCCTCGAATTTCATTGGGCGATTGTCGCGAGCGCTGGGCAGTCGAAAGCCATGTTCGATCAAAGTGTTTTTTCGACTTTGGTCGCCAGCATACATCGCGCGGATCTGGGAAACGGTCACGTGAGATTCGTCAATGAACAGTAGGAAATCGTTGGGAAAGAAGTTGTACAGCGTCTCCGGAGTCTCGCCCTCATCGCGACCGGCAATGTGGCGACTGTAGTTTTCAATGCCGGGGCAATGTCCGACTTGCTCCATCATTTCAATATCAAAACGGGTTCTGGCATTGAGCCGCTGAGCTTCCAGCAGCTTTCCTTGCGTCTGAAAGAACTCCAGCCGCTCTTTTAGCTCCAGCCGAATCCGCTTGACCGCTTCCTGAATACGAGCCTCAGAACTGACGAAGTGTTTCGCAGGATAAATGTAGATCTGATCTTCATTGGCGAAAGAGTCTCCGGTCAACGGATTGATGACTGAAATTTTCTCAATTTCGTCTCCCCAAAATTCGACGCGATAGGCGAACTCTTCGTAGGAAGGCCAGATTTCGACGCTGTCACCACGAACCCGAAACCGAGAACGCTCGAACGCGATGTCGTTTCGTTGGTATTGGATTTCAACCAGTTTTCCAAGCATCTTGTCTCGGTCAATCGTGTCGCCGACTTTGATCGCCACCATCATCGTTTTGTAATCTTCGGGCGAGCCCAAGCCGTAAATGCTGGAAACGCTGGCGATGATGATGACGTCTTTTCGACTTACCAATGAACTTGTCGTTGCCAAACGCAAGCGATCGATGTCCTCGTTAATCGACGCGTCTTTTTCGATATAGATATCACGCTGGGGAATGTAAGCTTCCGGCTGATAGTAGTCGTAGTAGCTGACAAAATAATGGACCGCGTTATCAGGAAAGAACTCCTTGAATTCGCTGTACAACTGCGCGGCAAGCGTCTTGTTGTGAGAGATCACCAGCGTCGGCTTTTGGATCTGTTCGATCACGTTGGCCATCGTGAAAGTCTTTCCGGACCCGGTGACCCCCATCAAAACCTGATGTTTTTGGTCGTTCTTGATTCCTTGGACGAGGCTTGCGATCGCTTCAGGTTGATCACCGCTGGGCTTGAAAGGAGCACTCAGTTTGAACATGCGTTATCTGCGACCGATTCGGGAATAAGCTGGACTGGGAGGCTGAAGACCTCCGAGCCCCAAATTTTACGATGTTTTGACTCGATGCGGGAGTCTCGTTTAGCAGTCCCGCGTTTTGGAGCATTTTTTGATTGAAGCTTCCTGAACGATTGCGTTGCCAAACCCAAGTCTGACCGCTCTAATTGATGGTCGCAAATCGTAACGAGTTGCATTCTTTAAACTTTGTCAAAACGCTCCGTCACCCTCATTCTGGCATGATCAACCTGAAGCCCAGCGGCAAACGGGAAACGGAAACGCGGCTGGCCAGCTATCCGGCTTGGGGCTATCCGCTGGAAACGGGCGAGTGGCGGATTCATCTTTCGGGAGTCGCGTGGTTGACGCCGGTCGTTTTCACGCGACGTCAAAAGCTGATGATTCGGATGCTGGGCAATGTTATGAAAGCCAGCCCGGAGGAGATGGCCAGCGAAGTTTTCAACGATCGGGTAACGCCGTTCATGGCTGAAGCCGGAAATCGGCTTTGCATTACTGCCACGATTGGTGACAGGACTTTCGCGCTCAAAAAACGGACTCGCCGAAATGGGCATTTCCGCAACTGGCTTACAGTTCCGGCGGAGCTTGTTGAGAAGTTTGGTTCGCCTGCTTCGTCTGCTCTTCCTCCGCAGGGCGGTGCCGAATCCATTTTGCCAATCCAGCTTTCGATTGCCGATACCGATGTTACCAGCGAACTGGTTTACGCAAGACTTTTGCCTCATCGAGGCATCAGCGTCATTTCCGATATCGACGACACCGTCAAAGATTCGGCAGTTGGCGACCGCCGGCAGCTATTGGTCAATACCTTTATTCGCGATTTCAAATGCGTCGAAGGCATGGCAGAAACCTATCGACAATGGGCAACGCAGGGCGTCGAATTTCACTATGTTTCCTCAAGTCCGTGGCAGCTTTTTCAGCCTCTGGTTCAACTGCAGGAAATGTATGAGCTGCCCATTGGAACGATGCACCTGAGAAATTTTCGTTTGCGGGATCAGCTTTTCAAAAAGTTCATCATTCGTCGACAGGGAAAACGACTGGCGATTCAAAAGCTTTTAAAATGTTACCCGGAACGAGACTTTATTCTGATAGGAGACTCGGGCGAAAAAGACCCAGAGATCTACCTGAAGATTTGCAAACGCAACCCTGGCAGAATCAAAGGGCTCTTTATCCGCGATCTTGAACATCGCCCGATGGAAGAAGAACTTCATGCCGAAATCAGTCGAGCGATGAAAGGGCATCCTTGCTCTCGTTTTTCTTCAGGGTTGGACTTGGCTGAAAAATGCCGTGACCTGATCAGCGTTTGAAGTTTGAAGTCTTCAGCATCAGGCTTCCGCACCGCTTGCGAGCTCCTGCCACAGCCACGCGCTCGAACGAATACCTTTAAAGAAATCGTCAAGCGAGAATTTCTCGTTCGGGCTATGCGGGTTGTCGTCATCTAGCCCCCAGCCCAGCAACATCGTGTCGATGCCCAGTAGTTCGCGGAACGCCAGCACGACAGGAATGCTTCCGCCGGAACGGATAAACACGGGGCGGACTCCAAAGCCTTTTTCAACGGCGTTTGCAGCAAGTTTCATGAACGGATTTTCGGGGGAAACAACGACTCCCGACGCTCCATGCATATCAATCAACTGCATCTCGATCCCCGGCGGGCAGTTTTGTTTCAGAATTGTTTCCAATCCTGTTTTGATCGTTTCAAGGTTCTGATTCGGCACCAAACGAAAACTGAATTTTGCTCCCGCTTCGGCTGGCAGAACAGTTTTTGCACCTTCGCCTTGGTAACCGCTCCACAAGCCGTTGATATCGAAGGTGGGTCGAGCCCAGCGGCGCTCCAGCGTTGACCAGCCTTCTTCGCCAAAGATATCCCCAACACCCAAATCCTTTTTGTATTTTTCGTCGTCAAAATTCAAATCAGAAAATTGCTGACGTTCGGAATCTGAAAGTTCGACGATGCCATCGTAGAAGCCGGGAATCTGAATTCGTCCATTGTCGTCGATCAGCGCGGCCAGCATCGCAGTTAGGGCGTTCGCCGGGTTGCTGACCGAACCTCCAAAAGCGCCCGAATGCAGATCGCGATTAGGTCCTTTCAATCGCAATTCGAAATAGTAGATTCCGCGCAGGCCGTAAGTGATCGCGGGTTGGTTGGGAGCGTACTGGGACGTGTCGCTAATGACGGCGATGTCAGCAGCGAGCTTTTCTGAGATCGGCATTCCGATTTTGTCATCGTACTTACCAGCGAGTAATTCATTGAGCCCGCCGCTTCCACATTCTTCTTCGCCTTCGATCAGGAATTTGACATTGATCGGCAACGCGCCGTTGGTTTTCATCCATGCTTCAACGCTGAACAGATGCGTGATCATTTGCCCCTTGTCGTCCGTTGCGCCTCTCGCGTAAACGTTGCCGTTGCGAACCGTCGGCTCAAATGGAGGTGTCTCCCAGAGCTCCATTGGGTCTGGTGGTTGCACGTCATAGTGGCCGTAAACAAGAACCGTCGGAGCGTTCTCAACCGTCGGAGACTGCGCGTAAATGATCGGATGGCCACAGGTTTCGATTAGCTCGGTCTTGAATTCCAGCTTTTCAAAGAAATCAAAAATCCATGTTGCGGTTTGCCGAACCTCAGCGTCGAAAGCGGGGTCTGTTCCGATGCTCGCCAATCGAAGCAGACCAAAAAGATCTTCCTGAAAACGGGCTCGATTCGAGTCCAGCCATGATTCGATATCCTTCATATGATTTCCTTCAGCGTCAATTTTTGCCGATGATGTTGGTTAGTGTCGACGACAGTATAAAGGACCAGATAGATTCCATGTTTGCGTTAACAATCGCCCCCACCCGAGCGGTTCTTGCTCAAACCTGATGCTGTCGCATTATTTTTGGGTTGTCGAGACTGTCGTTTTTGTAAAGAATTTACGGGTGGAGTTTGCAAGGACAAACGTTCCAGTTCTCCGATTTACGGATTGGGCTTGATTGGGAGTGATTGGCTCCAGAGATTTTTTCTCCACAGTTGCAGCAAAAACAGGGTTAGAAATGTCGGAACAAGGATCAACTGAGGTTGCCGAACCAACGACTGTTGTCGCTCCAGAACAGCAGCAAGCGAAAAAGCCCAAGAAACAGCCTCGTTACAATGTGATTCTCTGGGACGACGACGATCACTCTTACGATTACGTCATCTTGATGATGAAAACGCTGTTTGGGCACACCATCGATCGTGGCTATATGATTGCCCGGCAGGTCGATGCTGGCGGAAAAGCAATTTGCCTGACAACGACGCTGGAACACGCCGAACTCAAACGCGATCAAATCCACGCATTCGGTAAAGATCACCATATCCAACGCTGCGAGGGATCCATGACGGCGACCATCGAACCAGCACCGGGCGAATAGAGCCATTTCACGCCGCCTGCAACGCATCTTTTCGTTTGCCGCAATTTGGGTCGTCAGTTAAGCTCTGCAGCTGTTTTGATTGTTCAAACTCCTCCGCATGCTTGAATTTCCGTGGCCAAACTAAAGACTGTTACCCTCGGTTGCAAAGTCAACCAATACGAAACGCAATTCGTTCGCGAAGGGTTGCTTGGGGTCGGCTACACCGATGCAGAGGACTCTCAAACGGCTGACCTTTGCGTGATCAACACATGCACGATCACCAATGAAGGCGACTCCAAAAGCCGGCAGATTATTCGCCGCATGAACCGTGACAATCCCGACGCCCGAATCGTTGTCATGGGCTGTTACGCGACCCGGGAACCTGAAGCGGTCGCGGCACTGCCTGGCGTGTCTGAGGTCATCACTGACAAACGGGAGCTTCCAGATTTGCTGGGCCGATTCGGAGTCGTGGATATCCCTAACGGGATCTCCGGGCTCGACGGACGGCACCGCGCGTATGTGAAAGTGCAAGACGGTTGCCTTTTGAAATGCAGCTACTGCATCATCCCGACGGTTCGACCGAAGATGGAAAGTCGGGCGATGGCGGAGGTTCTGGAAGAGGTGCGTCGGCTTGTCGATAACGGTTTTCGTGAAGTTATCCTGACCGGTATTCACCTTGGTCATTATGGAGTCGACTTCAACAAAGGGAAATCAAAATCTCAGTGGACTCGCCTTTCGCATCTCGTTCGCAACATCTGTGAAATTCCCGGCCAGTTCCGCGTACGACTTTCCAGCATCGAAGCGACAGAAGTGACGCGGGAATTGATCGAAGTCATGCAGGACTATCCAGAGAAAGTCTGCCCTCATTTGCATGTTTGTGTTCAGAGCGGTTCCGACCGGATTTTGAGATCGATGAAACGTCGTTGGACTCGAAAACACATCATTGATCGATGCAATGTCGTCAAGGAAGCATTGCACCTTCCGGCTTTTTCGACCGATCTGATCGTTGGTTTTCCCGGCGAAACAGAAAAAGATTTCGAAGATTCGCTCGACATCTGCCGGCAAATCGGGTTCTCAAAAATCCACATGTTTCCATTCAGTCCTCGCCGAACAACACCGGCAGCAGAGATGGAAGACCAGATTCCGGGCAACATCAAATCAGCTCGAGGCGCCGCCGTCAAAGAACTCGAATCGGAATTGCGTTTGGAATACTACAACCGACTTGTTGGTCAGAAGCTTCAGCTGTTGGTTGAAAAAGTTGCTGTCGTGGAAGATCGCGAAACAGCTTTGGGAACGACCTGTCGCTACGGTCAAGTCGAAATAGCCGCCGACGGAGTCGCTGACAACGATCTTGTTGATGTCGTTGTCCAGTCCGTTGAGTCCAGCAGAATGGTTGGCAAAACAGTCAGTAACTGCGGCGAATTAACTTCCTGACGAATTTGGGAAATCTGCTCTTAGGGTTTTTACCTGCCGGTATCGTTATGTTGTGGCTCGACGATTTAACGCAAGCAAAAGTGTCCTGCTGATTGGATAATCTGGCTCTACTTCCTTTTGCACAATATGGATTGCTGGCGGGAAGTTGAGATTGGAATCGGGTGAAGGGGTGCTACAATTGTGGGCACTTCGAATCAATCAACAACATGGGACTCATCATGCCCGACGAATCTTTCGCGCTGCACCAGCTCGTTGCTCGAGACAAGCGATACCCGATCGAGGCCTATATGTTTGTTCGGGACGCTTTGGCTTTTGCTGCCGATTCGATGGAGCTGAGCAACCAGTACCATCATGATTCGCAATTGATGGAATCTGCGGAAGAGCACCATTTGACCGGCCAGGAGCTGTGCGAATCGATTCGCGAATTCGCGATCAACCAGTTTGGCTACATGGCCCGCATCGTGCTGAAAAACTGGGGAGTCGATTCGACGTCCTGTTTTGGCGATCTCGTTTACAATATGATCGACATCGGGCTGATGAAAAAATCGTCTCAGGATCGACGCAGTCACTTCGACGAAGTCTATGAATTCGAAGACGTGTTTGACGAGCGATTTCAAATTTGCAGCTCGATGGCTCAGCGACGCGTTTAGCTTCATGTCGTCTGCTCCATCCGCCGGCACTATGGACTGGCTCTATTCGCGAACGGTTTTCTACCCAACGTTGCTTTGGAACATGCTGCTCGGCCGTTGGCTGAAGACTCGCAACTGGTGGGACATCATCGACGACCACGTGGTGCTTGGCGCTTTTCCGTTCGCGCGTGACGTCGCCAAACTTGCTGACCTCGGCGTCAAAGGGGTTGTGAACACCTGCGAAGAATACGCTGGACCGACGGAAGAATATGCTTCGCACGGCATCGAACAGTTCCGCATGCCGACGATTGATTTCACACACCCGAAAATCGACGACGTGATCGCCGCCGTAGAATTTATTGAACGGATCGCTGCGTCTATAGAAGAAAGCGACGCTCCCTGTCGCGTCTACGTGCACTGCAAAGCTGGACGGGCGCGCAGCGCAACGGTCGTGATCTGCTGGCTGATGAAGACGCGGCAGATTTCAAAAGAGGAAGCTCAAAAGGTGATCAACCAGCATCGCCCTCACGTCAATCAACAGCTTGGCTCACGGCCAGTGGTGATTGAATTCGAAGAGCGTTTCGTTAAGTAACATGATTTCGTTCCAAGCTGGAAATCGCGGCTTCAAACTCGCCGCCGACACTGGCATTGGCTTCGACTTGTTGGCCGCTGCGGGGGTGACGAAACGAAAGCCGGCTTGCGACCAGCATCAGTCGATGTGCGTCAAAATGCTGCCGGAAAAGACGGTTGTGTCGCCGGTCACCATGAGTCGTATCACCAATGATCGGCCATGCCATGTGGTTGAAGTGTCGCCGAATCTGATGCTTTCGTCCCGTTCGAGGCGTCACGTACACGAGGGCATAGCGACTGTTGGGATACTTGCCGGTTGAAAACGGCACCGTCCAGCGTCGAGTGGTTACGAACTCGGTTCGAGCCTTTTGAGGTTGCTTGTTTTTGGTTGCCTTGCCGTCGGTCATTTTGTCGTGACGTTCCAATAACGGCTCGTCGGTGTCGCCCGAATCTGGCGGATGCCCGCGAACGATCGCCGTGTACTTTTTTTTGACACAGCCGTCCTGGAACTGTTGCGACAACTCCCTGGCAGCTTCCTTGCTAAGCGCGAATAACAGGGCGCCAGACGTTGGACGATCGATGCGGTGTACCGGGTATACCAACTGCTGCAACTGATCGCGCAACATCTGCATCGCGAACTCGGTCGCGTGAACATCAACACGACTTCGATGTACCAGCAAACCGGCTGGCTTGTTGATGACTACGAGGTCAGAATCGTGATAGATAATTTCCAATTCCATCGTGAGTTTTACTGCTCTGTTCAAGCCGGATTATTCAAGCCGGATTATTCAAGATGCGTGGGCGTTGACATGGACAAAGCTTGTTTCATTGGGGTATTGCTCCAGGCTTGTGGTTTTGACAGTTCACCGACGACGTAAAATTGACGAATTTGCAAAACTTGCCTCCGCGTCCGGAGAGTCGCTTCAAAGGGCAAACCCAGACGCCTGTCGTCGTGAATAATTCCGGTTAAAATTCGGAACGAATGCAATAATGTTGGGCAATCCTCGCAATCAACGAGGCTTCGAAGTTCGAGGCTGCGTTTACCAACGAACGCACGACTACCAAAATTACTTGAGACCTTTCGGCAACTATCGAAACGTCTTGAAAACCTATCATGGCACGGCAGCATGATCAACGAATCAGAAATCAGACTTTTATCGGAACAAAAAGCAAACCTGAAAACGCTCAGCGGCTATCGAAAGCATCACCGCATGCCAGAGAAGGGCACTGTGATTGCTGACTCCTTTCTTGCGGAAATTGCCGAAAATGATTTAAACGAAGATCTTGATAATGCATTCAAAAAACTGCGATCAGAATTTGGTTTCAAGCGAAAAGAATTGAGTGCGACGGACCCAATCGGCAATGTTGGCGAAGTGGTCACGCCAGGCTTCACCTATGAAGTTTCCATTTCAACGATTGAAGGCGAGTCTGCCAATGTGCTTTGGCGTAGGGCGATTTCCGGTATCAAATCAGCGGACGCGGTAACGTGCCCGGAATTCGAAGCGACTTTCGGCAAGCAGTTCAATATTCTGCAAATACAATTGAAGGTTCCGGTGGATGTCGAAGATGTCATCGACCGAGTCGAAGATTCCGAAGACCCCAACATCAAAATTGATTACGAAAAAGATGCGTCGTGGTGTCGCATTGAATTTCGAGGAAGAAAAGAATCCATTTACGTCGAAGCAGACATGATTAAGGTTCGCTCCGACGCTGAGATTTCACCCGACGCATTGATTGAAATCTTTCTGTCAGCTGATTCGCAGTTTTTCACCGCAGATACCTGAGACAGACCTAAACACTCCCGCCTGACTAACTGAAAACTGAAAGTTTGAGAAACATGAGCTCGCATTACGCACCGGCACCGGCGCCGAAAAAGAATAGCTCCGCGAAAACCATTTTGATTGTCCTTTCCGTTTTCGGAATCATGGGATTTCTGGGTTTGGCGTTGCTGGCCGGTGGCGTTTTCTATTTCGTTTCTCAAGCCAGAAACGACAGTGACGAATTGGTCCTTGTTAATTCCACGGACCGCGTGTCGACGATACTGCTCCCATCAAACTGGGCTCAGTTTCCACCATCGGAACGCAATGCTGATGCATCCATTCAATACGCCAACTTGTTTGCGGAGCGGTATGTGATGGTTATCTCCGAAAGCAAATCCGATCTTAATGGACTACTTGATACTAGTAGCAGTAATGCTATCTCGGCCTACAACGAACTGGTTCAGGACGGCCTTGCAGCAGCCCTCACGATTAAACGTGACTCGCAAACCGAAGCGACCATTAATGGAATGCCGGGATTTCGGTGTAAATTGTCTGGCGACGTCGACGGCGTTGACATTGTGTATTGGGTTTCAGTCGTTGAAGGCAAAAACGACTTCCACCAAGTTCACGTTTGGACAACTGCAGCACTAGAAACGAAGAATAAGCCCATTCTCTTTAACGTCGCGAACAGTTTTAAGGAGGCGTTCTGAACGAGGTTCTTCTGCAGCTATTTTGTTTTAGCTCGCGGTTGCAGTTCATGGATGACCGACTTCAAAGCAGCGTTTACAGGCCCGAAAAACGATACTCAAAATATCGCAGGTGCTCAACAAAGTGAACGAAATGAGCTCGAACGAAGATCTGGAAATGCGGCTTCGACAGCTGGCAAAATTGATCACGGAAAAACTGCGTTCTGAAAGTCAGAAATGCGTGTTTGCCGAAAGTTGTACCGGAGGAAAGATGGCGGCGGCGATGACAGCGGTAGCCGGCATCTCGAACCATTTCTGTGGCTCAGCAGTAACCTACCGTGAAGCCACCAAGAGCCAGTGGCTTCAGGTTGATCCGGAAACCATCGAAACGCACACCGCCGAGTCACAGCAAGTAACGACGGAGATGGCGAAAGGAGTCTTGCGGAACACGGAAGAAGCAAGTGTCGCGGTGGCAATCACAGGGCATCTCGGACCGGGAGCACCCGATCCGATCGATGGGATTGTCTTTGTGTCCGTCGCTGGCGTTAACGAAATTCGCTGCCGTCAATTCAAACTTCAATCGAGCGACCGCTGTTCTCGGCAAACCGAAGCAGCTTGTCTGGCGTTGGAATTCTTTTTGAAATAGTCCTGACTAACGGATCGAAACACAAATCGCGCCGGGAACAAAAGTCGCTTTTCGTTGATACGTTAGCTTTCCTGTCTTCTGGTCGATTGAAAAGACAGTTGCCGAATTGGAATCCCTGCAAGCGGCGATGAGCCATTTTCCATCTGGCGTCAAATTGAAATTGCGAGGCCAAGCGCCGTGAACTGGAGCCACCTGGATGCGTCGAAAAAGGAAACTTCTTGTGGTAAACAGAAAAACCGAAATGGAGTCGTGACCACGATTGCCGGTGTAAACGAATTGCCCGCTTGGATGGATCCGAATCTCAGAGCCGCTGTTGAACACCTCTCCCGCTTGCTCTTCTTCCGTCAAGGTTGGCACCGAGTGCATCAATTCCATCCCACCGTTGCCGTCGTATACGAAGATCGAAACGGACATCGCCAGCTCGTTCAATACAAACGCAAATTGACGATTCTCGACGCGGGGGTAACCGGCCACACCAAACTTCATGTGACGCGGGCCACCACCAGCGATAGCGTTGACGGGCGCATCACGCGCGACCAGTTTCTTGCGTTCGGCATCGATCGCGTAAGTCACCAATTGATCCAATCCAAGGTCTGGAACGAAAACGAAACGATTGTCGGGGCTAATGCTGGCATAGTGCGGATGCGGACTGTTTTGCCTGCCTTTAACGACTTTCGAACCACCAACGTGTTTGATTTCCTGGACTTCGGTGCCCAGGGAGCCGTCCTTTTTAATTGGAATCGAAACGACGGTGCCGCCACCGTACTGCGTGCTGATCAGAATGACGCCATCACGATCCGTAGTCAGAAAGCAACTGCCGTCATTGATTTCAATCGTCTGGGCGATGGACAGAGAATTGTCCTCTGCCACTTTGATCGCACAGATGGCAGGCTTGCCGTTGACGTTCGCGGTGGAGTAAAGCACCGGCAGCTTCGGATGCCATGTGATCCAGCCGGCGCCATCCAAAGCCAACGCCAATTCAGATTTCGAGATATCGCCATTTTCAGAATTAAAGCTCGCCCGATAGATCCCTGGCTCCTGCCCGGCATTGTTGCTCGTGGTGCCGAACCAAATCGATAGATCCTGGCCATTCGCGGAAGAAAACGCCGCAGCCAGCAACATGGTAACGACCAGAGAAGTAAAAACATTCATGGACAGGGCTCGAGAGAAAAAGGGCGAATGGTTGGTGATTGAAAAAAAGTGTGGCGTGGGAATCGACCCGTCAAGCCGCGGAACCACCTCATAAGCTCCTGCTGGTCTGCCTCGGCTAAAAGCGGGGTTTCAATCCTAAGCCGTTTGGGCGTTTGGGCTTTTGGGCGATAGCCCCGGTTTTGTGCGGGGAACCGTGGCTATCCCCAAAACGGCTCACCCTGCAATTGAGTTGTCGCAAACCACTACGACTTAATTGCACAAGAAGTGGCAGATGTCTCCGTCTTTCATTTCGTAGTTCTTGCCTTCGACGCGAAGCTTACCCGCTTGCTTGATCTCGTTTTCGCTGCCGTGTTCAATCAAATCGTCCAGCGAGTAAACGTTGACTCGAATAAAAGACTTTTCAAAATCGGTGTGAATGACACCAGCGGCTTGTGGAGCAAGTGTTCCAACGGGAATCGTCCAGGCTCGCACTTCTTTTTCTCCCGCCGTGAAATAACTCTGCAAGCCCAGCGTTCGATAGGCTTCACGAGCCAACGTATTGAGCGCGGGTTCTTTTAAGCCGTAGGCATCGAGCATTTCGCCGCGTTCTTCAGGCCCGATTTCCGCAAGCTCGGATTCGATGCTCGCACAAACCGCAACAAAGCCAGCCCCAACGGACGCAGAGTACTCACGAACTTTGGTGGCGAGTTCTGATTTGCCTTCGACGTCATCCTCAGCCACGTTGGCAACGTACAGTAACGGCTTGAGCGTCATCAATCCGAAACTTCTGATCGCAAGCTCTTCCGTTTCGGTCAGTTCCAATTTGCGGAGCGGCGTTTCGGTTTCCAGATGAGCCAAGCATTTGTTGATGACTGCCAACCGTGCGATGGCTTCCTTGTTGCCACTGCGAGAGGTCTTTTCTGCTTTCTGTCGAGCCGTCTGCAGCGATTCGATATCGGCCAGCATTAACTCGATTTCGATCGTTTCGATATCTGCCAGGGGATCGACTTTGCCGCTCACGTGGATCACGTCTTCGTCTTCGAAGCAGCGGACGACCTGAATGATCGCATCGACGGCACGGATATGGCTCAGGAATTTGTTGCCGAGCCCTTCACCTTCGCTGGCTCCTTTAACGATTCCGGCGATGTCGACCAGTTTGACGACGGCAGGAATGACTTTCTGGGGGGTGATATAGGAAGTGATTTTGTCCAGCCGATCATCCGGAACCGTGATGACGCCTTCGTTGGGCTCAATCGTGCAGAATGGGTAATTTTCGCTCTGAGCCGACTTGGATTCGGTCAAAGCGTTGAAAAGCGTGCTTTTGCCGACATTCGGCAGACCGACGATTCCAGCTTCCATGGGTTAACTCGTAAAAATTGGCTATCTATGTTTGACTCCGAGATGGTACAGAAAGGCTAGGCAATGGGCCAGTTACTTTTTGGATGGAGCACCTTGTTAGGCAAGTGGCAGGTTGGACGCATCTGATCTGACGTGGCCTAACGGCTCAAGAGGGGCTTTTCGGCAAAAAAGGCCTTGCAAAGCTGGCGATCTGCCACGATCATGTCCGATCTTTCAAATTTGGCCTCTCCCGGTTTTCTCCGGTGTTGAGAGCCAAACTGGCGAAAGTCACTCGCCGGAACACACCAAACGCTCAACCAAATCAGGAGCATTGAAGATGGCACGCTATACAGGGCCGAAGGGCCGCATCAACCGACGACTTCAGGCAACGATCTACGAATCATCCGGAGCTCTTAAAGCTCTGGACAAACGTGGTAGCCAACCGCCAGGGATGCATACTCGTTTCCGTCGTCCGTCCAACTATGGACAGGCTTTGATGGAAAAGCAAAAGATCAAGCATTATTACGGGCTTGGTGAGCGTCAGCTTCGACGTTATTTCACCAAAGCGACTCGCCAAAAAGGCAACACGGGGCAAAACTTGCTGCTCATCTGTGAGCGACGGATCGACAACGTGCTCCGCATGGTCGGCTTCTGCAAGACTCGTCCTCAGGCACGACAAGGTGTGACTCACGGTCACTTCTTCGTCAACGGCGCAAAAATGGACAAGCCTTCCTATCAGGTCCGCCCTGGCGACGTGATCAGCATTCGCCCCAAAGCGAACCTGCTGTCTTACTACCAAGGTGTTCGTGAATCGGGCGTCGAAGGCGAAGGCATCGACTGGTGCTCTGTCGACACCGAAAAACTGACGGTCACCGTTCAGGGGGCTCCAGGGCCGGAAGACATCAGCCTTCCAGTAGACGCCAATACGGTTGTCGAATTCCTGTCGCGATAGACTGCGACATTTATCGATCGATGCGGCAGCCCAACAGCCTGTTTGGCTGTCGCTTTTTTTACGGATGTACGTAAACGCAAAGCCGGCGAACTGGCCCGGCATTTTGCGGAAAAACGCGAAGCAAAACTGCGTAATAAAACTGCGAAACATACTCAATCTCGACCTTCAGGTACTTCGATGCAAACTCAACTTGTCGTAATTGGTGGTGGTCCCGGCGGCTACGCGGCCGCGTTCCTTGCAGCAGACGAAGGGATGGAGGTTGTTCTTGTCGAATCAGAAGGACGACTTGGAGGCACCTGCCTGATCCGTGGTTGCATTCCATCGAAAGCACTTTTGCATGTCGCGCGTGTTTTGTCGGAGACTGCAGAACTGGAACACGATTGGGGCGTTAGTTTTGGAACGCCGCAGATCGAACTGGACAAACTTCGCGATCGAAAAAATCGCGTCATCGATACGCTGACCGGTGGCCTTGATGGGCTCGCTGGAAAGCGAAACGTCACCGTCGTGAAAGCTCATGCAAAATTCGTTAACGCGAACACGATTGAGCTCGAAGGCGATGACGCTTCGATTCCTGAAGGCAAGCAAATCACGTTTGAACACGCGATCGTCGCGACGGGTAGCACTCCCGCGATGCCTGGTGCATTCAATCTTGGTTCCGATCGTGTCATGGATTCGACGGGCGCTTTGAATCTGGTCGACATCCCGGAAACATTGCTGATCATCGGCGGCGGCTATATCGGGCTGGAAATGGGGACCGTCTACGCGAATTTGGGCTCGCAAGTCAGCGTCGTCGAACTTCAGGATGGGTTGCTGATGGGAGCCGATCGTGACTTGGTTCGACCGCTTGAAAAGAACCTAAAAATTCTCTTCGGCGAACGAATCCACTTGAACACCAAAGTCGGTTCGCTGGCTCTTGATGGCGATAAAGTTCAGGTGACTTTCGAAGGTCCCGGAAAGTTCGGTACCGAAGTATTCGATCGAGTACTCGTTTCGGTCGGTCGTCGCCCGAACACGCAGTCACTGGGCCTGGAAAATACAGCCGTCCAAACGGATAAACTTGGCTTCATCGTTCACGATGAATCATTGCGAACTAATGATCCCAACATTTTCGTGATCGGTGACGCGGCGGGCGAACCGATGTTGGCCCACAAAGCCAATCACGAAGGGCGTCACGCGGTTGAAGTGATCTTGGGACACGCGACTTCGTTTGATCGCCGGACCATTCCTGCGGTCGTGTTCACCGACCCTGAAATTGCATGGACGGGTGTCACGGCGGACGAAGCCAAAGCACAAAACATCAATCACGAAGTTGTGAAATATCCTTGGGCAGCTAGTGGCCGAGCCCAGGCGCTTGGCCGAACCGAAGGAATGACGAAATGGCTTGTTGATCCGGAGACGGAACAGGTCATCGGCTGCGGTATCGTTGGACCGGGTGCCGGCGAGCTAATTGCCGAGGCCGCGTTGGCAATTGAGATGGGCTGCGAAGTGCGTGACATCACCGAAACCATTCACGCGCATCCAACGCTCAGCGAAACGATGATGAATGCGGGCGAAGTTTTCTATGGCACTGCGACAGAGATTTATCGCCCCAAGAAAAAGTAACGCGTAACGCCTGACTGCTTGGGCATAGCAAACGGCTTCCGTCGCGACTGTAGGATGCCGTGAGTTGATGAGCCGTTTTGGCGATAGTCGGCGATAGTCGGCGATAGCCCCGATTGAAGCGTCGTTGACCGAGGCGATCGCCCAAACGGTTCACGTTGCTTAAACTTTATTTGCAACTTCCAGCCCTAGTGCAAATAGCCGGAGTTGACGTTTGGCATCGTTTGTTGCTTTTTCACGAGCGAGAATCAGAGTTTAATGATTCCCATTAAAGGCTATTTGCAACTTCCAGCTCTACTGAGCTACTTCGTTACACGTTCAAACACAAACGACCATTATCCCGAGCCGCATTTATGTCATTTCGATTCGCTCTTCGATCCAAACGCGAAATCAAAAAGATGCGTGCTGCAGGACTGGTCGTCTGGGAGGCCCATCAAGAGGCAGCTCGAATCATTAAACCCGGTGTGACGACGCTAGAGATCGAACAGGTCTACATCGATACCTTCCAGCGCCACGACGCGACGCCGCTGTTTTTGAACTACGGTGGCAACGAAGATCGCCCTCCATTTCCAGGTGTGATTTGCGCTTCGGTCAATGAAGAAGTCGTCCACGGCATCCCGTCGGATCGAGCCCTGGTCGAAGGTGACATCATCGCGGTCGATACCGGTTGTCGCGTCAACGGTTGGTGCGGCGATGCAGCGGTCACTCACGCGATCGGCGATGTCAGCGACGAAGCCAGGCGCCTAATGACGGCGACACAAGCGACTTTGGATCTGGCGATCGACTTGATGGGCAAGTGTAAAAAGTGGAGCGAAGTTGCGGCCGAGATGGAATCACACGTGCATGCCGCCGGATTTTCTGTGGTGGAAGAGATGGTCGGGCATGGAATCGGCAAAGAGCTGCACGAGCCACCGCAGGTTCCGAACTACCCTTCGCCGTCGTTGTTGAGCGAAGAAGATTTTGAGCTTCGGCCCGGTTTGGTTCTGGCCGTAGAACCGATGGTCAACGCGGGCACCAAAGAGATCTTCGAGGAAGAGGACGGCTGGACGGTGGTTACTGGCGACGAAAAACCGAGTGCTCATTTCGAGCACACGTTGGCGATTACTGCCGACGGCGTCTTGCGATTGACAGGACCTCCGAACGAAGAAGAGCTCGAATCGGTTCCCAAATGGCTGCGCGATCCCGACCAATGGTTGCGTTGGTAGCAATTACCCGGAATTACTACCGAGCCGTACACGACACGACGTGCTCGACATCAAAATTGCACGAATTGGCGATAAAGCACATCGCGTTCGCTTGCTCGTGCAACTCGATCGCTCTGTCAATCTGACTCTCTTTTTCAACGATCACATTTGGATTCAATGTGACTTTGGAAAACCTCCCGCTTCCGTTCTCTGATTCGATCATCAGCCCAACGGCCTCGTCTGTGTATTGAGTGACAACGACTCCATTCTGCGAACAGAGATGCAAATACCAAAGCATGTGACAGGCAGACAAAGATGAGACGAAAAGGTCTTCCGGGTTGAAGCGGGCCGGATCGCCGCTGAAAGCAGAGTCTGACGACGCGAGAATACTGCCATACTTTCCTGCACCGGAAATCACATGATCGCGAAGATAGGAGCTGTAGTTCAATGTCCCATCTCCCTGATTTCCAGTCCATTCTGTTTTGATTTCGTACTTGTGTGTTTTCATGTTTCACTTTTTGAAAGCAACGCGGCGATGTTCTTGAACCGAAATGTTCAATGCATCGTGCGTGCTGTATCGTTGAAGTCGGGACATCCCGCAGTTTCCAATGTCAGGCCGATTTACCTTTCGCCATGACTTCAGTGTTCGCATACCTTTGAAGAAGGCCGTTAGGAATAGTCAGGAATTGCCCTCCGCTTTCAGGACAACCTTGCCATTGTCATCAAAGCCCAAACAGTAAAACCAGTTTCCTCCATTGTTCCAGACGCTGAACTCAACGCATGCTTCCAGTTCATCGGATTTAAATTCAGACTTGCGATACGCGATTTCTCGCGAAAAATACGATTCTGTGGAGCGTGGTTGACCAAGTAATTCAATTGCTTCCTGTCTGGTGGCTCCCACACTGATTTGTTCGTACGCGAATTGGCGACGACCTTCGTACCCCAGCCAAAAACTACGTGGGTGCGGCAACAGTGCCAACGCGACTAGCGGGATCGTTGCCAGCGACACCAAAATGAACAGAGTTCGAAGACGAAATTGCATGGAGCAAACGAAGTCACTTATGTGATCGGAAATAAATGCGTCATCAGGAAATGAAAGGAGTCATTTGGATTTTCGAGGTCTTGGGCGATTTGAAACTTGCCTTCGGGCGAGGCAATCATGCGGGATATGACTTACTGGAAAATGCTGACGATCGATGGCTGTATAGCATTATAGTAAAATCCGCTAGGTTTGATGTTCGTACTTGAACACTTTTGCCGAGACAAATTACAAGCGTAAGAAAAAATGGCCAACGAAGACTTCCTGAATCTACATCGATTTAACGGCTTGGAATCGTATACGATTGGCGAGGGCACGTTTCGAATTCACCAACACGAAAGTCTTGGAACTGGAATCACTTTCGGCATCGCGAAAACCAAACCAACCAGAACACTCGACGACACGGCTGCCTTGAACGCAAAACCAGAAGCAACAGCGACGATTTACCTTGGCACGCTAGATGAATCGAAGCTGGCAGGCTCGGAGTTCCTGATTCCGAATGCGTACGATGAAGCGGTTGGCGACCATGTCGCGTGTTTGTACTACGTTTCACACGAGGATATCGACAACAATAAAATTCAAATACTTGGAATCGAAAAAAGCCGCGTTCGGTTTCGTTGGACAGGCACGACCGAGGATCCAAACTACTACGACGGCAGCAAACCAGCTGCCAAATTTGAAGCCGAATGTTGGGCGGATATAACGAGGGAGCCAATTCATTGAATGGAAAATCGCACTTGGGCGGGGGACGCTGATCCCGGATTATTCACGAGGCGTCGGCGTCGACATGGAGAAAGCTTGTTTCATTGGAGTGTTGTTCCGCGTTTGTGGTTTTGGCTGTTCACCCAAGGCATGAAATTGACGAACTTGCAACACTTGTCGCCGCGTCAGGAGAAATGCTTTAAAGGGGGAACCGCACGCCTGTCGTCGTGAATAATTCCGGCTGATAGACGGGAAGTCGCAAATGCGTTCGTCATCGTAAAGTGTCGCTGATTAAGAATCGTTAAACATGAAGCTTGTAAAGAAAGACGGCAAACTTCTGGCATTTTTGCCCACTTGGCGACTGCTGATCCTGATGGGCATGTACTGCGCATCTGCAATTCAAATTGGAGCGTTCATTATTTTTTGGGTGGAGCAGAAACCAATTCATCCCATCGGGAAAATCTGCCTCTTAGTAGGTTCGTTTGTCGCTCTGATGCTTGGGCAAGCGATCGGAAGGAAGGATCGAAAGCGAATCAAAGAGGCTGGAGCCGTGCTCGAGGTGACTCGACTACAAGTTCCGATCCTTATTCTATGTGTCGCATCCGTGCCCGGATTCCTGTTGGTTCTGGTGTTGATTAGCTGAGTGTTGGCGAATCGAGAATTAACGACTTAGCTGAAAATGTGCAATTCAGGGCGGACCAAACTTGAGTGGCGAAAAAAATATTGAGCAACTGTTGAAGTCTTTGTCAGCAAAGTTGATCGAAGGCGTCTTCGTTTTTGCAACGGTTCCCAATGGTGTATCCATTGCCGGCGTCAGCCACCGCATGAAGTTCGAAGAAGCCGAGGGAACGACGTTGATTCTTTCGAAAACGGAAGCCGAAAAACATGGGCTCGATTGGCAGTTTCCGTGTCGAATGATCACACTTGATGTGCATTCGTCTCTGGAAGCCGTCGGATTCATCGCTCGCGTCGCGACCAAATTGGCTGCTCATGGGATCGCGGTGAATCCCGTATCAGGTTTCTATCACGACCACCTTTTCGTACCCGAAGACAGGTGCGACGAAGCGATGGAATTGTTGCGGATCCAGTTGTAGCAGATGGTTCTACGACGAAACTGGGGCTTACAGGTCCAATGGCGATTGCCACACGGACTTGAGCTTCGCGATCGGCTCGGAAATCAATACGTTGTCCGCTGATCGCACCGTCAACGTGCCGCTGTCGTTGACAGAGCCAAGTTTTGCAATCGCCACGTCGCTCATCGCCGATTCGAACGCGGCTTCGTTATCTGTGGTGACCTCAACCACGAAACGGCTGTTGGATTCGGAAAACAGCCGTACCAATTCCAGATCATTGGACAAATTGGAAACATCAATTGAGCTGACATCCACTTCCGCTCCCAATCCTCCTGCGAACGCCATTTCAGCGATTGCCGCCGCAAGGCCACCTTCGCTGATATCGTGGCAACTGCGAACGAGGCCGCTTTCGATCGCATGATGAAGTGCGATAAAGGTGGTCATTGCAGATTCAGCATCAACCTGAGGCACGTCACCGCCAACGGTTTCCGTCACAAGGCTCCAGTGAGATCCGCCGAGCTCATCTTTCGTTACGCCGATCTGATACAGCACGTTTCCGCTGGCCTTCAAATCCATCGTCGTGCAAGTCTTCACATCTTCGACTTGGCCCATGGCGCTAATCAATAGCGTCGAAGGAATTGAGATCGTCTGTCGAGCACCACTGTCGTCGTTGAAGCTGAACTCATTGTGCAGCGAATCCTTTCCGCTGATAAATGGAGTCTGGTACTTGATCGACAGATCACGACAACCCAACGCGGCTCGAACCAGCGAGCCCAACGTTTCAGGACGATCGGTGTGTCCCCAGCAGAAATTATCAAGGATTGCAATCTTCTTTGGATCCGCTCCAACGGCAACACAATTTCGAATGGCTTCATCAATTGAGCTGGTCGCCATGTGGTAGGGATCGATGTCTCCGAAATGAGGATTCATGCCGCAACCGATCACAAGGCCTCGACGGGAATCCAGAACCGGTCGAACCACTGCAGCATCGCCCGGCCCATCGTTGTCGGCTCCGACGAGCGGTTTGATGACGGACCCACCTTGGACTTCGTGATCGTACTGACGAATGACCCAGTGTTTACTGGCGACGTTCAGCGAACCAAGGATGGCGCACAGGTTGTCGCCAAAGTTTGCACATGAGACCGCAGATGCATCAACAGTCGTCTGCAAGTCAGCTCGGACCGCGAATGTCGCTTCACGAACCACCGGTGGCCTCCCGTCATGCAGGAAGGCCATCGAAACATCGCTGACGACTTCGTCAGCATAAATCAGTTTCAGGTTTCCAGTTGGCGTGAACTTTCCGATCACCGTCGCAACAACGGATTCGGCAGCACAGATGGCTTCGAACTTTTTCCATTTTGATTCTGGAACACTGAAGACCATTCTCTCCTGGGCTTCCGAAATCCAGATCTCCGTGTACGACAAACCGTCGTACTTAAGCGGCACTTTATCCAGCCAAACTTCAGCGCCGATTTCTTCGCCCATCTCGCCAACGGCACTCGAATAACCACCGGCTCCACAGTCCGTCACGGCGGTGTAGAGTTCGAGATCGCGGGCCTTCAACAGGACGTCCATTAGCATTTTTTCAGTGATCGCGTTACCGATTTGCACCGCGCCACCGGAAGTAATGTCGCTGCTTTCGGTCAACTCTGCTGAGCTAAAAGTCGCGCCGTGGATTCCATCGCGACCGGTCTTTCCACCGATGGAAACGATCAGGTCGTTCGGTTGAGGCTCTTTAAATGACATTTCTTTTGGCAGGATGCCGACATTGCCGCAGAACACCAACGGGTTGCCGACATATCGTTTGTCAAAATAAACGGCGCCGTTGACGGTTGGAATTCCCATTCGATTGCCGTAGTCACGCACACCCGACACGACGCCTTTCATAATGCGTCGTGGATGCATGACGCCCGGCGGAAGCTCCTCAAACGGTGTCGACGGATCCGCAAAACAAAACACATCGGTATTGCAGACAGGTTTGGCTCCCATTCCCGTTCCCAGCGTGTCGCGAATCACGCCGCCGATCCCCGTATTGGCTCCACCATAGGGTTCCAGTGCCGAAGGTCGATTGTGCGTTTCGACCTTGAAAGCCACATTGTTCTTGTCGTCAAAAGTGACGATCCCAGCATTGTCTTTGAAGACGCTAACGCACCAGTCATCGTCGCCCAGGTCTTCGCGAATCTGAACCGTCGCCGCAAAGATGGTCTCTTTGAGCATGTTATCGAATTCGATAGTGCCGTTTTCGTCGCGATAATGAATCCGCCCCGCCAGGGTTTTGTGACTGCAGTGCTCGCTCCATGTTTGCGCGATGGTCTCCAGCTCAACATCCGTTGGGTCTCGGTCCAGCGAATTGAAATGAGCTTTGATCGTTTGCATTTCTACAAGAGAAAGGCTCAGCTGCCATTGCTTACTGATTTCGAACAAAGCTTCGTCATCAAGATCGCGAATTGGGACCACAGTTTTCACGAATTCATATTCGCGTCCCAGATCAAGTCGATCCAGCTCGAGCGGCCCGACGACGACGGTTTCGATAGATTCATTGCACAGTAATTTTTTGAACAGTGTTTCGCGGTGAGACTCTTGGATTGCAGAAACCCAATAACGTTTCAGGGTGCGAACGGCGGAAACGTTGAAGCCCAGATTCTGGATGGCCTCATGAGCACTTTCTGCTTGCGGGTCGGTGACTCCGGGCAGCGGCATTACATTGACCAGTAATTCGTACCCGGACGGGATTTGCGAAAGCGTGTCGCTGCCGATTTCTGCGACAACGCAATGTTCAACCACGGGCTCAACCAGCAAATTTTTAGCGATGTCGCGGGCCGTCGCTTCGGTCAGATTCCCCTGCAGCAGGAACGATCTCGCCGCCTTAACTTTCATGTCGGCGGGAAGGCCGAGGTCTTGAGCGTCGGAAAGGATTTCTTCGGCGAGCCGGTCGGGCATTCCAGCTGTCGGGAAGAGATCGATTTGCCAAATTGATTCACCGGAACTGGAGGGCGAATTTTTGGAAGCGGTGGACGTTTGCTGAGAATTGGAATCTGAAATGGTATCAGTCACGTGCGAACTCGAAGTCGGATGGCGTAAGTTTCCCTCCGTGAGCAAACCAGCTCTCACGGAATCCGGGCATTCTATCGCCTCCAAATTCAGTTCACAGGGGAAGCTTTTCGCGATGCAGAATTTCCGTCGCAAAAGCGATCGTTTGTAGAAGGCTTTACTGGCGAAGTTTCAATCGCGAGCAACATGCTCAGGTACCAACGGCATGGATAACACGCGCCGTGGATAACACGCGCCATGGCTTTGAATCGTTGCAAAGGTCTCAACGGTGCTCAATAGCGATCCGCTTGTTCGATTACACCGAAGCGAAGGCAGATTCATCGACCAGTTCCTATCTTCAAATTCGCATCTGGGGTGACTGCGGTGTCAATCTTTTTTGCTTAAGTATTTCGTCGACTCAAAAGAATCCGCGATACCAGATTCGTTGTCGGAGACCGCGTCATTCATGGCGTCTTCGATGCGTTCTTTAAGTTCTTCTCTTACGACGGGCAGTTCGTTTGGCGCTTCGATCCCCAAGCGAACACCGCCGCCGGTAACGCGAACCACCGTCACGGAGATATTCTCTCCGATCCAAATGCGTTCGCCAACTTTTCTGTTTAACACCAACATTTCCAACTCCAAGGATCGGTATCCGTTCAATGCGGAAATCACTCGTTCAATCCGCTCAATTTGCACCCGGTCGACGAGGCCACAGCTTCCACAAAGGCAGGGCATGACTGGCGCACAGTTGTCTGTCCGATGACACTTAGACGCCCTAAAAGTCTAAGGTTTGTGGTGGGCTTTACAAGGCGCACGATTTATGATGGCAACATTTGGTCAGCTATTCTGTTCCGTGCAGGCCGATATGTGGCACTTATAGCTGTCGTGGAAGCTCTATTTGTTACAAATTTCCTTCCCCGCTTGATTTAACGTGACTCTGCCTGTGCCGACCAAGGTTTCATAGAATAGGATTCGGTCTTTGAGCTGAGGCTGGGTTTCTGGCAGTTGAATGGCTCTGGATGTTGATTTACGGAAAAATAATGATTCGAAGCCACTTTTTAAAGCTCGTTCGCGTCGCCTTGCTGACCGCCATTTGCAGCACGCTATTCTCCACGAGCGACGGTTTCGCTCGCAGCCCTGTCGAGGACGGATCATGGGCGAAGTCACCCGAGTCCGCGATCGCGTCGGCGAAGAAAGAAAAGAAGGACTTGCTGTTGCTGTTCACCGGAAGCGATTGGTGCCCGCCATGCAAAAAGTTGGAACAGGAGGTTTTTTCGGACGACAGTTTCTACGACGAAGCGGAAACGTTTTTCGTGTTCCTGAAATTTGATTTCTTGCGTAACTCGCCGCTGCCAGATGACGTGTCGAAATTGAATGATCAATGGGCAGAAAAATTCGGTGTCGACAGTTTTCCAACCGTCGTCCTGGTTGACGAGAACTTAAAACCTTACGCGTTCGCGGGTTACGAAGAAGGAGGCGTTGAGAACTTTCTTGGAATGCTGGAAGAGAGTCGTCAGATCCGGGTAACGCGAGATGAGAAAATGGCTCTGGCTGAAAAGGCAACCGGCGACGCCAGAGCGAAATTGCTGGACGAGGCGCTCGCCGGATTGCCGCGAGAAATCAGCGAAGTCTACTACGGCGACATCATCAAAGAGATCGTGAAGCTCGATGAAGATGATGAGCTTGGATTGCGGACTCGATGGAACGAGGAAAACGACAAAGAACTTCGCAAGGTCATTTTGACGGACGTCATGATGATCGCCCGTCTGGAATCACCGGCGCGAGCGATCCAGTTGATTGACGAACTGTTGGCCGAAATTAAATTCACTGCCAAACAACGTCTTGAGATCATGCAGATGAAACTGAGTCTGCTTCGTGAGAAAGGCGACGACATCGCCAAGGTCGACCAGATCATGGACGACATGATCAATCTCGAAGGAGTCGAAGATGCGACTCGAGAACGCCTGATCGTCAAAAAGATCTTTTTGATGGTAGGCTCAAACCGTCGAACGCTCGCAATGAAAACACTCGACAATGCGATCGACGAAGGCGAAAAAAACGGTCGCGCGAACGCTTATCTGTGGGCATGCAAAGGCGAGTTGTTATTTGCGGAAAAAAAGTATGAAGCTGCTGTTACGGCTTACGATAGAGCCATCATTGCGGCCGCCGCCAAGCCGGATGTCCTGGTCGAAGTCGTCAGCGGAAAAGCAGACGCGTTGTTTGCGGATAAAAAGGAAGCCGAGTCTCTGCAGACGCTTGATGAATTTGCTGACAACACTGACCTGCCGGGTGACCTGCGAGCAGAAGCTTTGCTGCACAAATCCATGTTGCTGCGAGAGTCTGGAAAGCTCAGAACAGCTCGCTTGGTCGAAAATCGAGCCATTGAAATTATCGAATCCACGAAAGAGCGATCTGAGCTGCAGAGCGTTGTCGAACGGCTGCGTCGAAAATTTGAAGATCAGTAACCCGTTGATCGACGTGATCGCAAAATCGCGTTGCCGCTGATGCTACAATTTTAATCGACAGGCTGTAACGCGATGCAAATCGATCGGCAGTTTGGACAATCACCAAATCATTCAACTGACCACCAACAAGTCCTAGCAGGAGCAGATATGAGTCGCGCGAGCAACAATAAATCAAAGTCAAAATCAGGACAGAGTCGACGTTCTTTTATGCAGATGTCAGCATCGGCAGGAGTCGTCGGATTTTGGGCAGCTAACAGCGCCGTTACTCGAGCCGGACTTGTCGTTCCGGGGCGGTCAGCGTTGGAAGAAATCCGCGTTGCTTGCGTCGGCGTTGGCGGCAAGGGCGACAGCGATTCGACCAACATGGCGACCATCGGAAAAATCGTGGCCATCTGCGATATCGATGACGACATGTTGGCCAAAAAGAAAGTTGAATTCCCCGATGCCAAAATCTATCACGACTATCGCAAGATGTTTGACGAAATGGGCGACAGCATTGACGCTGTTAGCGTTTCGACGCCTGATCATACTCATGCGGTGATCGCGCTGCGGGCATTGCGAATGGGCAAACATGTTTACTGCCAAAAGCCACTGACTCACTCGATCGAAGAAGCTCGGATGATGGGCGAAGTCGCTCGCGAAGCTGGTGTGAAAACTCAAATGGGTAACCAGGGCACGGCCAACAGCAACCTTCGCGAATCCGCTGCACTTTGCAAAGCGGGAATTGTCGGCGACGCAAAAGAAATTCACGTGTGGACCAACCGTCCCGTTTGGCCGCAGAGTTTTGGCTTAAAAGTGAAAACGGCTCCCGCGGCTGGAGAAGAGGCCGAATGGGAAACTCGACGAAAGAAAGTTCACTGGGAGGAATGGTTGGGCCCTGCGGCGGATGAACCGTACAGCCCTGAACTGCATCCGTTTAAATGGCGCGGGTTCTGGAAGTTCGGAACCGGTGCTCTCGGCGACATGGCATGTCATACGCTCAACATGGCCTACATGGCCTACGATCTGAAGAATCCGACTTCGGTGGTTGCCGAACACGATAAACATGACGGTGTTTGTTTCCCGAAGTCATCGCAAATCACGTTCGAGTTTCCTGCAAATGATACTCGCGGTCCGGTGAAGATGATTTGGTACGACGGCGGCCGCCGACCGGATGCATCATTGTTGAAGGACCTTCCTCGTTACAACGACGGCGGTAAAAAGAAACACTACACCAGTGCCGCGTTGATCGTTGGCGAAAAAGGCAAGTTCTACTCGCCGGGCGACTACGGTGGAACGCCTCGGCACACTGGCGTGATCATGGATGGTGAATTCACCCGGATTACGAAGATCACTCGTCCCAAATCTGACGATGGTGGAGACAGTCCGTTTTCGAAATTCAAGGATATCGAGTTTACGCGATCACCCGGCCACACCAAGGAACTGGGCGAGGCCATCCATGGTGGTGCCGATCCGGTTTCGAACTTCCCCGACTACTCGGGCCCTCTGACGGAGAGCATTTTGCTGGGCAACCTTTCATTGGCGGCAGGCAAGAAGGTTGAGTGGGATGCGGAGAAGATGATCGCCAAAGACGTCGACGAAACGACTCAGAAACTGATTCGTCACGACTATCCTGATGCTTACACGATCCACGAAGCTGCCAAAGTGAGTTAGTCCGGGATTATTCTCGACGACAGGTGTCTGGTTTGCCCTTTTAAGCGATTCTCCGTACGCAGAGGCAAGCTTTGCAAATTCGTCAATTTCACGTCGTGGGTGACCTGTCGAAACCACAAACCTCGAACAATACCC
>CAYZPA010000027.1:0-60722 GCA_964479855.1 uncultured Pirellulaceae bacterium
GGCGATTCCAATGAAGTCGTCGATAACTACTCACGGTACAACGGTTCACATGGTTTTCGCTTCGTTTCGGCTTCGTACAACAAGGTCGCTGAAAATATTTCTCGCGAAGACGGCGGAAACGGTTTTGAGTTTGCGATGCTGTCGGACTTCAATAACGTGGTTGATAACAGAGTTAGACTTTGCGGTGATACTGGGGTCTTTATCGATCTTTCAGATTCGAACGTTTTGGTTGACAACCGGGCAGAGGACAGCATCAATGGTTTCGTTTTGTCGTTTCTCACAGCATCTAACGTAGTGAAGGAATGCCGCGCTGACGACAATGAGCAATTTGGGTTCCTTGATCTTGGAGACGGCAACACGCTCAGTGATAACGTCAGCCGACGCAACGGAAACGACTAAGGCTTAGTTAGCTAAGGAACGCGGGCAGAATAGGTTGGTGGTTTTGAAAGTGATTTCGAATTGGTTATGATTGGCAGCGCCTTGGGGTTGTGACGCACGAAGGGGCTGCTCACCGCTTCAAGAAAAAACAAACAGGCGCACCGAACAAAGAAAGCGTAGCCGCAAAAGAAACCTCAGCCGCAATTCGATTAAGCCCGGATTATTCACGATGCGTGGGCGTCGACATGGAGAAAGCTTGTTTCATTGGGGTATTGTTTCAGGTTTGTCGTTTCGACAGTTCACCCACGACGTGAAATTGACGAATTTGCAAAACTTGCCTCCGCGTTTGGAGGATCGCTTCAAAGGGCAAGCCAGACGCCTGTCGTCGTGAATAATTCCGGTTAAGTTCAACGGCTTTAGCCGGCGCTAACGCCCAAACGGCTCATTAAATCAACAAGCCGGAAAGCGGTGGGCCCATATTTGGCAACTTCAAACCAATGCCGCGGGGCATGAACAGTGCGAAAAACGAATGCAGTTTTTTGCCCAAGCCGGCTTCATTCATCAGACGCAATATTCGGAAACGTCGCGAGTGATTCGCCAGAATCGGCCTGAGGATCCCCGGTTCCCAAGACCGTGAAAATTTGCTCCGCCCGTTTCCATTTGGACCAATCTGCTCGCAGTAATCTCATCCCGAAATCGATGCGTCCCTCTTCAATCCATTGATTCAAGGTCTCGCGTGGCAGCGGACCGAACTCTTTTCTGTCCAGCGACCGCAGCACCCAAGTATCGTACGGCTTTTCTGCCACCCAATTTTTCGCAGGCATGTCCAACTTCAATGCCGCTCGAACAACCGGCGGCCGCGTCGGGCGGATCACTTCGACCGACGAATTCAAAAACGGAGGTTGATCGCAACTTTCGGGATCCTGTAGCCACTGGACTGCCAGCGACGCCGCCTCATTGGCAGGATCGATTGCGAGCACTCGTTTGAAGTCACGTATCGCCTGCGGTTTCAAATCCATCGAGAAACGGGCGATACCACGAGCGTACCTTGCAGCTGCAACCGTCTTTGAATCATGTTCCATCAGTTTCGCGACCGAGGTGAAATCGTCCGTTGCTGGAGCGGGACGTCCCATTTGAAAAAAGATTTTTCCTCGAGCGAAAACAAGTTCGCTGATTTCGCGAGGTGTACTGAATCGATGAAACGACTTGGTCAACCAAATTAGAGCGTATTCGTGCCGACCGATCGCAGCCAGAGCTGCCGCGCGTCCTGAATAAGCTTTTGCGTAGTTCGAATTGAGCGTCAAAACTCGTTCGAAATCTTCCATCGCGTCCTGAGGCTGATTCGCTCGCAACGAAGCCTGTCCTCGCATGAAAAGAACATCCACCTGCGTTGGATTCAGCTCCAAAGACCGCGTGAGATCACTGATCGCGTTTACATAGTTGCGACGCTGAATATGGACGTGGCCTCTTTTTCGATACGTCACTGGATCGGTTGAATCCAACAGCGTTGCACGATCGAGAGACTCGACAACACCCGAATGGTCTCCCAACTTTTGCAGAACATCTGCCAACAAAGAATAATACTGCACGTTCCGCGGCGAGCTATCGATCGCCCGACCGATGTCGCGACGAGCAAGTTTGTACTGCCCATCGTCGAATCGAGTTTGAGCCAGATGAAACAGAGCTTGATCGTTGCCTTTGTCGCGTTTGATCGCCGATTTAAAATCCTCAATCGCTAATTGTCGGTCTCCATTTGATGCAAGCGCCTGCCCGCGTCGAATCAGCGTCTCTACGTTTCCGGGCTCCATTTTTAACGCATTGGTATAGTCCTCAATCGACTCACGAAACTTCCCCAAAAACTGAAACGCCAAAGCCCGACGGCGATAAAGATCCGGCGTGATCTGTTCGCGTTGTTGCTGTCGATCAAAGAACTCAATCGCCTTCTCGGCCACCGGCGTACCGAGCTTTCGGTATTCATCCTGCGAAGAAGGCCGAGTCGCGATCGCGTGCTGCATGCCGGCAATCGCATCGGTCCATTTCTCCAAACGAGCACACGCGGCTGATTTCCAAATCCAACTTCCGGCATGGTTGGGACGCAGATGACAGGCTTTCTTGAAATCAGCGTGAGACTTGGGGTACAGCCCAAGCTCATAAAAAGCGATGCCTCGAAGGTACAACAGATTTGCCTTCAGACGACCATCTTCTTCCAGCTCAACCGCCCGCGAATACTCTTCGATCGACTCCGTGTATTGGCCAAGCTTGAAATAAATGGACGCCAGCGTCGCAAACACTTCGGGCTGGCCGTTGTCGATCAAGGACGCCTTGCGACAATCGGTCATCGCGTCGTCGAGTCTTTTTTCATGTAGATGAATTTTCGAACGACAGATGTAAGCCGCAAAACATGTCTCATCGATCGCGATCGCTTTTTCGACACTGGCGGTGGCTGCCTTCACGTCTCCCAATGCAAGCTGCACTTCCCCGCAACGCGCAAGAATTTCAGGATCGTCTGGCCTTGTCTTCAAAAATCGCGAATAGTCCTTCAACGCCAAGGTGTGATTGCGTATCTCACGGTAGCAATCACCTCGCAAAAGAAGTGCTTCTATCGGCATCGGATCCGACTTGAGCATTTTCGAAAGTTCATCAATCGCGACCATGAAGTCGCCCGATTCGTATCGCAACCGGCAGCATTTCACCGCCAGTTCTGAATCGTCCTGAGACAACTCTGCCAACAAATTCAGATCATCGAGCGCCCGTTCAAGGTCTCCCTTGGTGCGATGGATTTTGACGCGAATTGGCAGGACGATTTGTTGACACTCACTCCCGCCAACCGAACCGACATTGCAGAAGTGTAGGACCTCATTGGTGCGAGCCGACGAGAATCTGCCGGATGAGGATCGACCTTCAAAAATCAGTTTTGCCATCCCGGCGGAGGCCATCGTATGATCGGGATCCTTCTCCAATGCAGTTCGAAAGCATTTCTCTGCATCACCAAATCGACTTCTGCGAAAATGAACCCACCCCATTTCGAAAAGGTTGTCCGGCGTTTTCTCTTCCTTGTCAAACCATGCTTTGCAGGCGACGGCATACGAATCCATCAACAGCGTAAACCGATCCCGTTCTTCGTCAGAAAGCTGCCACGCGCGATCAAGGTCGTCAAACGCAAGTCGCCATCGGTTCTGTTCGCCGCGAGCCGCCGCCCGCCAGGCGTAAGTTTGAGCGTCGCTCGAATTTTGCCCAATCGCCTCGGTGCAATCTTTTTCAGCTCGTTGAAAGTCGTCAAGTTTCAGATGGCAGTATCCTCGAAGCGAATAACATTCGCCGATCCGGGTCAGCGGCGCCGCGATGATGGCTCGATTGATCGAACGAATCGCTGCCTCAAACGCTTCCTTTTCGATCCGCTCCATCGCCTTTTCAAGTTGGAGCTCAGTTTCGCGAACAGATCGCCCTTGCGACACAGCCTTGGACGAAGGCACCTGTTTCGTTTGCGGAGCCCCTTCAGCAACGGCGACCGAACCGCCATCTCCGACATCACTTAGTGACCATTGGCAACGCTCACAACTGATCGCAAAATCAGCGAGCCTCGCACTGCAACTTGGGCAACGGTTGTTCATAATCGGGAAGCCAACGCATTAAAACCAAAAACATATTCAACGCCGTATTATCAACGGCTGGACTTTGGTAGTCAAACAATGTTTCTGCGACGGCCTGTTTCAGAAAAAAAGCAGGAACTAAAGTGACAGGTTGCGTAAATTCAGTAGACATTCGCTAACTTACGTGACCGGCAGAATATCGGTTTTCTCGAACGAAATTTTAGCCTTATTCACAACTCGCAGGAGCGGCAACTCACAGGAACGGCGACTCGCAGGAGCCACCACCATCTGCGACTCTGGGCATCTGCGAGCTGTTGGCCCTATGCAGAATTCATAGCGCTGGCCAGACCTTAGTCACAACGAACGTCGTTTAACGTCCAGTTCAAACCGCACGATCGCGCCTCCCTGTCGGCTGGGATACGATTGGTCTCGCCGGTACTTGATCGTTTGCTATCGGTAATTCATGAATTTCCAGATCGCTGACTGGGACACACTTGGCGCAATCCGTAGCCATTGCTACATTTCCATCCGTAGCCAATGCTACAAATCATATTCATGCGTTTTTTCTGACGTTGCCCCAAAGCAGCCGATGCCCAAAAAAGAGGTCTCCCGTGTTCAACAAATTCAGTCGACGAGCCTTCACGCTGATTGAATTGCTCGTCGTGATCGCCATCATTGGAATCCTTATTGGAATGTTACTGCCAGCAGTCCAGCAGGCTCGTGCAGCGGCTCGGCGTGTTTCGTGCGCTAACAAACTCAGACAGATTGGGCTTGCGATGCACAACTACGAAGGAGCATTTGGCCATTTCCCTCCGGGTTTTTCGTCAACGCCAAGCCGCGATGGATCCGCTCCCGCTGGCATCCACATCGATCCCGTCACGTGGAATGCGGCTCCTGGCTGGGGATGGGGCGCGCACCTGTTGCCGTTTCTGGAAGCCAACAATGTCCACCGACGTATCGACTTCTCAGCCGCCATTTGGCAGGAAGAACACCGCGAGCTGATTCAGGCAAACTTGCCGATCTTTCTCTGCCCGTCGGCATCTGGCGGAGACGACCCGTTTCTCGTTGTCGATGAAGCGAATGCGCCTTACTCTCCCGACGGCAACACACCACTTGCACTTGGCCGTTCGCACTATGTTGCCAGCCATGGTCAAGAGTCCGCGTGGGGCCCTGAAGCAGGATCTGATTTGTCGGGCACGATCTTCACTGACATTTACAGTTTTGCGACAAGGCCCATCGATATTTTCGGTGACGTTTCGCGAGTCGCGGACGGTCCGTTCTATCGAAATTCGAAAACGACGATGGCTGAAGTGCGTGACGGAACGTCGAACAGCATTTTCCTTGGGGAACACTCGTCCCGTTTGAGCGACAAGACTTGGGTTGGCGTCGTGCCCGGCGCGTCGGTTCATCCAAAATTCTCCTCTCCTGAAAACGGACCTGATGGAGCAGCGACGCTGGTCCTCTTTCACATGGGTCCCTCGGCAGGCGAGCTGGATATTACTGGTTTTCCGATCATCCATCCCGTGAATTTTCCGACCTACCATGTTGGCCAGATGTATTCAGAACATCCCGGCGGAGGAAACATTTGCATGGGCGATGGTTCAGTTCATTTCGTTTCCGAGAACGTCGATTTGATTACCTGGGCAGAGCTCAGCAGCATCGCCGAAGGCGAGGTCGTGGGAGAATGGAGATGACGAAAACATCAGGCAAAACAACGGGCAAAAGCAAATCACTCACGGTTTTCCTTTTCACAGGCGTCGCAGGCGTCCTGATAACCCTGTGCTTCTTTTGGCTGAATCGCGGATATGGTGAAGTCAGCCCTTTGACGTACCAGTACTCAAAAGCGTTATACAGCGCATGCCTGAATCGTAGCACATCGCACCTTGATCAAGTCGAACAGCTGCTTTCGAAGGCTGATGCGGAAAGCTTGCCGACGAAAGAACGCCAATGGATCGATGACATCATCGTCGAAGCGCGGGATGGTGATTGGCAGTCCGCCGCGAAAAAAGCCCGTCGAATGATGGAAGATCAAGTTCGCTATTGAACGATTCTTTCTGAAAAAGCATCGAGGAAAAATCGATCGCGACCATTTGATTTGAAGCACTTTCCAAAAAAGCTCAAATCGACAAATCGCGATTTTCGCCTCCGGTCTCGACCGCCGAAAACGGAACATATTCTTCCAGCTCAACTCCACGATTGACGACGCGGTAGTGCACGCCGCGCCACTGGACTCGACGCGAGAGCATCGCGCCGACGCAGGCGATTGAATAAACGCCTTGAGCAACGGCGACCGCAAACAGAGCTTTCACAAACAGAATCGGAGCGACTGAGCGAAACATCTTCGCCGCAGAAGAGGTCTCCAAGACGGCGCGTCGAATCGTGGTCCACGCCAGCACCGACAGTATCCCGCTGACCACGATCGCGATTGACGACACGGTCGCCGTGTACCAATCGCCAAACACAATTGACCACGCCAAGATTCCAAATATCCCGATAATCAAAGCGGAACTGAACGTCATCTGCAACGCGGTCACCCAGAACGTGGGCTCATGAATTTTCGACCACGTCAGAATTCGTGTCATCCACCGACAGACAAACCCAAGCGTACAGGACTCTCGATTGATCATGACCAATTGCGGAATCGAACGACAGGACAACTTGTGCTGTTCCATCAACCCTTTGACCGGTCCATCGTCTACGGCTGAATTCCTCCACACATCGATCAGCCCTGCCTGACGAACTGTCTTTGTCCGCATGGCAAAAGCACCCGCCCATGGATTCTGAAACAGGATTGAAAAGAACAATGCTCCGGCATACCACATACTACGAGCAATCGTTCCAAACCCTGCATCGACCTCAGGTTCAAACCACTGATTTCCGCTAACCACACCGATCTGTGGATCAGATTCAAGAGCTCCAATCAAATCCGCCAAAAGATTCTCATTCGTCCCAAGGTCGGCATCGATCATCGCAACATATTGGGCCGACGGATCGGACTCAAGAATGAACTCCATCCCTTCGGCTAACGCACTACATTTAAGCGTACAGGTAGGCAGCGGATTTTGCAGCACTCGCACTGAAAGTCGGCCGTCAGAATCGCAACTGGACCTTACCTCCTGCATCACTCTCATCGCCGGGTCGTCAATATGGTCCACAACGACGCAGATCTGAAACTGACGGAATTTCTGGCTCAACAACCCTTCGATGCAGCTTTTTAACGACGGATCGCAGCCTCGAACGCTCATCAGAATCCACGCCGCTTCCTGCCGATCAGAGGGCAGAGCAGGGATTCGCTTTTGTCGCCGCATGTAGAAGTAAAACGCTACCGTAATTAGAAACTGTAGCAGGGCACTGGCGGTGATCAGTATCGAAATGCCCATCTAACGTTGAACCAGAACTTTACACATCAGGCCGATAAACCGCGGCACATCACGCATGAAATTAATCGCAGTTCGCAGATAGCCGATAGGTTTGACTTCGGTCCGATCCAGCCAATGCGTACAGGTCGAACCCACAATCAGATTTCGCCCGCCAGCAAGACACTGGTTCGTTTTTGCTTCGTCACCACTAACGTAACAATTCAAACGGCTGCCACAAAAATGTGAATAGTCATGAGCTTGATGGATCGCCAGGACGCTGCGAGTGAGGTCGATGACCGGAACGTTTTTCGCTCGTGCATGAGCCACCATCCAGTTATCCCAATTGCCTCGGCCAACCGCGAAGTCCGGCACCGACTGATAGAAATCGCGATTGAAAGCAAAATACTCTTTGCAAACCGCGGAAGATAATTTGCCTTCGTTTTTGCACTGTTGCAAAAGCTCTTCGACTTGATAACTATTGGAAAAATCGACAGCTCGATCGATTTTAAAATCTGTTCGTTGACCGATCGCAACGAAGTCATCCAGCGGATCGAGTTTGCTCAGTTGTTCCATCGCTCGAACGAAGTCCTGATTAAGAATCACGTCCGCATTGCAGTAAACCAGAATGGGAGAACTGCTGGCCTGACGGGCAATCTCGAAAGCAGAACTGACCAGCGGAGTTCCGTGCTGGTTCCGTTTGACGTCACCGACGTGACCCACATTTGACTCGGTCGCATATTCGGCGATTCCGTCTTCGTCGCCGAGCAGCAAAACTTCGACCGCAGGGCTCAATCTTTTCCATGAATCGATGGCATTTCGCTGAGCAACAGCAGCCGCTCCAACAAAAGGTTTGGGCAACGCAAAGATCGTGACGGGCGCGTGAATGAACGATCGGCTCTCCTGCGCCCTCGCTATCTGCGGATCGGTAGCTTGGGCTCGCTCGAGCGATTTCAGATTTTTTGAATCCTGAATCAATTTCACACCATTGCAAGTTTCAATTTAATCTTTCGCCACTGAATGACCCACGCACGAATAATGTTGACCGCTTTTCGATCCCACCAGCGACGCAAGCTGAAACCCGGATCCTCAGGACGCCAGCCTGACCATGCAGTCTGATCGAGCTGATTGAAGTACGTTTCACGAAGCGGATGGAACGGCTCAAACTTCCACGGTTTGAACTCGGTCGTGTAATGAATAATCGCAGGCCGATCTCGCATCGATTCGAACTCATCCCGCGACACGGGGCTGTGAGAAATATCCGGATACTCAAAAACATGAGCTCCCTGATTCCATCTCAGCGGAAGCTCACCCCAATTCCCTGCAAACACGACGTTCAACGCGTACTGATCCCAGCACCAAACGAATTTCTCGTTCTCTCGCAAACACTTAAACAGCTTTTGTTCGACGTTTTCAGATCGCCACTTCGCCAAATTCAGCACCATCACACCGCTGTTGAAATAGTGCCCATCGCCATCGATGCCAAGCTGTTTCCAATTTGCAACAGGGGAGATCGCGGCCAGATAGGGTTTCGCGGCCTGCAATTCAGAATTTGAAATTTCACGAGCATCGATGAAGGGGCAAGCGATATCTGTCGCGGCCAAACAATACTGATCTGCAACATCCATTTCCCACAGTTCCGTCAAGTCGTCGACCACCAGAACATCAGAATCCAGGTAGATCACTTTCTGGATCGTATCGGGCAACAATCGAGCCGCCATCAAACGCAAGTAAGCCGTGTGTGTAATGTGGTGCGATGTCATCAAGTCGCTGACTTGCTGCAGGTCTGGCCTGAGCACATCAATCGAGACCGGAAAATCGACTAGCGATTCTCGAATTCCATTCAGGCTCGATTCCGAGATCCCGCCATCAAACAGAACGACGAACAATCTCCTTCCTGGTCGAATTGATTTGGCCGCCGAGTGCAACATGACTGTCAGCGGTCGAACGTAGTTCTCATCCGCCGCGCACAAAACGATCGGGTCAGCGGGTGTTGCTGCCTGAGCGATTTTTCGCGAAGTTGTAGGATGAGTTTGGAGCATAACCAAGTTTGTAAAAGTAAATCCGTATCGTATCGTGTTCAGACTTCCTGCGGTTCACCGGACTTGCGTTTCATGAACGAAATGAATCGCTCTCGAATTCTGACAATCGGGCCCGCGATCGGATGTTGCTGAATCTGTTCGAATATCGAGTGTGCTTCGGCAAGTTCGTCTCGCAACTCCTGTTGAATTCGATGTTGATGTTCGATCTCTCGCCTCGCATGTGCAAGTTGAGCTCGCAATTCGATGCTGTCCAAATCGTCACTAAATTCTTCGTAGTTTTGAAACGCCAAATCGTGACGCAAAACATTTGCTGAACAAGGATCCGCTGGAATACTCGGCAGCAGCTCGGGCGAAAAATCCAAAAGCTGTTTAGAGTCCTGTATTTGGGCCAGCTCGGCAAACATGGCTTCCACTAAATCAACAAGCCGATTCGTCGCCGGAATTTCAGTTTGCAAGGCGTCCGCCAAAGTCGCGTTCTGGAGATGAAGTCTTCGCGGACATGGCTCTATCAACTGACACACAACCGGCTCGATCGCTTCGACGCTGTTGATTGTCCACGCCGTCGGCACGTAGGACGGACAATGATGAAAATCTAACGCGGCGACCGGGCGACGCATCAACATCGCTTCGAGCATCCCGGTGGACGGCGTCGAAATGACCGCATCAGCACATTGCAACGATTCCGCCAACTCAATCCCCGTAAGGTCATCCAATCGATTAGTCACACCGATCGAATCCGCCAGCCCGCCCGTCAGTCGCCATGAAACTTCGATCTGACGCCCCGCCACGACAGGATTGAGCTCAAAAAAGGCTTTCAATTCTCGCAAGCTCCTACGCGTTGTTTCCAACTGCTGCGGAGTGAACCCGGGAGTCTTTGCCGTCATCACAAGGATTCGAAACGGCTTCTTTGAATCGCTCTCTTGCGATGACGAATGATCGAATGTTTCCAACGCTGACGACTTCCACTGTCGAACCAACGAATCGAATCGAGGAACACCGACCAATTCAACTTTCCCGCCGTTGCCCCAATCACGTAAAACTCTCGCCTGCGAATCTCCGATCACCGCAGCTTTATGGCTAAGGACTGGGCGCATCGTAAATGGACAGGCCGGTTCTTCGTCCGTGTTCTCCCACGCGTTACGCCATTCCAAAATGCCGTCGATCAAGTAAATCGTTCCGACTCCTCGATCCTTCAAACCAACAACCGCTTCGCGAAAGCGATCGAAGTGCTCGGAATAAAAGATCGCAACATCACCCGGTTCGGCGACTTCCAGAACCCGCGCTGCGGTGACGATTTGAGTCTGAAACTTCGATGTCTCCATCGTCGTTCTGGCGTGGTGTGCGACTTCAGATTCGGTTCCGACAAAGTAAACAAACCGCTGCATGGGATTCCTCGCGGTTGTTTATTGTTGTGAGCCGCTAACGACGCGACCATCAATTCGGGAGCACAATCGATAAAGGACTTCTGCATCCATATCGACATCGTAAGCATGAACGCTTCCATCGCCCAAAGTGAAACTGGCTGTCCCCGGGTGCATCGATCCCCAAACAGGACCGTCCCCAGGAGCAATTCCGTATTCTGGATGAGGAGCAATCTTTAACAGGACTCCGCCCAAACGCATGATCGTCGCTGGCTCATCACCGTTGTAGATGCAACCATCAGCCCATCCCAATGGCCGACCAAGCTGGTTCGGATCGAGATGCTTTTCGCCAAGGAAGATCGTGTTGGACAATCCGTCTTCGACAGAAGCAAATGTGTACCGGCCCTTGATGGGACCCACGAGCCGACGATTCTCAACGGGATTGTCTCGAGTGAACCCGGAATTCATCACGCCGTCAACTTCGCCACTGAACAGGCCCCACTCAAAAGTCAAATAGTGCAAATGCGTTCCCGCGTTGCCGGCGTAGTCTCCGACCGCACCGACGGGATGATCATTGTGTTCACTCACGCTGACGCTGGTGCCAGAGCGGCGGCTTGGACAGATCATGACAGGCATGCCGTTGCGAACGACGTTGGAGTCCTGATCCTGATAGAGCGCAGCGATGTCAAACTGGTTGTAGAGGTTTTGCTGTTCCAGATACGGCATCAGAAAAACAGGCCAGGTCAGAAAACCATCGGCAGGGCGCGACGGCGGAATCTGCATTTTCGCCGACTCATAGTTCTGAATCGCCAAACCCAATTGCTTAAGGTTGTTCATGCACTGCGTGCGACGAGCCGCTTCGCGAACGCTTTGAACCGCCGGCAACAAAATGCCTACAAGTACGCCGATGATCGCAATCACGACCAGCAACTCGACGAGCGTAAAACCTGATTTGCGATTCATGGAAATGACAACAGAAAGCGAGTGAATTTTGAAAGGCACTTCAGAAACGTAAAACGAGAACGTTTTCCCTATTACGTAACGTACTCCTCGCTGTGGCAATCGACAAGTTTTGCCGGTGAGTCTTCTCACGAAAGCCACAAAAATTAGACGTTCAGCGCGTCTTTAACAAAAACGACAGCAAAAGGGTTTTCACTAAACCCGGATTATTCACGATGCGCGGGCGTCGACATGCAAAAAGCTTGTTTCATTGGTGTATTGCTGCAAGTTTGTGGTTTCGACCGGTCACTCACGACGTGAAATTGTCGAATTTGCGAAACTTGCCTCCGCGTCTGGAGAATCGTTTCAAGGAGCAAACCAGACGCCTGTCGTCGTGAATAATTCCGGCTAAAGTGTCACCCTGTTCGCAACCAGCGGCACAATCCGCCGTAAGCCACTTCGTCATTGAAAACCGTCTCTGCAACATGGACCGCAGAATCCTTCATTAGCAGCAGCTGATCGCGATCCTGAGCCATCGCAACGATCGCAGGAGCCATCTCATTGACAGACGAAACCGTCAACACCGCCGTCGCAGCCTCAGGCGGAATCGCACCGGCACCGCATTCGGTCACCAGCGAAGGAACTCCCCATGCAAACGCTTCACATGTCTTGATCTTCAGACCGGTCCCAAATTCGACCGGATTAATCGCCACGTCAATTTGTTGATAGAACTCAGACGGCGAGTCAATCTTTCCCAGCAACGTTACGTTTGTGTCGGTCGACAGTTCGATCCACAACGACATTGATTCGTCGTTCGCAAATCGGGACTCCTCGTGAAACATCAGCCAGTCACAAATGCTGCCCGCGATCACCAGTCGAACATCTTCGCCCGACGATCGAAGGGGCTGCCAAACGTTCCGCACGAATTTGACCAAAGCGTGACCATTGGAATGATTCGAAGAACCAAAGTAGCCAACCGTCAACGGATCATCTGCGCTGCGTGACGCTTCAAAAGGCTTTGAGAGCATCGGTTCAACCGAGTGCCCAGCTACGATGATGTCGACCGAAGGAGCCATCTCCTGCAACGTCGGCCTTTCCGAATCGATGATCGCCAGAGCCGCATCAAATTCCTGCAGGGCAGATGATTCATCCGCCGCGCTGACGTCAATCCAGTGCGAGTACCCAAACTGTTCGAACTGGCCCTGTCGATCGCTCAGCACATCATGCGTGTCGACAACACATCGAATGGAATCTCGCTGCGACTCAGTCAGCCCATCCATCAAATAGCCCATCGTGATGTACTGGAAAATGATGGCTTTGGGCTCGTAACGTTCGACGCAACTCTTGAACGCTTGAATTGCCCAAGGCCACCGAAAATCGCTCAGCTTCATCGCCTGGTCAACTTTTTCCTGATCATCGCGTCCCCGGAACGCCTGCCGGACCAGATGAATTGTCCCCTCCATGTGCCACTTGATTCGGCGCCGGACTCCATCGGGAACTCGATCCGATGAATGGAACTCGACATCCAAAGAAAGTCCTTCGGCAACCTTGAGGTCGGAATCCGATTCCACGCCGATGAAAAAAGTGCGAACCGAGAAACCCTTTTTCTGCAATCCAATGACCAGATGTAACATACGCTGCTGCGCGCCGGTGCTGTTACGCCAGAACGGCACATCGGTTGCCATCAAAATTTTGTCGTTGCTCATGAACGTCGCGAATGTCGAGGATCTGTAGATTTAGCCTTGTGGTGCTAAATCTATCGAAATGCGTTCACGTAAAGAAGAGGGCGACCACCGTTCGGCTTGTCTTCGTAAATCATTCCGGTTTAAAAGCGGCGAATGGCACTTAGTGATATCCAATGAGCCTGCACGCTGGAAACGGCATTATCAAAATCGCCACCAATATAATCGCTGGCGCCCACTTCCTGAGAACCACTAAACGAATACTGATAGGCGGTGTCGATTTCGAAACCGTTTCGTTGCCAACCGTAGCCAAATGAAAACGCGTGCTCGAGCGTCGTTTGAATGAATGGGCTGACGGTTCCGTCAGGAATTGGATTTCTGTGCCAGATATAGCCGGCGCGAATCACTCTGCCACAACCCAATTGACGCTCGACCCCCGTCCTGACCGAAATCGTGTCTCGCCAATTCAGCGGTAAATTCTCCTGTAATTGATTGCCAACCACCGCCGCAAAAACAGGATTGTCAGGATTGCTGAGCGTGTTGTCGAAGCTCTGAAACGCTTCGCCCCAGTTGTACCAGATGACATCGGCAGCAATCGTCGTCTTGGCGTTTGCCTGATGTTTGAACCCGGCAGCCAATGAACGAGGCCACTTTACGGTGAGCTCTGAATCGAATCGGGACTCACCCAACCCCGGAATGTTGACTCGCGTGTTTCCGTCAAGCACAACTTTGGTTTGGTCTTGATAATGTAAACCGAAAGTCGTCGCTGCCGTAAGCTTGTATTGCAGTCCTGCCGCCCATGTCAAACCGGCCCCCGTCGCCTGAAGATCGAATCGCGTTGGCACCCCAGCAAACGCGTTTGGGCCTTGCAAGGTATAAGGACCTTCCAGTTCCATGTGGTTGACCGCAACCCCAAGGTTACCTCCGATGGAAAGCTTCGGCGTCACACGTAACGACATCGCTGGCAAGACTCGCACCATGGCTCCGAAGGATTTGTAATGCTGAGGCCCAGAAAATGGAGCGGGTCCGTTGAGCGTGTATTCTGCTCCAAATCCAGCTTGTGAAAAAACACCGAATCCAAAACCGAGATTCGGATTCGCCGTCTTGAAAGCGACCGCGAACTGCCCTACCGGAATCGGATTGTCGACCGCGCCGGTCTCCGGATTGTCCGCGTCTTCGTAAGTCAAATCCGTCAGCAGCAAATCGACTCCAAAATCCGTCAGCGTCGTCGTTTCCATGTTCACGATCGCAGCTGGATTGTCGATCAGCATTTGGCCATTGTCGGCAAACCCAACATTGGTGCCGCCGCGGCCGATCGATCGGGCTCCGAGTCCGTCACGGATAAATCCGTCGGCGAAGACGATTCCCTGCCATCCCCAAAAAGCCAGCAGAAAGACAAAGAAAGCGTATAAGGAACGTTGCATGGGTTTGCCCTGATTGAGTCGACACAATCTTTGTTATCGACTCGATCCTGACGTTTAACGCCTCGCCAACGACGCGACTGCGGTAAACCCTCGGCTGAACTACGTAAACTGTGCCGACGAAACAGCGCCCTTGATCGCCAAGCTTCCGCTTTGTTCCGCTTTGTTCCGCTTTGGCTTTGAACTTCCAACTGCCAAAAACAACCCGCGAAAGTAACCCGCGATAGCATTCGGCATTGCCAGACCGCCCAAAAACGGCTGCTTCACCATCGGCGAACTACTTGCCGATGCGGACCAGAAAATCCCGAGTTCGGACCAGCAGGTCATCGCCAATCACAGCCGGCGTTGCGTAGATTGGACAGCCAAAATCAAAAGAGCCAACGGTCTCCAACTCTTCATCGCAGCGGACGACTTTCATGATCCCATCGCGACTTCCGACATAAATGTGCCCGCCAGACAATAGCAACGACGCGGATACGTTCGCCATGAAACGTTTCTGCTTCAGGACCTTTCCCGTTTTCGCATCAAGGCAACGAATCGCACCCGGCCGATCACCAATCGCGAAAATCTTTCCATCGTTAGCAACGAAAGACGACATCGCAGGAGCATTCCGGGCTCGCCACTGAATCGAATCCGTCACGTCCCCCGTTCCAGGCTTCACAGAAACGAATTCAACGTTGTTGTAGCAGGTTGAAAACACATAAGCCCCTTCCGACGCAACTGCCATCGGAGTCACCGAATAGCCATCGCCATAATCGGCTCGCCAAACCTCATCGCCCGATTCCACGTCGTAGCTGCAGATCCATTGAGCCCCCGGAATCACGGCTTGCCGTCTCCCATCAACCGTCACCAATAAAGGCGTGCTGTAAGACTTTTTGAACTCTCCATTTTTGGCTCGGATCGGTGGCCGATCCGTTTTCCAAACCGTGCTTCCGTCGCTCAGCTTGACCGCAACGATGTACTGCTGGTCGCAGCCGTCACAAACCAGAATCACTTTTCCGTTTTCAATGATCGGCGAAGAGCCAGGGCCGACGCTGTGATTGATGACAAACTTTCGATTCCAAATGACATCGAAAGAATCACAATCAATGCACCAAGTGCCATGAGCCCCAAAATGACAGACGACTTTTCCGTCAGCGATCGCGCAGGTTGGCGACGCATACGAGTTCATCGGGTTAATCGGCTGTGGATCAGGCTCTGATCCCAAGTCAATTTTTTTTAACAGTTTGCCGGTTTCCAAGTCGATACAAATCGCCATCATTTTGATCGTCTTGGCTGCCGTTTTGATCTGAGCAAAATCGACTCCTGCCAATTTTCGCGCGATCTCTTCTTCGGTTGCCGCCTGTTCCTCCGCAGCCGTCAACCAAACTTGCCCATCGACATAGACTGGCGATGACCAACCGCGTCCCGGCAAATCGACTTTCCAACGAAAGTCAGATTCAGACCAGTCGGTCGGCGTTTTCGCATCCACGACCGCGTCGCCAGCAAGGCCTCGAAACTGCGGCCAATTGGACGTTTGGTTTTCCTGAGCTTCCGAAGAGGTAGGCAGAATGATGCTGATCGCAAAGATCAAGATCGCATAAAACGGAACTGCTGAAGTCAACTTCATCGCATTCACCCTTCTTAAACAAATTGGCAAGTCGCCGGTACAAATCGGCATGACAAGTCGTAGGCATCGAGCTCTGGCGTCTCATCTTTTTTTCTTTGCCGCATGAATTCTTCTATCGTTCAACGCCACGTTTAACGACAAGCCGACTGGAGACGGCGAGCAATATTCAACGATGAATCACAGTCGCGTCAGGCTCATCGTCAAACCGGCTCATCGTCGAACCGACTTAGACTTTTTGAACGGCATCACAGTTAAGCGCCGAGCTTTCCTAGGCCTTCGCGACAGCCTCAAGGCTACCGGCTGCAACCCGAATCGTTTGAGCACGATCTGGACCAACAGAAATGAACTCAATCGGCCGACCGATCAATTCCTGCAGTCGACAGCAGAACGATACCGCATTGGCAGGCAAATCATCGACCGTGCGTGCTCCAGTCACGTCCTCTTTCCAGCCAGGAACTTTCTCATAGACAGGCTTCAAACGTTTCAAATCGTCCGCGTGAGCCGGGAACCAGTCGACCTTCTCACCGTCCAGTTCATAGCTCGTGCAAATTTCGATTTCATCAAGTTCGCTCAACACATCCAACATGGTCAACGCGACCGACGTCACACCGCCCAGTCTCGCCGTGTACCGAACCGCGACCGCGTCGAACCAACCGCAACGACGTGGACGCCCGGTCGTCGTGCCGTACTCGTTACCCATATCACGAATGTGTTGGCCTTTTTCGTTATCCTGTTCCGTCGGAAAAGGTCCGCCACCCACACGAGTCGCATAGCACTTGCAAACACCGATGATACGAGTCAGCCAATTGCCTGGAGCTCCTGAACCCGATGAGATTCCCGTTCCAGAAGCGTTGCTGCTGGTCACGAATGGGAAAGTCCCATGGTCGATATCCAAAAGGGAACCTTGAGCACCTTCGAACAGGATGTCCTTTTCCGCTTCCACCGCATCAAGCACAATTCGATTCGTGTCGGTAACCATCCCTTTGAGTCGATTCGCGTAGCCGGAAAATTCTTCGATGATCTTCTCAGCATCCAGTGCTTGCGTTTCGTCGGATCCGGCAGCCGAGAGCACCTTCGTCTTCACGGCAACAATTTTTCGGACTCGATCAGGGAAGTCATCCCGAATCAAATCGCCCAGTCGGATCGCAAACGAGCGTCCGATCTTGTCGGCGTAGCAAGGACCGATCCCGCGAAGCGTTGTGCCGATGTTGTCCTCACCTGAAACAAGCTTGTTCCACATTCGATCTTCGAGCACGTGCCAGGGCATCACGACGTGCGCTCGGGAACTCAATTTCATCCGTTTCGAAACGTCGATTCCACGCTCCGCCAGCGAATCGATTTCCTGCAGGATCGTCGGCGGGTTGATCACCACACCTGGCGAGATCAAATTCAAAACGCCTTCGTTAATAATTCCGCTGGGGATATGGTGAAGCTTGTAGACGTCGTCACCGATGACGACTGTGTGCCCCGCGTTGGCTCCGCCCTGATAGCGAACGACTAAATCCATTCCTTCGGTAAGCAAGTCAACCAATTTCCCTTTGGCTTCATCGCCCCATTGAAGGCCGATAACACATGTTCCTGACACCAGCAGTTCCCATCGTTTTTTGTTACAACGCGGCAGACCAGAGCCTCATTCGCTCGAATCAGACCGGACAATCGGCACAAAACGGAGGCCGGACCGCAAACTTGAAAGTTTAAGATTGTGAGACCAAAATGGTCAACCGCCGATTCAGCTATTGTTAGGCAACCGCCGGAAACTTACTCGAAACATCGTCACCAACGCGATTCCTCTCCTCGCCGAAGCGAACCGAACCATGAAATCTCTCTCGAAACACACTTGTTTTTTGCTCGCTTTACTTCTTGCGTTTTCGTTCTGCAACGGCAACCGAGTTCAGGCGCAACAAAAATCAGCCGCGCAAAAACAGGGCAGTTCGACCAAGCAGGCGAAGAAACAACTGGCGACCGTCAGCGGCGTCATCGAGATCGATGCCCGGAAGAAATTCCGGGTCAAATACGACGAAATCAAAACCTCGCTTCGTCAGATCGTTTACCCCAAAGCGGTTCCCGTTCCGTCGCAGTGGAAAAGCATGAAAGAAGAGGACCGCCGGACTTGGCTGACGAAATTCTACGAAAGCGATAAAGGAAAAGCATTCCTCAAGGCCAACGAGAAACTGATCAGCGATGCGCCGTCCTTCGATGTCAAATACAACGACAAAGGAGACTTCGTTGTCTACGACGTCCCGCCGGGTGAATATGGATTGCAAGGACGTGTCGACAAAGAAGTCGATGGCATCACCTATGCCTTCGAAGTGTTTGCCAAAATCGAAGTACTCGAAGACGTTGACCAGATCAAACTTCAGCCGATTCCAGTAGAGATTACTCCTCTATTCAAAACCGGGCAAAAAGCACCGCCCCTAAACGTGGCAACCGCCAAAGGTAAATCGCTCACATTTGACTTGGCTGCTTACAAAGACCATTACATCTTTCTGAACTTCATGAACACTTCGGATCAGTCGTTCGAGTATCAGGCTCAGGTGCAGCAGATGTACAAAGACATCGGGAAGTCTCATAAGGTCAAATTGGTATCGATCGTGATGGACGAAGATCAAAACAAAGCCATCCGATGGTTACTGCGAAAGAAATACGACCAGGGAAGTTACGCTTTCACCAAAGGCTGGGACCACGAAACGATTCGGGCCTACGGCGTGCGTTCGACTCCTTCAGGTTGGCTAATCAGTCCTGACGCAGAACGCAAAATCCTGATGACGCAGCACGAGTTCTTTCGCAACACGAGAGTCAAATCATCGGTCACCGAAATCATAAAGGATCGCATCGAAGGCAAGGACACGCCAACACCCGCAACGGCTCCGGCTTCTGAAGAAAAGCCCGCCGCCGACGCAAAATAGCACGCTTGCCGAAGTCATTCCTTAGCCAACACGTTCCGCTTACCATCGCCGTCAGTAAAACTGCTAGCGGGACAAAGCGACGCCACCGCCGTCGCGAATCAGATTTCTATTGACCGCCGTTGCCTAGATTCATAGGTTTTGGGTTCCCTAAACCCAACCATTGCAAGGAGGCAAGGTGGTCATGGATAATCCAACATTGATCAATCTGCGCGAATATCGCGAAAACACGGAAGTCACGTCCGTCCCATTACTTGATGTCAGCCGCGGCAACGAACCGCTTCATCAGGAATTTCGAGACGCGTTTGATGACATTCTTTCTACCGGACGCTTCGTCGGCGGCCCCCATTGCCAGACGCTTGAAGCTTCCTGCGCCGAAGTCGCGGGCGCAAAACACGGGATCGGCTGTGCCTCCGGAAGCGATGCGCTTTTGCTCGCACTGATGGCGGTGGGAGTTCGCCCGGGTGATCAGGTCATCTGCCCTTCGTTTACTTTCTTTGCAACAGCCAGCGCGATCGATCGGCTTGGAGCGATTCCAGTCTTCGCTGACATCGATCACGACACTTTTAATCTTGATGTGGCGCAGGTCGCGTCGCTGATCACATCCAACACAAAAGCAATCATCCCGGTTCATCTTTTCGGCCAGTGTGCCGACATGAATCCGATCATGGAGCTCGCCAATCAATTTGGTTTGCACGTAATCGAAGACTGTGCTCAATCCATCGGAGCCACCTACGAGGGGCGCGGTTCAGGAAGCATCGGGTCCGTCGGATGCTTCAGCTTTTACCCGACCAAGAACCTTGGAGGATTTGGTGATGGCGGCATGCTAACCACCAACGACGACGCCATCGCGGATCGACTTCGATTGCTGGCCAACCACGGCATGCGGCCTCGTTACTACCACTCCGAAGTCGGCATCAACAGCAGACTCGATTCGGTTCAAGCGGCGATGCTTGGCGTCAAAATGCGTCACCTCGAATCGTACTCGCAGCGACGACAGCAAAACGCCGACACCTACGATCAGCTTATCACCGAAGCCGGGCTGGACGAAGTGATTGGACGACCGGGCCGAATGGCAAACGCAGGTCACGTTTGGAATCAATACACGATTCGCATCACCGCAGATCGATCACGAAACGAAGTCCGTCAGCAGCTTGCCGATCTGAACGTCGGTTCAGAAGTCTATTACCCGGTACCGTTGCATCAGCAAGAATGCTTCGCAAAACTCGGCTATCAAGTTGGCGATTTGCCGGAAACCGAGAAAGCCGCAGAGTCAGTTCTGAGCCTTCCAATCTTTCCCGAGTTGACGTACGCGGAACAACAGTACGTGGTCGGCTCGCTGAGCAAGGTCCTGCTTGGCCAAAAAGAAACCACCATCCGCAAAGCGGCTTAAGCCTTTTGCACGGTCGCGAACGTGGTCGACCATGCAGAATTTTCTGAAGCTCATAGTCCCGGCTAGCTCACGCTATCCGGGACTTTTTGATTCAACACTAATGGCTGCTGGCACTGATGGAGCATTCGGGTGCCATGTTTACGTGGACCTGAACTGGTTTTCGGCACCGCCAGCACCGCTAAGTGGATGATGCTTAAGCGACGTTCAGCAACGCCTAACACTGCAGTTTCGATCGCATAATCGCGCTTTTGCCTGAGGTCAACTCATTCTGTTGGCGCGAAGCATGGCCCCACAGAAATGGTAAAAAGCACTGAAAGTTCCACTGCACGACGCCCACAATGCCAATCAATCCTTCGCATCAGCTTCTGCGTCACTGCCAATCGTTCGCAGAAGAAACTCTTCGTACTTCCGCATTCGATTGATCGTCTTGACGTCTCCGCCAAGCCCATGTCCGCCTGTCGGATCAAGGAAAAGTTCGACATTCGTTTCCTTCCCAGCTTTCAGTAGCTCACGGTAAATCGCGACGGTATCCTGAAACAGAACGTTCGTGTCTTCCATTCCGTGAACCAGCAACAACTTCCCTTTCAACTTCTTTGCCAGAGGTCGCAGAGAGTATTTCTTTTGGTCAGGCGAACCTTTCTTCGATGGCCCGACCGTGCCTGTTGTGTACCACGCATTGTAATTTTCCCATTCGGTAGGTCCCGCGCCTGCCATACCAACCTGAAACACATCGGGCTTGGTATACAAACACATTTGAGTCTGAAAGCCACCGAAACTCCAACCGTGAATGGCGACTCGTTTATCGTCGACACCATAACTTTCGGTCAAGTGTTTGACGCCATCGACAAGGTCTTCCACCTGAGGCTTACCGACCTGTTCGAAGTTCGCTTTCTCGAAAAGACCGCCGTATCCAGACTGGCCTCGAGGATCAATCACGACCGAAACGTAACCGTGCTTCTTCGCCATGTAGCCGCCAAAGAAGTACGCAGAAGACTGAAAGCTTCCATCGATGACACTCTTACGAGTACCGAGCGGCCCGCCGTAAACGTAAATCAGCAGAGGATATTTCTTTTTGGAATCCGCCTTCCAGCCATCCGGTTTGAACATGGAACCATGGATGGTGTGACCATGACGATTCTCGTAATCAAAAAATTCTGGTTTCCACTTGGTAAGCTCTTTAGCCTCTTCTGGATGAGAATCCGTTACGATTTCCAACGCTTCCTTTTTTTGCGCGACCAGTTCCGGCAGTTTTCCGTAAGTTACAAAATTCGCAATCAGATGCTGGCCATCATCGCTAACCGCTGCGGCAGAATAAGTTCCGTCTTCCTTGGATAGCCTTTCCATCTCGCCAGATTCGATATCGACTGCATAAACCATTTCTCTGGCAGGAGAATCCTTGGTCGCTTTCACGAAAAGGGTCTTGTGGTCGTCCGAAAAATCCATCGGATAGACCTCAAAATATCCTGCGGTCAACTGACGGACACTCTGATACAGCGCGTCCAACAGATGAACGTGTCGGAACCCGGTTTGCTCGCTGACGAATACAATGTGGCGACTATCGGACGCCCAATTTGGAGAAACCATTCGAGGCGTGTTTGGCCCGCCGTCGTGTTTGAACTGATAGACCGTTTTGGCATCAAAGACAACCGTCAACGGGTTCCGTCCTGGCCGGCCTATGCCACGAGGAGTACGTCCCTCTTCTTCGTCTTTCTTTTTTGCCTCAGCGATTTCCTTTTTGAGTTTCGCTTTCGCTTTCTTTTCAGCGGTGGCCAAGAGCTTTTTGTATTCTTTCTTGTCCGGAAAGCTTCCTACCCGGATTTCGACTTCGTCATTTTTCTGATTGAAGAAGCAGAAGGTAACTTTCGAACTATCGAGCGACCATTCCGGGCGACTGATCACGTCTCTTGGATCATCGATCTGCTTATGGAAAATCTCCAGCAACTCAGATTCTTCTTCGTCGTTGCTATCGAGATCGAAGAGGTAAACATAGACGTCCTGTGGCTTGAATTCGTCATCTGAAACCAATCGCGAAACAGAATCCGCTTTCGCAAATCGATCGCGGTAACGAATGATGTCGACCTTGCGACCGCCTGCTGAAAATCCACCACTGGTTCGGGCAACCAACACCAGTTTCTTCCCGTCGGGACTGATCGAGTAGTTCGAAAGGCTGCGATCTGATTCCAGCCTTGGGTTCAATTGTTCGACATGATGGTCGTCAAACTTCAATCGAAAGACCGCATTGTCGACGTTGTAGGTATACCCTGAACCGTCGGGCAGAAAGTCGACCTGAGATTCGGATTTTGATGTTCGAGTCAAACGTTCCAGCGTCGGATCACTGACGTCTTTGATGTGGTAGACATCACCTTCGGAAAACACCAACATGGCGTTCTCTTTTGGGTGCCACTTGAATCCCGAAATTCCGCTGTACCGGGGAGCGTACTTGTCGTCAGCATCTTTTTTGCTGACGGTGTTGATCAGCTTATTTTCCTCTTCGATTTCTTCATCTGTCTTTCCGGTGACCTCTGCTTCGTCGCCGTCGTCGGCTGAGTCCGCGTCGTCATCGTCTGAGTCAGCTTCTTCGTTATCTTGGCTTTCGGCATCGTCGTTCTCTTTAGATTCAGCATCATCTTCTGAGGCCTCTTCTTCAGATTCTTTTTCTTTCTTTGATTTCGCGTTCTTGTTTTTGGCAAGCCGATCCCGTTTTACGATCCGCGCGCTGCGTTGAAACTTGGTCATCAGAGCCAAGTTTGTAATGCGAGTGTTTTCACCGGATTCGAAATCGTAGACCCACAGGTCGTTTCCGTGTCGCCGCTCGTCATAGGTTTTGTAGAGATAGGCTGCATACCGGCCGTCGGCTGAAAATTCCGGACTACTGGCTCGTGGACCGAAAAAGCTCTCTTTCGGAAACAGTCGCTCAAGCGTGATCTCACCGGATTTAGCGGCTTTGTCATCCGACTTGCCAGCTTTCTGGGCAGCGGAAAATTCAGCGAGCGAAGAAACGGCAACAAGAAAAGCAATAAAGAACGTCGTCGAATTCCGGAGCATAGCCTGCTTTCAAATCAATCGAATCGGGAAGAGTACGTGGACTCTATCCTAATCTCAATTGAACCCGAGTCATTCATGAAGCCAAGGCGTTGCGGATAATTCAGGTTGAATTCTGCGAGCACCGACCGCCGTCGAGGGGGTATCGCCTCTACGGCAATCCGAAACTCCAAAAGCAAGGCTTACGAGAACAGATCCAACACAGGTTCCGCGTCATCGGCAAACGTAAACGGCCGAAGTGAAGGCGACATCACTTTCTTCTTCATATCGATTCCCATTGCGTATCCAATCGTCGCATTGAATTCGGGAACGGTGACCATGTTGTCGATGACTTCACGACCTTCTTCATCGGTCATGCCGTAACGCATGCCTCCCTGAATTCCGCCGCCTGCGAGCAAACATGAAAACGCTTGCGGATAATGATTGCGGCCCATGTTGCGATCGGTTTGAATCGTTGGCGTCCTGCCGAACTCGGTCGCCAAAACCACCAGCGTCGAATCGAGCAAACCTCGGCTGGAAAGATCCGCCAGCAGCGCGGCGAGAGCCTTGTCCAAAACGGCTCCTTTGTTTTTGACGCGTTCGAAGTTGTCACCGTGAGTGTCCCAACCGTTGTTATCGACTTCAACAAAACGGACACCATTTTCGACCATCCGACGAGCCAACAAACAGCCTTGCCCGAAAGAGTTTCGACCGTAACGATCACGCATCGCGTCGTCTTCTTGGGTCAGATCGAAGGTCTCCAAGTCTTTGCTTTTCATCAAAGAAACGGCTTCGTCGTACATCGCAGCGAAAGCACGTGACTCTTTGGTATCGAAGGTTTTGGCGAAACCATTGTTCATTTTCTTCAGACGTTGCATTCGACGACGAAAACGACTTTCATCGACTCCTTTCGGTAGGCTACTGTTCTGCAAACCGGCCTCAGGATCACCAATCGGTAACGCGGCATATTTTGATTCGAGGAAACCGCCGCCCAGCCCGGAACTGTTCCCGCCGATCTTCACGTTCGAGGGAAGTCCCTTGTTCAATTTGCCAAGGTGATAGGCTGACCACGCTCCCATATCAGGATGACGGATTGTTCCTCGCAACGCATAGCCGGTATGCATGAAGTAGCGCCCTTGCTGGTGAGCCCCCTGCGTCGAATTCAGCGAATTGACCACCGCGACATGGTGCATCTGTTTCGCCAGGTTGGGAAAGTACTCGCTAACCTGAATGTCATCCGCCGAAGTATCGAGCGATTCGACCGGCCCCTGCGTCTCGGCCCCCGGTTTGGTATCGAACGTATCGAGGTGGCTCATCCCACCGCTCATGTAAAGATAAATCACCGATTTCGCTCGCCCCGGAGCCGGATCGTCTTTTCTTCCTGGAGCCGAAAGGATCGTGCCACCAGAGACGAGTGAAGGTGCGGCAGCTGACATGACGCCCAGCCCAAGCACGGATTTCGCAACACTGCTGACAAAACCACGCCGACTTTGCGAGTCCATTTTTCTTAGAAGCTCTTTCATAGGAAGAATTCCGTTCTATTGTTGCTTAGGTGTTTTGAAAATTTGACCGGCCTGACCAGAGATCGATACAGGAACCTATTTAACGAAGATAAATTCGTTCGAATTGATCAACGTCCACACAAGGTCCGTGTAAGCCGCTTTAGTATCTCGTTTGAAATCCGACGACCATGTTCTGATCTCCGGCCGGGTCGGTTTACGGCTAAGCATCGTCACGTAGATATTGCTGATCGCATCTTTCTCGTTGGTTGCGATCAAAGCGTTTCGAGTCAGCACCGAATTGGGATCCTTTCCGATTGTGTTGTCGACGAAGCCGTTCATCAGGCGAAGCACTTGCGTCACCGCTGGATCGGAATTTGAGTTTTCGATGACTTCCCGATCGGACTGGCCAAACTCACGTAAAAAGTGTTTCGCAGGAGCAGGCGATTGAAGTTCAGACGCACGCTTAAACTGATTTCCTTTCGCTCGGGACGAGGAAACCATTTCCGTCCGCTCGATCAGCAGCCGTCGCAGCAAATTTTGATTCCCAGACCGTTTGGCCCGCTGAATTTTCGCGTTCATTGCCTTGAGGCGTTTTTCTGACTCTTTTTTCTTGCGACGCTTCACGGCTCTTTCAGTTTCCGCCATCTGCTGCCGACGCTGCTTACGCATTTCTTCCGGGCTCATCTGATCCATCATTTCATCAGCACCCGTTTTCTTCTTTTTCTTTTTGCCCCAATAGTCAGATTGGGCCATCATGTCGTAGAGCTGCTGAATCGATTTGCCTTTCACGGTGTTGTAAAATTCGTAAGGATCGACTCGCCCCTGCCCCGGCAAATTGACTTGAGGACGATCACGAACGTCAACCTCGTCGATCGTAAGTCCAATCATCGAATCCCACATTTGCTCGGCTGTCATCCGACGCAAAACTGGACCGGGAAAGTCGTATTTGTGAGGTTCCGCGATATCAGTTCGAGTCGCCTCTGCCTGCCACGTTTCGGTGTTGTAAATGATCCGCAAAAATTCCTTCAGGTCGAAATCGATTTCGATCATGACGGTCGTCAGGTAGTCCATCAGTTCCGGGTTCGACGCGATGGTGCTGTCCTCGATCACATCGACAGGTTCGATCAGCCCAAGCCCGAACGATTGCTTCCAGAGCCGATTTGCGATCACTTTTGCGAATCGTGGATTGTCGACCTCCGTCATCCATTGAGCATAAGCTTCGCGTGAGCCGATATCGCGGGCTCCAGGAATTAGATGCCGAGCTTTGTTGTTAATCTTCTTTTTTCGTTTCTTGTTTTTTCGGTTGCGAGCCTGCGGGACGGTGGCGTCGACTAAATCTTTATCACCAAACATTGGCTTTGCGGTCACCACTTCGTTCGGCCCGCCATCGGTTCCTTCGTAGTTTTCGGGAAGCCTTGCCAGTCCCGTTCCGGTGCCGCTGATGCCAGAACGAACGACTTGCATGGTGCGCCGGACCGCAGCCGCAACTTCGCCATTCATCTCGTTGTTGCTTCGAGAAACCTTGTTTCGGAACTCTCTGATTTCTTTGTTCAGGTTCTGATTCCCAGCGGTGTATTTCATTCCGCCAGTGAAAGCAACCATTTCGAAATACTGTTTTTGAGTCCATTTGTCGAAAGGATGATCGTGACACTGAGCACACTCAAGCCGCGTCCCCAGAAAGACACGCACGGTATTGGACATGTTGTCCTCCGGCATGTTGACGTCTCGCAAGTAATACCCGACGGCGCCATTGCCCGGTTCCAGAGCAGGTCCTGACGCAGACAACAGCTCGCGAACAAACTCATCGTAAGGCTTGTTCTCTTCCAGCGAGTCCTTCACAAAATCGATGTAGGGCTGGCCAACACCATTGTTGACTCGTGTCTTGATTCGCAGGATGTCCGCCCAAAAATTAAATTGATGGCTGACGTAGCCATACGAATCCAGCAGCTCGTCAATCAATTGAGCTCGCTTTTGAGAAGCATCAGAACTGAGAAACGATTCGGCTTCGTCGATGTTTGGAATTCTTCCGATCGCATTGAGATAAATTCGACGTAGAAACGTTTCGTCATCCGTCAAGTCGTTGCGATGCTTTTCATTTTCCGAAAGATGTTTGTCGATCAGTCGATCAATCTCACGCGCATACTGCAGCGTCGTTTTGGGAGACACTTTTGCGGAACTGTCGGATTCGGGCGAGTCCGCTGAAGCATGCTTTCCTGTGAGACCGCCCACCAATACCACCGCAATCGCAGTCAAAACGGTAAGTCGTCCGATGTTCAGTGTCGAAAAATTGATTCGCATAGAAGATTCCAATTAACTCATGAGGATAGCGAGCTATATTTCAGATGCGCTTGGCGGTTCGTTTATTGCTCGGCCAGCCACGATTCTGAATTTATCCCACTATCGCTTTGTCGCGATGTTGCTTTTGTGAATCATCAGGATAATAAATTGATACCCGAAAAACCCACAAAAACGGACGCTATCGAGGCCTGAGTCACGTTTTTTCAAGTGCGAAAGCCACGAAAACAGCAACCTTCCGGCGGCTTTGAATATGCTGAATCAGGCTCCTGCCATTTTTTAAACCGATCACAAAGACCACCCAAAACTACGCGCGGATCCATCCGCTCATCGCCGTTCAGTCCTGCAGACACCCTCCATCGATTTGACGAGACAACCATGAAACGCCAATCCCGCAAACGAAATCAAAACCGATTCGACTTCGCCCGACTGGAAGCTCGCCAACTGCTGGCGGTCGATTTGGGAGCAGCCAACCTGGTCGACAACGGTGATTTCTCAAATTTTCCATCCGGCGCGGACCGACCTTTTTTCTCGCAGGACGATGTCCTTGGTTGGAACGCAGCAAATGATGCTGACGGCCAACAGCTTGCCCTGTTCACTTTCCAGACTGACGACGGAACCGCGCTGAAGCTGGATTCAACGAACCAGCATCGTGACTTCGTTTTCCAAGACATCGAAACCATCACGGGTGACGACTATGTGCTCTCGTTCGACCTGAGAGGACAGTCTCCCAATAACGGCGCCGCGATTATCGAAAACGTCGAAGTATTTTGGGCCGACGAATTAGTTGGAACTTTCGAATCGAGCGCGCAGTGGCAGACTCACACCATCGTGTTGGTTGGCGCGGAAGGAACGGAAGGATCGCGACTTGAATTTCGCGAACAGGTCTCCGTTGATGATCCAAACGGAGACGGACTGGGAGTCTTGATCGACAACGTCAATGTCGTTGCCGCGACGCAGGAAACGTTGACCAACGGCAGCTTCGAAACCGCGACAGGAGACGGCCCATTCTTTGCCAACGGAACCGTTCCGAGCTGGTTCGCGCTGGATCGAGGTTCACGTCCCGATTTGATTCAGCTTCAAAGCACTGGTGACAACAGCAATATTGATGCGACGGAAGGAACTCGCTTTCTGAATCTCGACACCACTGACAGCAACGTTGACCACGTATTCACCGACATTGCGACAACCGAAGGGGAAACTTATTTTGTCGTTTTCAATGTTCAAGCCGACGGAACCGGCGACGTCGACAACGACGAAGTCAGAGTTCGCTGGAAAACGCCGACTTCTGATATTGCAACCGACCAGTGGGTCGCGACGGTCACGCCTAACAATCAGTGGCAGACTTACGGCATTGTTGTCAACGGATTGGGAGACCTTTCCCGTTTGGAATTCCGGGAATCGAGCATCAACCCGGGCGATGGATCAGGCGCGCTTATCGATGACGTAAGAATCTATTCTGTTGACGCTGTCGTGAATGACCTTGTCGTCGACGCCAATGGCGCGGGTGACGGCACTCCGTCCTCGACAACGCTTGCTCAAGGAGCTGAAAGCGTCCTGGTCGCACCGAGTCTTGATTTAAGTCACGCCAGCGGAACGAACTTAAACAGTGCGACGATCACGATTGCTGAGTCCGCTGCATTGTCGCAGGACGAACTTTCAGTGACCGTGGGCGATTCTGGTATCACTCAGGACTACAACAGCTCAACCGGTGTTCTTACGTTGACAGGCGTGGCTTCTGTTTCCCAATGGCAAGACGTACTTCGTTCGCTTAGATACACCAATACGGCAGCTGGAACCAGCACCACACCAACGGTTGGAAACCGACAGCTGTCGATCGTCGTGACGGACGATTCAATCATCGAAGACAACAGAAGCAGCTCGCCAGTCATTGCGGACGTCAATGTGGTACTGAATCAACTAGCCATTTCCGCGATCGCACCGCAATCGGTCGAAGCCGGTTCGCCGCTGTGGGTGACGTTCGACATCGATAATCCTGCAGACGTTGCCTTGCAGCTAACAGGAGATTCGGCAGACTCGTCGCTGCTGACTCCTCGTTTCGAAACGGGCGAAAGCTTTCGAATTTCGATCGAATCTCCTGACGCAACCACCAACGGACAGTCGACTCCACTTTCAGGCGATTTGACGTTCCAGTTGTTTGAAAACATTTTTGGAACGACTTCACGAGCAGTAGAAAGAGTCCGCGCTTTGGCGGCCAGTGACTTCTACGACAATACGATCTTTCACCGGATCGCATCTAACTTTGTGATTCAAGGCGGTGACCCAGAAGGTACGGGGCGAGGCGGTTCCGATCTGGGCGACTTCGATGATCAGTTCAGCACCTTGCTACAGCACAATCGTTCTGGCCTACTTTCGTACGCCAAGAGCCTGGACGATACCAATGATTCGCAGTTCTTTATCACTGACGAACCAAGCCGCTCCCTTCGTGCACTCGATGCACAACACACGATCTTTGGAGTCATCACTTCGGGGGAAGAATTGCGAGCAGCCATTCAGGATGTCGACACGATTACTGACCCGAACAACCCTGGCAACAGCGAGTTTCCCGCTGGAGAGGTACGGATCACTAACGCGGAACTCTTCCAGGACAATCGACGCGGAGCAGTTCTACTTGTCGCGCCTGAAGGTGTCACTGGAGAAACGACTTTGACGATTACGGCTCGTGACGCGAACGGCAATGAGACGACGCAAGATATCACCGTGAACATTGTGGCTCCCGATGCCAGCGATTTCACGACGAACATGAACCCATTCCTGAACGACATCCCGGGTCTTGCCGGAATTCACGAAGTGACCTCTACATTCCAGTTAACGTCGCAGGACAATGAGGGTGACAGCGTTCGATATTTGGATTTCGGTGCGATCCAGCAGCTCAATGCTGGCTTGTCATTTCAGAACCAAATTCGAATTCCGCCTGTTGGCGATTTGGCGTTTGAAAACCAACCAGGATTCGACACATTTGACTATTCGGTTGACGAAACCACAGGACTGCTGACCTACACGCCGGGTAGTTCAGCAGACAGCCCTGACTCCATCGATATCGTCGTCGCGGTTGCTCCGGGCACCGGAACCATATTCGGCGGCAACGTTGATCTCCAACTGGTCACGGTCAACATTGACAGTATTGTTGGATAAGCCCGAATTCTCCGGCTTAACCCGGATTATTCACGATGCGTGGGCGTTGACATGGACCAAGCTTGTTTCACTGGGGTATCGTTCCAGGTTTGTGGTTATGACAGTTCACCGACGACGTAAGACTAACGAATTTGCAAAACTGCCTCCGCGTCCGGAGAATCACTTCAAAGGGCAAACCAGACGCCCGTCGTCGTGAATAATTCCGACTTGAAGGCTCGACATTTTGTCGGGCCTTTTTTTGTTTTCCACGCAAGGCAAACAATGCCTACACGTTGACGTTGTGATGCATCTTGCCGAAGGCCTTGGCAACGGTTTCCTCACGATCGAGGACTCGCTGGGCTTCATCGAGCCTCAATCGAAGCTCCTCTTTACGAAGCGGCTTGGGCATGAAGTCATCGGCTCCGGCTTCGAAAGCTTCTTCGACGTCACTAACACCCGTTTTTGCAGTCATCACAATGATGTAACGAGGTTTGTCGGTTGGCATTCTTCGAACGCGACGAATCAGTTCCAGTCCGTCCATCCCGGGCATCATCCAGTCGACCATCAGGATCTGCGGTGCGTCGGGTTGGGCAAGAATCGTCAAGGCATCCCTCCCGTTGTCTACCGATATGGTTTCGATGTCCCACTGCCATGCAAGTTTCTTGAGGAACGCGCGAATCGAGGAGCAATCATCAATGGCGAGGAGCTTGTTCATGGTTCAAAATCCAAACAGGAACACCGACCTTCGAATCCCCATTTTCAAAATTCGAATTTGAAGGGGCAGCGGTGTGCTTCAACAAAAGTAAACTTTCGAACCCTAGGTTCAGGCCAATTGAGATCGCCCAAAAAGTTCAGGGCCAACCCGCCACACCATAAACTCAATGCCGCTTGTAACGGTTTTGACGAAATTCAGTCCGCCACGCGAGGCCGGCCAACAGATTCGCAGGGCGATAGAGCAGAAGGAAGCTATCGAATCTACCGAGGTGGAAATCGAACTGCAGCATTCAATCCGGCAACCCAACCGGTGCTCCATGCGGACTGAAAGTTAAAGCCGCCGATGGGCCCGTCAAGATCCAGAATCTCGCCCGCAAAGAACAAGCCTTCCTGAAGTTTGCTTTCCATGGTGCTGCTGTTGACTTCAGAAAGTTTGACTCCGCCAGCGGTCACTTCGGCTTTCTCATAGCCCAAAGTTCCCTGCAAAGGAAAGCTCGCTTTTTTGATGCTGTTCACGATGGCGTTGAAATCGGCAGACGAAAGCTCCGCCACTCGGCTTTCGCAAGACACACCCGACTCTTCGATCAGTCTCTCTGTTAATCGTTTCGGAAACCCGGGAAACTTTTCAGATACGACACGCAGAATGGATCGACTGCCCGAACGGTTCTTTTCCTGAACCAAGGACTTGAGCAACGATTCGGATTTTTGATCCGGCACAAAATCACATTTCAGCTGCAGCGTTTTCTTGGTCGGATGAGCCGCAATGGCACGACTCACGTCCATTGCGGCAGGACCAGAAAATCCAAAATGCGTGAACAGGAAAGACCCCGAAGTCATCGCGATCGGCTTTCGCTTTTTCTTCTTCGTCTTTTTCGACGCTTGGGCCGTGGAAATTAGTTCTGGCGACTCTTCCGGTTCCCAAATCTCGACAGACGTTGGATCAATGGTGACACCCTTGAGCTCATTGGCCCATTCGCAGTTGGACAACACCGGTGTCAGCGCTGGAACGGTCGGCACAATTGAATGCCCGAAAGATTCTGCCCAAGCGTATCCGTCTCCCGTTGTGCCACACCCCGGAAACGATAGGCCACCGGTCGTGATCACGACCGTCGCAGATTCCAAAACACGGTGCGAAAGCTGAATTCGAAACGACGAGCGGCCATCGGCATCGCAATCGGCATCCTGTGCAACCGAGATTCCATCGACCGGACACTCGTTAACCAGAACGGCTCCGCTATCGACAGCGTAGCGCATCAGTGCATCACGAACGTCAATCGCTTTGTTACTGACAGGAAAGACTTTGCCAGTCGATTCAACTTTCGTTTCGACGCCCAGCGACTCAAACAATTCGACGACTTGAGCCGGAGACATCGCTGACAACGCGGAATGAAGAAATTTCCCATTGCGACCAAAAGCCTGAACGATCCCGCGAATATCACAGTTGTGCGTGATGTTGCATCGAGTACCTCCGGACATCAAAATCTTGACGCCGAATTTGCGATTCTTCTCCAACAGCAGAACAGCCTTGTCTTGCTGAGCAGCTGCTGCGGCCGCCATCAAACCGGCGGCACCGCCACCGACAATGACAACGTCCCAACGTCGATCAGGAATAGATTCCAAAGTCACTTACCACCAATAAAGCTTTGCCATCGATTGGGCCTGAAACAAGTTCCCGATTGGGGGGTCGTTTTCAGCATCAGCCGTTTTGGCGTCAGCCTTCGTTAGCCACGCTTTTGTAACACGACCACCGACTGGCGGACGTGATGACATGGCAAAATTTCCTTGATTTCAAACATTCGGCCCCAAACTCGATTCAGGTAGTTGTTCGAATGGAAAACCTGAGCTCGATAAGGTCCAAAATTGGTGAATCGATAGACGCTGCGTCGATCGGGCATTGGCTGATGAATCTGTTCTTTGAACTCGGGATCCACCTTCATAATCGATTGCACCAACCGATTGTCGCGGTTGTCGATCTCTTTCCGTAAAACTTCCCAGGTATCTTCGTTGTGGACCGTCAGATAACACAATCCGCCCGGCCTAAGAATACGATTCAGTTCAGCAAGCCAACATGATTCGAAGGTATCGATATGCGTAAACACAGAGAACGCCGAAACGATATCAATAGAATGGTCAGCAATCGGAATTGCCGGAATGCAATGATTGAAAATCGGCCGAACATGTTGAGGCGTGTATTCTTCCAACCATCGAATGTGGCGACCGTTGATGTCGCTGCCCCAAACAGAACTCAAATCCGATTGAACCGCAAAATGCCGAAGCACTCGACCACTGGCACAACCAAAATCAAAACAGGAATCTGGCTCAACCCCGTATCGTTTTGCGACTTCCATGATTTTCAGGTAGTCCGTCAAGCCGCTCATCCAGTACACGCCATCGTAACCGGGTGAATAGCCTTCGCGATCTTTGGGGCAAGGAATCGGCAGTCGGTCGCGAGCAATCATCGCCTCCAATGTTTCGGCATCCACTTGAGAAGCAACGTAGTTGACGAACTCAATCGCCCGTTCGAATTCCAATCTAGGTAGCTCCGACGGAGACGACAGATTCTCGAACGGTTCCTGATCGAGCGTGTTTCTGGAGATGTCGTCCTCCCAAGCGGAAGGTCGCCAGCGTCCAAGACGGTCGCCCAGCATGTGCTCCACAGCGGCAACGTCCAGTTGGTTTTTTCGTTTTGATCGGGCTGGCGCAACCGGAGTCATTTTTTCTTTGACTGGCAGTTTTGAAAGCGTTTCTTTAACGTTTTTGGCCGGCTTCGAGATGCGAGCGGGTTTGGAGACCACCAAAGGTTTGGGCTCGGAAGTAAGTTTCGCTTCGCCACCGCGCTTCATTTCACCACCGCGGTTTGAATCGGCGGTTACAACCGCAATGTCGCGGCTATGCGGACCAATCGGCTTGAGCGTTCCGGGCTTCAAGTAGGGGCGACGCAATGGGGCCTGTTCCAACGGTACAACCGTTGAGCTAATTTTGCGGGCGAGTTCAAGGGTTTCCGAACTGGTAGGCTTTGCCATTTTGCTCTCCGTATCTGATGAGATCATCTCACTAGCAACTTTATCGGTCGACTTATAGCGGTATACTTGGGAACGCGACAAGGCCAACTCCACCTGAATCCCCCAGCCCAACAAGACTGCGGAGACGCAATGCAAATCAGCTATTTCAAACGTTATCGAATGCAGATCGATTTGCACGAATTTTCGCCGAAGCTGGAAGATCCAATTTCGCTGCCCGAGCATTTCCAGATGCATGAATGGTCCGAGCGACTGCTGGAAGCTCACGCCGAAGCCAAGTATCTGAGCTTTCAAAACGAAATCGACTGCAACGTTTTCCCCTGCCTTGGCGATCAGGATGGCTGCGAACGGCTGATGAATGAAATCTCGCGGCGAAGCGGATTTCTACCAGAAGCAACATGGCTGATCACCTATAAAGATCCCGCATCGGACAGGCGAATGAACATCGGCACCGTTCAGGGAATTCGGGAACAAAAAGACGTCGGCTCGATTCAAAACATTGGCATCACCCAACCCTACCGTGGACGCGGGCTCGGCTCGCTGATCGTCAAAAGATGCCTTGCTGGATTCGCTGAAGCCGGAGTCCGTTTCGTGACGCTTGAGGTGACGGCCAACAACTCGAAAGCTCATCGGCTCTACCAGCGGCTGGGCTTTCGGATTCTGAAAGTCGTGTTTAAATCGGCTGAAATTCCGTCGGTTGCATAAACCGGAATTATTCATGACGACAGGCGTCTGGTTTGCCCTTGGACGCAATTCTCCTGACGCGGAGACAAGTTTTGCAAATTCGTTAGTCTCACTTCGCGGGTGAACTGTCGAGGCGATAAACCTCGAACAATACCTGAATGAAACAAGCTTTCTCCAAGTCGACGCCAACGCCTCGTGAATAATCCGGGGTGAATAATCCGGCATAAAAAAAGCCACCGGGCGATCAACCCGGTGGCCAGACGATTTAAATCTATGGATGCTCAACCCAGACGAGCATCTTTTTTCGTTCGAAGAACTATTCGTCGCCGAAGACGCCGATCTGTTTCTTCTCTTCTTCAGACTGAATGATGATTCGTGGAGTTACCATCATCATCAGGTTGGTTGTTTCCCGGCTGACACCAACATTGGTGAACAGACGATTGACGTATGGAATCGAGCTCAGCATTGGAACACCGCGTTCGATTCGCTGCTCACGCATCCGCTTGATACCGCCCATCAGAACCGTTCCTCCGTCCGGCACGCTGACTACCGTGTTCACCTGCGTACTTGCAATGACCGGCAGCTGAATCGTTACACCTTCGGTCGTTGTCTGAAACTCATCATCACTTGCATCTGCATTCGTTGGATCAATCGTGTCCAGAAGATCGTCCAACAATGAGTTGGTTGATCGCTCTGTCTGAGTAGACCCGGTGAATTGAAACGTGGTTACTTCTGTTACTTCACTGAAGAACGGAACCAGTGCCATGTTGACCGATCGACGGTCAGCCGACACAGTCGCCGTCACGTCAAGATTCGTACCATCGGGCAGAATTGTGATGACAGGCTGGTGAGCAACTGCAAAGTCTCCGACGACTGGCGTTACCGAGGTAACAAACGGTCGTGATGAGAAGTCGCTGACACTGGCACTTTGTCCATTGAACAAGGTGACTGTCGGAGCCTCTGTTACGTTCGCACGAGTGCTTCCCTTTGCCGCCTGAAGCAGGAAGAAAACCTCAATATCAGACAGGATCGCAAACCCAAAGTTAGCCGCTGAGCCCAAGTCGAACCCGCCGAACTGCGGTGTTGCGATACCAAAGCTACCCTGGTTGAATTCGATATCCTGATTCGCGGTGGGAATGAATCCACCACCGGTACCCGCATTACCGACGACCGTGCTCTGCTGAACCGTGTCGATGGTTGGATCAGCAAGTCCCGAGTTATCATTGATCGCAAAGTCGAAATCGACTCCGATTCGCTCAAAGAAGTTGTCCTGAATCGCGACGAAGCGAACTTCGATGACGATCTGAACATCGTTCAGGTCACGCAGTTTCTTCAACAAGTCCCGAATTTCGTCCTGAACCTTTTGCGACTGCGTCACGATGAGGCTGAGGTTTGGAGGGAAAGACTGAATCGTTCCTTCGCCACCGAAATCTGACCACGTCGTGTTCGAAATCGTATCCTGAATCAGCTGGATCAATTGCTGGAAGTCAGCTTGCGTGATACCGCCTTGCGGCTGGTTGTTGATGGTTCCAAACATTGGCGTGCCGCGTTGCGGTCCATTGTTGTAACCGTTTTGACCACCGAAGTTGCCAAATCCGCCTCCGCCAATCGCACCGCCTGAACCCAACTGTTGGGCCATCGCAATTTGAGAAGCATTCGCATTGATCGTTGAAGGTGAAACGTTGCCCACATTCATCGAACCGGCGTTGTAGCCATTGTTCATTCCAGGCTCAAGGAAGGTCAAACGATTCGGGTTCTTGTAGCCCTTCATTGGAGCCAACAGGTCACCGACGTAGTAAACTTCCTGCTTCAATTCCGTTTGCTTCGATTCACGACTGGTGACTTTGACCACTTCGTCCTCAACCGAAAACTCAAGCCCGACCCCTGAAAGGATCACGTTAAGTGCACTTTCCAAAGAAATCGGATTGCGAATTGGAGCGTTAACCATCTGGTCTGTCGTCACGTTGGCAGCTTCCAAAGCCATCGTGTCGAACACGATGTTCAGGCCTGCCTGACGAGAAAGCTGGTCCATCGCCTCAGCAAGTGTGCCGCGATATTCGCCTTCTACGTTAACGTTTTTCAGCTTGTTCCAGATCATGCGATCCGTTTCGCTGCTGTATTGACCGTCAGCAAGTCGTTGAGCACGACTTTGGACTCGACGAACGTAGCCTTCGCGATCAGGATCGAATTCAACGGTGTAGTTTCCGTCCCACGGACGCGTTGATCGCTGGACGTCCGCCACGCTATTCTGAAAACTCTCTTCCTTCTCACGACGAATCATCGCCGATCGACCCGACTCAAAACTTGCACGTCTTTTTTCGCGAAGAACTGCCGCGATCTCGCTGTTTGGAGCCAGATCTTCAGCTTGACGAACGACCAGGTCAGCTTCCGCATAACGCTCTTCGTCCATCAACTTGTTGTAGTCGTCGACCAGCTTGTTTAGCTGCTGATCTACATCTTCGCGACGCTGACGAGTTCGAGCAACGGCTTCGCGTCGTTCGATGACTTCTTCCTGGTTCTGAATCTGTGAAAGATTCTTTTCGATGTACGTCTGCATCGAAGTGATCTTACGATCCACCATTTTCAAAAGCGGACGACTCGTTTCCGCAGCCAGTTGGCTCGAAGCGATTCGTGTACGCAACATCGTCATTTTCTGAAGTGCCTCGCGAGGCTCTTTTTCCATCATGCGTTCGGCAGAACTGAGATCACGGAAGACTTCAGACTGAAGCTTTGCGAACTCGCTGTTGTTTTCGATGCCGTAACCGAACTCTTCGTCGCTGGCAGAAGTTTGAGCAACTTTTGGCTGAACTTCAACAATTTTGGCGGCTGCTTCCATCTTGTTCAACTGCGTGCGAATCGCAGTTTGAGTTGGAGCATCCAGTCCATCCTGATAGTTCATTGCCAGCTGGAAAAACTCACGTGCCCGACCTTCGTCGTTGGCTGCAAGGGCCGCAACACCTGACTGGTAAAGCTCAGCACCGCGATTCGCCGCAGGCTTCGGAGCTTGTGCGACTCGAGTCACTGGCTGGAAATTGGTCGGCGGAGGCGTCATTTCAACTGGGTTGAAAGTTGTATCGTTTTCGACACCCGTTACTGGAACCACCCGCGTCTTGTCGCTCGCCGGATCGTATTTGGCTTGAGCAACTCCTGCGGCTGGGACAGCTGGATCATCAAACGAGGCTGGCTTTACCATTCCGTTTTCGGCAGATGCCGGCGTTTGAAGATTCAGAGCATTGTCGATCGTCATTTCCAATTGCCACGGACGAGTCTCCCCGTTGGCGAACCTATCGTCGCTCAAGTTGTAAGATTTCGCTTTCGTAACGAAGTCTTTTGCCTGAGACCAATTGTTTTGTGAAGCTGCAAGTTGCGCCTGAGCCATCAATCGAGAAACTTCGACTTTGACGTCTGGCTTGGTCGAGCCACCCAATTGCTGACTGGCAATTCCAATGATCGTCAACATTCTTTCTGGTGACGTTTCGAATTTGCTGAAGTCAACGGTTGTGAACGTGCTGGCCTGCTCAACAAGCATCTTCGAAGTTTCGAAGTCCTGATACTTGTAAAGCATTTCTGCCTGCTCCATCAGGAACTTGGCAGCGCCGACGTCGTAACCAGAATCCGCAGAACCTTGCTGGTACATTGCAACCAGTTGATTCTGACGCTCAACCATCGCCTCAAGCTGCTCAGGTGAATCACCCAGCGCTGAGAAGTCGGTTTGAGACTGACGAGCCAGTTGGATCGCTTTCTTTGCCGCAGCAACATCGCCCATCGCCAGAGAACGTCTTGCAGCAAACAGGTGCTGCTGTCCGTCTGACAACTGACCGTCCTCGCTCTTGGTAGCTGCCGCTGACGCTGAAACGGACTGATTGGATTGACGAAGCATCGCCAATTCCTGTTTTGCCATCGCTGGCGTGTATTGCAACACGACACCAGGTGACATGGCTTTTTCAGCCATCTGGATGCATTGCTCAGCCATCAAAAAGTTTTCACTTTTCATCGCTTCGCGTGCACGCTGTAACCAATTACCCGGATCGCTCGATGACGGCATGACCGCCGTACCGTTTACTTCGAAACCGGAATCCTGCCCCAACACATTTGTTGAAAGCATCGGCACTGCTGACAGTGTCAATGCAATCGCTGATGTTAGTAGCCCTCGCTGAAGTCGCTCGGAGACTCTCACGCAACTCTCCTTTGTCCTGTGACGTAATACCCTGCAAATTATTTTCTGACAACGGCTTTGCAGGGTGTTCACCCCACCATCCCTAGAGCATCCATGCTCTCTGGCTTTGCCATCGGTTCCCAAAAGGACACGACAGTGGCAGTCCGTAGTCAGCCTACGATTTATTCGTGGGGCGATAATTAAAGACCGATCCAAAGGCGGTCAAGACTGATCAGGCAGTTTCCCCAAAAGAAAATCTCATGCTGTCACATTCGCGTAAAAGCATGGTTTTTACCGGCCGAAACTGCGTTTTATTTCCTGAAATCTGAACGCTTTTTTTGAGTTTGGCTCAAGTTATTCTTCATCACGGACGGGAGATTGTCGCTTCGTTCGCAAGGTGTCCACATGTTTACAGTTCCCCTTTCCCGCAAAACCCGCATAAACAATGACGGTTGCCCCGAGTTGCTTTTGCGGGCCGGTGATTAAACTGGTACAAGTCCCTGAAACGCAATATTATTCTGTCAGACATGTGAGTCTTTCGCAGCCTGACCCATGTAGGCTTTTCGCCCCCACTTTTTGGCTTCTCGCCAATTCCCAACGCTATTTTTTTACGAGTATTTCTATGTGTGGCATTGTCGGTTACATCGGTCCGCGAATCGCTCAAGACTTTTTGTTGGAAGGACTTCGACGCCTTGAGTATCGAGGTTACGACAGCGCGGGAACAGCGACGATCAACGGCAATCGCGAACTGAATATCACCAAATCGGTCGGTCGAATCGCTTCACTGGCAAAAGAGATTTCGACCGCTCCATGCGGATCCGGAATCGGAATCGGCCATACACGCTGGGCGACTCACGGTGCCGCCACGCTTTCCAACGCTCACCCACACATTGGTGGCGCGGAGAAATTGGCAATCGCCCACAACGGGGTCATCGAGAACTTCGCAGAGATTCGTTCCAAACTTAAGTCCGAGGGCTATGAGTTCGTGTCGGATACCGACACCGAAGTCGTCGGCCATCTGATTTCTCAATGCCTTGAGAACCGCTCCGCGAACAGCAACGGCCAATCGGAGGTCGCGATTGCAGTTGAAGCGATCAAGGAAGCGATTTCGCATCTACGCGGCACGTTCGGATTGGCGATTCTCTTTAGCCACCTTCCAGAACATATTTTTGCGGCAAGGCTCGGAAGTCCCTTGGTCATCGGCGTCGGCGACGGCGAACACTTTCTTGCAAGCGATGCTCAACCGCTGATTGGTTACACCGACCGAATCGTCTATCTGGCAGACCATCAAGTCGCTGTTCTAACAGCGGACTCATTGCAAGTATCACATCGCGATTCGGGTGTCGTTGCTCACGACATTAAACAGTTGGATGTCGAATCGAATCAGGTCGATCTTGAGGACTACGATCACTACATGTTGAAGGAAATCTTCGAGCAACCAGAATCGCTTCGCAACACGATGCGGGGCAGACTTTCGGTCGATACGGCAACGGCAGTTTTTGGAGGATTGAACCTGACGCCTCAGGACCTGTTGAAAGTAAAACGAATCGTTTTCACCGCTTGTGGTACCAGTTGGCACAGCGCCATGGTGGGCGAGTACTTAATCGAGGAAATTGCTCAGATTCCAGTCGAAGTCGAATACGCCAGCGAGCTTCGATATCGCAATCCTCCGATGGACGAATCGACGCTAATTTTTGCGATTACTCAGTCAGGTGAAACCGCCGACACACTGGCTGCACTCCGCGAAATGAAACGTAAAGGGCATCCAACGATGGCGATTTGCAACGTCGTCGGAAGCAGCATCGCTCAAGAGGCGGACGGTGGAATCTATTTGCATGCCGGCCCGGAAATTGGGGTCGCTTCAACGAAAGCGTATTCGTCTCAATGTTTGGCACTGACGTTGCTTGCGTTGTACCTTGGACGTTTGCGTCACTTGAGCTACAACCAGGGACGAAAGATGATCGAAGCGATTCAGGAGCTTCCGACGCTTGTTGAAAAGGCGCTCGAATCGAGCGACAAAATTCTTGAGATCGCAAAGAAGTACAAAGACTGCAACAACTTCCTGTACCTCGGTCGTCACTATAATTTCCCGACGGCTCTGGAGGGTGCATTGAAGCTAAAAGAGATCAGCTACATTCACGCCGAAGGCTATCCTGCGGCGGAGATGAAGCACGGTCCGATCGCGCTGGTGGATGAAAACACGCCTAGCGTTTTCGTCATGCCAAACGGCTTCATCTACGAAAAAGTTATGTCGAACCTTGAAGAGATTAAAGCTCGTGGCGGTCCGGTCATTGCGATCGCAGCCGAAGGTGATACTCGCGTCGCGGAAGTCGCGGACGAGGTGATCTACATTCCTCACGCGGAAGAATATCTTCAGCCCATCATCTCAAGCGTTCCACTTCAACTGCTTTCGTATCACATCGCGGTTCTTCGCGGATGCGACGTCGACAAGCCTCGAAATCTTGCGAAGAGCGTTACCGTCGAATAGGAAATCCGGACCCGTCGGGCCACGTTTCCGTAGCCGATGTCGCCAGACTTCGGACAACTTCGGTGTGACTTCGGGGCGATGCGACAAACCCTGAACTCTGGCGAGTCCAGCTGCGGACGAACGAGCCCAGCTACGACTGAACGAACCCGGTCGCGTCACCCATCCAATTCGAAATGCTCGATCGCTTCCTTGATATCGTTCATGAAGTTCGCCGCACCGACGCCGTTGGCAATTCGATGATCGAAACAAAGAGTCGACTGAATCATCGACTCAAATCGAAATGAGTCGCCGTCTGGAACCGGAGCGTCCCACACTTCGCCGAAAGCCAAAGTCGCAACCGCAGGCGCAACAATCGCCGGAATGCCAAATCGCATTCCCGCTTTGCCGATATTGGAAACCGTCAACGTCGTCGACGCGTCCGCCTGATCTTTCCCATCACGCGCAATTTCGATTTGCCTGCCGAGCGAATCAAAAAACTCTTTCTGGCTCATTTTGTCAGCCGCAGCCACGACCGCTGTAACCATTTCGTCGCCCGGCAGTGCGACAGCCACACCAAGATTCACCTCATGGAAAGTCTGTAATGACTTTCCGTCGGCAGACAGCGTACTGCGAAAACGATCGTGTTTTTTCAAAGCCTGAACAACGGCGAAGCAGGCCATCGCAAAGCCGGTCGCCGATCCGCCGTTCGCTTTCACTGTCTGGCGAGCCGCCTTGATCGTGCCCCATTTCATTTCATTGCCGACTGTCACGGGAATGCAATCCGCGACGCCACGTTTTAGCCGATAATTCAAAACGATTTGCGATTTTGGAAGCGGAACCAACTCAAACTGATCCGAATCGACCGACGCTACCGCCGCCGAAGATCCTGAATTGGCCAACCACGCATCGACGTCAGAGCGTAACAGCTTTTCCCCTGCTGCCGGAATCAAATGAGCAGACTCAAGCAAGTTCTGCTCTTTCAGATACCGCCGGGTCTTGGGCGGAATCAGCACAGTGCCCGACCTTATTCCTGCCGTCGCAACCGTGGCCGAGACCGAGGCCGTCGGAACAGACGGCGATGCTGCCTCCTCCGCACTGTCCGCTGGAGGCCCGTGTCCGGCCGGCATTTCCTTCACGCCTTCGGCGACCTCCATCTTGGCAATCTCGGTACCGATCGACAGCACCGAACCGGTTTCGACCGTCCATTCGATCAGCTTGCCATCGTAAGGCGATTCGACATCGGTCGTCGCTTTATCCGTTTCCATCGTGTAGATGGGTTCGTCCCGAGTGATTGTATCACCGGGCTGTTTCAGCAAATCCACCAGCAGAGCTTCTTGCAGGCCTTCCCCTAACTGCGGTATTCGAACTGAAATGATTGGCACAGCGGTCTCCGAATTTTATTGGTTTGAATCGCCAGAGACGACTCAGTTGTTGAAACGAAAAGGATGCAAAACGACAAAGCAGCCGCAGCGAAAAAAGTTACTCCTGCAACGTTTTTTCGATCGCCTTCACGACGTCGTCTGCATCTGGCAGGGCTGCATATTCGTAGATCGGATTGTAACCGATATGAACATCCGGTTTGGACACCAGTTGCGGCGGGCTGACGAAGTGATAAAAGCCTTCTTCGTCAGCAAGTAAATCCGTGATGATCATCTGCCCCACACTGCAAGAACGGCCGTCCTCCTGAACAATCACCAGACGTCCCGTTTTCTCGATCGACTTAAGGACCGTTTCGCGATCCCAAGGCTGAACGCTTCGAAGGTCAATGATCTCACAATCACATTGGTCTTCCATTCGCTTCGCGGCTTCAAAGGCCTGTTCGATACAGTTGCCCCAAGTGACGATCGTGACGTCGTCGCCTTCCTGTCGAATCCTCGCTTTGCCAAACGGGACCGGAACGACTTCGCCGACTTGCATCTGTTGGCGAAAGAGATGTTTTGGCACCAGGAAAATCGTGGGATCTTCACAATTCATCGCCGTCCACATCAAACCCGCTGCGTCCTCGGGCGTACCCGGAACGACAACTCGCATGCCTGGCATGTGAGCGAACATTGATTCATTGGCCTGCGAATGCCAGAGAGAACCACCCGGCAGATATGCCCCGTAAGGAGCGTATAAAACCATCGGACAGTTCCAGTCGCCGCCCGTTCGCCAACGAAGCGTACCAAGGTTCTGGCTGATCTGATTCATGGCGGGTCCGCAGAAATCAATGAACTGGATCTCGAATACGGGTCGCATTCCGTAACAGGCCATCCCGATTCCGACACCCACGATCGTGGCTTCGGCCAGCGGCGAATTAAAGGCCCGTTCCGGATGATCGGCTGACAAATCATTCGTCAGCCCAAAAACGCCTCCCTTCGGCGCTTCGATGTCTTCTCCAAAAAAGATGGTACGCGAATCGGTCGCCAGCCGCTCTTTGAAGACGTGATTGATGGCATCAACCATTCGCCACTGACGATTTCCTTCCAACGGCGGCACCGTCGAATCGCTCAGCGGAGCCAACAAATCATGCATCAGTTCATCGGGCTTTGGATCCGGCTCATTTTCAGCGGCAATGTATTCCTGATCGACTTGTTGATTGATTTCTTCTCGAATCGATTTCCATTGATCATCCGTCAATTTTCCGGCTGCAATTAGCTCCTGCGAGTACAGGTCGATCGGATCCCGATCGTACATCTCGTCGATTTCATCCTGAGGCCGGTAAACGCGATGGTCGTCGCTACTGGTGTGAGAGCACAGCCGATCCAGCTCGCAAACAACGACCGTGGGACCGCCTCCCGAACGAGCCTTTTCCAAAATCGGCGACATGACTTCATGCAGCCGATCAGGATGACGAGCATCGACTTCGACGACCAATTCCGGATTGTAGATTTCCAGCTTGAACGGATTGAACTGTTCCGTGTTGGTGCTGATTCCATAGTTATTGTCTTCAACGACAAAGACAATCGGCAAATTTCGTTCGACGGCGAAGCTGATGGCTTCGTGAAATTCACCCTGTCGTGAAGCGGCGTCTCCTACCGTCGCAACGACCACCCCTTTTTTTCCTTCCAGCTGCATCGCCCAGGCAACACCACACCCGGGAAGCGCATTGGCGCCGGTCGGCGTCGGGACACTCCACACATTTTTGGATCGATCCGAATAATGGCCCGGCATTTGGCGGCCCTTACTGGAAGAACCCGCCTTCGCAAAATATGCCGACGCAAGCTGAGCGTTCGATACGCCGCGAGCCAGAACCATGGCTCGGTCGCGGTAGTACGGAAAAAGGTAGTCATCTTTTTCCATCGCCAAAGCAATCACGGCAAGCGTCTCGTGGCCCATTCCGGCAACCTGAAACCAACCTTTACTTTGCCTGTGCAACACGCCCTCGCGGCGGTCACCTTCGCGGCTCAAGTACATCAGTTTCAATAGTTCGACTGGGTCGTATCCCACTTTTTCGCCTTTCAATTCTTGTACCGCCGCAGAACCTATATCGCCTGAGGATGCCAAATCGGACTCCCGCCGCAAAGCCCCCTCGATTGGAATTGAATCTTGACTCATAACTTTTCAGGTCCTCGATTGGACTTTTTCTATGGAAATTTAACGAACACGACGTCTCGGCGGCATCAAACGCCTTGATCGAGAGAACGATACCGAAAAACGCCCCTATCAGCAACACTGCGGACAGGAATTTGCCTTTAACACCTTGTTTTGGTGGCTATCCTGCAATTGAGCCAGACGCTCCGATCAGGGTTTTCGTACGCTTTCGCTACGTTTCGTAGCGAACAAGCGGGCTGATGATCCCCACAGGGACTCTGATACGAATTCTTTCGCAATGTCCCGGATGTCCTGAAACCTCGGTTTAGCGTCGTGGTTTATTTAATAGACTGTTTAGATCTTCATGTTTTCATCGGACGTAAAAAGGAAAGTTGAATGGCTCACAGGGAACGAAAATTTTTAGCGGGCATCGCAATGGCAAGCTGCCTGTTGATAGGAAACGCCACGACGGCTGCGCAAGCGGTTGCCGAGCCTTCAGCGAAAGCCACTGCGAAAGATGCCACCGCCAAAACCGAAAAGATGGCTCAATCTGGGGCCTCGCTGGATCGGGTCACGAAGGATATCAAATATCTGGCATCTGATGAGCTTGGTGGACGCCAGCCAGGCACGCCGGAAATGAAACTTTCAGAGGATCATATCGTCGCCGCCTATCGCGAAGCGGGCCTGAAAGATCCGATGGGCGACGGGAGCTACTTCCAAACCTTCGAAGTTGGACAAAAGCGAAATCCTGCGGCAGATGAATGCTCGGTCACCTTGTCCGGCCCCAACGAGACAGAAATGACTTTGGAACTGGGCAAGGATTACGCTCAACTGTTAAACAGAAACAACTTTGACATCAGCGGCGGACTTGCCTTCGTCGGTTATGGAATCAGCGCTGAAGAAGAATTGAACTTCGACGAATACGCGGACCTTGATGTTAAGGACAAAATGGTCGTCCTGATCCGCCGCGAACCTCAACAGAAAGTTGAATCAAGCGTTTTTGATGGCACCAGCCTGACAAAGCATTCTTATATCGCTTCAAAAGTAGCTGCGGCTCGCAAAGCTGGTGCCGCTGGCATCTTGATGGTAAACGATTCGATTACCGCCTCGGAGGATAGCGACGACCCACTCGTTGACGCGAATAATTTTGCAGGCGACATCGGCTCGCTTCCATTCATGCATTTGAAGCGTTCGACGCTTGATGCGATCCTTGCCGTCACGCCCGTGTTCACTGCCAGTGGCGAAAAATTGGAATCTGTTTCAGCGATCGAAAAACAGATCGACGCCGAACTGGAGCCATTGTCTCAAACTTTAAAGGGATGGCAGGTCGCCGCGAAAGCCAAATTCGAAGTTTCCGGAATTCCGACCTCGAACATCATCGGCGTCATTGAAGGAGAGGGACCTCATGCCGAGGAAACAATCATCATTGGAGCTCACTACGACCACCTTGGAAAAGGAGCTTACGGTTCGCGGGCACGAGGTGACCAACGAAACATGATCCACAACGGCGCCGATGACAACGCAACGGGAACCGCCGCCGTTATGGAGCTGGCTCGCCGATTTGCAGCTCGAGACAAAAAACCTGCTCGTCGGCTTGTATTCATCTGCTTCACCGCCGAAGAGATGGGATTGCTGGGGGCATATCACTATGTTCAAAACCCGATCTATCCTCTGGAGAAAACAGTCGCGATGATTAACTTCGACATGATCGGATGGCTTCGCGAGGACAAGGTCACCCTCTTTGGTTGGAATTCATCCAGGAGTTTTGGCCCAATGTTCGACGCCGCCAACACCGACTTGAATCTCGATTTGATCAAACCCGAAGCGGGCTTTGCGGGCAGCGACCATCTTCCTTTCAACGAAAAGGAAATCCCAAACACGTTCCTCAATACGGGTTTGACGTCGACCTATCACACGCCTGACGATGATTTTGAAACCATCGATTGTGCCGGCGCGGTCAAAGTCATCGACTTCACCGAAGCCTTCATCGACGAACTCGCCAACGCAAAGCAAGCGCCACGATACACGTACACTGGGCCGTTTCGCTTGGGCGTGAACGTGCTTCCCAACGAAGACGGTCTCCTTCAAATCGCAAAAGTGGCTGACGGGTCGATCGCAGAAGCGTCGGGTTTGAGAGAATTCGACGTGATCCTTGCATGGGGCGATGACGAAATTTCCACGCGACGTGATCTCCGCCGCCTGATCCGTCGAGACAAAGGGAAAACCATCGAATTGGTTGTCGAACGCGATGGAGAAGAAGTCAAAATCCCTTTGAAGCTGGCCAGACCTGATGAAGAAGACGAAGCATAGAACTTCTGTCTGAACTTCGTTTTGACACGACCACGACGCCGCAACATTTGCCGAATGTTGCGGCTTTTTCGTTTTTCGTTTTTCGTTTTTCGTTTTTCGTTTTGCGATGCCGCAAGCGTAAGTTTTGAAGTTGCATTTTTGAGATCCAATAGAAGCTCGACGCGCAATCGCGTGAGTTTGAAGCTTGGCAAGGCAAGGCGTCGGCAGTGGTTGGAGCACGTGCGGAACTGCTCATGAAAAAGGTCGGACATGGTCGAGCGATGCGATCAGTCGCTACGATGAAACGCAAGTACGGACTCAAGTCGAGCAAGCGTTCAGATTTCAATCCGGATTATTCACGATGCGTTGGCGTCGACCTGGAGAAAAGCTTGTTTCACTGGGGGATTGCTCCTGGTATGTGGTTTCGACAGGTCACCTACGACGTGAAATTGACCAATTTGCAAAGCTTGCCTCCGTCTTCGGAGAATCCCTTCAAAGAGCAAACCAGACGCCTGTCGTCGTGAATAATTCCGGTTCAATACAAAAGCTTGTGTAGCTATTTCACGGAGAATTGGTGAAGGCGAACTTGCTCGCCAATTTAGACTACAGGATTCGCTTCGGAGGCACCACGATGTTCGCGGTTAAAATGCCGCCTACCAAGGCTACCGCAACAATCATCATCGTGAACGCAAAATCGATTCCAGCGACCGTTTCCTGATTCAGAAACGAAGTGAGCGAACGGAATCCCACCGAGCCCGGAACCAGAATGATGATTCCGGGAGTCAATGCAACCAATGCAGGCCGGTCACGAATTCGAGCATAAAGATTGCTGCACGCGCCCACAGCAAGGGCGCCACAGAAAGCCCCCGCTTCGATCCCGAAAGCTTGCCCCATTTCTCGGCTGGCGATGAAGCCGGCCACCGTAACGACGGTGATCACCAACCATTGCGGCCAACGTGCTCGAAAGAAAATCGCAAACGTGATCGGCGCGATCGCCAACGCCAACCAAAGCCAACCTTCGGAGCCATGTATCGTCGCAGGTTCAGGCGCGTTGCGCCACGATGCCGCCAGCTTCGTTCCAAACGCGACGCCGACCACCAAAGTCAGCAGCGTCGTGCATGCGCCGGCCAAACGAGCGACTCCAGCGGACAAATGTCCCACGGCCAATTCGGTCAACGCAACCGTAATGCTTAATCCGGGCAACAGGACGATCAGGCCGGCCAGAATCACAAGGCGGTCATCGACTGGAGCAATCCACTTGGCGAACGCGAGTGATCCCACTGCGGCCGCAAAGCCTGCCATCGGGCCAAGCAGGCCGGGTTCAAAATTTCGTTTTGCGCAGAAAGTTTCCAATATTGCAATGATCAAGCCGATGATCGTCGCAGCAAGGACTTCCATCGGAGTGCCACGAAAGAAAACCGCGACCGCCCCGCACACGACTCCTCCGGCCAGCATTGTTACCCACGTCGGATACAACATCGGTGATGCCTCGATCTCGTTGAGCATTTTCATGCCGTCGCTTATCGAGAGTTTTCCATCACGAACGTCGTCCATCACATCGTCGAACCGGATGAGTTTGTCGACGTCCACGATTCCGGAATCGATCCGCCTTACGTAGGTCGATTCGCCGGTTTCGTCGATCAGCGAAAACGTCAAAGAAGTCGGCGTGTACAGAAACGCCCCATCGACCCCAAGAGCGTCGGACAAACCTGTCAAAACCTTTTCGATTCGATTGGAAGGCGTTCCATGACGATGTAGCAGGCAACCCGAAAGGATCAGGAACTGGTGGATCGGTTTTTGCACCGCAGAGGTTGTGCTGGATGCTGGATTGTCCGGTGAAGAAACCATGTCGCAAAACTGATGTTGGGCGTTTCAGAATCGCAAGTTTCTAACGCGTGTTGATGACGCGGAGAAGGCCCAAAATCGCCCAAATTTGATTGCGAGTTTGCCTTGCAGATAAGGCCCAATCTGCGGACTATTGAAAGCTGCCGCTGTTGAGGAAATTTCGAACCGCCTTGGCCGTTGTCGAACGAATCAGGAGGTCGTTGTGCCCGCTGTATAATTCAAGGAAAGGCGTCTTTTCGTTGGGCAGACTACTCTCACGAGTCACCACGCGATCGACGTTAGCGTGGATGGCTCCAACTTCGACTCCTTCTGGAAACCCGAGCTCTTTCACGTAGCTTCCGTCTGCGTCAGAAATCTGGCCGAGCGTTTTCGAGAATGAGAAAATGCTTGAATGAAGCTTGCGGGCCGCTGCGGAGCCTTCATTGGGAACAGCCAGCATCACGAATCTTCTCAGCTTCGCGGGGCGGTAATTCAGCAAAGCCTGTCGGGTCACGATACCACCCATGCTATGGGCGACGATGTGAAACTCCGTGACGGTTGGGTCGTCTTCGAGTTGCTTTAGAAGCTTCGTGAATTTCTCAGCGTGATCCGGGATCGTTTTAAAGACACTGCGATAGCCGAAGATCCGCGTGCGAAAACCGCTTCGCCAAAGGAACCACTTTAGATACAGAAAGACGAATCTGGGAGCCGCGATCCCATGAATGAACACCACCATCGGGCGGCTATGAGTATTGTCAGATTGCGATTTTTCCACCGAGTTGGCTACCGTCATCAAGCTTGCATTCATCCGTCAGCTGTCGGCCACAACATCTTCTTTGATCTTAGCGGTAGAACCGGTCGATCGCCGGATTTAATAACGAATCGGTGACTCAACTTGAAAAACGCCTGCTTTTTTTGAACACTACGAATACAATCCGGACTCTGGAAACCGACTTTTTTCAATTGCAGACCGTTATGAACCTTCCCATCGTTGATGCCAAGAAAGCCTGTGCACGTCTCGAGGTGCTCAACGGGACCGCAGTGCCGACGCCCGCCGGCAGTCGCTGGTTGCCGATGTCCATGCAGGAAGCCAAGAAACGCGGTTGGGACGAACTCGATGTTGTCTTTGTCACGGGTGACGCTTATATCGATCACCCTTCCTTCGCCATGTCCATCTTGGGGCGAACTCTGGAAGCGGCTGGTTTCCGTGTCGGCATCATCTCGCAACCTGACTGGACCAGCTGCGATGCGTGGCGCGAGTTCGGTCGGCCGCGTTTGTTTTTCGGCATCAGTGCCGGAAACATGGACTCGATGATCAATCATTACACCGCCAACCGAAAAGTCCGAAACAGCGACGCGTACTCTCCCGGCGGCCGAATCGGACTCAGGCCCGACCGCGCGACTCTGTCATACTGCCATCGAGCTCGTGAAGCTTACAAAGGCGTTCCCGTAATCGCAGGAAGTGTTGAAGCGTCTCTTCGACGATTGGCTCACTACGACTATTGGGGTGACAACGTTCGCAAGTCGATTCTGCTGGATTCGAAAGCCGATCTTGTTTGCTTCGGCATGGGAGAAAATCCGATTGTCGAGATGGCAAAACGGCTCGACGCTGGTGAAACCGTCAAAGACCTACGCGATATGCGAGGGGTGGCTTATACGCTAGGTGCCAGCGAAGAAGTACCCGCCGATGAGAACACGATTGCGTTGCCAAGCTTCGAAGAAGTAAAAGCAGATAAAGTCGCTTTCGCCGATGCGACTCGAATCATTCATCAGGAGACGAATCCTTACAACGCCAAACGTCTGACTCAAGCACACGGGACTCAGACCGTTGTCGTGAACCCGCCACAGTTTCCGATTTCGCAGGAAGCGATGGATGCCATTTACGGCTTGCCTTACACTCGAAAGCCTCACCCGAAATACAAAGATCCGATTCCCGCGTTTGGTATGATCAAGGATTCGGTCACGATCATGCGAGGATGTTTTGGCGGCTGCACTTTCTGTTCCATTACGGCTCACCAGGGCCGGACGATTCAATCGCGAAGTAAGGACTCGATCATCGGTGAGATCGAAACGATGGCTGCGGACCCGAAATTCAAGGGAACCGTTAGCGACATCGGAGGTCCCACGGCAAACATGTATCAGATGCAGTGCTCCAAGCCGGAAGTCGAAGCCGTTTGTCGTCGGCAATCCTGCGTTCATCCAAAGATTTGCAAACTGCTGGGGACCGATCACAGCGAACTAATTCAGCTGATGCGCGAATCGCGTGAAGTGAAAGGCGTGAAGAAGGTGCTGGTCGCGAGCGGCGTTCGAATGGACCTTGCGAGGCGAAGCCCCGAATACGTAAAGGAACTGACGGAGCATCATGTCGGTGGGCTTTTGAAAGTGGCTCCTGAACACGCCAGCGATGGAGTGTTGGACAAGATGCGAAAACCCAGCGTCGAAGACTTTGAAGATTTTTCGGAGATCTTTCGAGGTCAGTCGAAGAAGGTCGGGAAGAAACAATATTTGGTTCCGTATTTCATCTCCAGTCATCCGGGCAGCGATCTGAATTCAATGATCGATTTGGCGGTGTTCCTGAAACGAAATGGATACAAACCTGATCAGGTGCAGGATTTCATTCCGGCTCCATTGGACGTCGCGACCTGCATGTATTACACCGAGATGGATCCGTTCACAAAGAAGCCTGTCTTCATCGCGAAAAAGTTGAAGGATCGAAACGCACAGCGTGCGTTGATGCAGTTCTTCAAGCCGGAGAACTATTTTGAGGTCGCCAAAGCGCTGAAGTCTGTCGGGCGTCAGGATCTGATCGGTAAGGGGTGTGATTGCCTGATCCCTGATAAACCGCCTAAGGAAGCGATTGAACATCGTCGAAAGAGCGCTGGCAAGCAGTTCCATGGCCGTTACGTTCACCAGATCGATGGCAAGCCAAACGGAGGTGGTGGCAAAGGGGCTGGCAATAAATCGAAATCAAAAGGCAAACGTAAACAGTCGCGTTTCAAGCCTGGTCAAGGATATCGACCGGATCGCAAAGCTGCGAAGCGGAACGATCAGGATTAGCTAAAAGTTACCACGCAGGAGGTGCCTGAAATTCCGCTCGCTGCAGAAAGCAGAATTCAGTGGTCGCTGAATTGAAATCTGAAGGCTGTCGAATCAAAGCCATCGACGTTCGCTCGTTCGATAATTCTGAAGTTGCGTCTCTACAGGCTCGTGGCGTCAAGTCGCTTCCCGCGATGATCTACGTTTCGAGCGATCCGAAGACGAAAGACAAAATGTATTTCGGCTGGAAACCCAAACAGCAGGTCCGCAAGATGTTCGAATACGATCGGCCCGCAGACACGACGGATCTTGCATCGCAGTAAATGCGTAAATTAAATCTGCGTCAAATTGATGATTCCTGCTTTCGCTGTTTGAAATTTTTGGTCCGCTTCTCAGGTCAAATTTTCTTGATCGCAACGACCGTCGAGTGAAACGCCTGTTGGCCAGTAATTGGATCGGGAGCGATCGGCATGATTCGGTTCTGGTTCCAGCCATTCCCCGTGTTCGGTTCCCACTTGGTGTGGTCGCCGCCCGAATTGTCTTCCCACCACATGTTGCGTTCCCAGTCCGGGTCGCGATAAGTCGCACCGTCGGCGCCCTGCAAATGACCATCAGCAGCACCGCCATCCGCTGGAGCCTTTTTCGCTTGAGCCACATTGGTGTACTGCCAGTGACCACAGCTGTTGCTCATCGCGATCGCGCGAGGATGAATGCCTTCCATCGTGACAATCGGAACCCGCATGACTCCAGCGACGTGTCGACCAGATTCGTCTTTTTCACCGTGAGTAAGATTCGGATTCGTGGTTTCGAGCATTCGTGAGCCGTAGCCCGTGAGTTCGATCCAGTCGCCGTTTTTAAGTCCAAACTTCTCGGCCGTTTTCGGGTTCATCCACGCCGGATTGCTATGCACGATTTCGGCCAGCCACTTCAGGTTCATGGTTCGACCGTGATTGTGGACGTTCCATTTGAACGAAGTCATGATCAGTTCGTCATCCGAAAGCTCCACATGTTCAACGGGCTGCAACCAGATCGGCATCTCGTCGACATCGACGTTGTAGGGCTTATGTTGCTCGGGACGCTGCTTCGTTTTCGGCATGTTTGAAAGCTTGATCATGTCCGACGTATCTTCATTCAGTCCCGTCGCTTTCACGAACGCACTGCGGATCTCAAACTTGCGGCTTGGCGTTTTGAATCCACGGACCGCTTTGCCATTCATCATGACACCGATGCCGGTCCCGTCTTTGGTGATGATTCCTGTTGTTGCATCGGTAACAGAACCTTCCAGATCTTCCGGCGAAAGTGTTTGCAAGAAAGGTTCGTAAAACGGCTCGCGCGATTCGTCTTCCCACGCTCCTTCGTCAAGCAATCGTTCCAGTCCAGCTTTACCTGTTTCTGGATTTTCAGGAACGTTGGAAGCCCAAACTTCCATGTATTCGCGTTCTGACTCTTTGTACCACTCTTCCATGCCGCCGCCAATTCGTTTGGCCAATTCGGGGAAGATCCAGCGAACGTCTTTGGCTTCACCAAGCGGCTTGACCATCGGCGTTCGGATCCCGACGTAAGGCCGCAGGTTATAGGCGCCTCGAGCGTCAAGGTCCCAGCGTTCCATGTAGGTCGTCCACGGCAACACGATGTCCGCGTAGTGAGCGGTTTCGTTGTAGAACGGGTTGATGCAAATGTGATACTTAATCAACTCCTCGTCGCAGAGCACTTCCTTGGTCAGACTTTCCTCGGGCCACGTTAGCGGCGAGTCAAGATTGTAGGTCATGTAAACGTCCAGCTTCGCCCTGCCCTGCTGAAGATATAAATAGATGATTTCGCCAACCCGCATGCGTCGCCACACGTTCGCCAGCGGGAATTCCGGTGGATCTTCCAGCACATTCCAGTTCTTGGGGCTCGGCGGAAGCTTGGGAGTTTTGACGTTTGGATCCAGACCACCCCATGGTGACCAGCACCATCCGCCTTTTTTCCCAACACTGCCAACGATCGCATTGAGCATCTGAATCGCACGGTCGTTGTAGAATCCGTTCAGGTGAGCCGAAGAACCGCGATTGCACATCGTTGTCGCAGCGGGAGCCGCATCCGCAAACTCAAGGGCGATGCGGCGAATGTCAGCCGCCGGGATGCCGGATACTTTCTCAGCCCACTCTGGAGTGTGATCCGCCAGGTGAGCTTTCAGTTCGTCAACAGAACACGTGGTCCAGTTGTTTAGGAAGTCCGCATCATGTTTGCCAGCAGCCAAAATCGCGTGGCTCATTGCCAACGCAACAGCGCCATCAGTACCTGGAAACGGAGCAAACCACTCGTCGCTGGCACCTGCTGTGTTGGACAGCCGCACGTCGAAAGTCACCATTTTGGCTCCGTTAACGAATCGGCCGTTTTGAATCCGATTGGCGAACGAAACGTGTCCTTGATGAGCCTCAAATGCGTTGGACCCAAAGTTCAAAATGTATTTTGAGTTTTCAACATCGTTCAGGTCCCAGTCGCTTTCCCAAAGGAAGGCAAGATTCGCCGCGCGACGGTTGCCACTGCAAAGAGATCGATGCGACAACTGAGTCTTCGTTCCGAACGCGTTGAGGAATCGTTTCAGTGCATCTTTCGATCGCTGGCGTCCCTGATGGAATGCAAAATTCTCCGGGTGTCCCGATTCGCGAATCGGTTTTAGCTTTGCGGCGATTTCATCAAGTGCCTCATCCCACGAAAGCCGCTTCCACTTCCCTTCGCCACGTTTGCCAACTCGTTTCAACGGATACAGCAAGCGTTCTGGATGGTACTGGTGATTCAGGCCAGCGTGCCCTCGAGCGCAAAGGCGACCACGACTGTTGGGGTCGTTAGGGTTGCCTTCGATTTTGATAATGCGATTGTCTTTGACATAGCCGACGATGCCGCAGATCGTGCTGCACAACTGACACATGCCAGGGACTTTGGTGACGTTCTTGTATTTGTCACGATCAGGCCAGTTTCGTTTTGCATTGGGCCCGGGCAGCTGACAAACCCCAGGCGTGGTTTCGGTGCCTTCTGGATACGCTTCGCCTTTAAGCCGTTTCCATTTTTCCATGTCGACACCCTGTTTCGGGCGAACGCGTTTTTGCTTTTTTGTTTCGTCCTGCACTGTGGAAGAAAAGGCTTGCTCGGTCGAAGTCGCCGTGGCGATCGCAGTCGCAATTGCACTTCCGAGTGCCAAAAAGCTTCGCCGGTTTGTCGATGGAGTTCGTGGATCTGTCATGTTGAATGTAGCGGGCTACCGAGTTTAAAAATTGATTGAGCGACGAATGTAGTTCTCTTAGTATATCTCTTCTTCGGCAGGCCAAATCGATCGTAGCCAGTCCGAGATTTCCACAACGCAAAAGAACGCACTGATTACGCATAAAACGATGCCAATGGTTGCCAACTTTTTCTGACCGGAACGCAATCCCCACATTCCCAACGCCGCCCCCAAGATTGCATTGATAACCGAATAGGAGGTGACGAAGGAGCCAGCGAAAGCAAGAGCTCCCAGAACGATCGCGGCGACCGCCCCGCCTTTTGCCGCAAGGTTCTCTAGCCGCGGCACGCTGGCAGTGTGTGTCGGGTATCCGTTTGGAGCCGAAACCACGGTCGCTACGGCTACCGGATGGTAAGCCACCTCTGGTCCCTGGCCATTTGCTGGGCTGTCAGACGGTTGGGAAACGGGAACGGCAACGTTTTCATGAACAACTTCGACAACTTCCGCAACGACAATGTCATCCTCGTGAGGATCGTTCGAATCTTCGTCGTTTTGATTTTTGGAATTCATGTTGCGGCATGGCAGGTGATGTGTCGTCACCAGTTATACCAAAACCATCTGGCGGTGTCAGGAAATGGTGACAGCTGCTGCTAAAGGGCGGTTTGAAGGTAAGTTCAAAGCTGCCGCTCAAGACCATGTGCATTTGACAGATTCCCAAACATGCGGGCAAGTTGATTTAGTGAGCCGTCTGGCGATAGCGCCGGTTCAGTCACCACACAACCGGGCTAAAGACTGTTCCAAGAATTCACGGCCTCGTTGACGCGTCGGGTTACCGAAGCGGCATCATTTTCACCCGGCGAACTTAATCAACTGACCGTTGCGGGGCGGCTTTTTTCCACTTGCCTCGCAGATCGCATAGATCACACAGGTCTCGTATTGCAGTGCTTGCAGGACGAAAGAACATTAGGATATTAGGTCATTGGGAATCGTGGATTATTGGCGCATTAAAAAAAGCCCGAACTCAAAGTCATGAGTTGGGGCTGTTGAAATTTCGACCTAAACGAAAAATTTGTTACCAGGAATTATTCACGACGACAGGCGTCTGGTTTTCCCTTGGAGGCGATTCTCCGGACGCGGTGGCGAGTTTTGCAAATTCGTCAGTTTTACGTCGTAGGTGACCTGTCGAAACCACAAACCTGAAACAATACCCCAATGAAACAAGCTTTCGCCGTGTCGACGCCCACGCATCGTGAATAATCCGGGATTACTTCGCAGCATCCGCCTTTTCTGCTGCTTCCTGTTCTTCACCCATTTTCGCGACGACGTCTTTTTCCATTTTGAAGCCTACGAGTAGGCCGGCTTCTGCCAAATCTTTGATCGTCAGTTGAGTCTTCTCGATTTCGACGATTGCTTTCTTGAAATCAACAATCATTTCTTCTTCGATTTTCTCTGTCTCAGCCTTGTCTTTGGCCTCTTTTGCCGCCTTTATTCGCTTCGTGTAATTTTTACCCTTGAAGGCTTTTTTAAACATCAGTCCGAACTTGTTCTTGACCTGTTTTTTCGAACCCGGGTGGCATGCTGAACAGGAAACCGACTTCATGCCGTATCGTTCTGCCAGCGGCTTTTTGAGGACGTCATGGGCAACCGCAGTGTTGGCTGTACATGCGAACGAAAAACAAAAGACAATCACTGCGACGGCAGTGAGTAAGCTGCGAATAAATTGCATGGACCTTTTTTCCTGAAACAAAGTGTGACGTGGTGCCAACGGTCTAGTGGTTCAACCGTTTTGAGCTGATCGGTTTAGAGATCAACTACAAGTGGATTTTCATAACAAACAGGGGCAGGCGATTGGTCACTTCAACTTTGACAAACCACTGGCCGACTCGGTAGTAACGCCGCAAACTGTTGACCGAAGCCAGATTCGAAACGTGATCTTTTCACCGGAATTATTCACGACGACAGGCGTCTGGTTTGATGTTTGAGGCGATTCCTCTGAAGTGGAGGCAGTTTTTTGCAAATTCACCAATTCACCTCGTGGGTGAACTGTCGGAACCACGAACTTGGAACAATGTCCCAATAAAAACAAGCCTTCACAATTTTGACGCCCACGCATCGTGAATAATCCGGGTCTCATTCTAATTAAACCACGTTCAACCGGAGAGGTTTCGGACGTGATTTCTGCCCTCATTTTAACTGACAAAAGTGAGAGGATTTGTTTTTTTTGATTCCGACCGGAATCATTGGGCTTAGCAGCCCCCGCCTCAGCCGCCCATCGAGGCACGTGCTTTTGCATCTTCCGCCTTGGCGATGAAGGTCTCATCACGAGTCCCTTCAAATGCTCGACGATAGACTTCGCTGATCGCAACGTAATTGAATTTGTCGTTTGGCTCCAGTTCGATGACTCGCTCAGCGTGCTCGACCGATTTTAAATACTCATCCACTTTTCCATACAAAACGGAAAGCGTCAGGTGTCCTCGGGCGAACGTATCATCGATCGCCAGTGCTTCTTGCATTTTCGCAATCGCTTCTGGAAATTTTCCATCGGCTTTTAGTTGATCAACTTCTCTTTCGATTGCCAGAACTTCAGGTGTCATTGCTTCTCCAGTTTTGATTAGCGGGTTGTGAATCAACCGCCAAGGTTTCCGCTCTCATTGTTGCAATTCAGGTTCGTTCGTCTAGTTCAAAGTGCGGAAAGGAGATTGTGGAGCGAAAATATGCGGCCCTATAATCGCAGTCAGGCGTCACGATTTGCATAAAGATAGCTTTTTTGACTTTCGTGTTGCAAAACTGTACCTTGAGTCCTCGCTTTTTTCTCAGGCCACTCCCGAGGTTTTCTGGTGAAATTTTACATCTTCTGTTGCTTGGCGATGGCGTTTCTTCAGCCCGCGTTTTTTGCAACCTCTGCATCATGCGTCGCTCAAACAGGACCAGAACCGGAAACGGAAACTGAAGTAGCAAAAACCGCAACGTTGCCGGACGCGGAGACGGTCATCGAAAGATGCATTCTCGCATCAGGCGGGTACGAAGTTCTTGGCAGTGAGAGGTCTTATCGAATGGTCTTTGATGGAACTTCCAGCAGCCAAGAGGATTTTGATTACGAGTCATTGAAATGCGAAGGAAAGCACTACTGCAAATTTGATTTCGATAGCGGGCGTGTTTTCGAGCGAGGATGCGTCTTCGATGCTCGTACAGCTACCGCGAAAGCGATCAAAGCGATTGCGTGGACGATCGACAACGGTCGGGTTCGCGAATTGCACGGCGATGAAAAACAGAATTACGTGCGTGGGCTCGCCACCGTTAGCCTTGATTTCGAAATGGCTGACAGGTGCGTGTCAGCAAAATGTGTCGCCAAAGAAATCGTAAACGGAACGGATGTCTACAAATTGGAAATTGTCTCGCACGACGGAACGGAATTTGAAAAGTACTTTGACGTCAATACTGGTTTGGTGGTCAGAACGGTTCGGTTTCACAAATCGGCTGTCGGATCAGATTCGTCCGAGCGAAAGAAAGCGGTTCGTGATTTCATGGACTACAAACAGGTTGGGGAAAGAGTCTTTCCTGGCCGGCAGCAGAGCACCAATCGCGGCAAGACTTGGTTCTACAATCTTAAAACCTTTGAGTCCAATGTCGCGATCCCGGAATACAGGTTTGTTGTTCCGGACGAGCTTGCGGATCGCGTCGCAAAGTTTTCTGCTGAATTGAATTCGCCGGACTCAAAAGAGGTGCATCGGGTCGCTGACCGGTAGCTGTATCGACTTGCCTTTTGCAAAAAAATGGCGGCGCTGAAAAACAACGCCGCCATTTAGTTTGATCAACTTGGCGATCAATCATCGCAAAGTTGAATCGGTTGGAATCATCGGGCCGAAACCCGACTTTGTTAGCCTTCCAAAGCCGCCTGAGCTGCTGCCAAGCGTGCGATTGGAACGCGGTATGGAGAACATGAAACGTAATCCAGACCAGTGCGGACGCAGAACTTGACCGAATTCGGCTCGCCGCCGTGCTCGCCACAGATGCCGCACTTCAGCTTTGGACGTGTTGAACGACCTTTCTGAACAGCCATCTCGACAAGCTGGCCAACGCCAGATTCGTCGATCTGTTGGAACGGGTCAGTTTCAAGGATCTTCTCTTCCAAGTAATCAGGCAGGAACGATCCGATGTCGTCGCGGCTGTAACCGAAAGTCATCTGAGTCAGGTCATTCGTTCCGAAGCTGAAGAACTCAGCTGTTTCGGCAACCTTGTCAGCCGTCAGAGCAGCACGAGGAATCTCGATCATAGTACCAACCATGTACTTAACCTTCGACTTCTTCTCTTTGATAATCCCGTCGGCAACGCGACGAACGATCTTCTCGAGATAGTCGAGTTCAGCTTTGGTTCCGATCAGTGGGATCATGATTTCAGGGAACACTTTCGTGCCCTTTTCCTGAACCTTTACGGCCGCTTCGATGATCGCCTGAGTTTGCATTTCGCAAAGGATTGGATACGTGATGCTCAAACGGCAACCACGGTGTCCAAGCATTGGATTGAACTCATGAAGTTCAGCAACGCGTTCTTGAACTTTTGCCAATGGAACTTTCATTTCCTTAGCCATCTTCTTCATGTCTGCTTCCGTGTGAGGCAGGAACTCGTGAAGAGGAGGATCCAACAGACGAACGGTTACCGGAAGGCCGTCCATCGCTTTGAAGATTCCAGCGAAGTCTTTCCGCTGGTGCGGCAGAAGCTTCTTGATCGCAGCAGTTCTCTCTTTGTCGGTGTCCGCGAGGATGAAGCGACGGACATCGGTGATGCGATCGCCTTCGAAGAACATGTGCTCGGTACGGCATAGGCCAATGCCTTCGGCGCCGAACGCACGAGCGTTCTTTGAATCCGCTGGTGAATCCGCGTTTGTGCGAACGTTGATCTTGCGGAACTTGTCGGACCACTCAGAAACGACTTCGTACATCTTGAAGATCCAGTGCTTCTGGGCCTTCTTGTTGCCTTCGACCAAAGCCGCAACGATTGGCGATGACTCAGATGGAATCTCGCCGACGTAAACGTTTCCGGTAGAACCGTTAAGCGAAATGATTTCGCCTTCTTTGTAAGTCTTGCCGCCAACAGAGATCGAACCCTTCTTCTCGTCGATCTTTAGGTCGCCAGCACCACAGATGCAGCACTTACCCCAACCGCGAGCAACAACCGCCGCGTGAGAAG
>CAYZPA010000028.1:0-60616 GCA_964479855.1 uncultured Pirellulaceae bacterium
TTCAAAATGAACTGGCCCTGCGAAGTCAACCCTCACCATCAGGCCAGTCCTTTGGAATCGGTACACCATTGCTCGAACTAGCGAGCAGACTTGTACCGCCGACGCTTTGCAACTGCGAAGAGCCCGGCAATTCCCAACAGAGCAAAAGAAGTTGGCTCTGGAATCGCCGTAATCGTGCCATTCACAGTCAAGCCGTCACGAAATTCGTCGCCTGCTACGTCGTTGTTTACGAGCTCAAAGAAACTTACATCACCGCCCCCAGCTTCGGCGATATTGAACCGCAAGTCGAAACTGGACCCTGCAGCAACGGAACTCAGGTCCCACGTCAAACGCGCATCTTCGAAATTGTCTCCGGCCGTGGTAGGAGTCGACTGAATACCGACACTAACATTGTTTACAAAAAGTTCTACCTCTGTGTTGCCGGTGTCTGCAGGACCACCTCCTGAAAACTCAATGTAATCCCATGTAACGTCATCCAGGTCATAAACGTGGGTCGTGGAAGAAAATCCAATTGATTCATCAAACGCTGGAAAAACGTTAACGCCGTCGAAACTGTAGAAATATCTGTTTCCCGCAGTGAATCCTAAACCATCATCAAACCCATTCGTGAACGAAGTTAATGAAGCGTCATTATTCGTTATGAACGCGCCTTCAGAGCCTTGGAGCTGAGCGATAACGTCAGCCTGAGTCGCGGACCCAAAAACAAAGCACGAAGAAGCAATAAAAATCAGTGAGCAAAATCTAAAAACCATCGAACTCTCCACATGTTGTAAATAACAGGAACTAGCTAAAACTTGGCGGCTACTAATGGAAAACAACACAGGTCCTCCAAGATAGCCGCAGCCTGAATGATTCGGCTGGTGATGAAAAAGCACGGACGCGCCGTCGCTGCCTCAACCATAATTGCCTCCCTCCGATCACATTCTGCTTGCCGGTCCACACCTCTTGGTTTTTCCGTCTATCTTAAAAACACATACGCAGATCGCATATCATTAGCTCCGATTCTCGCTTCCGCCAGACTTGGATTCTTAGCAAGTTCAACGCTGTAGACTTCAAAATGCGCACAGATTTGCAATTTAACTGCACAGATCGATTCCAACAGCAACATTTGCACTAAAGACCAACCTGGCGATAGTCGCTGGGCGTCAGCCCTGTGGCTTGAGCCCGGATTATTCATGATACGTGGGCGTCGACATGGAGAAAGCTTGATTCATTGGGGTATTGCTTCAGGTTTATGGTTTCGACAGGTCACCCAAGACGTGAAATTGACGAATTTGCAAAACTAGCCTCCGCGTCAGCAGAACCGCTTCAAAGGACAATTCAGACGCCTATCGTCGTGAATAATTCCGGTTGCTTTCGGATGCCCCTGATGGTGGAGGCTTACCAAAAATTCCGGCGCTACGAGTTCGTATTCAGGCGAGTGTGTATCCGATTGCTTGACGGGAGACAGAAAAGGGAGAGGCGGGAGCCGAAATTTAGGGCAGCAAGCGGTTTAGTCTGTTTTCCCTTTGTTTTAGGTGGTTTGGGGCGGTTTGCCTCCAAGAATTTCTTGCTTTCGCGGGTAAGAACACGAAATTGGTGCCCTCAAACTGTCATGTGGAGAGAACCAATGATGCTTGGCCCCAACTTTTCAGACGGGCAAGTAACGTGGGCAATCACAACAAAACATTTCGCGACCAGTAACCCGACAAATTGAAGATCCATGATTGACTACACAACTCGACAAATCTCGGACTCGGTAACAGTTGTTGAAGTAAGCGGAACACTTTATGAATCCGACCGAAAGTACTTCTTTGATTGCATTGGAGACATGATTGATTCTGGATCGCGCTACATCATTATCGAATGTCACCGTCTCGGGCATTTGAACAGTGCGTCGCTGGCTTCATTGCTTACTGCCAAAAAGCATGCCGCCAAAAAAGGTGGGCGGATTTATTTGACTCACCTGAGTTCCAGTATTGCCGAGGTTCTTGAGATAACGAAACTTGGACGACTATTGTCTGTCTATCCTTCTACTGAATCCGCCATCGAACACATTCAAAACGATTCGGCATGTGCTGGCTGACTTCCTGCCGTTTCCGCGACTAGTTAGTACGCGAAGTGGTGAACTACCTTTAATCAACCGGTATTATTGCGGAGGTTAAGTCTTCTTCGGGGCAGCCATTGGCTGTGTTTCGGCAGAAGGTTGATCCTCCCTTTTTGCTGCGCATCACTCGCGTTCGGGATGCGTGAGCTTCAGATAGGGAGCCGACCCCTGAAAGAGCTGCTGGACGACGCGGAGATGGATAAACGAAAATTGAAAACGAATGGCCCGTGTCACTTTCTGCAATTGGAAGGATCGAAAAGACGCTATAACTGGGTGCTCAATACCATGCCGAATTTCGATAAATGTATCCAGAAACCCGGTGGTGCCATATTGAACGGGCCTCGACAACGACAAGTCTTTTTCAGGAACAAGAATGAACTTTATACAGAGAGTTTTCCTTTCAGTCACGTTGGTGACATTCGTGGCTGTAACTTTCTGCTCGTTGAGCGCAGGCGAACCGGGAAAAGTGCCTGTTCGAAACAGCAGCCTTTCCTACCAACAACAATCACAAGAATCGTCTGAGACGAAGTTCTCGAACCTCTTCGGGGAGCTCAAAAAAAAGTGGCCTTCAAATCGAACCGTGCGTTTTGTATTCCATGGCCATTCTGTGCCGGCCGGATACTTCAAAACGCCGACTGTTCAGCGATTCGATTCGTATCCGATGCTTTTTCACAAACAGCTCTGCGAACAATTTACAACAGCAACCATCGATTGCTGCGTTACCGCGATTGGTGGTGAAAATTCAGTCGCCGGAGCAAAACGATTCTCGAAAGATGTGCTTGCTCTGAATCCCGACGTCGTTTTCATCGACTACGCGCTCAACGATCGTGGAGTCGGTTTGAAAAAAGCTGGTAAAGCCTGGGAACAGATGATTAAGAAATGTCTCAAGGCCGACATCCTCGTCGTACTTCTGACTCCAACTCCTGACTCAAATGAGGACATCAATGATTCCAAATCGCGTTTGAATCAGCATGCAGCTCAGGTCCGCAAACTTGGTGACAAATTCGAAGTGCCAGTCGTCGATTCCTTTGCCCAGTTCCAGGCGATCGTGGCGAGCGGAAAGAAAGTTGACGACTATCTCTCACAGCCCAATCATCCGAATCGAAAAGGGCACGAGATTGTGACAAAAGCGATCATGGAAATTTTTACGGAACAGTAAACGATCTGCCTGGTCGAGACGCAGCCCAGTCGGCGAAACGACGATCGTGAATTAGTGCGTTTGAGGATCGCTGGATCGCTGGCAACCGTAATCAAGTTATGAACGCATCGCTAAATCGGCCGAGGCTAATTAACCGGAATTATTCACGACGACAGGCGTCTGGTTTGCCCTTTGAAGCGATTCTCCAGACGCGTAGGCAAGTTTTTCAAATTCGTCAATTTCAGGTCGTGGGTGACCTGTCGAAACCACAAACTTGGAACAATACCCAATGAAACAAGCTTTCCCATTTCGACGCCCACGCATCGTGAATAATCCGGGATTAAGTTTCGGCCGACCGGTTGCGTATTGTACGAAATGCTTTTTTAAACTCTTCCAGATAAGGCTGGCTGAAAATGGTCGCATGACTTCCGGGGATCTTTGTCAGCGTCAAAGAGGAAACATATTCGCGCCAGCCATAGTCCTCCGCCACCGAATAGTTCGGTTCAGATTGCTCTCCATAGATCAAATCCATCGCAACATCACAAGGGTTCGGTTCGTAGCGGTTCGCCATTTCGATAAACTCGACCTCCAAAGCCAGCAGACGTAATTCGCGATCCAGCGGCTGGTTGCTGTCCCTTCGCTGTTGCAATCGCCGGACGCGCAACTTCCGCAGCAACGTGTCCTTGTCTTGAGCAAACCGTTGACTCAAAGTGCCCGGCACGCTGATTCGGCGCCACAACCGTGCCAGTAGACCTCGCCTGCGCATCGCCAAAGGGTTGGGGGCATCGATGTTGATGATCCTGTCGACCTCGAAGCCACGACTTTTAAGGATAGGCGTCATTTCAAACGCCAACAGCCCGCCAAATGAATATCCGACCAGGGTAACGACTGGCTCGCAGCCTGCCGCCACAATGCAATCTACATACGACTCAGCCAAGTCTTTGATCGATAATTCCGAGCAATCGATATCTCCATCGCCATACAACAGGGATGACTCAAGCACGCCCATGGGTACCGAAGCGTCTTCTTTGTCCAGGAATTCGTGATAGAACATTCCTCCACCGCCGGCTGCGTGCAAATACACCACTCGAATGAGTCCGTCGGTGTCATTCAGCCGTGTCAACAATGGCCGATAGTTTTCAGTTTGAATAGCAGGCTCCTCGTGGCGACGATCAAGGTATGCTGACATCGCAGCAATGGTTGGATTGGGAATCAGCGAAGCGACCGTAATGTGAGGTCCGGGGAACTCCGATTCCAGCGACAACACCAAACGCATCGCCAACAGGGAATCGCCTCCAAGTTCAAAAAAGTTGTGGTCGCGATTGAGTCCCGTGACTCCTAACACGCGCTCCCAGACTTTAGCGGTGGCCTCTTCAGTGACCGTCTTGAATGAAGTTTTACAGCCGGGCGTTCCAACCGATACTGGCGTCGGATCGGGAAGCTGTTTGTAATCCAGTTTCCCATTGGCAGTGGTCGGAAATGATTCCACGAAAACAATTCGGGATGGCACCATGTAATCCGGAAGGTGTTGGCTCACGAACTCTCTAAGATCCGATTCGCCTGGCGGTTCGGCTAAGGGATCGCTTCCGTCGGTCACCACATAACCCACCAGCTGTTGCGTCAGGTTTTGCATCCGCTTCATGACATGAGCTTGTTTGACGCGCGGATGCCTGGAGAGACAATTCGCAATCTCTCCCGGTTCAATTCGGTATCCACGAAGTTTGATCTGATCGTCGATTCGGCCAACAAACTCGTAGTTTCCATCAGATCGCAACCTTACCTGATCCCCGGTGCGATAACAGATTTGCTGATTTGCAAAATCGCAGGCAACGAACTTCTCTGCCGACAGTTCCTCCCGTCGCCAGTACTTGTTTGCCAAGCCGATACCGCAAATATACAGTTCGCCAATTTGACCTTCGTCAACCAACGCTCCACCATCGTCAACAACATAAAAGTCAACTTCATCGATCGGTTTGCCAATTGATGGCACTTCGTCAGGCCGCAAGGTCGCGCAACTGCACGCGATGGTCGCCTCGGTGGGGCCGTACACATTGACCAGACGCACTTTTGGGTCAGCGTAGTCAAACCATTTCTTCACCAAACCGGCGTCGACCTGTTCGCCGCCAAAGATGACGGTGGTTAACGAATCGGGCAGCCTCAGTTTCCCTGTCGTTTTTGCTTGCGTGTCAAGACTGGCGACAATGAGATTCCAAAATGCGGTGGGCAGATGCAGGACATTGACCTGTTGCTCCTCGACGAAGCTCAGGAAGCGGCCGATTGATTCAAGGCTGTCTGGCTGCAATGGCACCAATGTTCCACCGGAGATCAACGCAGGAAAAATTTCTTCCAAGGACGCATCGAAACCAAGAGAAAGAAACTGCATCGTGCGATCGCCTGACGCCATCTCAAAATCATTGGCCCACCAATCGCAAAAATTCCACAATGACTTGTGTGAGACAGCGACTCCTTTCGGTTGTCCAGTAGAACCAGAAGTGTAAATCATGTAAGCGAGGCTGGAATCTGGCACCGTTTCCAGCTCGATCTCACACTCACGGTCGAGCTTTATCGACTCCTCAGTTTGAAAACAAATTGCCCGCTCGTCGGCACTGATTGCTAGGGAAGCAGTCGTTTCGGGGTAGTGGAACTTGTCTTCTGTTCGAACCAGCAACAGTGCAGCTTCTGAATCCGCAAGAAGAAACTCAACCCGATCCGAAGGCTGTTGCGGATCGATTGGCAGAAAGAATCCTCCCGCGCGCAGGATTGCAACTTCGGCTACGTAAAATTCGATCGAACGCGACATGAAAATCGCGATTGGCCGGGATTGCAAAGTTTCCTTCGACAGTTGCCGTTGAATCTCCAGAGCCAGATTGCGCGACCATTGGTCCAGCGTGTTGTAGCTCAACTTTGCCTGTGGAGCATCGATGGCAGTAGCGCTGCCGAAGGATGCAAAACTCTGGTCCAGTGCCTCGACGACCGTCAATTTTTCGCTCTGATTACTTTTCAATTGCAGTTGAACCACGTATTTTTTTGGTATGCACCCGGATTATTCAAGATGCATGGGCGTCGACCTGGCAAAGCTTGCTTCATTGGGGTATTGATCGAGGTTTGTGGTTTCGACAGGTCACCCACGACTTGAAATTGACGAATTTGCAAAACTTGCCTCTGCGTACAGAGAATCGCTTAAAGGGCAAACCAGACGCCTGTCGTCGTGAATAATTCCGGATGAAATCACACAGGCGTGGCGAGAGAGCTTTTATAGTCGATGCTGGACTCACAGTCTGGACTCTTAAAATAATTGTTCCCAAATGGACTGATAACCGAATAGATCGATCAGCGAAAATTGAATTCAAAATGCGCACAAATCGAGGACGAGCCACGTCTTCGTCGCGAGCCATGCCTATGCAGCGATAGAACTGGCGAACGCGAGCATTCTCAATCTCCAGCAGAGCGATGTCGCTGCCAGGTTGATCAAGCAAATGCTCAAAGCCCTGAAAAAGCAACTTAGACACGTCGAAACGGTCGCTGACACGAATGGCATTGCCGGTCTTTGGTTCGGTATTTTACGCGGGGGCATTGATCAACTCCATCTTTACGACAGCCCTTGGTTTCTTGAGTAATCCGATCACTTTTTTTCTTCGTTTGTTGGCTCTTGGTTCAATTCGATCCGGGCGAAAGCCAACTGCCTGGCTTACGGATGTTTCCAATGCCAGTTTGACCAGCTTGTTCGTTTTGACCACGCAGGCCAGTAGCCAATTCACCGCAAGTAGTTGCTGTGTAGTAGCGCCCTGAAGCATTTTGAATCGGATGAGATTGTAGGCTAACAGGCATGACCAAATTTCCGTTCTGACCATCGCTAGCGTTTTGGCGCGAACGTTGATCAAAAAAGGCAAATCAGAAAACAGTGACGAAGTTCAACAAGCGAAACAGGAAATAGAGAAATCACTGAAGCTTGGAAAAAAGAAAATTTGTGCTCGCTACAAACGAAAAATTCGTCGCCTGAAACGGGACTTCGAAGCGAAGCAAAAAGCTGACCCGCCTTCCAGGGTCGCGAATTTCTCAATTCGCTCAGTTGTCGGAATTCTGGCGAGCTGGTTGATTTGTTCCAAGTCGAGATTTTTACGCCAGCCGTTTAGGCACGTTTAGGCAATAGGCGGCTATCGCCTTGGTTGCGGCGACTCAGCCGGGGCTATCGCCGGCTATCGCCCAAACGGCTCAATAAATCGATAAGCTCGGGCGAATCTCGCTGCGAAAGACACAACTTCGACATCTGTCAGAATTCGAACGAATCCCGCTGCAAGGCAGTTCGAATTCTAGTGATTAAACATGACGAATGCGTTCGGCTACCGTTTGGCCGAAGGGATTATTGTCATAAATCTCGACGACGATCAATCGGTTGGCAGCATCGTCCAAAGCTCGGGACGGCCGACGTTGCAATGAACTGCTCGCGAGAGCATGCCAAAGCAGGCCCACGACAGAAACAACGTCGTTCGGGCCACGTTCCAGGCTGCGAATCCACGAATCTCCTGCTTCGCATCCCGTCGACTCACGCTCGGAACCGGATGAAAAATTCGCTCAATCCATTTCGGTCGTTCGGGTTCGCCGTCCTGCATTTGATCCATCGTGTTCGCGGTTTCGAAGATCAATGATCGGGGCGTGCCCTTCTTCGCCAGCAGTTGGTCAATCTGCAAAGAAGCGTTGCGACTAAAGGTCGGCAAAATTAGCAATCCCAAGAACGACCAAATCGTAAACGCACAGATCGTCGTCACAAACGAATTGACAGCCTCAACGCCGGCACCCGGCAGGCTGGCACAGAGCAGAAACCCTGCCGCGTTCCAGGCAATCGCCATGACGACCCCTTTAAGGTAACCGCCGCTTTCAATCGCAATCGCGCGACGAGCGATCGCCGTCGCCAATTCTTCGCTGGACATGGTGCTGACCCAACGCTTGGGTATCACGATTTGAGAATACTTTCCAAACCCAATGACTCCACCCGTGAAACCAATGTCTCGATGATTTACCACGATGGTTCGCGGGATAAAGATCTGCCACGATTGAATCTTGGCCAAAGCATCCGTTAGTCGATCGGAAACCTCTGCAGATTGGTCTCTGCGAGCCAGCAGAATTCGGTTTCGGATCACGAAGCAAATTGCAATTCCGACAAAAATCGCTAACGCTGCACCAGGCAATCCGGCAGCGCTCCCAGCCGCCAGAATCAGCATGCCGAATACAACGAACAAGATCGACTGCCCGACGGCGGCACTTAAGTAGCCAACAAACCAGTTGGCGAATGATTCGACCGGTTTCCCGAATCGCTTGGGAAGCCAATACCCACCCAGAAAATCAAAAGGAGCAAGCCAAACCATCAGCCCAGTTGCGACTCCGCCCAGCTGAAGCATCGATCCAACAACCGTCGTTTGCTCAGCGGTTAGCAAAGTCTGAGGCAGCCCAAACCAAAGGGCAATAAAGCAAACCGTAACCAGAGAGCCGACGCCAGAGATTCCAAGCCAGAGACGGGCACGTGCGTAAGTCATTTTTCGAAGGTTCTGTAAACGTTGGACGAAAGGCCCGTCTACTGCGAGCCATCGGTGGGTTAACCGTATCACCATGAACTGCGGCAACGTTCACACATGTCCCTTTTGGCGTCGTGCCAATTTGACGCGATTTACAGTTGTGCTGTACGGAGGATCCCGGTTCGCATAGCGATCGTGCCATCCGCCAATGGCAACTTTTAACTCTTTCAAGGTCGACTGTGACAACCTCCACCCCCACAAATCCAACCGTACTTTTGACGGGCTCAACAGGCTACGTCGGCGGCAGGCTTCTTCCATTGCTGACCGCCAACGGGCATTCGGTTCGATGCATGAACCGGCGTGGTGCCGGCGACATTGAAACGAATTCACAGGTTGAAATCGTGGTTGGCAATGCGTTGGACCCAGAATCGCTTTCCGATGCCCTGCAGGGAATCGAAACGGCCTATTATCTGATTCACTCGATGGGCGACAATGAAGATTTCGAACAAACGGATCGACGTGCGGCAGAAAACTTCGCTAAAGCCTGCACCGCCAAAAAGGTGAAGCGAATCATCTACCTTGGTGGCCTTGGCGACGACGCGGACGATCTTTCGAAGCATCTTCGAAGCCGTCAGGAGATCGGCGACATTCTTAGAACTTCATCGGCGAGCGTAATCGAATTTCAAGCTTCGATCATCATCGGTTCCGGAAGTCTGTCTTTCGAAATGATTCGCGCACTCGTGGAGCGGCTGCCCGTAATGATCTGTCCCAAGTGGGTCAAAATCCAGGCTCAACCGATCGCGATCGAGGACGTGCTGGCCTATTTGATCGAAGCTTTGGAGAAGCCAATCGACGAGGGTTCAAAGATCTATCAAATCGGAGGCCCTGAACAGATTTCTTACGGAGAGATCATGCGTCGCTATGCAAAGAAGCGTAAGCTTCGTCGCAGCATGATTCCCGTTCCGTTGTTGACGCCGTATCTGTCGAGCCTTTGGTTGGGGCTTGTGACGCCGCTTTACTCACGCGTTGGACGAAAGCTTGTCGACAGCCTGCGCAACCCCACGCTGGTGGTTGACGATTCTGCACTTCGTGATTTTTCTGTGCAGCCTCGCTCGATTGAAGAGGCGATAAATCGCGCGTTGATCTATGAGGACAATGAATTCGCTGAGACCCGATGGTCAGATGCGTTTTCTGCCGGTGGAGAACAAAAAGGTTGGGGCGGTGTTCGATTCGGTTCCCGCTTGGTTGATTCGCGAACCCGAAAAGTTGAATTGACTGCGGCCGAAGCGTTCACGGCGGTCAGGCGAATCGGCGGCGAAACCGGATGGTTTTACGGAAACTGGCTGTGGAAGATTCGCGGGTTCTTGGACTTATTGGTTGGCGGTGTTGGCGTGAGACGCGGCCGGAGGGATCCGAATTACGTGCGAGCCGGCGACACGCTGGACTTTTGGCGAGTCGAAAAGATTGAGCCCGATCGGCTTTTGCGTTTACATGCGGAGATGAAAGTTCCGGGCCGAGCGTGGCTTGAGTTTGAGGTCACCGAATCGAATGGCGTGTCGACCGTTCGGCAAACGGCCCTGTTCGATCCTGTCGGCCTGTTCGGGATCGTCTACTGGTACTCGCTTTACCCGCTACATCAGTTCGTGTTCGAAGGCATGTTGCGAAATCTGTGTCGAGCCGCCGAAAAAGAAGCACGAGCAAACCGTAGTAACGTCGTCAATGCCTGAGCGTTGCGGAATGACTCAGGCAACGGCCTAGCAACACGATGAACGCTCAAGGCGTTCAAGGCGCAGCAAGGCTCAGCAAGGCTGTGAAACTTTTGGCATCCATGACCCGTTTAACGACTACTCGACAGCCAGAGCAGTTTCATTTTTCGTCAGATATCGCCCGCGTTAGTTCAAAACTTGTTTTCTACCACAGAAAGTTTACGACGAAGCGGCTTTGTTTTTGTTAAACTTGAACCTCATCTGTCACTTGCCACGGCAACAGAAGAGGTCCAGTTTGAGCACCGCGAACGAAGAACCAGACGATCAACCCACAGTCGATCCTCGCGTCGCAAGGAACGCCGCGCTGGACGAACTGACGACCGAACAACTGCCGTCGATCGCAGGTGGCGTCAGCTGGATTTTCGGGCTGGTTTCCATCCCGCTGCTGTTTCTATCACCAGCGGCAGTGATCACCGGCTTTCTGGCCATCGTTTTCGGTCATGTTTCCAAATCCAGAATCAAAAACCGACCCGAAGTCGGCGGCGATGCTGCTGCAACTGGTGGCTTGCTCATGGGCTACCTTTGTTTCTTCGCGGCGTTAGCGCTGCTGCCGATGACTCGCGTTCAGGCCGTCGCCACACGAGGCATCGTCGAATCGATTCGTGGAGTTACCGGAGCTGCTGCGGGATCGAAATTTGAAAAAGCCGAGCGTAGTTTTCTGGATACCTCTGCCGCGGCTTCGGGAAACACAAAGGCTGCTCGAGAGATCGCGACAGAGCTTGCGACGTTGGTGAACGAGCGGAAAAAGGAAGCTTTCGACTCGACAAGTCGCCATTCGATCAGGATTCTTTGCCAAGCTGGAAAAGAAGGACTCTGCACCATCGCGGTCGTTCCGGATTTTGCGGAATTCGACTCGCTGGCGAGAGATGGTTTGCTGAATCTGATTTGGAAATCGGCCCAACAAGCGGCTCACGAGCGAATCGATGCTGGTGAACTGTTCGCGGTCGTCGTGCGAGATCGAAGACGATATTACTCGATGGAATTCGGGCGAGCCACCATTTCCGCAGACAAGATTGCTCAACCCGATTCTTCGTTTATCGACATGACCATGATTGAACCTTATTTCGAGCAAGCCAAATCGGATGAATCTGGTGCTCCCGACAAAGACAATAACCCTCAGGAACCCGGCGAATGAAAACGGTAGCTCAAGTCATGGCGGCGTTAGAGAAACACGGTTCCGCCCAGTCCCGAAAAATATACGCTCGGCATGGGGCGCCCGAATCGATGTTCGGCGTCAAAGTGGCTGACATGAAAAAAATCGCCAAGACGATCAAAGGCAATCAAGAACTTGCCATGGAACTTTATGCGACCGGAAATGCGGACGCGATGTACCTGGCTGGAATCGTCGCCGATGGATCAAAAATGAAAAAAGCGGAACTGAACCGTTGGGCTCGAGAAGCCAACTGGTATATGGTTTCCGAATATGCCGTCGCGGGAGTCGCAGCCGAAAATGCCGATGCCGTTGCAATCGCGAACAAGTGGATCGCTGCAAAGAAAGAACACGTCGCCGCAACCGGATGGTCAACTTATGCGAACGTCGTATTGACTCGAGACGATTCTGAATTGGACGTTAAAGAAATCAGGGCTCATTTAAAACAGATCGAATCATCGATTCACGAAAGCCCAAATCGTGTTCGCTACACGATGAACGGGTTCGTGATCGCCGTCGGCGGAGCGGTCAAGTCGCTTACGAAAGCCGCCAAATCGACCGCCAAAAAGATCGGCAAGGTCGACGTCGAAATGGGTGAGACCAATTGCAAAGTCCCATTCGCGCCCGACTACATCGACAAGATTGAATCGATGGGACGTTTGGGCGTAAAGAAAAAGTCGACGAAGTGTTAACCTATGACTATTGATTTCCCGTTGCTGCAAAGTGAGACAGCAGCTGCGAAAGTCCATTGAAGTTTGACATCTTCGATGAAGTTGATCCGAGGACGAACTGATGCGTCATGAAGCGAAACCATTGGCAGTGTTCACCATCGTGGCGACGGTGCTGTTTGCGATTCTTGTTGCCGATAGCTGGGTCGGTTTGCTGATTTTGTTTGAACTGGTCTTCATGGTTTGTCTTGCTGAATTGCTGGGAATGAACCTCCCCAAGCGGCTCGCGAGACAGGTTGGGCTCAACGCAATGCGGGCCGACGGCAGCCTGTCAGAACGACGACGAAGAATTGAAGCTGACGGGCTGCGAAGCTTTAAGATCAATGTTTTTTGCTGCCTCGCGTTGGCCATCATTCCGGTCAATGTCGCGTTGATCACGCACAACTATTTTCTGCCTCAACTGAAACGCTTTCAGGCGACCGTTGAGCTAAATGAAGATCAGGAATGGCTCGGCATATTTCTGCACTGGGAAGTTCAACTGATACTGATCATTGGCTTCATGGCGATGTTTGCGTATTCGATCGCCAAAAAAGTGTACTTTCGATTGTTGAAGGATCTCGACAACGAGCTTACTCATCGTGCCGAAAATTATGCGATCCACGATCTGATGACGCCGCGACCCAATGAGTTCACTGGTTCGTATCCTGTTGATAATCGGCAAACGGTCTGATCGCGTTAAAGACGATCAACGACTCCACGATCATCATTCTGCTCCGTCGCCGCATAATGCATGCACGGTGACGGTCGGTGTTGTATATTGTTGGCTTCCCTTATTGATGCCGATCTGCAGGAAGCCAATGCTGACTCATTTGATCCGATCCGTTGTTGGTGCAACGATCCTCCTGACTTGTGGAACTCTTTTTTCGCAGCAAGTCACCCTTCCGCAGGTGCGAAATTCTCGACAGCTGGACGGGTTGTATGAAAATCACCCGCAGCTTATCGCGATCAAAGGCGGCAGCGTAACGCGTTTTCCCGGTGACGATCCCAGTATCGAAACGATCCTGATTCGGGACGGGCACATCGAATCTGTCGGACCCGACATCGCCATTCCGAAAGGGGCACGTGTCGTCGACGCGGACGGGTTCCACATTTACGCCGGCTTCATTGATCTTTATCACGAAATCGAAATTCCTTTCGATCACGACAGGGGAACGTCTTACTGGAATGATCAAGTTCGCCCGCAGGTTGAAGTCGCCTCGTCACTGACGGTCAAGGATCTCGGTTCCGAATCTCATCGCAAATCCGGCGTGGCGGTTACGCTTTGTGCTCCAAAGGATGGAGTCATCAAAGGGCAGAGCGCTTTGTTGCTGATGCTGGACGAAGAAACGCCCGCTGAAGAGTTTATCCTTCACAGGGATGTGGCTCAACATTTTCACTTGACAGTATCCAGAGGCAGGGGTTCCTATCCAAATTCACCAATGGGAGCCGTCGCTCTGGCACGTCAAGCCATGTACGACGCTCAATGGTATGGCCGCGCCGCGTCGGCGGAAGGAGCGTTGATTGAATCGAACAGTTCGCTTGAAGCCCTGCAGTCATTGAATGAAGAAGCCGTTGCTGCTGATTCGAAACTTAACGGGCGGCAACAGTTGGCGGTTTTCGAAACGTCAAACGAGCTGTTCAGTCTTCGGGCCAATCGATTTGCTCGCGAGTTCCAGCTGAACAGAGCGGTGCTGCTGGGCAACGGTCATGAATACCGCCGCCTTGAATCGATCGCCAAAACGGGACTCCCGATCATCTTGCCTGTCAATTTCCCAAAACCACCAGAGGTAGGTACTCCTGAACAGGCCGCCAACGTCTCGCTCGAAACCTTGATGCATTGGGAGCACGCCCCAAAGAATCCGGCGGCGTTGTCGAAAGCTTCCATTCCACTCTGCTTCACGTCTCATGGCCTGAAAGATGACGATGACTTTTTGGACAAAGTACGACACGCCATCAAACACGGCCTCAGTTCGCAGGATGCGCTTAAAGCCCTGACAACGGCTCCCGCCAAACTTGTCGATCACGATGAATCTCTCGGGAAGATTGAACCGAAATTCATTGCAAACCTGGTCGTTTCTGACAAACCGATTTTTGACGACAAATCGAATGTTGTGCAGACTTGGGTCGCAGGCAAACAATTTGACGTTAAGGACGCGAAAGCAGAAGCCGTCGTTTGGAGCGTTACCTCCACCGACGGAAACCTGAACGCAACGAGCCTGCAGATCAGCGACGATTCCATTGAACTGTTCAAAGGCGCCGACACCAGTGCAAGACTGAAGCACGAAAAGAATTCTGAATCAGTGATCGCCGGTGCTTTTGCCGGCAAGAAGTTCGGCTTCGAGGGTTGGGTTCAACTTTCGGTAACCCTGAACAGCGACGAAGCCGGGACAGGAACGGCGGTTCTACCCGACGGTGCATCCGTTGCCGTTTCTGTCGTCAAAACCGATCGAGAACCCTTCAGTAAGAAACCAGCGAGTGACACAGAAGTCGCATCCGACAAGACCAATGGCGACGCTGACAGCGGTGACGAAAGTGACGCATCCAAAGACATCGCCGCGATTTCGAAAGTCAATTTTCCGTTCGGTTACGCCGGTGTCGAAAGCATTCCAGAATCGCCGGGCAGCGTGCTGTTCACGAATGTGACGGTTTGGACATGTAGTGAGAAAGGAGCTTTGGAGAACGCGTCCGTTTTAATTTCGGACGGAAAAATCAAGGCAGTGATTGAATCGGGCGGTGCATTGCCGACCGCAGAAATCGTTGTCGATGGTGAAGGGGCTCATTTGACACCGGGCATCATCGATTGCCATTCGCACATGGCCAGCGACAGCGGAATCAACGAAAGCGGGCAGGCGATCACAGCGGAAGTTCGCATCGGAGACATGATTGACTGCGATGACATTACGATTTATCGACAGCTGGCGGGCGGCGTGACCACGGCAAACATTTTGCACGGATCGGCCAATCCGATCGGCGGTCAGAATCAAGTGATCAAGCTCCGGTGGGGTGCGCTCGACGAAGACATGAAATTCAAAGGCGCTCCGGCCGGGATCAAGTTTGCGTTGGGCGAAAACGTCAAACAGTCGAATTGGGAAAATCCCACAAACCGATATCCGCAAACACGAATGGGAGTTGAACAGCTGTTCGACAACGCGTTTGAGGAAGCGAAACTCTATCGCGAAAAGCAACGTTCGTACAAAGGCGTCGGCGTTCCTCCCAGAGTCAACCTTGAACTGGAAGCGATTGCTGAAATTGTGGAACGCACTCGATGGATTCACTGCCACAGCTATCGTCAGGATGAAATTTTGTCGCTGATTCGTTTGCTCGACCGACACAAAATTCAAATTGGAACCTTTCAGCATATCCTCGAAGGCTACAAGGTCGCTGATGAGCTGAAAAAGCACGGAGCGATGGGCAGTGCGTTTTCTGATTGGTGGGCTTACAAGTACGAAGTCAAAGATGCCATCCCGCAAGCTGGTGCTCTGATGCATCAGCGAGGCGTTGTGATGTCATTCAATTCCGACGACGCCGAACTGGCGCGACACCTCAACCGGGAAGCGGCCAAAGCGGTACGCTATGGAGGTCTGAGTTTTGAAGAAGCGCTCAACTTTGTCACCATCAATCCGGCAAAACAACTCCGAATCGAAGTTCGAGTTGGCTCAATCGAGGTCGGAAAGGACGCCGATTTGGTGCTGTGGAGCGGTCACCCACTTTCAAATCTTTCGATCGCGAAACAAACGTGGATCGACGGCCGAAAGTACTACGATCGCGATGAAGACACCCTGCGACACGCCGAATTCGTCAGCCTCAAACAGCAGCTGGTGCAGAAGGTGCTGCGTTCCGGCGAAGAGATGGAGTCGGGTGGAAAAGAGTCAACCGACCCAGCCAAATTCTGGCCTCGCTACGATGCGTTTTGCGGCCACTCACATCATCACGGACACGACCATGACGACGATCACGATCACCAGGGGCATGACCATGAATAAGCGAACCATCAAATCCCTGATCGCCCTGCTACCGATGTTGATCGTGAGTGTTTTGCTTGCTGAACATTCCAGTGCTCAACTGCCCGGAAAAAAACAGGACAAAACCGTTGCCATTGTGGACGCGACCATTTATCCGGTGACTTCGGCTTCGATCGAAAATGGAGTCCTGTTAGTTGAAAACGGCATAATAAAAGCTGTTGGCGCTGAGGTTACGATCCCTCAAGACGCGATTCAGATTTCGGCAAAAGGGAAATCGATCTATCCCGGCTTCATCGAATCACACTCGCAGCTTGGACTGACCGAGATCGCTGCCGTTCGCGCGACTCGGGACTTTCGTGAACCCGGCATGTTCAACCCGAATGTAAAATCGTTTGTCTCGATCAACATGGAAAACGTCATTCTGCCTGTAACACGTACCGGCGGAGTGCTGGTTGCATTATCGGCTCCCAGCGGCGGTTTGATTTCAGGTCAGTCATCAATTGTCCAATTGGACGGATGGACTTACGAAGACATGGTTCTTTCTCCGGTTGCGGCGGTGCAAGTCAACTGGCCTTTGCAGCGACTTCCCGCCAGAACAATCGCTCGACTGGACAAAGAAAAACTGGCCGAAGAAAAAGAGGAACTCAAGGAACAACAAGAGAAGCTGTTCGAGTTCTTTGAGCTTGCCAAAGCTTATCACGAAGGCCGCAGCCAAGCCGATTCTCAGACCGCATTCGACAGCAAGTTGGAAGCGATGCGAGACGTTGTGGCCGGAAGAGTTCCGATGATGGTTCGAGCTGATCAATCCGCTGAAATTCAGTCCGCCGTTTCGTTTGCCGCTCGAGAGAATCTGAAAATCATTTTGCTTGGCGGGTACGACGCGGTAAAGTGTGCGGAACTTCTGAAGTCGAACAACGTTCCGGTGATCGTGTCCGCGACGCATCGTCTGCCGCTAAGACGCGACGATCGTCACGACGATTCTTACACGTTGCCGGCAAGGCTTAAGAATGCCGGTGTCAAGTTTTGCATTTCGTCAACGGATCGCAGTGAAACATGGAATACGCGAAATTTGCCCTTTCACGCAGCGGTGGCTCAAGCGTACGGCCTGGATCGAAATTCTGCACTTCGGTCGGTCACCATTGACGCTGCCGAAATTTTGGGAATCGCTGATCGAGTCGGTTCCCTGGAAGCCGGAAAAGATGCAACCTTTATTGTCGTCAACGGAGATCCATTGGAGGCCGTTTCGACGATCGATCGAGCATGGGTTGCGGGTCGCGAAATCGACTTGTCGAATCGTCAAACGCGGCTGTATGAAAAGTATCGCGAAAAGTATCGGCGCGTCGACGCTAACGAAAAGTAAGCTTCGTTCAGCTGATTTCATGCTGATTCAAAATGGAACCGCCGTCTTGTTTTCAGACACTGGTGCTTCGATCGACGAAAGTTTCAGTGTTCAAGTGCTCCAACGCTACACGATGCCTGTGTTACTGGGCGCGAATACTGACCGAATGATCCGATCCGAGCACGATGTGGTCCAGCACATCGATGCCAAGTAGTTTTCCGGATTCCGTCAGTCGGTCGGTTACCTGCCGATCTTCGCGACTGGGTGTTGGGTCACCGGAGGGATGGTTGTGAACCAATATGACCGAAGAAGCCGCGTCCTTTATCGCAACGCGAAATACTTCGCGAGGATGAACGAGACTGGCGTCAAGCGTTCCGACCGTTACCTTGTGAGAGTCGATGACCTGATTCTTTGTGTCGAGTGTAATGACATGGAATTCTTCCTGTTTGCCGTCCGCGATCAAACGCGCAAATCGATTTTCACAGAAAGCAATCGCATCATCGCTACCACCGATCTTGTGTTTTACTTTCAACTTGGACAGCGCCGCGATCCTGCGTCCCAATTCAATTCCCGCCATGATCTGACAATAAGCTGACTGGGAAATCGCGATACTGATCTCTTTTAGCTCGCCCGCCTTGGCCAGCGGTAACATTTCCATTCGCGACGCGAATTCGCGAGCCACTTTTTCGCCCGCCATCACAGCGGATTCTCCCGGACGACCGGAACGCACGAGAATCGCGATCAAATCCGAGTCTCGCAATGATTCAACGCCGTGTGCCAAAAGTCGTTCTCGCGGCCGATCTTGCTGCGGGGAAGAAGTAACTTGCACGCCATGAACTTTCCTTCGAATCCATTCGGAAGGTTCAAAAGATCCGCGGCCATCGTTCCAACAATAAGTATCGCCATCGGGTTCGCTGACCAGCCAACCGTCCTCGACCAATTCCGTCACAACCCGAGTCACGAAAAATGGTTTGTCGTTGCAGCTAAATTTCGCGTACTCCAGATCAAATTCCTTTTTGGCGAAAATCTGATCAACGATATGTTGATACCGTTGAGAACGGTGTTCTTTGCGGGTCGAATATGTCATGATCCCATTTTCGGCCAGCCAAACAGAATTTCAAGAACCCGTCTTCAATGTCAACAGAAATCAAAAGAGTCGACTATCAAAATTCCGAGCAAGCAAATGCTGTCGTGCTGTTGCTCAATCATTACTCAATGGACCCAATGGGAGCCAGTGAGCCGCTGCCAGACATTGTTCAGCAAAACTTGATTTCGGAGCTTCAAAAAAGGGAGCATTTTGGCAGTGCGATTGTCTATGTCGATCAACAGCCTGCAGCGCTTGTCAATTTCGCAGAGGGGTTTTCTACTTTTGCAGCCAAACCATTGATCAATGTCCACGACCTTGTTGTACATCGAGAATATCGTGGAAAAGGTCTGTCTCAGATGCTGCTTGATTTCGTTATCGGAGAAGCGAAAAAGATCGGATGCTGTAAGGTGACGCTTGAGGTGCTGGGCGGAAACGAAGTTGCCAAAAATGCGTACAAGAAATTTGGTTTCGCGCCCTACCGACTTTCAGAAGAATCTGGCGTCGCGGAGTTCTGGCAGATGAAACTTTCCTGACTCACGGTACGAGGCTCAACAGTGAGTTCTTTGGCTCAGCCCCCCTTCAGTTGAACAAGTTCTTTTTCCATCGATCGTCTAAACCAATTTTTTGAACCCCCGCGAGACATACCAAATGAACGTCATCGAATCCATTTTCAATCGTAGATCCATCAAACAGTTTGATGCCAATCACAAGATTACCCCTGAAGAAGAGGCGAAGCTTTTCGAGGCCGTCATTCAGGCTCCGACCAGTTTCAACATTCAGCATTGGCGTTTCGTTGTCCTGAGAGATCCGGAATTGCGAACGAAGATCCGCAGCGAGTTTGGCAACGATCAAGCTCAGATGACGGACGCGTCGCTGCTCGTGTTGTTTACTGCTGATGTGAAAGCTTGGCAAAAAAAGCCAGATCGATATTGGAAAAACGCACCGAAAGAAGTGTCCGATCTTTTGGTCGGCTGGATGGGACCATTTCACGAGGGCCGCGAGTGGCTACAACGCGATGAGGCTCAACGGTCCATCGGCATGGCGATGCAAACGATGATGCTGGCGGCACAGGAAATGGGATACGATTCGTGTCCGATGATTGGATTCGATATCGAAAAAGTTGCTCAGCTGATCAACTTGCCTGACGACCATGTGATGGGCCCCATGGTGGCGATCGGAAAGGGCACCAAAGAGCCGTGGCCGAAACCCGGACAATTGCCTCTGAGCGAACTTGTGTTTGATGACTCGTTTTAGTTTTGCGGCGGGCTCGAATTAGCGCAATTGTCACTGGAACGAACGCGGCCCGCTTCGACAACGCGGTATCCGCAAATCGCTGCTGCAAAAATCGCTACAGCAAAAGCTCGTGCCGAACCTGAGGCGTATTCGCGGGGCCGATCAGCCGCTGATTCAATCCTTGAAAAAAGTAGCTTAATCGGTGCGGATCAAGCCCGAGCGCGTGCAGCAAAGTTGCGTTGAAGTCTCGTACGAAAATCGGATTGTCGACGGCTTTGTAGCCAAGTTCGTCCGTCCCGCCATGAGACCCCGGCTTGGTGCCGCCTCCTGCCATCCACATCGTAAAACAATCAGGATGATGGTCTCGCCCGAGCAATTTCGATCCGTTGCGTCCCTCGTTCATGGGAGTCCGTCCGAACTCTCCGCCCCATACGACCAGCGTGTCTTCCAACATGCCGCGTTGTTTCAGATCAGCCAGCAGAGCAGCGATGGGACGATCCGTTTCTTTGCACTTCTTTGGAAACTGAGTCTCCAAATCATCGTATTTGGCCGTCCCGTGAATGTCCCATCCCCAATCGAACAACTGCACGAACCGCACTCCTTGCTCGACCAACCGTCGCGCCAAAAGGCAGTTGTTGGCGAACGAAGCTTTGCCCGGCTCGGCACCGTATTGCTCCAGCGTTTTTTTCGATTCCCGAGAGATGTCCATGACTTCGGGCACCGAAACCTGCATCCGAAACGCGAGCTCGTACTGATTGATGCGAGTTAACGTTTCCGCGTCTTTGTACTCGTTCAGTTCCGCTCGGTTTAGCCGATTCAAAGCGTCAAGACTTTTACGCCTTACCTCGCGAGACATTCCTTCCGGGTTGCCGACGTACAGAATCGGATCACCTTCGCTGCGACACTGAACGCCCTGATAGACAGAAGGCAGAAAGCTGCTTCCCCAAAGACTCTTTCCGCCTGATGGCTGAGTGCCTCCAGATACCATCACGATGTAGCCGGGCAAATTTTGGTTCTCTGATCCCAGCCCGTAGGTCGCCCACGAGCCAACCGATGCACCGCCAAACTGCGGGTTGCCGGTGTGCAACAGAAGTTGCGCCGGAGCATGGTTGAATTGGTCAGTGTAAAGCGATTTAACGACACACATTTCGTCGATTTGGCTGGCCATGTGAGGCAGCATTTCGCTGACCCATTGTCCCGTTTCGCCGTGTCGGTTGAACTTGTAAACCGGCCCCATCAACTTGGGTCGACCTTTTATGAAGGCGAACGTTTTCCCTTCGATCATCTCTTCCGGACAAAGCTGCTGATCGCGTTTCGCAAGCTCGGGCTTGTAGTCGAACGTCTCATGCTGGGGCGGCGAACCTGCCATATGCAAGTAGATGACGTTCTTGGCTCTAGCTGGATGAGCCGTCGACTTCACCGCAAGCGGATTTGCTTCGTCGTGCGACACGGGCTGTTTGTCGTTCGCAGCGACATCTTCACCAAGCAGTTGGCTCAATGCGATTCCACCAAGTCCAACCTGACAGCTTTTCAAAAAATGGCGCCGGGTTGTCCCTTCTGCTCTTTGAGCGAGCAATTCGTAGTAAGCGTGTTTTTTCATCGTGTCAAAAACTCATCAAGGTTCAAAATCACATTGACGACGACCGTCATCGCGGCAAGCTGCACTGTATCAGAATCTTTTTCGGCTTCGGTTTTAGCATCTGTTTCGGTATCCGCCATTTTCGCGGCAGATTCGATGTCAGACTCATATTCAGCGACCGTCAAATCGTAAAGCTTCACAAGCTCTTCCAGATGATCTGCTCTGGCAGGATGGAGCAGCGACTTCTCCAATCCGAATTTGATCTGTTGCGTTACATCGTCAGAATGGTCCAGCATCTGTTTGGCTAGTTCCCGAGCTGCCTCAATGAAGGTCACATCGTTCAGAGTCATGAAGGACTGCAATGGCGTATTGGTTCTGATCCGACGCATATTGCAAACCGTTCGCGTCGCCATGTCGAAGGTCTCAAAAAGCGGATGCGGCGAACTCCGTTTCAGGAACGTGTACAACGCTCGACGATTTCTGTCTTCGCCTTCGCTGACTTTCCAATTGGACCCACCGGTGAACGCGTTGCGAACTCGTTTCACAGGATTGTGAGGATACACGGGCGGTCCAAAAAGCTTTTGACTCAGCAAGCCCGAGACCGCCAAAGCCTGATCCCTCACGACTTCGGCAGACAGACGAAAACGAGGACCTCTTGCCAACAAACGGTTGCGAGCATCTTTCTCAAGTTGTTCCGATGTGGCTTTATTGTCCTGGCGATAGGCCGACGACATCACGATCTGCTTCAAGAGCCGTTTGGTGTTCCAGCCATTGTCGCGGAAGTCAGCTGCAAGCCAATCGAGCAATTCCGCATTCGATGGAGGAGCTCCCTGAGTCCCAAAATCTTCCTCTGTTTCGACGATCCCCAGTCCAAAGAATCGGGCCCAAAATCGATTGACCGCGACTCGAGCCGTCAACGGATTCTCGTCACTCATAAGCCACATCGCGACGCCCAACCTGTTCGCAGGAGCGTCGCCGGGAAAATCGTGAAACGCCTTCGGGACGTCGGCCTCTACTTTTTCGCCCTTGGCCATGTAGTTGCCTCGAAGGTTAACAAACGTCTCGCGGCGATCTTTTTCGGATCGCTCTTCCAAAACTGGCACTCGAACCGGGCTGTTCAATTGCTTGACAAGTTTTTCCAGCTTCCATCTGAGCGGATCGATTTTTTCGTCCTTGAAAGCCTGAACTGGCGAATCGAATTCTGTCGACGAAACTCGAAACTTGGCAACATTCAATCCCGGCCATTGCGAAGCATGAGTGATCGTGAATTTGATTCGAGTCGCCGATTCCAATTTCAACGGTTTTGCAAACTCGATCACAGCGGTACGTTTCGTTCGATAGCCGTCGACCGGATGGTTCACAGCCCAACCGATTTTGTGTGGCTCGTCTCCGATCGCCCCCTGAATCTTGTGATTGACTTGCGAAAAATCGGCTCGCGCTTTTGAGAATTTAAGTGGTGAAGCCGATTCGCCGTCAAGCAAACTGGCTTCGATATGGTTGACGACGAAGGCTCCACCGTGACCACGTCCGACGTTGCCACCGGCGGAATCCGATGGAAAGATCTCCAGGCGAAGGCCGGTGTGCGTCCCGGCAGGAAGCTCGTAAGTCACCTGATACTGATCGAAGCGAGGATTGACACCCGAAGCAACAATTGATCCATCGTCTTGCGTTTTCAACGTCGCGCCATCACGGGACTTCACTTCATCGGCAGTCAAAATGGACCAGACTTCTGGTTCCGTCTTGATCTTTTCCTTCAGGCTGGCAACTTCCTTCTGAACATCGACCAATGCAGCAGCACGTTCGGGAGGGAATACTTCCAGACGAGGCCGTTCGTCATTGTCGTCGGCGTCGACGGTCTGATTGAAGTAAACCAAAAACTGATAGTATTCGGTTTGTGAAATCGGATCGTACTTGTGCGTGTGACATTCCGCACAACGCATCGTCAGCCCCATCCAAACGTTGATTGTTGTGCTGATACGATCCTTGACTGCGATCATGCGGAATTCTTCGTTGCTGGTTCCGCCTTCGGTGTTATTGAGTGTGTTGCGGTGAAACGCTGTCGCCAATCGCTGATCGGTTGAGGCGTTAGGCAATAGGTCACCCGCAATCTGCTCGATCGTAAATTCGTCGTACGGCTTGTTATCGTTGAAAGCTCGGATCACCCAATCACGCCAGGGCCAGATGTCGCGTTTCTTGTCTTCCGCGTACCCCATCGTGTCAGCATAACGAGCGATGTCCATCCACATTGCAGCCCAATGCTCGCCAAAGGACGGCGATGCAAGAAGGTCATCGACAATCGCCTCATAGTTTTCAGGTGTTGGATTCGCCGCATACGAATCGGTCATCTCTTTTGTCGGCGGCAAGCCGGTCAGATCAAGCGCCAAACGCCGAATCAAACGATGAGGATCACCGTCGGAAGACGGCGTTAGTCCCGATGACTTAATTTTCTGCGCGACGAACCTATCGATCTCATTGCGTCCCCATCCAGAAAACGATGGCGGCGGCAGAGCGGGCTTTTTCAAAGGCTTGAATGACCAGTGAACCTCGTAGTCAGCTCCCTGTTCGATCCACTTGCGAACCAGTTCGATCTGTTCTGGGTTTAGAGGATCCGCGTGATCAATGGGAGGCATGCGATCGTCGTCTTCGGATACGATCCTTGCAAAAAGCTCACTGGATTCTGGGTCTTCGGGTTCGATTGAATCGAGAGCTCCTTCTCGGGTGTCGAGTCGCAAGCCGGCTTCACGATGTTCTTCGTCGGGACCGTGGCAGGAGATGCAGTGCTGAGCAAGAATCGGACGAATGGACTCGTTGAATCCGATTCGATCTTCCGTGAGGGCTGTACGTGGCGATGCGATGGCGCCTTCGGATTCTGAACCCTCGTGAAAAAATCCAGAGTATCCTGCCAGTGTCAGAGGGATAAAAAGTCCCAGCAAAACGGTTCCATGTTTTAAAAACAAAAGAACTCTCCACAATTTTAGAGCGTTTGAGGTCGAAGCGGCCGAAGCGAATTTGCCACAGAAGCGACACCATCGATTTTAACAAAGATTGCGTTTTCGATCTAAGTAAATTCGCCCTGCGATGCAAACGGATGCAAAGCCAACTTTGGGCAAAATTGCCTTGTGCTGGAAGTTGCGGCGCATCCGAACTGTATTTTCCGGTCGAGCTTGTGAGCCGAGTAACGTATGCTCCCGAGGTGCTGCACCCGGCCGTTCACGCGACTCGGCTCACAAATTAGTCAACTAAGGGTGGATGAACTACGCTAAGCCTTAAACCGTGACAGGAACTTTGGGTTGCACCCTTTCAGCCAGAACTCGCCGTTGTTTTCTCGAACAATGGCCACAGGCGAATTACCGAAAGGCAGCAAAATCGCGGCGATCGTTCCTACGGCCAGGCAGCCGAGGATTGCAGCCGGATCAGGAAAGACGGCTGCCATCACAAACATGCCGATCCAACCGAGCAACATGACGACGATTTTCAAAGCAAGGATAATCCGAGCCCGAGTTTGCCAACCAGACTTCAATCCGAAAGTGAGTTCGCAAAACTGCCTGGATGTGAAGTAAGAAATTATTTTGATCAATCCGCGGCCAGACGTTTCCTTCGTCCACTTGATTCGACGTTGTTTGTACTCCGATGCCGAAACGTGCTGATTCGTTTTGACACAGAACTGCGGCAATACTGCTCCGGATCTGACGACCAACAATTTGCCATCGACGCGGATGGGTTTCTGAACTGGGCGAGCGGAAGCGGGAACGGGACTATGGCTACTCATCTTTGGTTCTTTGTTACGACTCAACGAATTCCAATAGGACAGTCGCAAGATTATAAATAATGAACCAACGCTCGAACACGTGGATAGACGCAACTTTCAGACTCGGCAAATTTGCTGCATATCGAACCTGAACCCGGATTATTCACGATGTTTGGGCGTCGACCTGTAGAAAGCTTGTTTCATTTGGGTATTGCTCCGGGTTTGTGGTTTCGACAGGTCACCCACGACGTGAAATTGACGAATTTGAAAACCTTCTTACGCGTCCAGAGAATCGCTTCAATGGGCAAACCAGACGCCTGTCGTCGTGAATAATTCCGGCTGAAATGCGGCCCACGAGTCAATCGGACACGAAGAGAAGGTTGCGGTGTATTTGAGCAACCGCTTACCGCCAACGCTGGCGCGTCGATTTCTCACAGGCGACGGGTTCTTCGTTGTTTGGCTTTGCAGCGGCAGCGACTTGAGGACACAGAACTCCAAGCGGTTCAGCTGGCCATTCGATCACGGGTCGTTCGCGACTTAATGCGATCGCCAGAACAGCGTGCTCCACCAGGACATCGCGCGGGAACGGCTTCAGGATGACCGATTGTGCTCCGGCTTCGATCATCATGTCGGAAATTTCGATCGAAGAATGAGCCGTCACCGCGATGACGGGCACGTTCGCGAGCAGCGGGCAGCTTCGCATGAGTTTCATCAGCTCCGGGCCATCAATCCCGGGCATGAAAATTTCCGTAAAGACCACGTCGGGACGATCTTTATCAAATGCGGCGACGGCGGCGGTTGAGTCGCAGAACCCATGGACGTTTTCAAAGCCAGCGGATTCCAAATAATAAGTCAGTGTGTCGACGACGATCGGTTCTTCATCGATCACGAAAATAACGGCTTCAGCGTATTTTTTGGCTGGTGAATAGGTATTTCGTTTCACGGCATTATTCTTTTGGCTGACAAGGTTGCGTGCACCAGAAGGTTCGAAGCGTTCGCTTCCGTCTTTCAACCTAAATGTATGTCTCAATGGAGCATGACGCCGGGTGATTTAGCGAGGGTTTACCCTGTACCCCACGCTTGGAACATCCATTACGATGTGAGAATGAAGACGAACCAAACAAACAACAATTCTGATTGTAGTGAAGGTAACTGCAGCGAGACCTCGGACCAAATTTCTTCTCAGTGCTGCACAACTGAATCGATTCCTGAACTGAATTTGCCGCGCCAACGGCGAACATCCAAGCCATGGCTGGAATCCGATTTACAGCAACGCCTTAATCGGGCCGACGAGAAGGAATCCGCGCGAGAGAAGGAACCGCTCCGCGAAATTGAACGAGTCCCACGAAGATGGGACCGGCTGGCGAGGCTGGTGGGTGAAGACGGCGTTCGTAAATTGCTCGGCTCACGAGTCACCGTTTTGGGGCTTGGTGGCGTCGGCAGTTACGCCGTGGAGGCACTCGCTCGTTCTGCCGTCGGTCATTTAACGATCGTTGATTTTGATGACGTTTGTGTCACGAATGTTAACCGGCAGCTTCAGGCGTTTCCAAAAACCGTCGGGCAACCCAAGGCCGATTTACTGGCGCAGCGAGTTCGTGCAATCAACCCTGAAATCGAAGTCGATTCTGTGCAAGCGTTTTACGACCCGCAAACGAGCGCAGCATTGCTGACGCCGCGGCCCGATTTTGTGATCGACGCGATCGATAACGTGACGGCGAAACTGCATCTGATTAGCACCTGTTTGCAGCAGGACATTCCGTTGGTCAGCTGTGGAGCGGCGGGCGCACGAATGGATCCGACTCAGATTCGAGTCGCCGACTTAAGTCAAACGCGACGCGACCCATTGATCAAAGTCATCCGAAAAGAGCTTTCTCGAAAAGGACTCGACACGCAGTCACACGTTGGGCTGCCAGTCGTGTTTTCTGAAGAAGACATCGTTGAACCGCAGCCACCGTCGTGGGATGCGGACGGCTTTCGGTGCATCTGCCCTCACGCAGAAGATTCTCCTCACGCTTGCGAAAAAAGGCGATTGATCTATGGAACGGCCTCTTTTGTGACTTCTGCCTTCGGGATGGCGGCGGCTTCGGTGGTGGTACGCGAATGCTGCAAATGACCGCGTTTGCCAACGTGTCAATGTAACTCGCTTGCAATCCTTGATGCCCATCGCCACTCATTTGGGCTATTGTTTTCGATACACTCGTAAATCTCACGTGACATTCTGCGACGATCTGCGGTCCACGCCTTTCAAATCAGCTCTGAATCGTAAAAATGGGTGTAAGGCGGAAAGCCACTGCCTCGTCTAATTTTGCTTAGTCTTTTTGCCGACTCTTTATTACGCTCCCCGATACCATGACGTCCAATACCGATACGCTCGTCAAGCTCGCCGACGAAAAACAAGCGCCTCTCGTGACACGCACTCCTTTGTTAAACGAAGGGGACGCGGAGACCAAACGCCAAGAGATTCTGGACTACTTTCATGCATCGTTCACGCTTTACGAAAGCCTGTTTGAATGTCTCGCCAGCGACGAAGCCTATTATCGTCGAGCCAACCGTCTCCGTCAGCCGCTGATTTTTTATTACGGTCACACATCGGTTTTTTTCATCAACAAACTGAACGTCGCCAATCTGATCAACGAACGAGTCGATCCGTCACTGGAGTCCATCCTTGCGATCGGCGTTGACGAAATGTCATGGGACGACCTGAACGACGACAATTACGATTGGCCGACACCGCAACAGGTGAAAGCACATCGCGATGCGACGCGCGAGATTGTCGATCGCTTTATTCGTAACTGCGATTTCAGCATGCCGATCGATTGGAACAGCCCAATGTGGATCGTGTTGATGGGGATCGAACACGAACGAATCCATCTTGAGACGTCGTCGATTTTGATTCGCGAGCTACCCATCGAAATGGTGCAGCCGCATCCGATCTGGTCCGAAATTTGTCGCGACGATGGTCTGGCGCCAACGAACGAACTGATTGGCGTTGACGGCGGGACGGTTGCACTTGGCAAGTCCCAATCGAATCCAATTTATGGCTGGGATTGTGAGTACGGTCAGTCGACTGAAGAGGTCAGTTCCTACAAAGCTTCCAAGTATCTCGTTTCGAATCAGGAGATGCTCGAATTCGTCGAAGCAGGTGGCTACGAAAACAGGAAGTATTGGACCGAGGAAGGTTGGAGCTGGATCGAATTCAGCAAGGCGAAACATCCGGTTTATTGGCGCAAGGAAGACGGTGACTATCGACTTCGCACGATGCTGGAAGAGATCGACATGCCGTGGTCGTGGCCTGCGGAGCTGAACTATCTGGAAGCGAAAGCGTTTTGCAACTGGAAATCTGAACAGACCGGCACTCATATCCGAATGCCTTCCGAAGCGGAATGGCAGCTGATGCGAAATCGACTGAAAACCGATCAGCCCTATTGGGAAACGGCTCCGGGCAACATCAACCTCGAACACGAACTGTCGCCCTGCCCCGTTGATCGCCACGAATTTCACGACGGATTATTCGATGTGATTGGCAACGTCTGGCAATGGACTGAGACCCCTGTCGACGCCTACGACGGGTTTGAGGTCCACCCAATTTACGACGACTTCTCTGCACCGACTTTCGACGGCAAGCACAACCTGTTTAAAGGCGGGTGTTGGATTTCGACTGGCAACTACGCGATTAAAGATGCTCGTTACGCGTTCCGTCGCCACTTTTTTCAGTACTCCGGTTTGCGTTACATCGAAGCTCAACCGCTTCCTGAAATCGAATTGAATCCGTGCGAAAGCGACCCTGAAATCGCAAGTTCGATCGAAGATCACTTCGGTGAATTAAAACTTGGAGTTCCGAATTTTCAAGTCGCTTGCGTCGACGCGATTGCCTCTCAATTGTCGGGCCGAAAAACCGAAAGGGCTTTGGATATCGGCTGTGGGTCAGGACGAGCGTCGTTTGAATTGGCGAAGCATTTTCAACATGTTGATGCGGTAGATTTTTCGGTTCGGTTGATTGAAGCTCCAGCCAATTTGCAAAAATCAGGGAGACAACGTTACGCGGTTCCGGACGAAGGTGCCTTGAATTCGTACGGCGAGGTTTTGCTTGACGCTTTCGCCGACTATCAAAACGTAAAGGACCGAATTTCGTTCATGCAGGGCGATGCCTGCAACCTTGTCGAAAAATACGATGACTATGACTTGGTCCTTGCTGCAAACCTGCTGGAAAATCTTTACGACCCGGCGAAGTTTTTGGACTGCATCAAAGGCCGTGTCCGTTCTGGCGGCTTGCTCGTGCTGGCTTCGCCTTACTCATGGAACGAAGACGTGACTCCTCGCGACAAATGGCTTGGCGGATTCAAAGCAAATACTGGCGAAAACTTCACTTCATTGGACGGCATCGAAAAAATCCTTGGGGCCGAATTTGCACTGGTCGGGGAAACGAAGGATATCCCGTTTGTGGCTCAGAAAACGAAACGGGAATTTCGATACGGAATTTCTGAGCTGTCGATTTGGGAAAAGAAGTCGTAATCCGGCTCGCACCCAACATGTCAAATATCGACACTTCGACCCGGTTTCGTTTCCTTTCGGATCTCTACGCTTCCGATGCCCCTGCGGCAGCGTTGCTGGCTGAGTATCCGTCTTCGAACAGTGATGATACTGCGTTTCAAAACAAATCGCGGTTCATCATTCACGATCCTTTTCCTCCGCCGCGACGCGAGCTTTTAAAAGTGCTCGGCCCGCATCATCTGATGTGCTGCTGGGGATCCGACTTGCCGGTATGTTCTGAATTGGCTCCGCCTCCGCAATTGCTGGATCACTGGCGGCGAATTTTCGGTGACGCCGGTGTTCCACGTTGGCAAGCCGTCGATGAGGTAACGCCGTACATTCCACTTTTTCCGCATCAGTCACTTCGACCTGATCAGCAAGTGGTTGATCCGGAAACGAACTATCGTCTGCATTCGAAAGAAGTCATTGCCGAAATCGATTGTCCCCAAGCGGATGTGCTCGATTCGATCGAATTCCCTTGCATCGTAAAGCTCAGTCACGGTTACGCGGGGCTGGGGAATTTTCTGTTGAAGTCCGCCGAAGACGAAGCTGCGCTGCAGAAGCAATTGGATCAGCATTGGCCGGATGCTGTTCTTGTGGTGAACTCGATCATCGAAAACATCAATGGTGATTTTGGAGTCCAGTTTTATCTGCGGAAAGATGGCTCCGTCGTTTGGCTCGGTTTCACCGAACAGAGGTTTGACGAAAACCTGCGATGGTGTGGAGGGCTCTTTTCGGCGAAACAGCAGAGCGAACTTTTGGGCGGATTCTCTTCCATCATCGAACCGGCTGCGAAACATCTTCATAGCCATGGCTATTTTGGTGTCGTCGGAATCGACATCCTTCGCGATACATCTGGACGAATGTTTTTGGTGGACGTCAATCCAAGGCTAACTGGCATTTCGCCATTCCTGATGGCGTCCCGAATTTTTCTCGCTGACGAAGGGCTTACCGAAGGAATCTATCGAGCCAGCTGCCGCTTTCGCGGAACAATGGAGCAGTTGTTCGATGCTGCGGAATCCGTTTCGGACGGCCGTGTTTTGGTTCTGAGCGCCTTCGAAGATCACGACTCAGCGGCGGCCACTGAAACGGCTTGCCACCTATCGGCAAGCTCGAGTTCGCAAAAGCGAAACGGAGCGATCCTTGACGCAATTTTGCGATAGCATTCGACGATAGTGATTCAAACGCTGCTGCAGAAAAATCAATCGACAGCCAGAGAGTCTTAGGATCTGCGTCGGCGTAGAAAAAGTCCGACACCAAAAATTCCGATCGCGGCCAAGCTGGAAGGTTCAGGAATGGCGGAAATTTGAATGGAGCCTGACACGGTAACGAAACCAAGGCTGCCGTAGTCCGAGTAGACACCTTCAAGCCCAGTGCCTTCGACCGAGACGAAGTACTGACCGGCATCAAGCATCAAATCAAAACTGGCTCCCAGTTCGTCGATTGGATTTCTTGTCGCGATCAGGTCCCAACTTGAACCACTACAGCGAAGGAGCCCGGTCTGACTTTAACCAAGGACGGAAAATCCCGCTCGCTGCAGCGGACAGTTTAGCGAGCCTGCAACCGCTTTCAATCGCTCACCGTGCTTTTGCGTTCCTTAAGGCGAGATGCGAACCCCTTGTTCTTAATTTTGCAAGCGAGAAAATCACTTCGCGAGTCAGCTCCCGCAGCTACTGAAATCGGAACACCGCTCCGAAAGTTGAAAAAGAGCTGAAAGAGACCGCGCTGGCCCATTTGTTGCTCGAAAGTTCAAAACGCCAGCAATAAGTCGATCCGTCGAATTGATGGTATTGGCATCAAAAAGTCCGCATCGGTTGCCGATAGACCTTAGGAAGGTTGGATTTTCCCAATTTTGCGTTGTGAGGCATTGGGGCTTCTGATAACCTTTCGCAACGATGTTGACGCGATTTTTGGTTGGCGAAGTAGTCAATCCGCGAAAACAGTGTCACTGCCGTATCACGCGATACGCAACCCCACCTCGATGCACTCTGCATGCACCAGCAAGCTTCCATCTTGAAGCCTCTTGAACGCTGACGGATTTCTCCTGCCCAAAACTATGACGCGGCAGCTTTTGTTCTTGTATGCATCCAGCCAGTGTGGTCGTAAAGGTCCTTTTTTTCATGGTCAATCAAAACCTTATTCACTCTCTTGAAGACGACGATATCGATCGTCAGCTAAACGCCGCTTTCTCTCAGTACGGCGAAAACGTCGATGATGTTGATCTCGGCGAGTATCTCTTTCCACCAGACGCCGACGGCCAAAACTACTCGATCGATTCGATGGTCAAAGGCACAATCGTCCGCGTCGACAACGATCACGTCATCGTTGACGTTGGCTTCAAAAGTGAAGCCACCATTCCAAAGAACGAATGGACTGAAGAAGATCCACCAGAGGTCGGTCAGGTTATCGATGTCCTGATCGAAGATCTCGAAGACGCCCAAGGTCGCGCCGACGATCCTTCAGGCTTGATCGCCGTCAGCAAGAAACGTGCTGATCAGCGAAAGATCTGGGAAGAAGTCATTTCCAAGATCACCGAAGGCGACATTGTTACTGGTAAGTGCCAGCGGAAAATCAAAGGCGGCCTGTTGGTCGACATCGGCGTTTCGGTTTTCCTTCCTGCCAGCCAAGTGGACATCCGTCGTCCGGGCGACATCGGTGACTACATCGATCGCGTTGTACAGTGTGAAGTTCTGAAAATCGATGACGTTCGCAAAAACATCGTCGTCAGCCGTCGCTCACTGATCGAGAAAGAGCGAACTTACGCTCAACAGAAATTGATGGCCGATCTGGAAAAAGGTCAGGTCCGAAAAGGTATCGTCAAGAACATCGCGGACTTCGGTGCGTTTGTTGACCTTGGCGGAATCGACGGTCTGCTGCACATCACAGACATGTCTCACACGCGCATTTCCAAGCCATCCGAGATGGTGAAGATGGATCAGGAAATCGAAGTGATGATCCTGAACGTCGATCGCGAAAAAGTAAAAATCGCGCTGGGCCTGAAGCAGTTGCTGCCTAACCCATGGGATCACGTCGAAGAGAAATACCCTGTCGGTTCGATGCAAAACGGCGAAGTGGTCAACGTGCTTCCATACGGTGCGTTTGTCAAACTTGAGCCCGGCATCGAAGGTCTGGTTCACATCAGTGAAATGTCATGGGTCAAGCGTGTTAATCATCCGAACGAACTCGTTCAAACGGGTGACGAGATTCGCGTTTCCGTTCTGAAGATCGATCGCGCTGGCGAACAGATGTCTTTGGGCATGAAGCAAACTCAGGACAATCCCTGGGACAAAGTCGAAGAGAACTACCCGATTGGTCGCGAGATCAAAGGGAAAGTTCGCAACCTTACCAATTACGGTGCCTTCATCGAACTCGAAGAAGGAATCGATGGCTTGTTGCACGTTTCGGATATGTCATGGACTCGCAAAATCTCACATCCGAACGAGGTTTTGGAAAAGGGCCAGGAACTCAACTGCAAGATCCTCGCGGTCGACATCGAACGACGTCGTATCGCTCTTGGATTGAAGCAGATGAACGACGATCCATGGTCAACCGACATTCCAGATCGCTACCAGCCTGGTCAGCTGATCAAGGGAAAGATCACCAAGATCACAAATTTCGGAGTCTTTGTTGGACTTGAAGACGGTCTTGAGGGTCTGCTTCACATCTCGGAATTGTCAGACGAAAAAATTGAGAACCCGGAAGATCTTGTCACCGTCGGCGAAGACGTCGAAGTGAAAGTGCTTCGCGTCGACACGGACGAGCGAAAGATTGGTTTGTCGAAGCGACGTGTTGGATGGTCAGCGGAACAGGAAGCGGCGGCAGCCAAAGAAGAGGGCGTCGTTACCAGCGAAACAAGCTCACTTGCTTCTAACGTTCCAGCCGGCGAGCTCAAAGGTGGACTTGGCGACAGCGGCCCGCTGATCAAGCCAGCGACTCCTGCTGCGGAAGAATCTTCAGGCGAAGATGAAACGCCCGCTGCTGAGTAAATTGACTTTCAGTTCAATATGAAAACCAAACCGGCCAGCAATTTGTTGGCCGGTTTTTTCATGCGCCAATGCCAAGTGCCAACCAGTTTTCAACCCGGATTATTCGAGATGCGTGGGCGTCGACATGAAGAAAGTTCTTTATTGAAGTATTGTTCCAAGTTTGTGGTTTCGACAGGGCACCCACGACGTGTAATTGACGAATTTGCAAAAGTTGCTTCCGCCCTGGAGCATCGCTTCAAAAGGGCAAATTAGACGCCTGTCGTCGTGAATAATTCCGGTTCAAATGCCAAGGGCGATACTGTAAATCAGCAAGATCAATTTTCGTGATTCGCAAATCCTCTTTGGTCGTTCTGAAATTGTCCCTGCAAAAGTAGCCAAGTTTCTCGCAAGGCAGACACGATCACGCCGGGAACAAGTCCAACAAAAAAGCCCGGAAGTGCAAGCACTGAAACTAAGACAATCGTCTTTATGACGAACATCTCGGGGCCATCTTCGTCATACAGCTGCCCCTGGAACTTCTGATTTTTCAGGACGATCAGTGCCGCATCAAAAAGCACAACCAATGTTGGCCATGCCGCACCAGCACATGCGGCCCAAACAACGGGTCGCCGATCTTTGACCAAACCAACGACACTCCAAAACGTCACAAAAACCAACCATGTAAAGAGGAGGTTTGTCGCGGTTGGCAGCGAAAGAAAACAAGCCACCAAAGCGGCGTTGACTGTTAGGCCCATGAGCCATTTTGTGCTGATTCGTTTCAAGGCCAGCTCACGCAAATGAAAGAATTAGAGTTTGCGAATTCGAATTCGCGATCTTTGTCGCGACTCTATTTTCTGTACACGGTCGCGGAATGGACGCTCAATGGTTTGCCGTCGTTGTCGAACACAACGGCATGATAGTCGGTTTCACTGTAGAAGTTCAAATTGAATTTCTTTTTCGTCGCCAGCAAGAAATCCGCCTTTTTGAGATAGATTGTTTCAGCGGGATGCAAAACTTGACTGTCTTGATTCGAGCCGTAGGGGCCTTGGAATGTGTCGAAGTATCCATCGGTCACGAATTGATATGCAAATCCTTTCCGTTTCAAAAAGTTCTCCACCTCATCACGAGTAGTCAAGGCTTCTATCTGCTCAGAAAGTTCACGAGGCCACTTTACGCCTTTAAGCTGGGACGTTTCTTCTACGGCTGCGCAGCCGACGAGCATCAAGGTGCCCAACAAAAAAATGGTCGCATTTAGTTTCATCGAAGCGTTGAGGGGAATGAGGGAGACGATCCAGAACGTTTGCGTGAGACGATCTTCAAACTTGCATATATTTGACTCGTATTCAATCCCGAATCGATTCACATCGGAGTCAAAAAAAACGTCATGAAGGTTTTACTGCATGGGTTACCGCCGGGCGTCACTTCCCAAGGTCAGCTTTCCAAACGCCAGTCGTTTCCAACTGGATGGGATTTGACGCAAGGGTATCCCTCCCTGTTTCACAGCGGCAGTTGGCGAATCCCAAATGCCAAAACGACAGAAAATAGCGATGCCGAGAGAATGACCAAGAGTGCAAGTCGCGTGAAGTGCCCCTGTAGGTGGGAGACAACCCCATCATCAATCGTTGACGCAAGTCGGTCCCGCAATTCAAACATGTTGACCGATTTCCCATCGTGTGAGCAAGATTTCACGATCACCTTCACGGTCGCCCAAATTGTGATGCGTTGTACATGTTTCGCCAGCCAAAGAAATGGGCCAGCCCAACGCGTCGCTGGTGGGTCATCTGATAAACCGGTATTATTCACGACGACAGGCGTCTGGTATGTCCTTTGAAGCCATTCTCCGAACACGGAGGCAAGTTTTGCAAATTCGTCAATTTCACGTCGTGGGTGACCTGTCGAAACCACAAACCTTGAACAATACCCCAATCAAACAAGCTTTCTCCATGTCGACGCCCACGCATCGTGAATAATCCGGGATAAAAGATAGCGGCTTGCTGCCTTGAGCGTGTTTTCGATTTCCTCGCGTGACATGTGAGTCGGCACCTTTGCGGCAACTGGTTTCTCTCCAGCGTCCGCTCCAGATATGCCAAGCACATGATCGAATAATGCATCGAAAATGTTGCGTCCCAAGGCAGCGTCTGCAACCGCCTTGCGAACTAAAGAAAGACTGGCGAAGTAGACCGCAATCACCACCGTACAAACGGTCACCAACAACATTGCCACAACGACAGCCAAAGTCCCGCGAACGTTTGATCCTTCGCTTGCAACCCAAAAGCACAGCAGTGCAACGACAACGCCCCATAACGTTTCCAGAACCATGACCGCCAAGGCAAAAGATCGAATCGCTGTGCCCAGCAAGCCGGTAATAATTTGGAGTGACTTCGTGAGCAACGTTACCTTTCAGTTGTTCAAGCTGACAGACGAAATTGATTCAACTTTATACGATATATGGCCAGCCACTCCCAGTCGCGACTATTGATCGAGGTCGGAGAAATCGGGCTCTGACGATCGAGCATCCTGATCATCAAAGTGGATCGGGTTCACTGTTTTGAAATTCTGAACCGGTGTCGAATACCGTTTCGCACGGCTCAAAAGTCCGGCGATGAATAGCAACAACGTAAAGACTGAGCACATCAAAAATCCAGACATGCTTTTTGCAAACCAACCAGACACAGCGGTCAAGATCAGATAAGCGAAGATTGAGACAATAGCGTGGGCGACTGGGATCAGGATCAGCATCCACGCAAATCGTGCCAAGTGTGGAGCGCGGAGTTCGCGTTTGGCTGAAATTGGCATTCGGCCTCTTACCAAACCAAAGATTCCCCAAATGATCGGGCCAATTAAAATGAACAAAAGATTCACAGTAGTCTTTCGCTTGGATGAGGATGGCGAACAAATTGGCAACCATCGCTCAGACGAACAGTTATCGATCTACAAGTCTTGATGTAATCTACACGAATCCGAGTGCTCGCAGCCTGCAAGGACGAAATTGTTTGACCGATAAAAGCCGAGTCTCGCAGCCCTTGCAACGAAAATCAGAGACATTTCTACAGATTGATTGGATGTGTCGTATTTGGTCGAAGTTGCATCAATTATTCTTTCAAGATTGAGTACCTTCATCCGAACAGACGCCAAACAATTGACTCTTTGGATGGTGAACAATGGAAGACTCGAATATCACGTGTATCAAACTAACGCGCGCGGGATTTGTTGCCTCGGGGGCACTTGGCATCGTTTTGACGGTCTACGAGACGCTTCCTACGTTCGCCGAATACGTTACCTACGCCGCCATGAACTTTCAGCGAGGCATTGTTCCGCCGCTTGTCGCATCTGCGTTCGCACCATTCGTTACGCTTGCGATTTGCTGGCATCTGATCGTGAATTCCGACTCGATGGCTCGCAGACTGTTTCCCAACGACAACCCTTTGCACACCGAAATTGAAAGCGCGATTTACCGTGTCGCTTTCACATCCATCGGGTTATTGATTCTCGTGACGACCTTACCTGCCTTTATCCATGCGATCGGATATGAATTCGTCGCCAATGCGGATTCAAATTTTTGGCCCGGTGATTTTTACGACAATTTCACGCTATACAATCTCCCTCATATCATCGCATTTACTCTGCAGTTTGCTGTCGCGATCTACCTGATCGTGGGTGCTCCCCATCTGATTAAGTGGCAAGTTTCTCGTTCTGCAAACTTTTAACCGGAATTTTTCACCACGACAGGCGTCTGGTTTGCCCTTTGAGGTCTACGAAACCGTGCTATATCATGAGCTGGCGAAACTTCCCGAACCTGATATCGCCCACCGATTCTGTTAACGAGGCTAGTTTTGTATCGCGACCTGATGCGATCGAAACCCGTTAAGCTGTTGATGTCGAAGCCAAGTGTCTGAATTGAGTTGACGCGATGCCGGAATCCGAAAACAAAGCGAATCCCGAAAACCCTTTTCGTTCTCCCAGCAATCGCGAGCAAGTTAATGACATTAAGCAGTCACCCGAAAACGGAAAGCGTCCTAGCGTGCTCGATTGCGTGATCGCGTTTGGCTTGGGAGCCATCGCGTTTGCGATTGTTTTTCCGACGACTTGCATTGGGGCATTCTTGTACATTCCGGGCCTGTTTGTTTTGCACGGCTCGCCAAGCGAAACCGCGAAATGGGGCGGAATCGCCGTCAACGCTTCAACTTTCGGACTGGGAGCGATCTGTGCCTACCTTGCCGCCAAGTCCTATTTACAGTTTGCTCGGCGTGGGCCTCGGTAGTATTTGATTTTTCTGTGTTCAGAAGCCCACAATTAAACCCGGACTTCTCACGATGCGCGGGCGTCGACATGGAGAAAGCTTGTTTCATTGGGCCATTGATTCAAACTTTGTGGTTTCGGCAGATCACCCACGACGTGAAATTGACGAATTTGCAAAACTTGCCTCCGCCTCCAGAGAATGCCTTCAAAGGAAAAACAAGACGCCTGTCGTCGTGAATAATTCCTGTTAAAAGTTTGCAGACACAATTGAGCGACTTGCAGGGCAGATAGATTCAGGCCGCGGAGGCGGGTAAGCACCAAACGTGGATGTCGCATCGAGCTTGCCTAAAATTTTACGAAGGCCGTCAAGTTTTCAAATTTTCGCGAGCTACCAAAAGTCGTGATGGACTGCCGCTGGCCATATCGACGCCATGAACAGCCGTTGTCCGCAACAGCGTTGCGTAACTTTTTGTGAAGCGCTTTTGAAGTTCTGCGGTTTGCGACTGTAAACGGTTTTTGCCGTCGACTCAGGGTAAACCGTTGCGAAAAGAATGCATGGCCCACAAGAAACCCATTCTTCCAGAAAAGACATGCGTTGTCTGCAACAGGCCGTTCAGCTGGCGAAAAAAGTGGAAGAACGCATGGGACGAAGTCAAATATTGCAGCGAGCGATGTCGTCGCGCTGCGTACTCAGCCAAAAAGCCGAAACAAGATGATTGATCCATTCGAGCTGTTACCAAATTACCTGGCCGAGCGAACTCGATTCATGGATTCGACGGACCCGTCACGTTGGCAAGCAGCCAACGAAGGCGGAAACTATGTGCTGTACTGGATGCAGACCGCGTTGCGTGTCGACGAAAACCCCGCTCTGGATGTCGCGAAACTTTTGGCGAAACGACTTTCGGTTCCACTTCTGGTTTTCCAGTCGATTTCACCAGAAAGCGACTTCGCATCCGATCGACACCATACTTTTATGCTCGAAGGATCGCGAGACGTTCAGCAGCAACTGGCCGAACAGTCGATCTCTTACGCCTTGCACATGCAAACTTCAGCGGATGAAGATTCGCACATTGTGGACCTTGCAGGCCCAGCAGCCTATGTGGTGACCGAAGACATGCCAGTCGATCCACAACGACAACTTGTCTATCGATTGGTGGAGGCCACCGACGCAAGAGTTGTTTGCGTTGATACCGCATGCGTCGCGCCGATGAAAATGATCGGCAAAGCTTACACTCGTGCCTTCGCATATCGAGACGCGACGAAATCGCTCTACTCGGACCGCCTTGAATTTGAGTGGCCCGAAGTTGCATGCGAGCTTGCGCAGTTCGACTTGTCGGCTCTAAACTTTGAGCCGGTTGACTTGCATCAGCAATCGATCGCTGACTTGGTCGCGCGTTGTGAAATTGATCATGCGATTGGACCTGTTGCTGATACCAAAGGAGGTTCCGACGCAGGCTATCAAAGGTGGAACCGATTCAAATCCAACGGTTTGTCTGGTTACGCGAAGAAACGGAACAATGCGCTGTTGGATGGCGTTAGCCGCATGTCCGCCTATCTTCACCACGGCATGGTGTCTCCGTTTCGAATCGCCAGAGAAGCGTCGAAGGCCGGCGGTGCAGGAGCTGAAAAGTTTCTGGATGAATTGCTGATTTGGAGAGAGCTTGCTTACGCGTTTTGTTTCTATCGGCCAGATCATGATCGCTGGACCGGGATTCCTGATTGGGCTCAGGAGACACTTGAACAGCATGCATCGGATCCGCGGCCCATCGTGTACGATTGGGAAACGCTCGCTCGCGGAGAAACCGACGACGCGTTTTGGAATGCCGCGCAAAAATCGCTGCTCGTCAACGGCGAGCTTCACAATAATGTTCGGATGACGTGGGGCAAACAGATACTTAACTGGACGCAGTCGCCACGGCGTGCCCTCGAATTGATGATCGATTTGAATCATCGATACGCTCTCGACGGCAGCGATCCTTCGTCCTACGGCGGATTACTTTGGTGCGCTGGGCAATTTGATCGACCGTTCAAACCCGAACAGAAAATTTTCGGGACCGTACGACCGCGATCGAGCGCTGACCATGCGAAACGCCTTGATACGGAATCTTATTTTTCAAAAGTTGCGACTTGTCGAATTGATCCGGTCCCAAAAGTCGCAATCGTCGGCGCGGGAATCTCTGGACTGTTTGCGGCTCGCACGCTTCACGACCACGGCTGTCACGTGCAGGTTTTTGATAAAGGGCGAGGAGTCGGTGGGCGGATGTCGACCCGTCGGTTGGACGGCGTTTCCGGCTTCGATCATGGAGCACAATACTTTACGGCCAGAGATCCTCGATTTGCAAGGTACGTCGATGCCTGGATTCAAAAAGATTTGGCGGCGAAATGGCCTGATTCTGACGACGCTGGACCGCAAAACATTGTGGTGCTCGAAAACGGCGTGATGGCATTCAAGACGGATTCAACCACGCGTTACGTTGGCGTGCCTGGCATGAACAGCATCGCGAAACATTTGGCGATCGACTTGGACGTTCAAGTAAATACGCGCGTCACGAAAGTCATCGGCGAAAGTGGCTCCTTGTTCGTCCACGACGACCAAAGCAATCAGCAAGGACCGTTCGACCGCGTGATTTTGACGGCACCAGCTGCCCAGACGGTGGAATTGCTGGCTGACTTTCCGACGCTTGCCGAACCTGTCTCGCGAATTGAGATGGATCCGTGCTGGTGTGCGATGGTTCGGTTTGAACAGCCGATCACCGATGATTGGGTCGGAGCTTTTATTCATGATTCTTTTTTGAGCTGGGCAGCACGCAACGGTACCAAGCCCGATCGACCCACGGCGGAACATGTGGTGATTCACGCCAATCCGGATTGGACCAAAGCGAATTGGGAACAGCCTGCCGATTGGGTTGCAGGTCAAATGTTGGATGAGTTTTGGCGAGCTTCCGGGTTAGCGAAGCAGGCTCACGATCATCTGGTGGCTCATCGATGGAAGTATGCGATTCCGGTTAACGCGTCTTCGGAGCGATGTTTTTCGGATGAGGAAGCCGGGATTGTGGCTTGCGGTGACTGGGCTGGAGGACCTCGGGTGGAAGGGGCTTTCTTGAGCGGGATGGCTGCGGCCGGCCGTTTACTGGGGACGTTTCATTCTTGAAGTTTGCAAGCGTTTTTTTAATTGCATTTCGTAATCCTTCGCTTTCGCTTTCGGTTTCGAACGTCGTTCTGACCACCTCGCTTGCGGTTCGCGTTCCGGGCTTCGCTTATGCCCTCATTGTGGACCCCTGCAAAATAAAGTTTCAAAGAGTTTTCTGCTAAGTCTCCTTTTGCATTTTGCTGCCCCACATTCCGCCATGCTTCGTGATCGTTAAATCAGAAAGAACTTTGCACTGGCATGCCAGCCGCAGTCCGTTTTCTGATCGATGGGGTGGGAAAGAGAGTCGCCATTTTTCGAAGGCGGTCATTTCGGAAACGTCACCTTCGATTTGGACCGCACAAGTCCCGCAGGTTCCAATCCCGCAACAATGGATTGCTCCTGCGATGCCATTATACAAAGGCAGTTCGGCGTCGAGCAAGACTCGTCGAAGGTTCGATCCGACATCGCAGTCGATCTCTTGACTATTAAATTTGATTCGAGGCATGGTGGTTTTGCTTTTGCGGTTACTTTTGCGGTTGAAGCTGAGCTTTTTTTTTCGGTCTTCTTCAGTGAAGTGATTTCCTGTTGTCTCTGCACCGACGTTTGTAACGACGCTTAACTTGCGAAACCGGCATTCGCATGCCTGCTACACTGTGGCTGGAAGAAAAGGCAACCCACCCTTCACCGACTGCCAAAGACATGAATTTGAAAGACATGAATTTGAAAATCCGCTATGCATTGCTGCTCACGTTTGTGGCAGTTCCACTGGTCAACTTTATTTTGCCGCCGCTCCTGTCGGACGGAAGTCAGTTTACCAACATGGAACCGACTCGAATCGCGGCCGCCGGATACGCTTTTGCGATTTGGGGTGTCATTTTCACGGGGATGGTTTGGTTTTCAGCAGCCATCGCGTTTGGAAAGGAGCCCGATTCTCTTTTCCTGACCAAGGCGATGCTGGGATTGATCGTCGCCGGCATTGCCTCGATCGCGTTCGTACCCATCAGCATTTATTGCGGCTCGACGGTCGTGCTTGTGGACATTGCAGTTCACCTGATCGCGTTGGTTTTCGCTGCGTTTGAACTGCGGCGACATGTTGATTCGGTTGCCACTTCGCCGCCAGGGTTTCTGGCACGAGCATCCTGGTTCGGGCCTTCGATGTACCTCGGATGGATCAGCGCCGCGACCGTGATCAGCGTCTCGCTGATGGCGCAGGAGTGGGATTTGAAATTGGGGGAAAGCCTCGCGACCAGCGTGGCGATCGCGACGCTGATTTTACTGGGGTGTATCGCACTGACGATGTTGATGTCGGTTCGATTGCGAGACCCCATTTACGCTGGCACTGTTTGCTGGGCGTTGATCGCTGTTGGTGTTAAGCAGGTTTCGTTTCCGGCGATTCAGTGGAGTGCGTGGACGGTCGCTGGAATCGTGTTTTTGACGTTGGTTTGGCGGCTGACGAAAGCAAACCGTTTCTATGCAACCAGCCAACTGTCAAACCTCGCGACAGAAGAACAGAAGTGAAATCGTCAGAAACAATCACTCTTCGAAGAGCTGGTTGCGAGCCTGTTTGACCACAAGCGACGTGGCTGCATGTTGGACCCGTTTTTCAGCTGAGATCGCGTAGAACTTGTCTCGGACCTCAGGGATGTGTCCGACCAGTTGAACCTTGTACTGTTTTCGGACGAGCTCCTCGATCGCGGTTGGGACCGGAAAGATGCCTTCGCCGGCTTGTCCAAACACTTTCAGCAGAGCACTATCTTCGAATTCAGCAACGATCTCTGGAAAGATTTCGTTATCGTCCATCCAGATATCAACGGCACGTCGAACCGCCGTATGGTCGGTTGGAAGCAGGCATGGCGCGTCCGTCAGCGAGTGCGGAAATTCCTTTCGATACTTTTTTGCCAGCGCAGGAACGGCCAGCATCGTTAACCCGCATTCGCCAAGCTTGTGATTGTAAACCTTGAAATCAAGCGTTGGCGAAGCCGGAGCATCGGAAATGATCACATCGAGTTTATGAAGTGCCAGATCGGATAGCAGCTGATTCAGTTTTCCCTCATAGCAAACCGTTCGTGGCCGATCGGGCATATGCAGAGCCGGCTTCAGCAATTCGAAAGCGATATGTTTGGGAACCACATCCGGAAGCCCGACCACGAATCTCTTCCGATTTTCGCCATGGCCAGTTTTGACGAACTCTCTTAGCTCGTGCCCGATCGCGAAAATTTCATCGGCATAATGGTGAATTTGCTTCCCAAATTCGGTTAACACGAGGCCTCGGCCCTGTTTTTCAAAAAGAGGCTGGCCAACCGCTTTTTCAAGGTTTTTTATTTGTGCGGCGACCGTTGGACGTGCCAAATGCAAGGAATCGGCGGCGGCTTGGACAGTGCCTGTCTTCACCGTTAACCAGAAATAGAACAAATGGTGGTAGTTGATCCAGTCCATAATTTGATCTCGGCGCGATATGCCACAATGGAAGAAATAATCTTTGTATCGTGTCGTTAATAGCTTGTTTTTCTTTGCTTGGAAAGCGTCGTATATTTAGTGGTCCTCTAAATCGGGCGGAAAAACTGGGGTTCACCGCATATTTGCACGTTGATTCCTGCATTTCGACCTAAAACTTGCTGTCGGCGAGATCGAAGGCTTATTACGACATTATGTTTTGACACGATAATTTATGCTTCGACGATCCTCGATCTAACCCCTGACATTCTCCTTGACTGACACTTTGAGTATCCATGAGCCTCACTCCCGACCAACAGGCGATCAACTCGATCGTGATCAACGTCTCCAGCAAAATCTGCGAAGAGATGTCGATCGCGTTTTCTGCCAATGATGCCAACCAGTCACTAGCCGACATTCAGGCTGACAATGACGGAGACGTTACAACTCACACTTGGGAGATGTTGTCAGCTGTCGGACAGCGGATCGGCGTAAAGTATCGAAGTGTAGAGAGTAATTTTCGGGACCTGATGCTGGCCATCAAAGAAACCGGCCCAATCGTCATCGCCCTGAAACCGATGCGGGAAACTGAATCGCCTCGCGTGGCCGTGATTTTGCGGCGCAACGTCGGTTCGCAAATTTCGATCTACCTCGAAGAAACTGAGCAACAAGTTTCACGCAGTTGGCTGAAGAAGAATGCCTTGCTTTCTGAGGGCGGGCTTTTTTGTTGGCAGTTGGCCCAACCCATGTTCGCGGCGGCTGAGGCGTCTGCCTACAACTATCGTGCGGGAACAAAAGACAAACCGCTTAGCCCCCTGAAACGTTTCGTTGCGTTTCTTCGTCCGGAAGCTCCTGACATTCGCGCGGTTGTCATCTTCGCCGTGTTCGTAGGAATTCTCAGCTTGACGACTCCGCTGGCGGTCGAAGCACTCGTTAACACCATCGGTTTTGGAAGATACCTGCAACCGCTGCTGATTTTGACCTTGATCATGTTTATCTTCCTGGCGTTCCGAGCGGGACTGTCGGTCATGATGACGATCGTGGTCGAGATTATCCAGCGAAGAATTTTCGTTCGCGTGGTTGATGACTTGGCCGTCAGGCTGACTCGCGTTCCGCTGCCCTATTTGAAATCCCATCACGGCCCAGAGCTGGTGAACCGGTTTTTTGATGTCGTTAACTTGCAGAAAGTCACGGCAAAGCTATTGCTCGAATCGGTAATGTTGGTGCTTCAAACCGTCATCGGTTTGACGGTTCTGGCGTTCTACCATCCGTTTCTACTGGGGTACGATATCGGCTTGATCGCAATGATGGCCATCGTGTTGTACGTCATGGGACGTGGAGCAGTGAAAACTGCCAAATCCGAATCGGCATTGAAGTACGAGACCGCGGCGTGGTTGCAGGAAATCGTTCGTCATCCGACGACTTTCAAATTCAATGGCGGTCTTGGTTTTGCGCTCAATCGATCCGACGAACTTGCGGGGCGTTATATTCAAAGTCGCACCGACCACTTCAAAATTCTGCTGCGTCAGATTTCGTTTTCGATGGCGATGCAGGCGATCGCTGCGACGGCATTGCTGGGCTTGGGTGGGTACCTTGTGATCGAAGGCCAGCTTACTCTGGGCCAGTTGGTTGCTGCTGAGCTGATTGTGACGGTGATTTTGGGTTCGTTCGCAAAAATCGGAAAGGACCTTGAGAGCTTCTACGATTTGCTTGCGTCGGTGGACAAACTCGGCAAACTGTTCGATCTTCCCGGGGAGCCTGCGGACCGCTTGCAACTGACGCCTCACGATGGTGCGGCAGCAATCCAGTTGGTTGATCTAAAGTTCCTTAACGGCAGAGGTTCGGCAATCAACGCGAATGTCGAAGCAGGCAAGAGCGTTGCCATCGTCGGCAAGGCAGGTGCCGGTAAGACGAAGATCATTGAAACAATCGCAGGGCTGCACTCTCCTGTTGGCGGATACGCGTTGCTAAATGAATTCCGTGTTGACTTGATTGGAGCCGGTTCACTGCAAGCTCAGATTGCGTTCGTGAACGATATCGAGATTTTTGACGGAACGATTGAAGAGAACTTGCGGCTTGGAAGAAGCGAGATCAATTCTGCGGCGATTAACGAGATCTTTGACCGGCTCGGCCTTCAGGAAACGGTCACTCGGATGGACAGTGGCTATAAGACGAAGTTGAGCACGACGGGATTCCCGCTTTCGACCAGTCAGGCAGTTCGGCTGGTTCTGGCTCGGGCATTGGTTGCGAAACCGCCAGCACTTTTGATCGACAGCTTGCTGGACCGGTTGGCGGATGATGATCTGTTGGAAGTTCTTTCATTGTTGAAGAACTTTGAGGGTGAGACAACGATCGTAATTGCGACGGGACGAAATGCGATCGCCAGTTGGGCGACTAAGCGTTGGGAAATTTGACGTTTAAGCTTTGACGATTGGGCAATGTGCCCGCTGCAGTTATATGAATTTGAAAAACCTTGGCAAGAATATCGATGATTAGAAATAGAAGAATCGGATCGGCTACAGCGATCGTTCACACGAAGCCAAACACCGCTCTGCAACTTGTGCAATCGTCCCGGTTTTCACAGAAGCTGGGTCGATGGCTAATTTTCATGCTGTTTTTAGCCATCGCGGCGATGATGTTGCTGCCGTGGCAACAGACTTCGCGTGGAGCAGGACAAGTGATCGCACTCGATCCACAGGAACGTCAACAATCTATCGAATCACCGGTCAAAGGAGTCGTTGCAAAGATCAGAGAAGGCCTGCAGGACGGAAGCAGAGTCAAAAAAGGAGACATCCTTGTCGAAATCGAGCCATTTGCCGCCAACATGCAGCAGCAACTGAACGAGCAGATCAGATCGCTTAAAGCAAAACTGGAGACTGAAAACAGGAATGTTGAGATCTACGAGACCAACATTCAAAACAATATTGAAATGGGAGCATCAGCGGTCCTTGCTGCTAAACAGATGGTCGAATCGGCCAAGGCAAAACTGAAGAGTAAACAGAACCAGATACCGGGCTACGAATCCAAAGTTTGGCAGGCTCGGCAGAATTACGAGCGACAGAAATCACTTTTTGATAAAGGCCTCAAGCCAGAAAAAGATGTTGAGAAACTACTGAAAGAATTGGAGGTTGCGAAAGCAGAATTCGCTGCGCTCAAGGAAGACATTGAGTCGTTGTCTCAGGATTTGGAAGCCAAAAAGAATCAGGTAGAGGAAAAGAAAAGCTTCGCGCAAACCAAAATCGAAGACACGAAGGCGAAACAACAGGAAGCAAAAGGAAAAGCGGAGACGATTCTAAAAGACATCGCTGGCGTAGAAGTGAAGCTGGGCGAATTGGCCCGGATGACGATTCCAGCTCCGCGAGACGGAACCATTTTGCGAATGGAGGTATCCGAGTTGAACCGAGCGGTAAAGGCCGGTGAATCTCTGATGATGTTTGTGCCCGATACAACACAAAAGGTGGTTGAACTGTTCATCAACGGCAACGACTTGCCCTTGGTTCAGATCGGCCAGGAAGTTCGATTGCAATTTGAAGGTTGGCCGGCTGTTCAGCTTCCAGGCTGGCCGTCGATTGCCATCGGAACGTTCAGTGGCGAGGTCATCACGATCGACGCGACGGACAACGGTAAAGGAGAATTCAGAATTCTCGTTTTGCCGAACGAAGAGACGAAGACGGTATCAACTTTGCCGAGCGAAGTTGAAAAACTGAATCCCAGATTGGATTGGTTATGGCCAAAAGAAGAAGATCGCTATCTAAGGCAAGGCACTCGAGCCAATGGGTGGGTCATGATGCAACGGGTTTCACTTGGCTACGAAATTTGGCGTCAGATAAACGGATTCCCAATCATGCTCGGCGAAGACGCTGCCAAGGAGGAAAAGGGAGCCAAGCCACCGAAGCTGCCCAAGTAATTGACTTGGTTCGCGACGTCCAATTCAGGACTGGCGTCGCGATGGCATGGTTCATCTCCATCACGTTTTTCTGTTGTTGTGTGGTGGGGTGTAAGTCCGGAACCAATCCGTTCACGGGTGCTTCCTCCTTTCAGTCACCCGGCAACCGGGCTGTCGCGAAACTGCCTCAATACAGTTCGGACATCAAAGAACTGATGGTGTCGCCCACGGTTTCAAACAAAACCGCTGCCGACCCGAGCTCGAAAGCAGTCGTCAGGACCGCTTCTGGAAAAGACAGTTCCAAACTGAAGCTGGCGACCTATCAGGAAGTTCCGGATGCTGGAGACCTGAGAGTCGATTTAAACCCGGAGACCGACGTTGCTGACGCAGCGGTTGGCTCGGATGCAAAGGTTGGCTCGGACGCAGAGGTTGGCTCGGACGCAATCGCTGGCCGCGATGAAGAAGTCGGCTCATTACGAGCCTCTGAAGACAGCGAAGATTCGGAAAGCGGTGACTCCGCATCGTCATCTGCTTCCGCGGCAGCGGACATGAATTCGGCACCGCCGTCACCTGCGACCATCGGCAAACTTCAACTTCAGGAAGTAATCGATTCTGTCCAGCGAGCGTATCCCGAAATCGAAATCGCGATCGGCGAAATCGAAACTGCCAGAGGCAAAGTCCTTGCTTCGTGGGGCGAGTTTGATTCTGTTTTCACTGGCCACAGCATTTCACAGCCTCTCGGGTTTTACCAAACTTACCGTAATGGAATCGGGTTGGAACGACCTCTCTACGGCGGCGGTAGTGTCTACAGCACCTTTCGCATTGGGGACGGTAATTTCGAGCCTTGGTATGGCGAACGAGAGACAAACGAAGGCGGCGAGGTGAAAGCTGGATTCTCGTTGCCGTTTTTGAAAGACCGAAACATTGACGCCCGTCGTGCCAAGCTGCTTTCTGCTGACGCGATGCGTCGGGAGGTCGGTGCGGACGTGGAAGCCAGATTGCTTCAATTCCAGCGATTTGCCACTCAAGCTTATTGGGACTGGGTAACTGCAGGCCAGGCTGTTGAGATTCAACAACGTCTTTTCGATATTGCAGATTTGCGTATCGGCCAAATCCAGGAGCGAATCAAAGCGGGCGACCTGGCAGAAATTTCACGTCTGAACAATGATCAATTGGCAGCCAAGCGGGCGGCAAGTCTCAGAAAAGCGGTTCGTTCTTTTGAGAAGACGGCGTTCAAGCTTTCCATGTTTTATCGAGACATCAATGGCAACCCGTTGCTGGCACTTATGTCTGAGGTGCCGAGTGGATTTCCGGTTTCGATTCCTGTCACGGTTGAGGAAATCGAAGCCGACGTCGCAGGTGCGATTGCGGTTCGCCCGGAAGTCGCAGCATTGAAAGCGGCTAGAGAAGCGACTTGCATTGACGCGAGATACGCTCAAAACCTGATGCTTCCTAAATTGGACATGGAAGGATTCGCCGGTCAGGACTTGGGCGGAGAAACAAGCAGCTTGGGTGACAAGACGCCATTTCAGTTGCAGCTGGGAATCTTTGCTGAAGTTCCGATACAACGGCGCGAAGGACTGGGAAAGCTACAGTCGGCTCGTGGGAAACTGACACAGATCGACGCGAAATTGCAGTTCGTAAAAGACAAAATCCAGGCTGAAATTCAGGACGCAGCCTCCGCCCTGAACGCAGCCCACGATCTGATCATCCAGTCGAAGATCGCCGTCAATGCCAGTAAGGAAGCGTTGGAAGCCGCGAAATTACGTTTTGAGGACGGAGATATCGACTTGGTCGTGCTAAACATTTTTGAAACCTCCGTCGCCGATGCGGAACTATTGCTGCTGGAATCGCAGTTCAAATATTTCCTCTTTCGAGCGATCTACGAGACTGCGAAATCAGGGGCTGCGTTTCAATAGTGTTTCTTGATGGTGGGGTTTGTGGCGTTCAGTGGGGCCATCGTGTTTGGATTGGTTTGGTTGCGTTTCTTGGGGGCTGTGAATTTCTCAGAAGCTTTCAAACGAACGGGCCAGTGGTATCCCGACGCTTCAGGGTCTGTTGCTTAAGTGAGCTGTTGATTAAGTGAGCCGTTTGGGCGATAGCCCCGGTTCCGTAGCCGCAGAACAGAAATTGTCCAAACAGCACTTACTCAAGAGCGTTTCAGCCGCGAAGCGACGAGAAGGATGCAGCCTCGAGCTCACGTTCGAGGAACTGTTTTCAAACAGCCTGCCCAGTAATCGCGGATACACTTCGAAGGTTTATTTTTCAAATCGAGTCCTTGTTGAAGGTTTTTCCTTGGGTTCAAAAGCAATATTCTTGGGTTTATTAAGGCCCATTGTGGCGAAAATGCTAATACCTTTTTGCCAATTGGACTAAACTACGCATTCGACCCAAACCCCAACTGATTTCGATTCGATCATGAACACCATTAAGCACGAATCACATACTCGCAGCATTCTGAAGGGCCTTTCGTGGCGATTCGTTGCGACGCTGGATACTGTCCTGGTGGTTTTGCTGGTCACAACCTTGATGGGCAATCCGAGCCTCAAGATTGCGCTGGCGATCGGAGTATCGGAATTCCTAATTAAGCTGGCCGTGTATTATGGCCACGAGCGTGTTTGGGATCGTGTCCGACCAAGCGAAGTGACGGCAGGTTTTACGCTGAAGAAGTCCATTTCATGGCGAGTCGTTGCAACCACGATGACTTTCATCATCTCGGGCGTTGTGTTGGAAAGCTTTGATCAGGTTGCGTTGTCCATTGCGTTGGTCGAGTCCATCACCAAATTCGCACTCTATTATGCTCACGAACGAGTGTGGTTGAGGGTGCCGCTTGGACAAGTTCGGCACTGGTTCGACGGAAACGACTCGAAAGCTTCATCGGCAACCAAGTAGCGAGCGTTGCCTTGGTGCTTGAGTACCAGAAGTTTGCCTCGGTTAACGAACCTTCAGCCGGGGCTATCGCCCAAACGGCTCATTAAATCAACAAGCTTTCGCGAATCTCGCTACGCACAACCCGTATCCTGTTCGCCACGGTAGCCTGCCGTTTGACTACGGCAGAATCCAATTTTCAGGTGACTGGTAGTAAGTCGAAATACGCAGCTCAACTCTCGGACGCGGAAGCCACCACGCGGTTCGATTCTTCCAAAAATCCTCTGCTTTCTGCTCCCCCACCTGGCCTTTCTCATCGAATTTCTTTTCGATCGTTAGCGAACGTTTCTCCAAAAGTTCACCCGACCACGGCAACAGAAAAGGTGTTTTGGCCGGAATGGTTTCGGACGCTGAAAATGCCCGGTATTCGATTGGCAATTTCAAGCCGCCCACATAACGGACCGGGACGCTTTCGAAGAACGAAACTTCATCCAGCCCATTTGGGAAGTAAGCGAAAGCTTTACCGGTACCGAGCGAAACCGGCATTTGTTTCAACCAGAAACCATTCTTGTCACCAAGCAAAAGTTCAAGCGATTCAGGATACGAACCGTTTTCGCAGCGGTAACCCGCCAACGCCATCCGAACCTTCGTGTAGCTGAATGAAGTCAAGACATCGGAAACGAAAAGCAAAGGATCTTGTCGCTGACTAATGGTCATGTGGTCGGCGAAGAACACCGATCGCCCGTTTAAGTTTGAAGCAACGTCGTAGCCGTAAGTATAAACTTTGTTTTCACGAACCAATTCACACAACATTTCCCAACTAGCGCTGTAAACGCGCTTCAGATCCCTCAGATCAATACGGCGGCTGCGCTGTATTTCCCAGGGATTGATTCCTAACCATGAATAGTTGGAGTAACGATTAGGATTGAGAAGGACGCTGTCTCGATCCGTCGAACCGTAGAGCCGCTGGATCCTGTAAAAGTGTTCTCGTATCGGTCGTTGGTTGTCGCCGTTGAAAACCATGTCTTTCAGCTGGTCCAATTTGTCGATTCCATTGCGAATCGATTCCGGGGTCTGATTCGGAAGCTCCGACCATGCGATCAGGCTCTCGATCGCAAAGCCAAGATCACTGCCATTGATCGTACCCGTGTTCCAGTTCGCTTGAACCCGAGCCACCATCGCATTCAAAGCATTCTCGATGTCCTTGTTTGCCATCGCGTGATACGCGTCGACTCGCAACGCAGAATCGATTTGGCTGGCCTGCGCCTCTCTTTCCACCGACGAAAACGGATTCAGAAAATGACAGGAATCGAAATCCGCAACGGCCTCGCGAATCAACGCCAGCGATTCCTTATTCACGTCCATGTAAGCCTGTCGAAAATCCTCTGGCCACGATTCGACAATGCCAACATTTGAGGATTCCTTATTCAGTGACCGCCACTGCAACCCCTTCTGATCCAGAAGCTCTGACGCAGGAGTGAACTTTGCGAACGCGGCTTTCAATTTTTTAACCGTTTCATACTTGGTCTCGATGGAACCTTCGCCGCGCCCGTAACCGTCAAAAGTGACCTTGTAGGACTCGAAAGCAGAAGGTTCAGCAAACTCGTTCGCACGATGATGCAACATCGCATAGACGCTGCCTCCAATGACACCGAAAAGGCCAACGAAACACAGAACCATGCCACGTTTAACTTTTCTTTGACCGATCCACCTGGGAGCAAACCACCAACTTGCAGCGAATGCCACGACCGCAATCGGAGCCGCGAACAACCACAGCGGCTCGCCAAGCAACATCAAATAGTTGCAATACTGCCAGACAAACCATCCTGCTGCACAGATGACGAAGAAAGCAATCATGCCATGGCGAATCAGCAGAGAAAGCAACTGTGCCACCGACGCCGCAACCAGAAAAACCCAAAAGCAGTTGGTCACGGTGCAAGACGAAGAAATCCAGCTCCAATCCCTCATCGAATCTGTACCGCCTTGGCTTGCGAAGTGCGAATTCAGAATCCACGGCCCTGCGGTCATTGGAGAGTAAACGATTAGACCAGTAAGGATGATCACAGGAACCATCAGGCCAATCGCCGCCATCCGGGATAGCCAGAGTTTACGAGGGTAGTCGGCTCGCTGTTGGAAAAACAGAAAGCTCTCTTTCGACTGATCGCTTGTAAACGTCAAAAGGCCCACTGCCGCACCTGCGAGCACAATCCCTGCGTTGACAATCGTCACATTCCAATATGCGATTCCAATGTCAATCCACCGCCAAGTCATGGATGCAATTTCTTGCCAGAAACCCATGGCGATTCCGGTTGCAGCGATTAGCGTTCCAGCCGCGATGAGCCCGAAAGGAAGCGCTTGAACACGAAAGTTTTGCCATGCCATGGAAGCCCAAAGGTGAGCCGGCTTCGCCAGTTCAACCGCTGATGATTCGTCCGTGCTGAAAAGTGTTTTGGAAGCGACCTGAGAAACGTCGGCAAAATTTCCTTCGAAGCCGCGAAGCCATGTTCTTGCAGATCGAATCGCAAACGTTGCCAGGCCAACGATCAAAACAACTTGAATCGCAAGGTAGATCGAATCTTCATGTCGCTGCGAAAGATGTCTGTTGCCATAGAACATCAGCAGAAAGGGTGGCACAACGACCAACGAGACGACGCAAGCGATGGCGGCTGTGATGACCGCTGAAACAGAGCCTCTAAATTTCAGGGAACAAACAACGGACCAGAGAAAGCACTCGATCGGAATCAGGACGCACATCGTGTAGTAAGTCGATGTCAATGTTCTGAGCGAGAGAATATTATCACCGTACCAGAATTGAAAAATCCCGATCGTCGCGACAGCGGTGACGACCAGAAAAAGGCTGAACCAAATCAGCCCCTGTTTCAATTTCGTTTTCGATACGTCGATTCCGCGAACGGGAAGTCGCCCCAGAAACAGATCGGTTTCCGTTTCGCGTTCCGGAACGAACAGAATGATCCCTGTCGCCAAGCCGATGACACATCCGAACAGGACGAACATTCCCAACAGGAGTTCTCCCGCTTGCTGATTTCGGCCCGCAGCCACCGTGAAACAAACGAGCGTCGCCGATATCAGAAACAGCGCAAGGCTGGCCAAAACGATCGGACGTAGCAGATAGTTTTCTTTCCACGCAATTCTTTTAGTCGCAGTACTCATGATGACGCCTCCCCTTCGCGCTGTTCCACAACATCGGCTGCCGCACGATCGCCCTTTCCGACAACGTCAATCGAACGGGTCTCGACCGCATCGGATTTCAAATACGCCACAAAAATCTCTTCCAGTGACGGCGTGTGAATTTCGACTTGAGCCACCCCTTGTTTGTCTCGCAGCGCCCACAACGCATTGGGATCGGGATTGCGAACAGTCATTTGCTGGCGGCGTTTCCCGGATCCTTCATGCGTCAGAACAAAATTCTGGTCGACAGGCAGGCTGATATCGGGATTCTCAACGGTTACAACCCACTGCTCAACTTCCTGTTTTAAAACGTCCAGCTTTTCGCAGACACGAACTTTTCCTTCATTGACGATCGCGACATAGTCCGCAACACGTTCCACTTCTGGAATTTGATGGCTGGAAAGCAGAACGGTCCGGCCTTCGGAAGCCACATCTACCATGCTTTCAAGAAACTTCCGCCGGACAAGCGTATCCAAACCCGATGTCGGTTCGTCAAGGATCAACAATTTTGGCCGGTGGGCCATCGCCAGTGCGAGAGCGACTTTGGCTTTCCCGCCTTTAGAAAGAGTTTTGATTTTGACGTCGGTGGGCAATTCAAGTTCTTTCGCCAGCGATTCGAACTCGCTTTGAAAGCCCTCGCCGTAAAACCCCGCCGCAAACCAGCCAATCTCAGAGACCTTCATCCAATCGTAGAGTTTGGGCGCGTCGGGAACATAGCCAACCGTTCGACGGATGGTTACCGCGTCTCGAATCGGATTCATTCCCAGAACCGAAACGGATCCCGAATCGGGCGTCTCGAGCCCCAGCATGGTTCGAATCGTGGTTGTTTTCCCCGCTCCGTTTTCGCCCAGCATCGCAAACACAACGCCTTCGGGAATGGAAAGTGATATGTTATCCATTGCCTTTACGGATCGATATCGTTTTGAAACATTTTTGATTTCTACGACTGCCATAGTTGCTGCTTCTCCCGAATGTCGGTGGAATTTTGATTTGGTTCGACGCGTTTTGTTTCGGTGGAATCCGTTAGTTGGAAGTCCGGTTTTTGTTGGCGTCCTTTTTGGATTTCGCCATCCCGTCAGAAACAAGGGACTCAATCTCCTGATCGGACAATTGGCTCTGCCGTGCTTCAAGGAGCAACGACTGGATCCGTTCGGCGAATAGCTTTTTGCGAGTCGTTTTGCACTTGGTAACCGCCGTGCCGGTCACGGCCAGTCCTTCGCCCCGAACCGATTCCAGAACGCCTGAGTCCTGGAGCTGACGATAGGCTCTGGCAACGGTGTTTGGGTTGACGGCCAGTTCACGAGACAGATTGCGAACGGAGGGGATCATTTCACCCTTGCAAATACCGCCACTGGCAATCGCAAACATGATCTGCCGAGCAATCTGCTCGTAAACCGGCACGCCGTTGGAAGTGTTGATGTTAAAAAACACGAAAGAATCTCCCGTTGATTCGTTGTACTATCACGATAGTACAGTAGAACATCGATAGGTCAAGAGATATTGTCAGTTTTTTTGGAGCGATGAGTGCGCGAGCGGAGCAACGCGTTAGTTTTGAGGTTCCGCAAAGACAAGCCCGTCGTGCTAAATCGTGCGTAGCCGATGTCGCCAGACTTCGGTCAAACCGTCATCGGCGTGGCAAGACATCGACGCCATTGGACCAGCCTGAACTCTGGCGAGTCCAGCTACCAGGTGCGAGAAATTCCTCTGCGCGTTCGCTGTGAAAGCCCCTATCGCAAAGCTTTTGTGCGCGAGCGGGTTGATGCGTTAGTTTTTCAGGTTCAGCAAATACGAACCGACGTGCTTAATCAAGCGTAGCCGATGTCGCCAGACTTCGGTCAAACCGTCATCGGTGGCCAAGAACTTCGGCGCCATTGGACCAGCCTGAACTCTGGCGAGTCCAGCTACCTGGTGCGAGAATTTCCCCTAAGCCTCCGCAGTGAAAACCTCCGCAGTCAAAGCCGCTATCGCCAAACTATTCCGCGATAATTACTTCCGACTCCAAAACGGAACTGCCCTCAAGCCGCATTGAATCGTAACCCTGAATCGTCATCTCATTCCAAATGGCGGGTGTGTCAACGACTCCGAACTGATAGTTCCAACCAAGGTACAGCCACCCCTGCTCCAGCTTCAGCAGTCCCAACTGCAGCGAATCGACGACATCAATACCGTCAAGCGCTTCTACTTCCGGAATCAAATTCGGCGGAAGTTCAAAAGCCGCTTCGCCAGATTCAGCGGCACTTTCGGTGATCCGTTTCTCCAACACTTTTGCGAATGCGATGGATTCCGCAGAAGGATCTTCATCCTTCGACAATTCAATCTGAGGACTGCCGGCCAAAACCAGAAACAGTTTGCCGTTTCGATTGACAACTTTAAACGAAAGTTTCGCCACAACCGTTGTCGTGATAGATCTGTCTCCCTGTTCAAATCGCGAACCGGTAATCGTGACGCCCAAACGACTGTTCGCAAACTCAACCTGAACCGGTCGCGTTCGCGGAAACGTGATTTTGAAATCTTCGACTTCGTCGGCCAGCTCATCCTTGGGAACAAGGTCCTTTCTACCAAGCAACTCTTCCGCTTCAGCGATCAGTTCGTCACGGGTGAAGCTTTTTCCAGCGAATAGCAAATCGAGGTAATTTGACAACATGGACTCGTGAAGTCTCAATTGAACGTCGGAGCCCGCAGTTTGCAAAACTGGTTGCGTGGTCGCAGCGAGTGAAAATTGCGTGTCCTTTTTAGCGACGGCTTCAATTCGATCATGGAACGATCGAAGATAGATTTGAGGCAGGTACGCCGACATCGCTCTCGCTTTTTCAGACACCGCTTCAACCTGACCGATGCCCTCCTGGATCACTTTTGAAGTCTCAGAATCGAACTGGTTCATCAATCGGTCTTTTACTCGACGTGTCGATTCAGCGTCCGTACGAGGCAGTTGCTCATAAAACGACTTTGCTGCCAGTCGCTGAATGAATCCGATGGAGGTACTGATGCCTCCGTATTGAGCCGACATGGCTGCGTCTACGCTGCTATCCGAAGCAAACAATCCATTCAGGTTGGCGAACAGATCGCGACGTGCGGAGAGGTAGCCGCTTGAGCTTGAATCAATTCGGAACGAACGCTCGCGAACATACGTGTTTGCCGTGGCGGTTCCGGACAAAAGAATGCTGACGCGAACCTGATTCGGATCGTGAGCCGGGACCACACTGATCGAGGTGTCGGTGCACGAGAGCCCACGAGCAAAACGGCCAAGGAAATCTTCGGCGACGCGGTCGTAAGCGGCGTCTGTTCGAGACGTCAACGCCTGAATCAATCGGCTGGAAACGGCAACGTAACCATTTGCGTTCGAATACCGTTTTCGAATCGCAACGCAAAGATCGTTCAACTGTTTGTGGCGTTCCATCCACAGCAACAACTGCCCAAGCTTCGCATGAGAAAGCTGTTCGGATGGGTTGGCTAAGGTCGGAATCAGAGTCGACAGCTCGTCGACTTTTTCAAGATAGTCTTCCTGAATATTATCTTGTGTCCCGAAAATGTAAGCGTCAGTAAACCGATCCATAGCGCCCCTTGCCGACGCGAAGGCCGGGTCGAGTCGCTTTCGGCTCAGGTCGCGGAAACGCTTTTGAAATCTTCTAAGCTCTCGACCCGTTTTCGTTCGCTCTACCAATCGAGGACGATCCGTTTTCAGAATGTCGGCTCTTTTCTTTCTGAGTTCCGTGATCCGTTCCTTTAAAGCATCCGCTTTCGATTCAAGCGTTTCCAGATCATCGCTTTCGTCTGGCCCGGGAGCCTGCAAAGTATCGTCTGCAACTTCATCTTCCGATTCGTCGCTGTCTTCCATCGGAGGCGTGACAGGCAGAGCGTCAATTTTGTCTTCAATCGCCTGCAATAACGCTCGCTGGGCATCGATCATCGATTCCACTTTGCCAACCGAGACCTCTGGCGGCATTTCGATTTCAACTTCTTCCAGCAACGTGATCGCGTCATTGAGTTTAAGTTTGTGAAAGATCCCGGCTCGGGTCCGGCTGTCCAAGTCACGACGGTACACCTTCTTGAGCAATTTCAATTCGTAAAGAGCGATTTCTCTGTCGTATTCCAGCTGGGCTTTTGATGGCGGAACGAAGCTGGCGATCGCTTGCTTGGCCGCGAACTGCAAATCTGAAAGTTCAGCTGTTTGAAGTTTGTAGAGCTGGTCAATTTGAGCTCTCAAGGCGATTCGAACTTCCTCGAACACTGGGTGCTTCAAGCTCTCTTCGTTCGCGCTGAAGTTCTGCAATATCTGCTGCAAGGTTGCCGGGTCCGCCTGCTCGCCTCTGGCAGCTTGCGAATCCAAAACGTTCAGCTCAAGGTACTCTCGCCAAAGCTGGGCTTTCGTTCCGGTCCCCAGCCAATCATTCATTCTGGCAACGGAAGCTTGAAGACGGTCCGTGGTGTCTGCTGCGCGGACCAAATTCGCTTGGCATGAAACCAAACAGACGGCGAAAACAAGGGCAATGCGAGCGACGCAACGGAGGGCGAATGACGGAAATTGGAAGTGTGACATTGGGGTCGATCTTGAATTCGGCGACGAGGTTGGTCTTGTGTAAAACATGGGCCTCACATTCTGATTCAAACGAGCCGTTAATACCACCGTTTAATCTGAGCTAATTTTCGCTCCGGCGGCTATTTTGGCCGCTGAAATCGAAGTCGCTGCATCGTCCCCTAGCCGGGCATGTTCGCGTGGAATAACATTTTCGGGCATAAACGCAGGGAATCCTGCAATGCTGTGAATTGATTCGACGGGAGTGAAAAATGGATGAAGTAATTGGCCATGGCGAAGCGTTGGAGAAAGCGTTTTTCTACCGTTCGGATCGCGTCTTGCTTGAAAAACTGAAAAACGAACTCAAGGACAAAGAAGTCCAGGATGCCCTAGCGGCAGTGAGCGGAATTGAAGACGAAACCGTGTTGGGCTTGCTAGTCCAGCAGCGAGTCACTCCGGAATCGCTTTCGGCCGTGTCTTTGATCCCTCTCGTTTCCGTCGCATGGTGTGACGCTGAAATGGAATCCGCAGAAAAGGACGCAATCTTGAAAGCGGCGGATTCGAGCGGCATCGCCAAAGACACTGCTGCCTACGAGTTGCTTGGCAGTTGGCTCGGCGAACGTCCGGGAGATGATTTGCTCGCGGCGTGGCAGGCCTACGTTGGCGTCCTGAAAGTGACGCTTGATGAATCCGCTTTTTCCCAGCTGAAGGCATCGGTCATGAACCGAGCGGAAAGCATCGCCGAATCAGCCGGAGGATTTCTTGGATTCGGAACCGTTTCGGAAAAAGAAAAAGAAGCCATGGCAGAAATCTCAAAGGCGTTTGAGTAACAGTTTGGTTTTCTCGTCGCTCTCATTACCTACTCTGCTCCGCAATGCGCCGACTCTGTTTTGCAATTTCGCTAACTCCATTCCGTGGATGTTTTGTAGCAATCTACAGGAACTTGAGCCGTTTAGGCGTTTAGGCGATAGCCTCGGTTAAGGGGGCTTTGCAGAAAAGGACGCTTTGAAGAAAACTTCGATGTCGCCATCCGAGCCGAATCCGAGCCCCACCCGAGTCCTCTTTGACTTTCCCGATTGGTGAATCTTTTTCGAAAAAACGCGACGAACGATTTGATTTTCGTCCTTCGTTTTTACAACCGAATTCTTCTGCTTGTAAACGAATGCATCAGGGGATAGATTTTCAACTGACCTAATTGCATCACCAACTGGAAGGGCCGATCGTGGGATTTGCTGGAAACGAACGTAACGGACTGTTTATCGCAATCGACGCCAATATTGGTGCGGGGAAAACCAACGCTTGCCATGCAATCGCTTCCGCCGCCATGTCGACCGGCAATCCGACCAAAGTGATGGAAGAGCCAACCCATCATCCGAAATTCAACCACTTTCTGCAGCGTTACTATGACGATTTGCAGTCTGGAAAGAACACCGGTGGCGGTTTCGCCATGCAAATGTTCATGCTCTGCCAACGCTACGAACAACATCGATTGGCAGTGGAGCAGGCTTGGGGTTCCAACGGCACGATCGTGATTCAGGATCGTCCAATCTACGGCGATACCGTGTTCGCGACTACTGCGATGGAGCGTGGATTCATGACGGCCGAGGAGTACGATTTGTATGTCGATGTGTATCGCAACATGAGTCGCGATGTGATGCCGCCGGACGTTTTTGTGTATCTCGACGTCTCACCGGAAGAGTGCTACGACCGGATGCACTCGCGTGGTCGTTCGGAAGAAGAAGGCGTCCCGCTCGACTATCTGCAGCAGCTCTACGACAACTATCAAAAATTACTTTCAGAAATGAGACGCCGCGGCGTTCGAGTCCTGACAGTCGATTGGAGTGGTTTTGGTCCGCCAGTTGAAATTTGGAAACGGATCCAGAGCCTTGTTGAATCGGATTCAACGTGGTACGAAGAGCTTTCATTCTCGTTGGCGAAAGAGCCGCGAGTTCCAATCGCACCACGTGCTGGCTCATGAAGAGCACAAACCAACAAGAGTAAAAATATGAGTGAGTTCCTCAAAGCGGCATCCAAATCTGAACTCGAACCCGGAAAAAAGCTGCTTGTTGAAGTCGATGATCGACTTGTCATCCTTTTCCAGGTCGGCGACGAATACTTTTGTCTCGACGACGTTTGCACGCACGATGGCGGAACCCTCAGCGACGGACCTTTCGAGGGCTTCGAGATCGAATGCCCTCGTCACGGAGCCAAGTTTGATGTTCGGTGTGGTAAAGCGACTTGCATGCCTGCGACTCAAAACACCGGGGCGCACGAAGTCAAAATCGACGGCGATGATATCCTGGTGAAGCTGTCCGACGGTTAACGCCAGATTGTTCCAGCGTCCGGGTTCGAAAGTCTCGCGTCCATCATGAACTGCTTTTCGAACGAAGTTTCCTTGGCTGGATTTCCCAATTGGTTTTGTGTGCCTTGAGGCGGATATCTTCGTCCGACTCGCATTTGTTTCGCGTACCAGCCTTCGTTCAGTCTCGAAAGATTCTCGTCGGTGGTCGATGACGAATAGCTGTCGTTAAGATTAGGCGTCGTTAGTGATGCGACGC
>CAYZPA010000029.1:0-49980 GCA_964479855.1 uncultured Pirellulaceae bacterium
TCAGCCAAGCCAATCGTGCCGACCAGCACGCAGGCGTCGTGCCGAACACTATTGGGACGCATGTTTGAGACGTACAAACCATCAGGGCGATTTGGAATCATGACGCCAGTGTTGTTGCTGGCTGGGCTCGCGATTGTTGTCGGCCTCGCATTCGTTTATCAGCTGGGGCTGGAATGGATTCCACTGATTTACATCAGCTTCGTTTTAACTGCAGTTTTCGGAGGGGCGTTGGGGATCATCGGATCGAAAATCGTCAATGTCGGACATTGCCGAAACGTGATGTTCGCTGCTCTGATCGCATTCCTGCTGCTGGGAGTCGGGCTCGTTTCCAAACACTATTTTCAGTATCGAACGCTGGTTTCCATGATCGCGGACGCAGAAATTGAAAACGCGATTGAAAACAGAATGCTGACGCGAGATCAAGCGGATGCCAGTCGCGATGAATTGGTCGCTGCAATCGATTCAAAGATCTCATTCCTGCAACACTTCAAAACTCGCGCTGACATTGGAATCTCGATCGGTCGCGGCGGGCAAAACGGAGGCGGTCCGATTACTGGTACGCCAATGTATATTTTGTGGCTGGTTGAAGCCGGCGCAATTGCATGGTTTGGTTTCCGGTCGCCGATTTTCGCTGCCGGAGAACCCTACAACGAAAAAATGGGACAGTGGACCGACGAATCGGAACAGGTCATGACGTTGCCCATTACCGACGATGAAATGGTCGCAAGGATTAAGGCCGCCACAAGCGTCGAACAGCTTCTCGAAATTCCCATCCCAAAGGATGACCAGTCAAATCAGTTTGCCGTTTACACCGTCAACAGCATCGTGGGACAGGAACTGGAAGACGCTTATCTTTCCGTCGACTTGCTAACCGTCACGATCAACAATCAGGGTGAAGCAGAAACAGCAGAAAAACGCCTTGTGAAGAACGCAATTCTTTCAACCGAAAACCGAAAACAGCTGTTGGAAAACGCATCGTTGCTGAATGAAGCGATGGAAGAATATCGAAGGGCACTCGCAGAAGAAGAGGCCGAAGCTGCACGGGCGGCGGCAGATGAAGCCAAGACTTCTGAATCGGATGAACTTGCGAACGGGTGATCCAGGCCAGAAAGCTTCTCAAGTTTCTCCACTACGGAATCTCACCGCCAGCTTTTGTTAGCAACGCCTTCAGTTTCTGTACAAGCATATTTTCTTCCAAAATGTGAACTGAACCATCGCAATAGACGACAATTGGAGTCGGATTCGAATCGCTGAACAGGCCCTTTTTAGGATCAGTCATATCGACATTCCAATCAACTGGCTGCGTCCATGGCACCGCGTTTTCTGGTGGGACACAAACGACAGCAATCGTGTTGCTTGATCCATCCGTTATGTCGCGAAATGTCAAAGGTTCGTTACCAAAGAAAGCCGTGCCTTCTGCCAACGGCAGAACGAAACGAGTCTTGCCAGCCGCGTTCAGTTTTTTCATCTTGCGTGAAGGGTCACCATACGAGGGAGGCATTTTTTCAATCAATTTGATGTTGTGAGGGCTGTCCCACGGTTCGTCCAGTTTGAACTGCTGATACAAATCGTTTTGTTCGATGAAGGGAAGAATGTGGACACGCCAGCTGAGCAGCGGTTTTCCATCGGCATCGAAATTCGCGTAAGTCGGGAATCCTTTGTAGGCCGATTCGTAGTTCAGCATTGCGAGCATGACTTGCCGAAGGTTGTTCATCTGCTGCGTTTGTCGACTACGGTAAACCACGGGTTCCAGTAGATCGGTAAGTTTGACTTTGTCGGTCAATAGCGGTTTCAGATCGATCACAACATCGTTGCCCTGAACTTCGGGATCGACATGGGCCATCGCCGATACAGCCATTTCAGGCACCATCTCTGAAAATGAGCTCTCTTTCGCAAGCAACTGCTTCTTTATTTCGGCAGCAGCATTTTTGAGCGTTTCAGCGGCGGAGCTATCGGTTGTCTGGACCATAATTTTTGCGTCCAGGTCGGCCGGCAGTTTGATCGCAATGCCGCCACTGGTCAGCTTTTCAGCGACCATGGTTCCCGTGATTTCTTCAAACGGCGAATCAAGCTTCGGAAGCATCTCTTTGACGACTCGGCGAGTATCTTTACTGCCGAAGATCATAACGCCAGCGTCGTAACCACCGAACTTCTGCCATGCAGAATCGAGATTGGGACGTTCAACCGACGAACCTGATTTGACTCTGGCGATTTGCTCTGGCGAGCCACCAAGAATCGAATCGTTCCATACTTCAAGTTTGAAATCAGGGATCGCAATCAGCCCCAGAATTCGTCGCAGTGCCTTAAACGTTTTGTTAGGATCTTTTCCTTTCGCGACGGTGAACAGCAACAGCGGAGGCCCCTGAAAAGAAAGGTCTTCCTGATGAATCAGGGCCACGACATGGTCCGTTCCGGCTTTGGTGGCTTGTCGGAGAAACTCCTGCCCCATCCCGGTCATGGTCTTCATCTCTTCCGCCGATTCAGGGTCTACGATTTCCTGCTTCGTCGCCCAATCGAGGCAAGCGGAAAGGTCGACAGAGCCCACATCCAAATAGGCAACGGCGAGCAGATCTTCGGAGGCAACTGATTGGACCGACGAAAGTGGATCTTCTGCGGAGGCATGATGAGTGAACAGCACCACCAACGCTGTGATGGATAAAAGTCGAATGAGATAAGTCATATTGGTTCTCGGTTTCGTTTGAAGGTAGTTTGTCATATCAAGCGTTCAGCCGGAATTATTCACGACGACAGGCGTCTGGTTTGTCCTTTGAAGCGATTCTTCGGACGTGGAGGCAAGTTTTGCAAATTCGTCAATTTCACGTCGTGGGTGACCTGTTGAAACCACAAAATTGGAGCAATATCCCAATGAAACAAGCTTTCTCCATGTCGACGCCCACGCATCGTGAATAATCCGGGTTCAGAATCGCACCGCGAAGCCGGGCTAAAAACAAGGTTACTTTCGTAGTTTGATTTTGAAGCGTTTCGAACGCTGTGAACCCGCGCTGATTCCGTCGCTGTATGGCAGGTCGAGCGTCGCGGTTTCGCCACTGGCCGAATATCGAAAGGGTTTGCCGGTCACTGGATTGTTAGGCACCGGGACAACCTTGATATCTTCGAGCGACTTTGGGAGCGTTCCAGTTTCAGCAGCGTGCATGCGGACCGCTTCGATGACTCGCAACGCGTCAATGTCCCTTTCGCAGCGACCTTGGGAATTTCTGACTTGTTGAATCGCCGGCAAAATCATCAGCGACGCGATTTTGCCAAAACTGTTGAAGGAGCCTCGTTCCAAATCCCTCAATTTGTTTTCAAGAGCTTTACTTCGCTTGATTGCTCCCGGAAGTGGAAGGTAAATCTCTTTTTCGAACATTTCGGCGACTTGCCGAGACTCGCGGCCTGCATCCATCAGCAAAACCTGCCCCACCGCCATCGCTTCGACGTCGTCAGCTTTCATGCCAGAGGCAATCAGGCGTTTCTTTGCAGGAGAGTAAGCGAAGATCCCCAGTGCAGCCGGAAGGAGTTTCTGTAGCGGTTTCGGTTCCTGTTGCGGCATGCCGCTGCCGCTGAGAATCGATGACAAAGGAACGGTTTTGTCAATGATGCGTTTCAGGATTCTGGACCACTCTTCGGGGCTGTGTGATTCATTTTCCGCACTCGCGATTTCAGGAAACATTCTTTCGACCGTGTGGCATTCGATCCGAAAAGCGCCTCGTAAATCAATTAGCGGACGAGGAAGCTCGGTCAGCGCCCAAAACATGTTGGGGGAATCAGGTGCAGCAATAAAGTCCAACATGTTTCTGTTTGCGGTGTTGACCTCAGCGATGCCTATTAGGCCTGCGACAAGAACTTTCACCTTGCCAACGTTCTCACCCAATCGATAATTCATTCGCATTAAGTCAACCGCTTCTTCATAGCGTGATTCGAGAATGGCAAGTCGCGTTTGAAGTGCAAGAGCTCGAGAGATTGATCTCGTTTCGTTGAGTCCATTTAGTGAAAGGCTGATAACGAGCTCACCTTCAAGGTCTTCCAACCCCAATCCCCAATCGCAATCACGACGCTTACTGGCGCGAGCAATGTGGCCAGCAATGTAGTCATCGAAAATCCCGGAAGCCTGCTTCAGTTTCTCCAGCGGGATTTCTTTCGGCAACTCTCTTGGTAGTTCGTAGCTGAGGAAATCGTAGACTCCTTCGCCGACCAATTGCTCTGTTTTTTTCCAACGATTGGACAGCGCATTTTCGCTTAGGGAATGCAAGTAGACGGACGCTGCGTTGCCGGGTGTTGTTTCATGCGGCAACCACGTCAGACGGTGCTTGAAAGTCGGACTGGGAGCAGCGGCGGGCGAAACGGTCAGCTCAACAATCTCCGTTTCATCCGCAATTCCGCTGATGATTTGTCCCGAAACGATCGACTGCCAAAGCCCGATCGTAAGGAACGTGATCACCAAGGATCCGCTTGGTTTGAACTTGAACTTCATAGTGGTTCCCCGAAGTGAATGTCAGTTTGATTAAGAGGTTAGAAAGGCAAACGTAAAGCTACCGGTCACGAAACGCTTGGTAGCCGCAAAAGTTGTCCGAACCGAACCGGCCTGAAATCAAAGCGTTCCGCCGCGAATCATCATCGATTGCAATGCCCCAGGAGTCAGCGGCTGGACTGGCTCATCACCATCGTCGATTGGCGATTCGTATGAAACGGTTTGAAGTGGAGCAGATGCAGCCGAGAGCATGCGGTTGTTCCGCAGGTTCCTTGCCGTGACCATGCTCCTGATCGAAAATCCAAACAGCGAAGCAACACCGAATGTCTCTGGTGATGCCTCCTGCGTCGTTCGGTTGTTTGAGGCGATCCGAGCTGGCGATTGCGTTTCCACTTGCACTTGCGTTTCCACTTCGATCGTTTCCTGCTTGTCTTCCACAGGTTCGATGACCGCAACCGAGACGGTATCAATGTCAGTGTTCGAAACGTTACTGTCAGGAAGCACCATTGCCACCAGGCAGGCCGCCGTTGTTGTTGCAAACGTCAACGCGATTGCAGGCCAAGTCCATGATCTTGCAGAGGAAGTTCGGTTCTTCGAGTTCAGCTCTGCCATCGCAGCGGCCCAACCGGCTTGATACATGACGACATCCTGATCAAAGCTCGCTTGCGGAAGCGAAACTTGCCGCAACGCTGATTCGACATTGCGGAGCTCCTCAGGAAGCTCAAAATTCAAATTCGTTTCGTCAGACATGATGTCTCCAGAAGTTCTTTCATTCTTGCAATGGCGGTGGCGTAGGTTCGGTGAGCAGAGCTGGACGATGTTTCCATCAATTCAGCAATCTCCGCCCACGTCAATTCGCTCCAAATCCTTAGCGTGACGACCTCGCGCTGTTGGTCTTCCAGTTGATCGAGCGTCGTCATCAATCGAGCTCGTTCGTCGGATTGTTCAAACACGGTGGCCGGGTTGAGCGAATCTGGAACTTTCGTTTTCAAATGTGACGCCAACGCCTCATGTTCTGTTCGCCGATTTCGTGCACGCAAGGAGTTAATGGCTTGGTTCCGAGTCACCTTGAACAACCAGGAAACAAGGTTTGTCGGCGGCGGAGACTGCGTTGCCAGTTTGACAAACGCGTCCTGAACACAGTCTTCGGCGACGGTTGTCCATTGCGAAGCGTAGACCACCAACGCAGCGCCATGCTGTTTTAGCAGCGCCGCGATTTCTTGCGGTTTGATTCGCTTCGATTCAGTTGGGCCAACCTGTTCCATTAAGGCTTCCGCATTCCGCAATCACATTCCGCAATCAATAACAGTCGATTCGTCAAAGATAAGACACCTGCCAATGACGGTCTTCCCATGATGATTGCGAATTTTTTGGTTTTCGAGTCGTTTGTTGACAACCAGACAAGCCATTTTTATTTAGCCCGTTGAGCAAATCAGGCAATGAAAGTACGCTTTTGCTTGCTTTTTGGCCCGAGAACGGTCACCACAAAAACATTCAAGACGGAAAACAGATGTTTGAGAACGCAACCCTGACTCCCCCCGATGCGATCTTTGGACTGCTGGAGAAATTCAACAAGGACACGAACGAAAACAAAATTAACCTGACGATTGGGGTCTACAAGGATGAAGAAGGTAACCTGCCGTTGATGAAAGCTGTCGCGGACGCCGAAAAGATCCTGTTCGAAGCGAAAGCCAACAAGAGCTACCTTCCGATCGATGGACTTCCTTCATTCAACCAGCAAGTTGGAAAAATGTTGCTGGGCGAAGCTGCTGAGAAAATTAACTGGGCCACCACGCAAACGCCAGGCGGAACAGGAGCCCTACGAGTCACCGGCGAGCTGCTGAAAACCGCCTTGGGAATCGACACGATCTGGATGAGCGATCCGACTTGGGCCAACCATCCAAAGATTTTCAACAATGCGGGATTGAACGTCCAGCAACATGCTTACCTTGACGAACGCGGCGTTGCGATCAACTTTCCGGCATTGATCGAAGCGGTCAAGCAAATTCCTGCAGGTCATGCGATCGTGTTGCATGGCACCTGTCACAATCCGACAGGCGTCGATCCCACGGGCGAGCAATGGGACGAGCTTTTGTCGGTTGTGTCCGAGAAAGGATTGCTTCCTGTTTTTGATTTCGCCTATCAGGGGTTTGGAGACGGGCTGGAAGAGGACGCGGCTCCCATTCGCAAATATCTTGCTGATGGAACCAATGAAGCGATCATCTGTAATTCGTTTTCGAAGAACTTTGGGCTGTACGGAGAACGAGTCGGCGGGGTCACGATCGCTTCGACTTCGGCCGACGCTTCGCTGGCGATGCAAAGCCAGGTGAAGACCATCATTCGTCGGATGTATTCCAACCCGCCAACGCACGGAGCCGCGATCGTAAACACCATTTTGCAAGACGATTCGCTTCGGCAGTCATGGCAGCAGGAACTGGACGCGATGCGAAATCGAATCAAGGACCTGCGTTCGTCATTCGTCGAAGAAATGAAACGGCTCGCCCCGGATCATGACTTTGAATTCATCAACGAACAGAAAGGCATGTTTAGCTATTCGGGCTTGAGCGCCCAGTCGGCTGAAATGCTACGCACGAAACATTCGATTTACATTCTCAACAGTGGGCGGATCAACATTGCAGGGATCAATGCGTCGAACCGAACCCAATTGTGCGAAGCGATCGCCAGCGTGATTTAAGTTAAACGAAATCTGGCGCCATCGAAATCTGGCGATAACGAATCTCACGTCAACGAGCACTAACGCCGCGTCGGTTTGGAAACGCCGCCTTTGACGGGAAGCGGATCGTTTTCGTCAGGAGTAATTCCCAGCACCAAATCGTACTCAACGGCCAATTCGCCAAATTTTGAATCGGCAACCGGTTTGTACTCAGCCGTTAACGCCATGCGGCTTTGTTCGTCTTTGAATCGCCGAAACAATCCGTCCTGGTGATTCGCTTTGTGGCCGCGAGTCAGCATCTGTGTCGTCAGAATGCGGTGTCCGTTCATGGAAACGGCGAAGTGGATGTGAGGCACTCGGCCGGGATAAGTCACAGGTTTAATTGTGCGAAAATAATATTCGCCTTTGTGGTTGGTTAGGAATCTTCCGTAGCCTTGAAAGTTTGTATCGCGATTCTTCGCTCCGTTTGAATCCTTGTGCAAGTAAGCTCCGGTGTTGTCGACTTGCCAAATTTCGACAAACGCGTTTCGAACAGGGCTCCCTGCAGTTGTCAGGACTCGACCACTCAGATGCGTAATTTCGCCGACTGCCGGCGTGATCGCATCATTCAAAATCAGCAGGTCGTTGTCCGTGTCGAGCGGCAGTTTGTCCGGGTAGAAAGGACCTTCTGCCATTTGTGGCGTTTTGAAAAGTTCTTCCGCGAAGCGTCCCGGAGTTTTCATCGCTGCAGCCAAGTCCAGAGCCCAAGCCGTGCCAATGACTCCGGCTGTTCCTGTAGCGGCAAGTGTCAGAAAATTGCGTCGCGGCAAAATTAAATTCTCATGACGTGTGCTGTTTGGTTGGTTCATGGATCGATTTCCCGTTAAGTGATGAAGTACTTCTGAGACACGCGGATTCGTATAGCAGCTTAAACGATCGTCAGCCAAAAAAGTGGCGGCGATAGCGTTGCAAAATCGATCTTTCATGCCGTGGTATCCAGACCCAAGCGAGCATGCGGTTCTCACGATGGCGGAGATCGTCAATAGAGCGAGGCCACAATTCACTTCGACATGCTATCCTCATCGACTTCGAATTCGGCACTCGCATCAGCAAGGTCCGACGCCGGCGCAGGAGAAGCGGTCGAAGCCTATTCCAACGACGCAAGAAACTGTCGCATTTCGCCTGCGGCGTGCGAGTCCCCCTGAATGTCGGCCTGCTCGATCCCTGCCTGCAACAGCGTCTGAGCTTCTTCGATTCGGTCAAGCATCACCAGCACTTGGCCGCCCATGAAAAAAGCCGGAACATGCGGTGGATCGCCTTTGGTCATGGAAAGAAATATTTCCACGCTGCGATCAAGCTGTTCCTGACCTCGCAACTCCATCGCCAACGCGTACTGCAGAAATTTGTCATCTGGATCCGCCGCAAGCATTTCTTCAAGTTGTTCTAGTCGAGGCATGGTCAGAGTTCCGTTATTCAGGTTGTTCTTTTTCGAGACGAATGATGGCGTCGGATGCGATCGCGACGATGTTGGGGTTGGCATGGTGCTGGGCGAAAAGTCTCAATGCCGCTTTCGCCTGATCGTTTCCCGCAAGCTCCAAAGCCAGAACCAGACGATGGTCTCTGCGTCCTGATGGTGTGTCAATACGCGGCAAGTCGATCGCCGTGTTTAGAATGTCTCTCAAACGCCATTTCGTTTCGGAAGGGCAAGTTTCGCTTTCCCAAAAAGATTGCAACTGCGGACGGAATTCATCGAGTCGTTCGAGTAACTTTTGAGACGCGTTTTCGCGAACCTGAAAATTGGGAGCGTTCAATTCCTGAACCAGTTGGGTGACAATTCGGTTGTCATCCTGCCTGACTACACGAGCTTTTTCGATAATCTGCGAAGCCAATGAAGGGTTCAGAACGCAATGTCGATAAAGTTGATTGGTCGCGCCGAGTGAAATGGTGGCATCGTCGCTTGCCAAAGGCCGCCAGATGTCGTCGATCGAAAAGTTTATTGCAATTTCGGCAACTTCGACCTCGGGAAAAATTTGGTCTCTAAAATTCCAATAGATAATGGATCGATCCGTTGAGCCAGATGCTCCACTGGCGAGACACAAAAGCTGGTGGCTGGAGTCCAGTCCATAGATGCGTTCCGAGTGACCCGTCGCAACGTGAATCGGTTCCTGAGTCACCATGTCCCAAATCGTAATTTCGTTTTTCCAGTTGCTGGAATAAAGAAAGCGATTGTCTTTCGAAAAGACTGCCGCAACGACTCTTTCTTTATGCGGAAGCAGGTAGCGATACTTGTCTGTATTTCTGCGGTCCCAAACGGTCAATTGAGTGTCACCATAGCTGACGTCAGCGATTAAATTTCCGTCAGGCGAAAGCGTGACTTTTTTCGGAACCCCCTTTTGCGGAAACGGAACAACGCTACCCAATTCATGATCTACGATTTCAACCTTGGTGCCGTTGCTCATGACAGAGAACCGCCCTTCAAGAGAGACCCCCAACGGCAAGATCGTGTTTCCTGACAGTTTTGATCTCCAAGTTTCAAAAGAGCTCGGCAACGGCCATGAGAATACAGTCCGTTTCCCTTTTGAAAAAATAATCAGTTGATTCAAATCCGTGTCCGATGCAACCCGAAAGCCCGGGTGTTCCATCAGGTCTCGATCCAGTTTGCCGTCAGCAACTTTCCATAAATGAGAACCCTTTCGATCGCCGGTGATGATGAATTTGTCATCGGGAGAAAAATCAAAATCAAGTACGTGTCGCGACGGCGCGATCGACTGAAGTGACTGGTCTTTCAGGTTCAAGATTCGCATCTGCTGTCGACGATCTCTCGCGGCCAGCCACTTTCCGTCATGAGAGAACTTCAACGCGTGAATGCCAACCGCGACCGTTTCACGGTCTGATGCTCCGTAACGCCAGAGTGCCGATTCAGGCAGGTCCGTCGTTTTCCAAAGCGAATCTGTTGCCCCCTGGTTCATAGATTGGCCGGCATCTTGCCGCGCAGACACAGGCGACTGGCAGAGAAACAGGCCCAATAAAATAGACAGCGTTGACGCTGCCATGCGTCGTCGGTCTCGATGCAGATTGGGTTGAACTATTTTCAGCACGGTAGCAACGTCGATCTTGCTAACTTGGGTTGGAAGGCGCGAACCGGTTTATATTTCATCATAGCCGAATGACTGCTTGATGCCGAACGCGTACTCATAGCGGAACGCCTCGCCGACGAGGTTTGTGGCCTGAACTTTTTTAGTTTTGCGGTATACTGCCGTCATGAACTCAGGCAAGAAAAAATGGCGTTCCCGGATTTCGATCGTTGCGGCTGGTGTTGCGTTAGGCTATGCGGCACGATTTGCGCTGGGCGTCCCCGAACCCGAATCGCAAATGCCAACAAGGGAATTCGAAGAGCCATTAATGGAGTCTTCGATTAGCGATTTGCCAATTTTGCCAGTCGAAGATGAATTTGAGTTGCTGCTGCCACCGTAGTTTGCCAAAACCAAGATGCCAATGGTTTGACGGTTCTGTTACAATTTGAGCATGGCAGATCCTCAAAACGATTTCGAAGAAGAATTTCGCTCGCAGGCCCCGGCTGAGTCAAAAGTCGAACGGCAGCCTGCGTCTGAACTGCAGATCTTGAGCTCCACTGCGTCTGTCGCGGAAACTGAAGTCGGTTCAGGTATCGAAAGCGATATTGAATCGAAGGCGACCGCAACTTCGAATGCTTCTTCCGATCCGTCGAGCCGCCGGGAAGCCTACGATATCCGCCGCAAAGCTCAACAGCGACGCGAGCGAGCTGAAAGGTCGAGTCCTTCTTCGCTGTCGATGCCTTTCTTGATGACGTCACTTTTGTTCCTGGCGGCGTGGTTCGTTGGCCCCCGAATGGTCGAAGAATATCAGTACGCTTCGATGAAGGGGAAGCTGCGAGCTGAATATGAGAATGCGGTTTCGATTCTTGATAGCCAGCCTTTGAAAAAAGTCTCAATGGCGTCGCGATTGGTGGCCCACAAAGTTAAACCGAGCGTTGTTAGCATTCAGACGATTAAGCTTGAGCAGCCTGATGATCGAATAGGCGGTCGGCTGGGAGCGCTGGCCGGCCCCGTCATGGAAGGTTTCGGCTCAGGAGTGATCGTTTCTGCTGAAGGTCACATTCTTACGAACGCCCATGTCGTCGATAAGGCTCAAGAGTGTATTGTTGAATTGCATGATCGGCGAAGGTATCGAGCAAAAGAAATCGGCCGCGATGAACTTAGCGACATCGCTGTTTTGAAAATTGAAGCCGACAATTTGATTCCGGCACAATGGGGCGACAGCGACAGCCTTGAGGTCGGATCCATTGTTTGGGCGATCGGAAGCCCGTACCGATATGAACAAACGGTGACGTCGGGAATTATTAGCGCAAAAGACCGACCAGGCGACGGCAATCGTGTCCAGAATCTCTTGCAGACCGACGCGGCGGTGAATCCGGGCAATAGCGGAGGTCCATTGGTAAATGCTGATGGGAACGTGATTGGGATCAATACTTCCATTTTTGGAAAGACATTTCAGGGCATCAGTTTTGCGGTCCCAAGTGAAACGGCCAAATTCATCTATCAGCAGATCCTCGAGCGCGGAGAGGTTGTCCGAGGCTACCTTGGTGTTCGCCCAAGCGAAGTTCGCCACGATGTGGCTGAGCGTTTAAATTTGCCTGATCTGGAAGGCGCGATCCTCGTGTCCGTCGAAAGGAACTCTCCCGCCTTCGCAGCCGGATTGAAAGCCCTCGATGTGGTCAGGTCATGGAATGGGAAACCGATTCGCAGTTTCAACAACCTGTTTCGCATGGCTGAAATGTCTCAGCCCGGTTCCGTTGTGGAAGTTTCGCTGATCCGGGACGGAGAAGAACGTTCGGCGCAGGTCACAATCGGAACAGCTCCACCGCCGCGGTCTCGTCGATAACAATGACGTTAATTAGCGACGATGAAACGGGAACTCCGCATGCCACGGAACTGCCCGACATTGCCGCGTTGAAGGCTTCCGGATCAAAGCTCACGAAGCTCAACGTTCAGAGCTCTTCAACAGCCGAAGGCCTCAACGCTGAGGATCCGGCTCCCAACGCTGCAGAGCCCAAACGACGAACCAATGGACACGGCGATTGCGACCTTGTTTGGCTGATCCACCCTCGCAATTTCCCCGTTTTCTAAACCTTGGGGCCGGCTGCCAGCACTGAAGCGTCGACACCGTCGGCGAACTCTTTAAAATTCTCGGCGAACAGCATCGCGAGCTTCTTCGAAGCCGCATCGTAGGCGTTTTTATCGTCCCACGTTTCGCGAGGCTGCATCATTGCGTCGGGAACGTCGGGACAGGCCGTGACGATGTCGAATCCAAATACAGGATCGACCGTGGTCGGTGCGTCGTCAAGCGTTCCCGAATGAATGGCGTCCACGACCGAACGTGTGTACTTCAATTTCATTCTTGAGCCCTTCCCGTAGCCGCCACCGCTCCAGCCCGTATTTACCAGCCAGACTTTGGCATCGAACTGCTGAATTCGCCGGGCCAGCATTTCAGCGTACTTGCCGGGATGCCACATCAGAAACGGGCCGCCAAAGCAGGGCGAGAACGTCGCTTCGGGTTCTTCGACTCCCATTTCAGTTCCTGCCACCTTCGCCGTGTACCCACTGATGAAGTGATACATCGCATGTTCGGGCGAAAGACGACTGACAGGCGGCATGACTCCAAAAGCATCACAGGTCAGAAAAATCACGTCGTTCGGATGCCCAGCAACACAAGGAATTTTCGCGTTCTGAATGAACTCAATCGGATACGCTCCTCGCGTATTCTGCGTGATCGAATCATTGCTAAAGTCAACGCTGTGATCGTCTTTGTCGTAGACGACGTTTTCCAAAACTGAACCAAACCGAAGTGCCTGGAAAATGTCGGGCTCATTGTCAGGAGTCAGATCGATTGCTTTTGCGTAACAGCCGCCTTCAATATTGAAGATGCCTTCGTCCGTCCAGCAGTGTTCGTCGTCGCCGACCAGCAATCTTTTTGGGTCTGCAGAAAGCGTTGTTTTTCCTGTGCCCGACAAACCGAACAAAACAGACGACGTTCCCGTTTCTCGATCTGCAGTTGCCGAGCAGTGCATGGATAGGACATCACGTTTGGGCATGAAATAGTTCATCATCGTAAAGACGCCCTTTTTCATCTCACCCGCGTACTCGGTCCCCAGGATGACCATCTCGCCAGAGTCCAGACTCATGTCGACACTGGTTTTTGAGGTCATGCCAGAGGTGTGCCGATTCGCAGGAAACTTCCCCGAATTGAAAATCACAAAATCCGGCGTGCCGAATGTTTCCAACTGTTCGCGAGTTGGGCGAATCAGCATCGTGTGCATGAAAAGCGCGTGATAGGGCCGAGTGCAGATAACACGAACTTTTGCCTGGTATTCCGGATCCCAACCGGCGAAGGCGTCGACGACGTAGAGAAACTCTCGCGTGTTAAGGTAGTCGATCGCACGCTCACGGTTTACTTTGAATGTGTTGTCATCAATGTCGATATTGACCGACCCCCACCAGACATCGTTTTCAGAATCAGGATGTCTGACGACGCGTTTGTCCGTCGGCGAGCGTCCTGTTTTCGAGCCCGAATACGCGATCAGGGCTCCCGAATTCGCGATGACGGTGCCTTTCTCCAGAAGGATCGCTTCCTGATAAAGGTTCGCAGGTGAAAGGTTGCGGCGGATTTCCTCGACGGTGATTCCGTATTCACTCAGATCAAGCATTTTGGGTCTTCTGTTCGGGGTAACCCGTTACGGGGGAAACTTGTTTTCAATCGCGATGTGACGGCTTTGAACCCGGATTATTCACAATGCGTGGGCGTCAAAATTGAGAAGGTTTGTTTTGATTGGGCGCATTGTTCCAAGTTGGTGGTTTCGACAGTTCACCCACGAAGTGAATTAGTGAATCTGCAAAAACTGTCGCCACTTCAGGAGAATCACCTCAAACATCAAACCAGATGCCTGTCGTCGTGAATAATTCCGGTTGAATACAACTTTAAAGAGATTGGAGCAAACTACAATGGTGGTCTCGGCAACCGCGAAATCGGAGTTCAAACCGGATTATTCAAGATGCGTGGGCGTCGACACGGAGAAAGCTTGTTTCATTGGGGTATCGTTCGAGGTTTGTGGTTTCTGCAGGTCACCGATGACGTGAAAATGACGAATTTGCAAAACTTGCCTGCGCGTCCGGAGCATCGCTTCAAAGAGCAACACAGACGCCTGTCGTCGTGAATAATTCCGGTTCAAATGACATCGGGATCGCCAAAAATTCGACAAAAAGGACAACCCAAACAATCAGACCAAAGATTATCTTCGGAATGATTGTCCGACGGACCTTCAAAAGCCTCCATTCTTGCCGGATGGTTTTAACAGTCCGGTCTCTGCGTCGCGATACATTGACTGTAAGCAGGTCTTGGTTGATGACAAGGAGTGGTCATGTTGCGGCGGTTTGGATTGATTTGTGTGTTGGCGGCGGGATCTGTGTTTGCGACTTCTGGAGAGTGCTCCGCACAGTTAGGCCGACAACTAAAACCGATACAGAACACAGGTCGATTTCTGGGAGCGGGTTACGGCCGCGGCTATCATCGATGCAATCCCGGTCACGACACTTCGTACTACCAGCCGTGGAACACGAAGAATTCGTTTCTGATTTCTCAAAGCCCTGAGTATCTCGCACGATTTGGATATCAGCACCGGACGCCGATGCAGTTGTTGCAGGCAGGCCATTCGGCGTTTGGCGGGCCAGCTGTCGGTGGACATGGACAGTTCAACCATTCGGTCTACTACGGACAGTCTACGACTCCGGCGGCTGATTTGAATGCAGACTTTCAACCCTACTCGAATCAAAACCGCGAAAAGAAGGATGGCAATTCAGGTGAAGAAAACACCGAATTCGATGCTCCACCGCGGAATTCCGAGCCGGAAGATCAGTTCGAAAAAGAAGCCGATGCATTGAATGATGCTGGCACCTTTGACGACCTTCGCAAAGAGTTAGGGCCAGAGAAATCTGCTGAACCAAAAACGGAAACAAAGCCCAATGACGCTGCCGTGTTATCGCGAGACATCTTTTTGAACTCAAGTTTCTCCGGCAATTAGTTTGGTGTCCGCCGCCGGATCCGTCGCTCGCTTACGTTTGTCTTTCGAACTGTTTGATAACGGGGCGGGTGACCAGTGGATCAATCGAGAAAGCTTCGTAGCTGAGCGTGCGGATTATAAGCTGAACCGATGCAGTAAAACTCGCCGGCGAGTGGATTTTGCCGCGGTTACGCGTTAGCGTTTCATGTTGGATGGCATTCCGAGTCTGTTTCATAAAGCTGCATCAAGCACGCTGTTCCGTTCGAAAGCACGATCAAGCAACCTTTACGACCAACCGTCCGGAACGATCGATCACCGAATCAAACGAGCTGATTTCGCACCGCCCAAACGGCGGCTTGCGTCCGATCGTTGACGCTCAATTTTCGAAGAATGTTCTGCACGTGTTCTTTGACCGTTTCAACGCTGATGCCGAGCGACTTTCCTACTTCCCGGTTGCTTAGCCCCATCGAAACGTGTCGGAGAACTTGCATTTCCCGATTGGTAAGTTCCGCATTCGGGCCACCAGAGTTATTTCGCATTCGAGTACGAACTCGTTTTAGCAAACTTTCCTCAGGCGTACTTTCGCCGCGTGCCGCCCGACCAATCGCTTCCATTAAGGTTGATATCGGAGCCGACTTCAAAATATAGTCGTGAACTCCCAAAGCGGAAGCTCTCGCGATGTGAGTCGAATCGGTGTGAGAACTGAACACAACAATCGGCGGACGTTCAGACAGGCTCGAAAACGATTCAATCGTTCTCAAAGCATCCTTGTTCCCAAGTCGCGATTCCATCACCAAAACATCGGGCTTTGACGACGCCACCAGTTCCATAATCGAAGCCGCATTGGTTGTGCAGCCCACGATAATCGCGTTGAAGCTTGAGACCTGATTTCGAAGCCCTTCAATGACCACAGGGTGATCGTCAGCGATCGCGATACTCAAAGTTACTGCCACAGAGGACATCTCAAACCTGTCAGTTAACGTTGCCGGCAACAAGCTTTCTCGACGTCCGTCGTCGGGGAATTAGTTCCCTTGCCGCGTTGCACTAACTGCAGGCAGGCAGCAACGACTAACTATTTGTGAAGAATTCCACAAAATTAGTGGCGGAAATATTGAAATTTCCCTTATTCCATGAGCCATGACTCATTTTTGTAACCTAGATATTTGGAGAACGTTGCATTTTTTCAACCACGGCAAGTCTCCAATGTCAAAAAACAACACGAATTCAACCCGTTTGTTGCTGGTCGATGATGACCAACATCTGCTCCAGTCGATGGGCCAGTGGTTGGATTCCCAAGGCTTCGAAATCCAGTTGGCGTCCGATATTAAGGAAGCAAAAGCGATCCTTGCAGAGACTCCTTTTGATGTCGCCTTGATTGACCTGCGGCTTGGAAACGAGGACGGTTTTGACTTGCTTGAATTTTGCAAAACTGCCTATCCTCAATTAGTACCGATCGTGATGACCGGCTATGCAACGATTGACACCGGTGTCGAAGCGGTCCGTCGCGGGGCCGCCGATTTGCTCACAAAGCCGTTGATCGATGACGAACTTTTAATGGCGATTGATCGAGCGATGTCGCAACGGCAGGTCATTGAAGAGAACAAGAATCTGAAGGCACAGCTGGACGAAAAGTTCGACAAATCGAACATCGTTGGCACAGATATGCGGATGCAAAAAACATTCGACATCATTAACAGCATCGCCAACACAAAGGCCACCGTTCTGATTACCGGCGAAAGTGGAACCGGAAAATCCCTGATCGCTCGCGCGATTCACCAGCGTTCCAATCGCAAGGACCGTCCATTCGTCGAAGTGGCTTGCGGGGCATTGCCAGAGAATTTGCTTGAAAGCGAATTGTTCGGGCACGTCGCAGGATCCTTCACTGGAGCCACGGGCAACAAAGAAGGCAAGTTTCAGTTGGCTCATGGAGGAACGATCTTCCTTGACGAAATCGGCACCGCTTCGCCGGGCCTCCAAGTGAAACTATTGCGGGTACTGCAGGAATTCGAATTCGAACAGGTTGGTGGTTCAAAGACATTCAAAACCGACACTCGTGTTATTCTTGCGACGAACGAAGACCTTGAGATCGCCGTCGCCGAAAATCGTTTTCGTCAGGACCTTTTCTACCGCGTCAACGTGATCAATATCGAACTTCCGACTCTCCGTGAGCGTCGTTCAGATATTCAGATGTTGGCCAAGCACTTTTTGAAAAAAGTGTGCCTTGAAGAAGGAAAGGATTTCGTCGGCTTTGATGCGTCTGCCATTGATGCGATGAGCAATTACGGATGGCCTGGCAACGTTCGTGAGCTTCAAAACATTGTTGAGCGGGCGGCATTGCTGGGTAAAGGGCCCGAGCTTGGAATTCAGGATCTTCCCACCCATATCGGAAACAACTTTTCGGAGCCCACCACTTTTGAAGTTCCAACAGAAGGTGCGCGCTTGACTTTGAAAGAGGCTCTGGAAGGTCCGGAACGCCTGATCATTTTGCAGTGCTTACGAGACAACAACTGGAATCGTAACGAGACCGCTGACCAGTTGGGCATCAACCGAACAACGCTGTACAAGAAAATGAAAAAACTTGGACTCGACACGCCCGAGTTGACTCAGGGTTCAATTCGCTAAGCCGTTTTGATTGTCAGGCTGTCCATAAGCAAAATTGCGAAAACTGAAGCAAGCTGCAGGCAGGGCATCCAACACATTTCTTTTGCGGTGGCACGTAGTTTTTTCAAAAGTTTAGTGATCGCATCTGTATCTCACTGTTTGAAAAATAGCTGTCGTTTTTACACTTACCGGAACCAGTATCAAAAGTGAATTTTCCACCCTCTGAGTTTGTGCCAACGATGGTTTCGCCAACTATTTCGTAGTCCACGATTGCAATCGGGCCGACGACCATTCCAGTCTTATCAAGAATGGAAAACGAGCTACCGTCAGAGGAAATTTTATATCCTTTTGGAGCGTGTTCAACGAAACCACCGTTTCCATTCTTGGTCGCCAGTCCATCGGAGTAATTGACGATTCCACTTTTTGTGTCTAACGCGAATCGTCGGCCGTTTAGTAGGTTGCCAAAAACAATGGGTCCTTCTGAATGCCAATCGGTTAAATGAGGGCCCGCGACAACGTTGTGTCGCGAGTCAACAATGAATCGATCGAAAGGATTTGCCTCGACGACACGGTATCCGTTTGGAAGTCGCGTGCTGTCAAAAGTGAAAACCAAGAGGCACGCGATCGCAACAAAAAGTACAGCCATCAAAACGAATCGTTTCATCGGTCCGCCCACCTTTTGGCGTTGAAGCTGAACTTCCCAAAATTCCGTATTCATGGCCGCTGGCGTCAGGAACCTCGACGCATCCACTTGCCAAGCAAACGACAGAAGACTCGCAATCCGAATCACTGAGTGTTTTATTCCAGCTTAAATCGTTTGAGAAAATCTGCTGGCTAGAACGGTCGAAATTTGGCCGCTTACCAATTCCTTGCCCTGCGCCATTAGATTGTCCGGGTCGCTCACGTGGCCAAGCCCCAAATTATGGGCAATCTCATGAGCTGCGACGCGGGCGGTGACCTCACGTCCACCATGAAATCCCGGTAGGTTGTCGCCGGTGTGCATTGCGATTCCATTGGCACCAAGAAACGCCAGTCCATTGGCTGAATTTGCGGACCTCAGTGGAAAACCCGGAACACGCTCAACAAAATACATGTCCAGAACAAGTGAATCCGAGCTGCCGACGCCGATGCTGTCGCCATTGGAAATGATCACGCCAAGATCGTTATCTGTCCGGGTTCCCGAGCCGTTTCCGAAGTTGATGAAGGTGCTGTTCACAGTACGCGTGTCGAGCCATTCGACGTCAATACCTGCCTGCAAGTAAATTTCGTCAATCAGAACTTTGATGTCAAATTCCTGAGTCGCGTTTCCGAAGAACGTTGCCGAATTGGAGCCATTGTCGTTCGATGCGATCACTGGTTGAACGTAGACTCGTTGAGTCACCTCTGCGGCGGCTGCAATCGTGCGATCGCCAAACATCAACGATTCTGCACCCGTGATCGTATCGACTCCATTCACCCCGGTGCTGTTGTCAGGAGTGCCCCGACCGTCAGTGCCTGTCGTGTCTCGCACGATCAGAGCGTCGCCATCTTGAGTCACCTTGTAGTTAGCGAACGCTCCCGCAAACACTGCGACGTCATTTCCCTGATCGCTCAGCTGCAGCAGGTCATCTCCCGGCCCCGAATCGACCCGATCACTGAACTCGGCGATGATGGTGTCTTCACCGGCTCCCGCAAAGACGAAATCGGTCGCGGCACCGCCTCGAATCGTGTCGTCTCCACCGTTGCCGAGGATTCGGTCAGCATTGCCGCCGCCTTCCAGAATGTCATCTCCGCCGTTGCCTCGAACAACATCGTTTCCGGCATCGCCGAACAACGAGTCCGCATCGTTTCCGCCGTAGATCAGGTCGTTGCCGTCGCCGCCGCGAGCGACATTGGCTCCCGGACCGGCAAAAATAATGTCGTTGCCGGCGTCACCAAAGATCGTGTCCGCAAGTTCGTCACCGAGTAGCCGGTCATTGTCAGCTCCGCCGTGAAGGTCGTCGGCGCCCATCCCGCCTCGGACCACATCGTTTCCTGCATCCCCGTGAATTTCGTCGTCGTCATCCTGCCCATAAAGGAAGTCATCGCCACCGCCGCCAAAAATCAGATCGTCGCCGAAGTGACCAAATACAAGGTCGCTACCTGCTCCACCATAGACTTCGTCATCTCCTGCGCCCGCAACCAGTACATCATCCCCATCGTTGCCGTTTAGAATGTCGTCGCCACCGAGCCCGTAGATTCGATCAATGCCGCTTCCGCCAAAGAAAGTGTCATTGCCGTCGTTGCCGACAAACAGATTATCGCCGCCAGACGACGTCACCGTGTCGTTTCCAAGGCCTCCGAAAACCCGATCATTTCCGCCCGCTGTTGTGATCGAGTCCTCTCCCGCGTGGCCAGCAACAATCGTGTCCAAGTCAACGTCGCTGAAAAACGTATCGTTCCCGTCACCGGCGTAAAATCGCAACGCCGTCACCGCCGAGAAATCGAACGAGTGCGCGGTGCTGCCGCTGATATCCAGTTGATTCCCGACCTGCGTGACGTTGACGATGTCCGCTCGAGCGCTTCCAACCAACGTTAGAACTCCGCTGGACGAATCCAACGAGGCACTTACTGCCAGCAGGCGACGGTCTTCAAGCGATCGATAGTCGTTGGTCTTTTTGCGTCGACGTTTGTTTTTCGAAGTGATTCTTTTTTTGTGGGGAGCCATTTCTTTCTCGTTTCAATTTCAAGTTCGGATCGGGGGACGGCTGAAATGGAAGGGGCAGGGAGAAGGGATCGCCATCGGAAATATAGGTCGCAAATCTAATCCGTGCAGCAAAATAAATTGGAAGCTTGCGTCACCAGTGGAAATTCTCACCGAAGGGAATGCCGAACGCTGGCAGTCGTGGAATAAACAGTTAAACGAAAGCTGTCGTGAACGACGGATTGGACACTATCAGATGTGCCCGGAAATTTGAAAGCGATCTTTTTGCTGCCTGGCGATTTTTAGCGTTCGGTGTCTGATAATTCGGGCCAGTGAAAGTTTGCGTTCCCAAAGATTTAGAAATGCATCTAAAGAAAAAGTCCAATCTGCGACGCCAAAAGCGGTCCATTGGTAGATCGCGGCCAGAAAATTTTCTCGAAAATGTCAGTGATCCAACAACGCAGCGGACGGCCTCGGCAACCGTTTGACTTTTGCTGAAAAAACGAAGGCCAAACCTCCTCAATGGTCGTACTGTATCTCGTGACCAGTCGCTGAATCGGCAAAAGTCTCGCAGTCGTTTTCCAAACGATAGGCTTCCTGCCCCATGACGAATGTTCGAACGGCCCATCCTTGCAGCGTCGTCCCATGCCACGGGCTCCAACCGCATTTGGTTTGCTGTTGCCCGTTCGTGATCGTTCGCGAAAGCCCAAGGTCGATCAACGCGATGTCGGCATCGTAACCAGCTTCGATACGTCCTTTATTTTTAATGTCCCAAACTTTGGCCGGCGCTTCGCACATCCACGACACCACTTGCTGAAGCGAGCAACGTCCTTGGTTGACTTCGTTCAGAATCAGAGCAAGGTAATTTTCCACGGCCGGCAAACCAGACGGGCATTGCGGATACGGAAGTTCTTTTTCCGCCATCGTGTGCGGTGCGTGATCCGTTGCGATGACTCCGATACTTCCTTCCAACAACCCTTCCCAAAGTCGCTTGTTATCGGCAGCCGTCTTGATCGAAGGGTTCATCTTGACCAGCGAACCCAGCGATTCGTAGTCGTCAATATTGAAGAACAGGTGGTGCGGGCAGGCTTCGGCGGTAATCAATTCTCCAGCCGATGCGATCAAGTCGACTTCTGCGGCGGTCGAAACATGCAAAACATGGAATCGATGGTTGTGGCGGTGAGCCAAATCAATCGCTCGCTTCGTTGCGATCAAAGCGGCTTCGTGATCGCGAACTTTGGAATGAGTCGCGACGTCGGTCGAGTCCGCGTACTTCGCTGCGTTGGCTCGAACCGTTGTTTCGTCTTCGCAGTGAGCGCAAATGGTCAGCGTTGTTTCGGCGAAGATTTTTTCAAGGGCTTCCTGTTCGTCGACCAGTAAATTGCCGGTGCTTGACCCGATAAAGATTTTGATTCCGGGAGTCCGTTTTGCGTTTTTCAGCTCTTCTACGTTTTCTGGCGTCGCGCCAATGTAGAAGCCGTAGTTCGCAAGGCATTTTGTGGACGCAAGGTCGAGCTTTCGATGAAGTTCGTCGACGGTGATCGTGTTGGGGATCGTGTTCGGCATTTCCAGAAAGCTGGTGACGCCGCCTTTGACGCAGGCTCGAGTCGCGTGAGCCAAGTCTTCTTTTTCGGTCAGGCCGGGCTCGCGGAAGTGAACCTGATCGTCGATGACGCCGGGAATCAAATGTAGACCAGTGGCGTCGATCGTTTCATCGGCGGCTGTTGCGATGGAGCCAACTTCTGCGATTTTCGTTCCGTCGATCAGGACGTCTTGAACTGAAGTGCCGTTTGGACTGACGACGTTTGCGCCGCGAATAAGTGTGGTCATCGTGATCAAAAATGAAACTTGGTTGAAACGGACAATGCCACGGATCGTCGCATATCCCTACGCTATTTTCCAGTCGCCTTGGAAATTGAGCTCTCAGTTGCGATACTGTTGGGCACATGGATCGACTCCTCGATGCTCAATCCGAAACACGATTGGGTTCCCACCATTTATCCCGCCAAAACCTCAACAGGAACGCCGCAACGATGCAAGATTTTGAAAAGCTTGGAGCATTTTATCTTGGTCGCGAATACGACATCGAAGCTCGCGAAGGACGCGAAAATTTGCTGCTTTACGATTCCCGCGACCTCTGCACGCACGCCGTGGTGGTTGGAATGACCGGAAGCGGAAAAACGGGTCTCTGTTTGGGCATGCTGGAAGAAGCCGCGATCGATCGAATTCCTTCCATCATCATCGACCCCAAGGGCGATATCTCGAACCTGTTGCTGACGTTCCCCAATCTGACGCCAGAGGAGTTTCGACCTTGGATCGACGAAGGGCAAGCGGCTCGCAAAGGCGTCAGCCCTGAAGAGTTCGCAACGCAGGAGAGCGATAAATGGAAAAAGGGACTCGAGTCGTGGGGCCAGGACGCGGCGCGGATCCGTCGCATGCGCGAGACCGTTGAAATGCGAGTCTACACGCCCGGGAGCACTTACGGACGCCCGCTGACCATCCTGAAATCGTTCAGCGCACCCAACAAGCAGGTGATGAACGATCCGGATTTGCTCGGCGATCGCATCAGCAGCGCCGTGTCGGGTTTGCTTTCGTTGTTAGGTATCGATGCGGATCCAATTCAGTCTCGCGAACACATTTTGCTTTCGAACATTCTCAGCAACGCATGGAGAAACGGACGCGATCTGGATTTGGGGCGACTGATTGGCGAGATCCAAACGCCTCCGTTTGACCGCGTGGGCATTCTGGACATTGATTCGTTTTATCCCGCCAAGGATCGCAACAGTCTGGCGATGTCGATCAACAATTTGCTGGCCAGCCCAACGTTCGCCAGTTGGATGGAAGGCGAGCCGATTGACATCAAGAAGATGTTGCATAACGAAGATGGAAAGCCGTGCGTTTCGATCGTTTCCATTTCGCACTTGAACGAACAGGAACGGATGTTCTTCGTGACCATTCTGCTGAACGAAGTCTTGGCGTGGGTGCGAACTCAGCCGGGAACGTCGAGCTTACGCGCGATTTTGTATATGGACGAAGTGTTCGGCTATTTTCCGCCGACGAAGAATCCTCCATCGAAGAAACCGATGCTGACGCTTTTGAAGCAGGCTCGTGCTTTCGGTTTGGGGTGTGTGCTGGCGACTCAAAACCCGGTCGACCTTGACTATAAAGGGCTATCCAATGCGGGAACGTGGTTCCTTGGTCGGCTTCAGACCGAACGCGACAAAATGAGAGTTCTGGAAGGGCTCGAAGGCGCGTCGACTCAAGCCGGTTCGATGTTCGATCGTGGGCAAATGGAGAAGATCCTTGCCGGTTTGGGCAGTCGCGTTTTCTTGATGAACAATGTTCACGACGATCAGCCTGTCGTCTTTGAAACGCGATGGGCGATGTCTTACTTGCGAGGACCGCTGACTCGCAACCAGATTCAGACTCTGGTCGATGCGGATCCCGATTACGATCGGGACGCGGTGGCGGCATCCGTTAAATCGGCGAATGTGACTCGGCCTTCCGCTGAGCCGGTTGAAAAGATGGCACCGCAGGTCGATCAAACGCAACTGATTCCTGCCGATGTCGAGCAACTGTTCGTCGAACCTAAACGACGAATTAACGCGGGGGAACGACTGGTGTATCGCCCTGCCCTGCTTGCCCGCGGCCAGTTGCATTACGTTCGGACCACATGGAAAACGGACAAGTGGGAAGAGCGATCGTTTCTGGCTCAGATCACTGGCGACCAGACTCCCGATGAAGTTTGGGAAGAGTCGGAAGAAGTTCTGGAGAACCTTGATTTCTATTCAGAACCCGATGACGAGGCTGAATTTGCAAAGCTTCCAACGGACATGCAGAAGGCCAAAAACTACAAACGTTGGGAGAAAGAATTCAAGGAGTACATGTATCGCGATCTGCCGATCAAGCTGCAAAAATGTGCGTCGCTGAAGATGATTAGCGAGCCGGGCGAATCGGTTGGTGATTTTAAAGTGCGTTTGGAACAGATGGTTTCTGAGCGTCGCGACGAGGAAACGGATAAGCTTCGAAAGCGATATGCCAGCAAATTTTCGACGCTGCGAGATCGAATCCGTCGCGCCGAAGACAAGGTCGAAAAGGAAGAGGAAGATTACAAGTCCAGCCGGATGAACAGTGTCCTGTCGGTCGGGACGACGCTGATGGGCGCATTGTTGGGACGCAAAACGGTTAGCGTGACCAACGCTCGTCGAGCCCAAAGTTCGATGCGTTCTTTTGGTCGATCATCGAAGGAAAAGAACGATATCGAAAGAGCGAAAGAGAACCTTGAGGATTTGCATGTCAAATTCGAAGACCTTGAGGCCGAATTCAAGGAGGACGTCGCGAAGGTGGAAGAAAAACTTGCGATCGAAAATCTTGAATTCGAAGAACTGTCGCTTGCTCCAAGAAAAAGTGATCTGTCAGTTGAGCAGTTCGCGGTCGTTTGGCTGCCGTGGGAAGTTGATGAAAACGGCATCGCGGAGCCGGTTTATTAGTCCGGAATGATTCACGGCGACATGCGTCTTGTTCGCGCTTTAAGGCGATTCTGCTGACGTGGCGACAAGCTTTGCAAATTCGTCCATTTCACGTCGGGGGTGAACTGTCGATACCACAGATTTGCGACGGTACCCGCGATGAAACAGGTCTTCTCAATTTCGATTCCCACGCCTCTTGAGTAATCCGGGTTCATGACAGACAGCAAGATAAAGCGACTGATCAGTTGCGCCGAAAAGTCGTGGATCGACACGCATTGTTGCTGGTTGTTGCAAAACATCGGCGTTGGTAAGTTTGCCGATGCCGAAATTGTGACGCCGCAAAACCCGCATAAGCCTCAGCAGATCGGACTGGAGAAGCTCAATGCGATCGGGCTCGCGTTCAGCGAGCAGCTTGAGTTTCCCTACGCGTCGACGGATGTGGTTCAGCGGTCGAGCCTGCCAGAAGACGAATTGATCGCAGTAGAAGCGGGTGATGACCAGTCGTCGGGTGGCAAGTTTCTGATTGCCGATACGTTATTGTCGGATGAACAGGACGCCATCGCGACTTTGTCGGCGGCGATCTCACGAAGTTGGATTCTTGCGAACGTTCCGCTCGCGGGAATTCCGTCGCTCAGCATGTTGGAACAGTACGACGGTTCGGTTGAATTCGCAGAAGAACCTGAGTTCGACGAAAGTTCGCTCGCGTGGATTGCTGAGCTGATTCCGGTGTTGCTTGGCTGGGGCATCTTTGCCGCGAACACGACGCTCTACGCCAGTGCAAGTTTTGATGTGACCTCAGTGTCGGATCGCTGGACGATCGGAGTCCGACGTTCGATGCCGTCCCGAGTGTATGGTTACGCGCTTGCGTTGTTCGCTTGGGGACATCCCGATTCTGATCTGTCGTGGGCAAAGATGCTTCAACCCGACGCGGCTGAACCATTTCAGATGTTCTTGAAATATCTGCAGAAGACCGATGATTCTGTTTTCGCGGCAGGGAGAATTCCGACGTCCGCAAAACTAATTGACGAATCTGAATACGCGGCGATCTTTGCCAGCGGAACCGATTGTCAAAAAGTTGTCTTGCTGAATCAATTGGCAGATGAGCCCGGAAATTGCAATCGATTTGTCGATGACTTGATGGCCAGTCTTGACGATCGCGAATCGGAAGTCGCCGCCGCAGCGATGCGTTGCTTTACCGTGGTTGAGAATCTTGACGATGAGCAGATGCGATTGATTGGCAGTCATGTTCACGGAAAGAACTCCCAAATGCAAAGATCTGCATTGCAGGTGCTTAAAGATCGCAAGTTTGATAATTCGTCGGGTATGGTCGTGGTCCATAAATGTTTCGATGGAGAAAATGTTCTTGCGGCTGTAGAAATGTTGATGGCGTGTTATCCAAACGAATCTTCTGTCGAGCTTCGGGAATCGAAACTGGTTCCTGGTTTGTTGAAAGCCTGTCATCGGTTTCTGGCGGATGCGTGGTTTGAGGAAGCCGAACAAGTCGTCGCAGCGATTGCCCTGCTGGCCAAAGATCCGAAGCAGAGGATCGCGGATTTCTTCGTCAGCGATGTGGACCTGCTGGACCAGGCGATGGGAATGCTGGAGTTTGTCGAGTCAGATGAGTTTCCGCAGTAGCGGACGCGTTGTGGTTGCACCGTGCCGCCCTTGCTCCTGATGAGGATGAAGCATGGAATTCGGACGAGCGAAACTTGCTTTGCCGTTGCTCAGTTCTTCGGCCCGAGTGAAAATGTGATCAATGAATCGCCGACACTCCAATTTGCCTCCCGAAGATGAATCGGCCAGTCCGCTTCGCATCGCCCGATTTCCGGAGTCGCTTGGACTGCCGCCGGGAGATCCCGAAAGTTTGCAGCAGGCTGCCAAAGCAGTGCGGCAAGAGTATCGCGATTGCTCCAAATGGAAGAAGCTCTACTGCGAAAAAGTTAGCGTCGTGGCCGAGAGCGAACGTGGCATCGTGCACGTTGTGCATGTCGAAGGCGCCGTCGATTTCGATTGGACTTGGGAAGGAGCGATCGCTTTCCGGCCTCGTAGCGAATCGGGGTTGCTGGACACGCAAGCTTATTCTGACCCGGAATCGGTGGAACAGTCGGCTCTCTGGTCCGGTGAGATTTTGGAAGTCGATGAGGCGAGCGGATGTATCTTTGTCAGCCTCGACAATCCGGAAGTCACTCCGGTCACAGGAGAATTTTGCGTTCGCCCGTTTGAGTTTTTGGCGGCGCTCAATTCGATCTATCACGACGAAGCGTTTGAAGTCGCTCGCGTCGAACTGTTGCGTCGTTTGGCAGCGTCATGCGGCAACATTCATCCGCCAACGCAGCGAGAATCCAAGGCCGGGATTCCTGATCTGACCGATTGGTGGCAGCATTCGTGGAGCGTGCTTTGGGGGCCGCCCGGGACGGGGAAAACGTGGATGACGGGGCAGCAAGTTGCCGCCGTTTTGAAAGATCCCGCCGAACGAATTCTTGTTGTTTCCACCACCAATCAGGCAACCGACTCGGCCGCCGCATCGATCGGAAAAGCGGCTCGAGACGATGCTGGCGATGAGGCAGCGAGCGCCCTGGAAAGCGGAGAGCTTCTGCGAATCGGAAAAGGGGCCGCGTGGCAAACGTTCCGCGACGATCAGTTGATGGTGATGCTCAAGGGAACCGAGTCTGATTTGCTGGCCAATATCGATTCGTTAAACCGGAAGCTAAGCAGTGCCGAATCCGGTCAGGATCGAGCTGTCTTGCGGATGCAGATTCAGGACTTACGCGACGCCTGTGTGGATCGCAGCAAGCAGGTTTTTTACGACGCCGATGCACGAGTTGTTGTTGCGACTGCCTTCAAAGCAATCACGATGATCAAAGATGAACTGTTGATGGCGATGCTAAACGAGAATCAGGCACCCTTTACGACCGTCGTGATCGACGAGGCCGGTTTGATTTCTCGCGCAGCGGTGGCTGCGTTGTCGCTGTTGGCGAGCGATCGGGTTGTGCTGGTCGGGGATTCGAAACAGCTGGCTCCGATCAGTCGCATCGCTCGAATCATGCCGTCTCATCAGGCGAAATGGTTGGCCAGCAGTGGGCTCAGTCACCTTGAGAATATCGACTCCAATCCGCCGGCCGTTCATGTACTTTCCGAGCAACATCGCATGCATCCGGATGTGTGTCAGATCGTTTCTGATTTTCAGTACGGTGGAAAATTGACGACGGCGGAACCTGTTTATCAGCGTCCTTCTGCCCTGCCGGCTTCGATCGCAGACTTTGCTCGAGCGATTTGGTATGTGTTGGATGAAGAAGATATTCCCATCGATCAAATCCGTTCTTCGCGAGGCCCTGCGAACAAAAGCTGGGTTCGAGAGGGCACGTTTTCGGTGTTGCAGAAGCTGTTTGAAGACGATGCGATCAAGCGTTCTCGCGGCCTGTTCATTTCGCCATTCCGCGCTCAAGCTCAATCTGTCGCAGCGCTGCTAGGGCGATGGAAAGCTCGATCGTGGGAGTCATCGACGGTCCACAGCCAGCAAGGATCCGAATCCGATATTGTGGTCTTCGACACTGTAAACGCTGGCAATGTGACTTGGCCCGTGCATGAATGGCAGCGACTGGTGAATGTCGCGTTAAGTCGAGCTCGCGAGGCGATCGTGGTCATCGCCAGTCGCAGTGAAATGGAAGAACCGCATCTTCGCACGCTGTTGAGTTTGCAATCCGGATCGCTCAGGCCAGCGATCCTGCGCCGCGTCGGCGATGCGTTTGAATGGATAGAAGTCAGCCTTAATGGGAAAAGCGTCGCGGACAAAGCGATCGTTCACGAATCGAGGATGCCGTACAACTCGACCCGCGGCGGCGCGAAAAAGGGAAGTCGTGCATCGCAGGATTTCGTGAAGCCACTGCGTCCCAAGGCTGAATCAGCGGATACCAGCGATCCAGCGTGGACGCCCAAACATAAGCTTGGCCAACAATTTACCCAACGAAAAAAGATGCGACCCATCCTGTCGCAGGAACAACAAAGACTCAGTGAGCTGGAACTTGACGGAAAACCAAGGTTGATACGAGGCGTCGCCGGAAGCGGAAAATCCATGGTGCTTTCGAACTGGGTGGCGCGAACGGCTGAACGTATTGATGCGTCGCTGGACAATGACTTTCGCATTTGGGCCGTGTATGCCAACCGATCGTTGCACAAACTATTGCAGGATTCGATCGAAAGTGCCTGGAAGACGCGTCAACAGAACCAGCTTTTTGCGTCACAGCACTTTCCGTGGAAGAACGTTTCGTTGTTGCACGTGAAGGATATTCTGGAAGCCGTTTTGCCAGAAGCTGGAATGTCGATCAACAGTTTTGGTTTCGACTACGACGTCGCGGCCGAGTCCTTCCTTGGAAAAATTGGCGGTCAACAGATTGAAGCTCGTTGCAGCGCACTGTTTATCGATGAAGCTCAGGACATGGGGCCTTCGATGTTGCGATTGTTGTTGTCGCTGGTCCGGCAAGACAAAAGAGGCGACCGCAACAGCAGATCGGCTCATATCTTTTACGATAACGCTCAGAATCTGTACGGTGTCAGAACGCCAAAATGGTCCGATTACGGACTCGATATGCGTGGGCGTTCTTCCATCATGCGGGAAAGTTTTCGAGCAACCAAACCGATCATTGAATACGCGGTCAATGTGTTGGACCATCTAAGTGAAACCGAAGAGCATCGAGAACTTCTTGAGTTGAAACTTTTGAAAGAAGTGACTCGCGGTGGAGAACCGTGGTTGCAGATTGAGTTCAACCAGGTCGGTGGTCCACAGCCGCTTTTTCAGTCACACGTTTCGGTGGAAGCTCAATTGCAGGCGATGGGTGATCATTTGATTCATCTTCTGGCTGCCGAGGACGTGTCGCCACGAGACATCTGCATTTTGTACAACGGCAAGCACGTGGCGGAGCAAGTCGTTCAGATCGTCGGGCCGCGATTGGCTCCTTTGGATGTGGAGCTTTCGGTGCAATCGAGTCAGACGTTCCAGCGCCGCGACAATACTGTTTTAGTGACGACGTCGAACTCGTTTAAGGGCTATGAATCAGAGGTGGTCTTTATTCCCTGTGCTGATCAATTTGTCGGGTCCGGATTCAGCGTGTTGGCTCACAGCCTGTACGTCGCCATGACAAGAGCACGATCGATTCTGGCTGTTTATTCTCAGGACGCTTCATCCAGTCGCGCAGGAGCACGTGGGTTTGGGACCGGTCGCTCGAACCGTTTGATCTCTGAGGTGTTGAAAGGTTGTGCGAGCCAGCTTGGCAGTTCCGATGTGAGCGAGTCTTGAATCGCCGATTATTCACGATGCGTGGGTGTCTACATCGAGAATCGGCTCGCGCAAAACCAGTTCGCCTGTGACCAGAACCGGTTTGGAGTTTTCTGGCTCTTCTCCTGGAATTCCGGGCAGGTCCAGCCAGTGACCGACTCGACGAGCACCGATGATCATGATTGCGCCGGTGAGGTACAGATCGACGACTGGATTCTTGCTGGTGAATCCCAACGCACTCAGCAATTGGATTTCGCAAAACACGTTCATTAGAAAGAATGTCACAACCGTTGCGAAGAAATAATAGATTGCGACTCGTTTGGCCTCGGCGATGCTGTGGCTGTTCGCGGCTTCACTGGTGGGTGGAGCCGAAGGCATCGCAAAGTATTTTTGCCAGAAGCCGGTCAATGACAGCAGCCAAAGGATTATGGCGCTGCAACGATGGACCACAAACGACCCAACCAAAAGAATGATCATGGCTGTAGCGCCGTCAATCGGATGGCCTGCAGTCAACGCCATTAAAGCATTGGTGACGGCCCTTCCATCGACAGGAAAACCCGTTTCGGTGGTTCCGGGGGCAGCTGTTTGAGTGTCGGCTGCTTGGGTGTCGACTGTTTGGGTGTCGACTGTTTGGGTGTCGGAAGTGTCCGAATCAGAAGCTGAAGTCTTGGCCAAAAGTAGAGAAGTCGCTAGGGCTGGTTTGGCTGGTTTAGATGGCGTCAATTTTGCGATCGTCGCTGGCAAGGCCGTTTTATCGTTTTGCCCGTGGACAAATGTCGAACTAACGAACAAAGTTGCAAAGCAAATGACGCATGCAGTGAGAAGATTCTTATTCGGATACATTTGATCCTCGGTTGTCAGTTGGCGAATTGGTTTTGAAACTTTTCCTAGCTGGAAAAATCAGAAAGCGATCGAGTTTGGGCGAACCGGCCAGTTGCTTCGAATCGATTACGATCTCTATTTCTACTCGTTCAAGTTCTTTAAGCAGGTCTTGAATATTGGTTGGATTTTCCGGCGTCGCCGATTTCAAAGTCCAACCCGCAGTGTTATCAAGCTGGATCGAATGGACTTGCCATTGATCGTCTTTGGATTCAAAGGCAGCTGTCGCCGTTGAGCCATCGATTGCTGTTAGTAAAAGTTTGGCGTTCGGCAGTTGGCGTGTCGAAAATTTCAACAAATCGCCGTCGGCAGTTCGCATCGCTTCTACGACGTCTGAGGGTGCGATCCAGCTTGCGGCAGGTTTTCGATTTGGAATTTTCTCGTTGATGTCCTCTGTGAATTTGGTTGTCACGGACTGATGGTCTGGAGTTGCGACCTCGAATCCCGTTTGAAGTGGACTTGACGAGCCTGACGTTAACCGGGCGACCCTTTTTGCCGCTCGAACTGCTTCGTCGTAGCTTTTCTCGTGTTGCTCGATGTCGTCAAGTGTGGCCGCAGCGGTTTTGCGTACGGTCGGGGAATCGCCGGTCAGCCGATCCACGATGACAAGTTTCCCTTGTTCCTTGAGCCGCTGAAGCCGCGATTCAGTTTGCGGATTTTTCTTTAGAAGTTGCTCTTCTTCTTTCAGCATCGGCAACCGAAAATGTGCGACGACCGAATAAATTGGCACGTCTTTGTTAAGGCTGTTTAAAAAGTTTTCGTCAGGTAGAGGTGGAGCATCGGAGATGACGATCGCAAATTGGCGAGGTCTGGGGGCTGAATCTGTAGAATCGGTTTTGAATTGTTCAAGCATTTTCCTGAGGCCACGGTACTGAGCTTCCGGTTGGTCGCCGCCACCAGAAAACGTTTCCAGTGGAAAGAGTTCTTCGAAGTCGATGATCTCGCTGGTCAGATCGCGGACGACTTCTGCTTCATTGCCGCCAGGGTCGGTTTCGCTGTCATGAAAGGTGATGAAGCCAAAACGAAACGGGCGGTCGGGCCGTTTCAGTGATTTGATGATGCCAAAACGAAACGGGCGGTCGGGCCGTTTCAGTGATTTGATGATGCTATCTACCAAGTCGGCAACAGGCGTACGCACCGCTCTCATCGAGAAAGTCGTGTCGATGATGAAAAACACATCTATTGGGACCGGCGAAAGTTCCGCACAGAGGTAGCCGTTTGAGTCTGTGTCGATTGCATGTTGAAGGATCGAATTGAGGTTGGTCGATTCAAATTTCCAATCCTCCATGTCGCCGTCAAAATGATGTGCGAGCCGAGGGGCGAAGACGTTAACGGTTTTTGATTGTCCGCTTCCAAGTTCGGCTCGGATGGTGCTAAGGCCTGGAGGGAGATCAGTCAGCCTTGCCGCAAAGCGGTTGTCGCTCGAAGGCGCGGAAATCTGGCCCTTTGGAGTCGCCAATTTGACAGCCGTGAATTCTTCACTGGAGGTGAACGTTCCGAAGACGTCGACATCATTGCGTTCAACGAACTGGCCACTTTGGGAGAGAGAAGGCTGATCGTGGCAGTCGGAGTCGGAGTGACAGTTGGAGTGTCTATTGGATCCGGAAGAACAGCCGGAGTTGGATCAGCATTTGGAGTTAGCGGCGGTTCGGGGCTGGGCACGTTCGCAATAACTGCGACCGCCACCACGACGGTTGGCCAGAAAGCCGGCGGCTTTTTCTTGACGAGGCGACGATCTGCGTAACCGCTGATTCGTCCAACTCCGCGAATGTTTTGCACAATCCCATCCCAAGGCGATTCAGGCGAACGACGGTTTCGACTTTAGTCGCTCGCCTGCGTCGAAGCAATCTGCTGCACCGAACATCGATACGACTTTTGAACTCCTCCTAACCCGGAATTATTCACGACGACAGGCGTCTGGTTTGTCCTTTGAGGCGATTCTCCGGACTCGGAGGCAAGTTTTGCAAATTCGTCAATTTCACGTCGTGGGTGACCTGTCGAAACCGCAAACCTGGAACAATACCTCAATGAAACAAGCTTTCTCCATGTCGACGCCCACGCATCGTGAATAATCCGGGCTAATATGAGAGCGGAAAGACGCTGAACTTTCATCGGCTATTTGGGCAGAACGTTGATCGAGTTGTGAATCTTGCCGCGGAGTGGCTTGCCAGATGCCGATTTGATCGAAAAGTTGATTTCCATCCCGCGAGTCGGTTTCAGATCTTCGATTTTCAGGACGATCGTTTGCTGATCGTCCAGCAGTTTTGCACTCTGGATCGGAAGCTCTTTTTCGTTGAAGTGATCCGAGCCATAATTTTTGGTGCGTTCCAAATCCCAGGTATTGATGGCGTAGTTTTCGCTATCCTGCGCGGTGGCTTCGTCGACTTTTGAACTAAATTTAATTTGGATTTGTCCTTTTGAGGCCGCTAATTCAGTTGGCAAATGAACCTCTTTTTCCGTGCGGCGAATTCGATAGAAGCCGCCGGGTTGTTGTTGGCTTCCCGCCCAAGCGAACATGCCGCAGCAGTAAAGCTGTCCATCGGATTTGTTAAACCGGCCTCGCATCACTCCGGTTGGAAACTGATCGATCGGAAATTCGCACATGCCGCCCTGCACTTGTCCGTCGATCTCTTCGTGTGGAACGATGTAGACTTTTCCGTAGCCGTAGGAAAAGTTCAGTAGGGTTCCATTGAGCGATCCCCATTTTTCGCTGTCGACCCACAGCAATTCCGCTGGAGATCGATCGAAGGAGTTCGTGATCCAACAAAGCGGCTTTTCCATCGCATCGTCAGAGTCATCTTCGACGTTGTGGTAGCCAAACATGTTTCCATAGAAGCCGCCGGGCTTGACCCAGTTGATGCGGTTTTTGGGATTCCAGTGCCCTTCCTGATCGGTGACGACAAAACTTCCGTCCGGATTGATGCAGACGCCATTGGCGGCCCGAAATCCGTTGGCCACGATTTCAGTTTGTGATCCATCGGGGCTGACTTTTAGAAGCGTTCCATGATGGGGCACCACTGCTTTCTTCGCGTGTCGAGCAGATTTTGCGTAGTAGAAGTTTCCATCGTCGTCCGTCTGCAATCCCATGGCGAATTCGTGAAAGTGTTCCGTGACCTGATGGTCGCTGTTGAAGTTTTCGTACCAGTCGGTTTCGAAGTCGCCATTGAGGTCGTGCAAGATGACGATTTGGTCTCGGCAAGTAACGTAGATCTTTTCGTTCACGACTTTCACACCCAGAGGCTGAAACAGCCCCGAAGCAATCCGCTGCCACGTCAGTTCATCGCTGTCCGATTCAGCGAATCCCTGGACTCTCCAAACCGATCCGTCCCACGCCGTGACGATAGCGGTTTTGTTATCCGCAAGAAAATCCAAACCCGTCAGTCGCAGCTGAGCATTCCATGGGTTTTCTGTTGGGCGTTGGAAAACGTCGACTGCGAAAGGCCCGCTTTCATCACCGCGTATCAGTTTTGATTTCAACAATTGCGGATAAAGTTGCGGTCCGCCGTTGGTCAGCGATTTCAGATCGCCCGCAAGCTGCGACTGCCCTATTCCTTTGATCAGCGGAGCAATATCAGTTGATTCAGCAGCCGCAATGCTGATTACGAAATTGACCGCAGGGCCGGGAGGGATCGCAAGCCGTAGGCTTTCATCCACAAGAAACCATTTTGCGTCGGGGAAGGTGATGTTCGCGATGATGCAGTTTTCATCTTCCTCCGTTACCGTCACCACGTTTTTCGAAACCGAATCTGATGCTTTCGGCGATTGATGTTGCTCGAACTCTGATTCTGCATCGACGTTTGCAATTTGTAGCACCATCGTTTCAGATCGCTTGCCCAAATTCAAGGTCCGGGTGAAGACCGGTTGGTCGTCGATGATCGTCAAGCCGGGAGTCTCAAGGACTTCAGTTTGACCGACGCGATATTTGAGAATCGTCTGATTGCCGTATCGGTAAATGCCTTGGAACTTCATCCAGCCTTCCGGAAGCGGACCGTAGCGTTTGCCGTCGCGTCCCACGACTCGCTGTTCATCGTCGAAAGAACCTTCGTTCGCAAAGCCGGGACCCGTTTCGTTCGCGAAAACGATTTCTCCAGTCACTCGTGGATGGGTTCCGTGTGTGCCGTTGAAGTGAATGCCTTCCCAGTCAATGAATTCGCCATGCCATGCAGCGGCGACTCGCATCGTATCGTGTTCATACATCATCCAGTGCGAACCGGATTCAACGCCACCGGGACCGGCGTCGAGTCGAACAACGATGCCCTTTTGAGCAATGTTTGTTCCACCTTCGCCGACTTCGATGGTGTTGTTGAGGCTCGGCCCGTAATCCATGTCGGTCCACGGACGCGATTCACGAGGCTCAGGACCGAACGTGTTGCCGTCGGGCAAACTGGCGAGATATTCGTCGCTGATTTCAAAGTACTGCGATGGATTGTTGTTTCGCAAGAAGTGTTCACGAATGAAATGAATGACTTCGTGTTTTTCGATCGGGACAAGCGATCGTTGCGGATTCATCATTCCGTAGCCGTGCGTCAGCGTGTTGTACATGTCGAGCGGCTTGTTTCCGTTTTTGAACTTTCCGGATGCGAACCGTAACGACGTCGGCATCGATCCGGGCTCGTCCAGCGTGCCATGGCAGCTGGCGCATCGAAGACGGAAAGTTTCAGCGCCGCGAGCAAAAGCTGATTCTTCGTCTTCGGCAATTTTGCGAAGTATTCCAGCGTGATCGAGTCGGCTTTCGTATTCCGGCAACGGCAGGGTAAGAGCGGTGGCCGGTTTGAGCATGGCTGCTTTGGAGCCACCACCAGATGCGATCGCGTCGAGGTAGCTGATTAGGTCGAGGAACTGCTGGCGACTTCCCAGCTGGTTGGCCAATGCGGAGGGCATGCTGGAGACCGAGGTCTTTTTCCAGATTTCGATTTCGGATTTTGGGACGGCAAGAGGTTGGCCGGCTTCCTCAATGCGATCAATGACAACCGACAGATCCGATTCGCTGATAAAGACTCCTGAAATTTGGTTGCCATCGTCAAGGAAGATCTCTGTCGTTTCGAAACCTTCGCGGATTTGTGCCGAAGGTTGCAAAACAGATTCAATCAGATGCGAAATCGTGACCTCTCTCTTTTCGCTGAGGTCCGGTCCTAACTTGCGATTTCCGGCTTTGGATTCGTGACAGCGAGCACAATTCATCGTGGAGCGGTAGAACTCGATGGCTCCGCGTGAAGGATCGCCGAATTTCTGAACGTCGGACGCGATGTCTTCGATGGGCTCGGCCAGCAACTGATCCGTTAATGTTTGGTCCGCATTGGTTCGGTGTTCCAGTGTGGGTCTGGCTACCGCAGTGGGTTCGTCGGCATTTGGTTCGTCGGCGTAAACGGAAATGGTCACCAATTGAAACAGCAGGATCGACAGATGGATTGGGGTAGCGAATCGGGGCATAGTCTTTCCTTGCGCTTCGCGCGGGCGGCTGCAACGTTGTTCGTTTGAAGTCCGGTTTCCATTGTAGACTGCTGGACTGCAATCGAGCCAGCAATAGTTCTTTCAGGTTAAGGTCGAAAACTTTCTCGTAGCCGCGAACACTCGGTCATCACGTTCGAAGCATGGACCAAAAAAAACACGTGCCGCATAGACCGGCACTACATTTTGCAATCAATTGCAAGTTGCAATGCTGCGCAGTTTGTCAATTTGCCGACGCAAGGAACACGGCTCGCTTTTTGAGCCAAGGCGTCAACCCGGCATGTGTCGGCACTGAGTCATGTTAGATTTTAAGGAACTGTCGGCGAGTAAGTCGATTGCCCCAGCTTGAGAGTAAATCCATGAATACTCGACGATCAATCAAATCGGACGCCATTGCCATTTGGCGGGCGGGAGTCGCTGCGGTTCACGGCGCGAAACTGGTTCAGCAGAGTCTTTCTGTTGAGGGGGATCGGTTCATCGTCAATTCCGCTGAGGAAACCGTTGAGTGCCGTTTGGACGATTTTGACCGCATTCTGGTTGTTGGCGGTGGAAAGTTCAGCCACTTGATGGCCGAAGGGCTCGAGCAGGTTCTGGGTTCGGAGCGATCTTCGAAAAAGCGGCTATCCGGAATCGTCACCGTTCCTGACGGTGCGGAAAACCGGGGTCAGCTGCGGTTCGTGGATGCGGTTCCATGTCGGCCGGCGGGAGAGAACTTTCCGACGCCTCGCGTGCTTGCCGCAACGCAACGAATGATTCAGGAGTTAAATGCAAGCGATGAAAGAACGTTGGTGATCAGCCTGATTTCTGGAGGCGGTTCTGCTTTGCTGGAGAGTTCGCCGCTGGCACTTGAGGACATCGTCGCGGCGACCAGGTGGCTGAGCTCTCGCGGTGCCGACATCTTGCAGCTCAATACGGTGCGAATTGCAATGAGCGATGTGAAGGGCGGCGGGTTGGCGCGAGCGATGAAGGCCGGCCGGATGATCAGCCTAATTGTTTCCGACGTCCCGGGCGATGACATTCGATTCGTTTCGTCAGGCCCAACGGTTAACCACGAGTGCGACGCTGTGGCGAAAGCGATCGCAGTTCTGGAGAAATTTGACGCCAAAGACGATGCCGAATTTCCAGCGAAGGTATGGCACTTTTTGCTGGCAAGGAAGAATGAACGGGACGTTTCTGATTCGACAAACGAGAGTGCGGTAAAATCGGATGCGATGAACGCAGGCGTGCGGGATGCTAATTCTTCGAAACAGGAAATCCAGAACTTGTGCATTGGCAATGCGGATACGGCGGTTCGTGCTGCTTACCGGGCGGCTCAAGAATTGGGTTACAAGGTTGTTGATTCCGAATCGTTTTGTGACACGGAAACGGCATGCGAATTTGGGCTTTCTGCGGCGAATGCGTGTCGTCTTGCGGTCGATGGACCTCAGGCGATGATCAGTATCGGCGAGCCAACGGTTGAGTTGTGTGCTGACGCAGGTCGCGGCGGGAGGAACCAGCATGCGATCCTTGTGGCGATCGATTCGTTGTTGGCTGAAGGGCTCATGCAAGAGGGCTCGTCTGCAGGCTTGCCGTCGCGAGCGGCGAATTTTTGTTTGCTTTCTGGCGGAACTGACGGAGAAGACGGGAACACAACGGCTGCTGGCGGCGTATTTCAGCGATCGGATTTGGAATCGATTGGCGACTTCCAAGCCGATGCTCAGTCTGCCTTGCGACGGTGTGACAGTCATCGCTTTCTCGCAAAGTTTGGTTTGGTTTTTGAAAGCGGAGCGACAGGTACTAACGTCTGTGACCTGCGGATCTTGCTGCGATGTTGACCGAATCAGGTGGTGCCCCAAACTCTGGCTCCGCCTAACCGCTACCATTCCGCTTGCGAAATACGAGGCCGCACAAGACGGCGATAACACTCGGCCCGATGACATAAGCCCGGATTATTCACGATGCGTGGGTGTCGACACGGCGAAAGCTTGTTTCATTGGGGTATTGCTTGTTTCATTGGGGTATTGCTTGTTTCATTGGGGCATTGTTCCAAGTTTGTGGATTCGAAAGGTCACCTACGACGTGAAACTGACGAATTTGCAAAGCTTGCCTCCGCGTCCGCAGAATCGCTTCAAAGGAAAAACCAGACGCCTGTCGTCGTGAATAATTCCGGATAAGTGCCAGCTATTTTTTGCTGGCACTTATTGAGGGTTTGCGGTGTCAAACTGTATCAATTGAAGGAAACATTCCGAAAATACTAATGGTGTCAGTGAATCCATGTCGATGGATTCTTCCACGTGTACAAGTTCTGCGGGCGCAAAAGGTGCCCGCAATTTGCCTAATCGTGTCGAGATTCGTCTCGGGAGACATCGATGATGAGAAGATTGAGCCCTGTCTGCCTGGCCTTTGCCTACGCGGCGACCTTTTTTACCGACGCTCATGGCGTGCAAGCCCAGATTCCCGGTTTTAGCGACCAGGTGCAGGATCCGGGAAGCTTCCGTCGGGTCGCTTCGGACATCAATGTCGGCTTGCCCGGTCGAGTTTGGCTGGAAACGAACCTTGCCGATCAGGGGCTGGGCTACAACGGGTCCTACTTCACGTTGGGCGCCAAAAACAGGCTTTTTGAAGACAGTTTCGATGGTCGCTGGCTTGGTGAAGCTCGCCTTCATCACAGTCTTGAGGACGGCGGTGGATTCTTCGCCAACGTCGGTATCGAGCGAGTGTTTTCGATTGATGCTGCCAAAGCGGATTTCGTAACCGGTTTTTGGTACGACTTTGATGGTGACGAGCAAGGAGCGTTCGCTCATTCGTTCAGTCAGGTCGGTGTACACGCGGGCATCAAAACAAAAAAATGGGACTTGCTTGGTAACGGTTACTTCCCCGTCGGAGTCACCGACTACAGCACAGCGGGACCGAGCGGCAACAATGTGTTCCTTGGCAACAATATTCTTTTGACGCCTGGCATCGATAGTGCCCTTCAGGGTTTCGACGTTACATTCCGAATGCGTCCTCGCCAACTCGCTTTTGGTAACGGCCTGATCGACTTTGGTGGATACGGCTACAAGTCCGATCAAGTGAACTCCTTTGGTGGTGGTCGAATTCGACTTGGATTCCAGACGAACCGCGGCATGATGATTAGCGCGGAAGTCAACCACGATGATCGTTTTGAAACAACAGGTGCGTTGAGCCTTTCATGGGCATTCGGTGCAGGCGGAGCACGCGGTGACGCAGGTTACGGTCTTGGACGCGATCTCGAAGAGACCGTTCGACAGGATCACATCGTTCGTTTCAATCAGGGTTTCGAATTGGCAATCGATCCGGACACAGGGCTTCCATACAACGTGGTGCATGTGAGCAACGCCTCGGATCCAGCCTTCGAGGACGGTACGTTTGAGAATCCGTTTGCTTCCCTGGCGTCAGCCGAGGCCAGCAGTGTTGCTGGTGACACGATCTTTGTTGCTGAAGGCAACGGTGGTACTCAAGGGCTTGATACCGGAATCGTGCTGAAAGACAATCAGAACCTGTTCGGTGGTGGCGGTTCGATCATTATTCCGATTCAGAACGGAGGTCAGTTTTTGCTGCCAACTTCGGGAGCTCGTCCGACGATCTCGAATCCGGGCGGACAGAGCGTTGTTGAGCTTGCAAATAACAATACGATACAAAACATTGGCATTGATGCGACGGGAGCCATCAACGGAATCGAAGGTACGAACGTAACCGACGGTGAGATTATTGATTCGGTCGTCACAGGTGCCACCGAAAATGGTGTTCGCATCAATAATGCTGCCGGAGACTGGACTTTCGCTCGAAACGACTTCAGCGGACACAACATCGACGGTCTGTTTATCAACGGATCTACGACGGCACGTTCGATTTTCACTTTCGAGGACAATGTTGCCAGCAACAACGGATTCGACGGTTTGCATTTGGAAGGCTATCGTGCTTCACAGGTGATTTTCCAGAACAACACGACGAATTCGAACGCTCGTCACGGTGTGTTTGCCGAGGACTTCATCGGCGTCGGACTCGATATGGACATTATCGCTCATAGTTCGACCGGCAACGGCAGCAATGGTATTTACATCAACGGTGGCGATGGAGATTTGAATATCGTCAACGTGACGGCAACCAACAATGCGGGCGACGGACTCAACGTTTCGAACTGGTCCAACTCACAGGCTGAAGATTCAACGTTTATCGGTGTGACGACAGGTGGAGTAACAACGTTATCCGGAAACGGTATTGGCGGCGGAGCTAACCTTTCGCTTATTCTTGACCAGAACAATCGCCAGCAACGAGTCACCGTTACCGACTTGTCGCTGACCAATGGTGGTCGCGGTCTGTTTGCGGAAGCTTCCGGAACCGGGACTCAGATGGATCTTAACTTCATCAACAACAATGAAGTTTCACAGCACTCTGCCGACGGTATTCGTCTGGTTGCAAACAATAGCGGTGTGCTGAACGTCCTGATCGAAAACGATGAAGGGAGCCCATTGATCCTGAACGACAACGCCAACGTTGCTGGTGCGGCGATCTCTCTGATTGCCGACGGAGCACTTGGTAACGCAAGTTCGGAAATCAACGCGGTCATTCGAAATGTCAATATTGATAACGCTTCGCCAGGATTTGTCACCGATGTTGCGAACCCAATCAACGATATCGGGGTAAATGTTAGTGGTGTGAATTCTTCGCGAATCAACCTGCTGATGGAAGATTCGGTTGTACAATCCGATCTCGGGTACAACGTAAACTTTGACAACAACAGCAACAATCGAACGAACAACGTCTTCCTGAGACGGATCACGGTACGAGCCGATGGTGGATTCATTGTGAATACCTCGCCAGGCACAATGCTTGACTTCCTGTTGGCAGATTCTGATGTTCAGTCCGACGGAATTCTGACTCAGCCTGGTGATCCTGCTCCCGATATCGGAGTAACCATTCCACCTTTCACGGATGCTCAGGGTGACTTCGCTTTCTTATTAACAGCAACCGGCGATGCCGGGTCTGCCGCACTGGATAACTTGACTCGGGTTCAGTTGAACAACAACCTGATCCGCGACTTCACGTTCGATGCGATAACGTTGAACACCTTTGGGGACGCTCAACTTCTTGCCTACGTGATCTCGAACGAGATTCTTTCGAACGGTCCTGGTGTCGACAACGATCCTGACAACGATAACTTTCCGGAAGTCGGGGATTTCGATGGAATTCCGGCGCCTGATCAGCTGAACTTCCACGACGGACTTGAGATCAACGCGTTCGGAACCAGCACGATTTCAGCTCGCATCAATGGTAACGACTTCGTTAACAACTATGAACTGGGGCTGAATATCAACACCTTTGGTTCGGGTACGATCAACGCTTCAATCAATAATAACGCGTTCGCGAATGACATCGGTGAAGATGCCAACAATACCGACGCGGCCGGAAACCCAATTATTGATAACGGATTCCTTGACTTCTCTGCTCTTAACGGTGGTGGCGGGAACATGTGTCTGACGCTTTCGTCGAACGTGTTCAGGGTGGATGCTCTGTTCAATCAGGCTTCAACCGGCACCTATATCCTTGAACTTGATGGAGCATCCAATGGATTTACGGATGCGTCAGCATTCATCGGAGGCGGGATCAACACTTCTACGGTTGGCATCTGTGAAGGGCTGATCTCTGACGAAGAGTTGTTCTTCATCGCAAACGGATTTGTTGAACCTTCGACTCCGCCAGGTGGAAGCTTCCAGGGACTGGATTTCGATTGATCCGGTTGAAGATCTCTTGAAAAACCTCTGCCAGCGTCTTGTTGGTAGAGGTTTTTATGCCATGGCCATTGGGGAGCCGAGAGCATGAAAGTCAAATTCCGGCGCAGACTTAAAAAACTGATTTTGCTATCTTCCCCAAAGGTCCATGCTGTCATGGAACCATTCCCGATAAGTTTTGGCTCGTTCGGAGTTTTCGTTGAAAATTCTGCAAGTAATTTCAGGCCGTGAAATCAACGGTGCCCTCACGTACTGCAAGTATCTTGCAGAGATGTTGGTGCAGCGTGGACATGAGGTAACCATTCTGTGTCGCGAGAATTGTTGGCTGCAAACAGAAGGAGTCGAAGGCGTTCGATTCATTAACTGCGAAATGAATCGCAAGCCGGCTCAGGTGTCTCGGATCCAAAAATGGGTTCAGTCTAATCAGATTGACGTCATCCACACCCACATGAGTCGGGCTCACGCGTTCGGCGTTTTATTGAAACTGGTGACGGGTGTACCCGTTGTTGCGACTGCTCATAATCGCTCGTTTCAATTGCACTGGAAAATGAATGATTACGTGATCGCCAATTCTCAGGCGACGATGGATTACCAATTGCGAGTGAACCGTGTGTCGCCCGCGAACATCGAAAAAGTGCTTTGTTTTACCGATTTGAAACGTTTCGATAATGTTGAGCCACGCGATCTCAGGCGTGTTCGTCGTCAGCTGAGACTTTCCGGTGACGAATTTGTTGTCGGATGTGTCGGTGAAGTGATCAAACGTAAAGGGCAGCTGTATTTGTTCCAGGCGCTGAAGCGAATCGCAACGGAGGTTCCGAACTTCAAGCTGGTATTGCTTGGCAGATTCAACCGCGATGAGCCGTATACTCGTCGATTGAGATCAATTCAGGTTCGATCTGGCTTGTTCAGAACCGTAAAGTGGCTTGGCCTGAGAACCAATGTTCAGGACTATATGACAGCATTCGATTTGCTGGTCGTGCCGTCGATCGAGGAACCGTTGGGCTTGGTTGCCGTCGAGTCGTTGGCTGCCGGAACTGCGGTGGTGGCTGCACGAACAGGTGGGCTTCCAGAGATTGTGGAACACGGAAAAAGCGGGCTGCTTGTGCCGCCGCGTGATCCGGATGCTCTTGCGGACGCCGTGATTGAGTTGGCACGCGACGACGCGAAACGAATTCAGATGGGTAAGGTCGGGCAGGATCGCACTTTGAAAGTTTTCGAGACCGCCGCGTTATGTGATCAGGTGGAAGACATCTACCAAAAAGTGCTGTCACGTCGGCTTCGATTGGCGGGCTGATTCAGCACAAGTTTTCCGCAAGCAGCCGTGAGCTCCAGATCGATCTGGTCACGGAAGCCGGAAATCACTTTAATGCACGGTTCAAGGATGGATCATTGACACTGGAATAGGAATTCTGGGCATGAAGCGACTGCAAGAATTGGCAAACACCGTGGGTGGGAGAGTTGCCGGATCAGATCAAGTTGAAATCACCGCCGTGTCCACGGTCGCTCGAGCCGACGCTGGTGACATTACGTTTGCCGCGACGCAAAAGCACTACGACGAATTTTTGCAGACCAATGCAGCCGCCGTCATCGTCAGCCCGCAAGTGAAGCTGGACGAGACTCGAAACGCGATTGTTGTCGATGATGTGGTCAGCAGCTTTACTCGTATCGTGGAAATTTTTCGTCCACCGGTCGCAAGAAACCCTCCCGGAATCAGCCCTCAGGCCATCGTCAGCGAAACGGCTGTCATTGCTGATGGCGTCTCCATCTATCCCGGAGCCGTGGTTATGGATGGAGCAAAAATTGGTTCCGGTACAATCATCTTTCCGAACGTCACCGTGATGGAAAACTGTGAGATTGGAGCTAACTGCAAACTGTTCCCCAATTGCGTGCTGTACGAAAATACAATCGTGCGCGACCGGGTGATCCTGCACGCAGGAGTCGTGTTGGGCGCTTATGGATTCGGATACAAATCATCGGCTAGCGGACACTCGCTTTCGGCTCAGCTTGGCAACGTGGTCGTCGAGAGCGATGTTGAATTGGGATCCAACACGACGATCGATCGAGGCACCTTTGATTCGACGACCATCGGCGAAGGCACGAAGATGGACGATCAAGTGATGGTCGGCCACAATTGCAAAATTGGCAAGCACAATCTGTTTTGCTCGCAGGTCGGAATCGCCGGAAGTTGCACGACGGGTGATTTCGTTGTGATGGGTGGTCAAGTTGGATTGGGAGATCACCTGACCATCGGTTCGAACGTTTCGATCGGAGCAAAATCCGGATTGATGCAAGATGTGGAATCAAATCAGCAAGTGCAGGGCATTCCCGGACGACCGGCTCGTCAAACGATGCAAATCATGGCCGTCACCAGTAAGCTTCCTGCGATGCGGAAGGATCTGAAAAAGCTTCAGAAACAGGTTGATTACATGGTGAACCAGTCTGTCATTGATTCGAATCAGGAACCAATTCGCGACGCTGCTTGATGGAACGGAAAAAGAAAATCGGACTGGTCGCGGGCTGGGGCAATTTTCCAGTTCGAGTCGCGGAGTCGCTTGCCGGGCAAGGTTACGAAGTTTCTTGCATTGGTGTGAAAGGCCATGCAGATCCGGTCCTTGCTGACATCTGCCACCGCTATCAAGAATTTGGCATGGGTAAAATGGGATCGCAAGTTCGCTTTCTGCGGAAGGCCGGCGTCACCGAAGCCACGATGGCGGGTAAGATCTTCAAGACGCTATTGTTTGAGCGTTTTCATCTGCTAAAGCACTGTCCTGATCTAACTTTCTGGCGTCACTTTTTTCCAGTCTACGTGACTCGAACACGTGATCGAAAAGACGATACGTTACTCAACACGGTGACCGAACTTTACGCTGCCGAGGGAATCATGTTTGCTCCTGCGACCGACTTTGCACCCGAGCTGTTAATCGGTGAAGGCGTTTTGACTCGTCGAAAACCATCGGACCGATTGATGAAAGATATTCAATTCGGTTGGACCATGGCGCGAGAGATGGGGCGGCTGGACATTGGGCAATCGGTTGTTGTCAAAAATCAGGCGGCGATTGCAATCGAAGCTATTGAGGGAACCGATGCGTGTATTGCGAGAGCAGGTCAATTGTGCAAAGCGGGTGGTTTCACGGTCGTCAAAGTTGCCAAACCCAAACAGGATATGCGATTTGATGTTCCCACCGTCGGCATTGGAACCATTGAATCGATTCACGCCGCCGGTGGAAAAGTTCTGGCCATCGAAGCTGATCGAACCATTGTCATTGATCAGGAAGAGACCATCGCCATGGCAGACAAATATGGCATCGTGATGATTGCGTTGAAATGTGAATCCTGAATTGGGATGATTCATTGGGACGGTGGCCTGTTGAGGATGAAGCCTACCATCGTTCGGCCAAGCTCTCAGTCGGGCCAGCGGGGTTAGAGTTATCTTTTTTTGTAGCTGGGCTCACCAGAGTTCAGAGTTTTGATGGTTCATTCTTTAGAGTCAGCCGTTTAGGCGTTAGCCTCGGTTAAAGACACTTCAACCGGGCCTATCGCCCAAACGGCTCAATAAATCGACAAGCTCTGGCGACGTCGGCTACGAGTGGTTGATAGGGTAGCTGGACTCACCAGAGTTCAGAGACGTAGCCTTTGACTCGTTGTATCACGCGTGGCGTCAACGGACGGGCTCGCTTTAATCGACACTCATGCCAGTCCAAAAAACTGAACCCGAAGCCTTGCGACGACGTAATAATTGCGGCTTGCCGAGTCTCCCAAACTATCAGGCCTCATAGATCTTCCCGGCTAGAAGCCTGATGTTATCGCAATGCCCGAGACACCGGTTGGAAACTCGGTGCGGCATCGTACGTATGCAGGGTTGCTGAGCAGGTCCTGCCATGTGTTTGGGCGTAGAACGCTTCATTGAGGCTAAAATCCGATCGTTGATTGGTTTTGATGTCGGACTCGGGTAAATTTAGGGCATGAGAAAACGCACCTTGAAAAATATTGTCCCGATTGCGATCTCATTGAGCTTTGTCTTTGCGGCATTTGTTGCCGATTCGAAAGCCCAAGATGCCTTTCGCGAATTCGATCGGAAAATGGTGGCGACTCCGGCCGAGTTGTTCGAAGCGCTTTCTACTTTTCAGCCTGCCGGGCAGCGGAAAAATCAGATCGATGAAGAGCGGCTGAAAGAAATCGGAGACGCCGGCCGGGAATTGTTATCCAAACTTTCGCCGGATCAGCAGGACAAAGCTTGGGAGTTTGCTGAGAAGTATCTTCGCAAGAATGGTGTCGATTCGGCGTCCTCGCAGAAGCTAATGAAAGACTTTGGTTTGCCGCCTGAGATGCAGAGCGAGCTTTCGAAACAGTTTCGCAAATTTGGTGATCGGTTTTCTGACCCGAGCTCTCAAACGCAAGGGGAACCCGGCGATCGGATTAGCGATCTGCTTCGTCGAGCCAAAGAACAGTTCAAATCTGGATCGGGCAAGGCCCCTGATTCCTCAAATGGAAATCCGCAGTCGGGAGAAGCAGGCTCTGACGTATCTAAATTTCCGGGAGCAGATTTGGGCTCGGACGGTGAGCGGAACAACAAAACAGACGCGTTGTCTGATGGACTTAAAAACGGGAGCGGTGATCGAAAGACTTCGAATCAAAATTCCTCTGGGCAGGATCTCTCATCGTCGCAGCGAAAATCGCGGGAGGTATCAGGCGACGCCAATAGGAATGGGCGGAAGAACGAAGGCGAGTTTGGGAATCGTGCCGGTGAAGGTAGCCAAGCCGGTCGCAAAAATGAGAAAGCCAATCCAAACGAATCATCCGAGTCCGCGAACCCATTTGATTCATCGAAGCCGCAGCCTTCCTCAACAGAAAATGGTCCCTCGGAATCGAACAGAGATTCCGGTTCAGTTTTGGATCGGCAGAAGACGGATGGCAACGCAGCCGACCAAGCTGGGAATCCAACTCGTAATTCGGATGAGGATTTGCAACAGCTTTTGAAGAAGTTCAGTGACTTGCGAAAGAACGCCAAGAATGAAAAGCGGGGTGGCGAGAGGAGTGGCGAGGGTGTTGGTGAAGGAGTGGCGTTAGCGGACGATCTGGATTGGGAAACGCTCATCAAAAAGTTGGCTGAGGACGGTGCTGGGATGCGTTCCGATTCAGCCAAAAAGCAATCGGCCGATTTAAGTGCCAGTTCCGTTTCGGATTCCATGCGTCGTGCACTCGAACTTGCCAAATCAGATGGTGGCGAACTCGCGGGTGACCAAAACAAGGGCGAGAAGACCGGGGCCCTTGATGAAGGCTTGCTTAAACGAGCCAAAGAACTATTTTCGGGATCGAGCGATTCTGAAACGGGATCTGGTTCCAGCAGCAACGGTTGGAATTCGTCAACGCCTGCGGAACCCGAAGAGAGACTGGATTCGCGGTTCAATCGCCTGGTCGTTAAAGCTGCCGAGCGTACGCTTCGCAGCGCTGATAAAGAAGAAGGTGTCGCCCAAAGTGTGAGTTCTGCTTTTGGGAGTCTGATCGAGCGAATTCAGGAAAAAGCGACTGGCGAGAAATCGGATCGAGAACAGGGGCGAGCCGATTCGCGCAGTGCTGAACGAAAATCTCGTCGTACGCAAAACGATGGTGGCACCGATAGCAGCGGCGACAACGTACAGTCGGGTGACCAGGGAGCAGGTTGGTCACAGGATCAGGAATTCGAATCGCGGTCACTGCTTCCACAGGAAAGTTCCATGACGTCAGATTCAAACGGCAGCGGTTTTGATCCGAAAGGAATGCTGGACAGTATTCCGGACCTTTCTGCGATCAACCCAACACAAGTATTCACGTTTTTTGCGATCGTTGGGTTAGTGCTGTTTGTCGGCTACTTTTTACTGCAGTCGTTGGTTGGGAACGAGTCTTCGGTGATCAAAAGGAGCGTTGTGAAGCAGATTCGACAGGCAAAGATTGAATCGCCAAAAGATCTTATCGAGACGGTCGACGTTTTCCTGTTGAACAAATTTGGCATTAAAGCCAGTTGGTGGAACGCAAAAATTGCTCAAACAGTTCTGGCCTCCGGATCGCCTGAACTTCGGAATCAGGTTGATGACTTGATGAAAGACTACGTTCGTGCTCGATACATGCGTGAAGACGTGCGGACCTCGAATGCAGATCAGCAACGCTACAAAAAAACGCTCGAAGAACTTTCGTTGCTCGACTTCAAACCGTCCAAAAGCCTCCGAGTTTCTGAACCTTCAACTGTGCAGGGCTCCCCGGTTCCTGCGGAAGGTTGATCGGATGCGTTTGACCACGATGATTCGTTTTGCCGTTGTGCCATGGGTGCCAATCCTGTTGGGGTCACTGTTCGTTGTAATTGCTTTTCAGACGACGCTGTCAGCCCAATTTGGTCTCGATCAGCAACGTATTTCAGAATCGGAGTGGCGACGCGGTTTTCACGGTTTCAACATGATCGTCGAAGGCAACGGGCTTGAACCGATCACTCTGCAGCAGTTTCAAAGTTCAAATGCTTCTGATGTTTTGTTGATTGTGATGGGAAGGTTGGATCGTTTGCCAGTAAACGTGACGAACCATGTGAACAACGGTGGAGCGGCCTTGATTGCGAGCGACAGTACAGCTCGTTTTAGCTTTTCCACATTTGCGGGCTTCCGTTTTGTCCCTTTGAAAGTTGGAAGCAGGCCATCGAATGACAGAGATGCTTTTGGTGGTATGAAAGACTGTCCGGTGGTTCGCGATTTTCAAACGCATCCGGTCGTCTCGGGTGTGACTGACTTGGTAACCAACGGGCCTGGCTGCGTTCAGGGCGATCGTGAAACAACTTTGGCTCGACTGCCGGCTGGATTTGGGCCTGTGAATTCACGAGCGATCATTGCCGCCCGTGGAAGCAGGAATGGCGGTCGTGCCGTGGCGATTGGTGACCAGTCGATTTTCACAAACCAAATGATTATCTACGGCGACAATGCTCTGTTCGCCGACCAGACGGTGAAGTGGCTCAAGGGAGGCGACGTCAAGAAGGTTTTGGTTTTGGTCGATCGTTACGAGCAAGTTCTGCTCGATCCTTCCGATGTTGCGGTCGACGTTCCGGCTCCTTCACAAAAAGAAGTCCTCGACGCGCTCACCAATTTGCCACCTGATGCCATGTTGGATTTTGGAAATTCGGTTGCAACGGTGATCGAAGACGAAGACTTGATCAATAATTTCATTCGCGAAAGCATGGACAACGTTCCTGATTCTGTGCTGCGGCAGTTCTATTTATTCTTGATGTTTTTCGTCGCCTGTTTCGCGTTGGTCGCTGCGTTCGTGTTTCAAGGAAAACTTCAGCGTCAGACGGCCAGTGGGATTGCAGTAAAAAAGAGCCTTCAGCGGGAAGTTGAATTGAAGGCGATTCGGTTTCGCGAGCGGCAGCGGGCGGCTTACGTTTTGCTGGATCGGTTTTGTATGGACGTGGCGGATCGACGATTCAGCGATTGGCCAAGCTTTCCAACGGGTTTGAACGTCGACGAAGATCGAAAATCAAAGAATTTGTTCAAGTCGATCATGAAGATGAGCGTTCAATACAAATCAAAATCGGCGACGTTCTGGACGACTCAAAAACTAACGCAGCTTGAGAAAGCGGTTGCTCAGTGGCGAGCCTATTTCGAGGATCGGCCAGCGGCGGTGGATTCAGAGCTGGTCCAAAGTCAAAATCGTTGGTCGACGGAACAGTTGCCCGAAGACATCCAGTAGAAT
>CAYZPA010000029.1:50080-58490 GCA_964479855.1 uncultured Pirellulaceae bacterium
CTCAAAGGGCAAACCAGACGCCTGCCGTCGTGAATACTTTCGGTTGATATCGCTGCTTTTGGATAGCATTAGAAATACAAAGAGGAATGTGTGAGTAATACGATCGATCTTTCATCCGTTGCCCGCGAAGCCAAACAGCTTCGTGACACCGCGATCAACAACCTGAGCCGCACACTTGTCGATCTGGATCAGGTCATCGAACAAGTGCTGATTGCGACCATCGCCCGAGGCCATGTGCTGCTGGAAGGAGTTCCCGGCACCGCGAAAACCACGCTTTGTCGGACTTTGGCCGCGGCCTTGGGGTTGGATTTCAAACGGATCCAATTTACGCCAGATTTGTTGCCATCCGACGTCACGGGGACACGAATCCTTGATCAGGCCCAATCGAAATTCGTCCTACAGAAAGGGCCAATTTTCTGTCAACTGCTTTTGGCGGACGAACTGAATCGCGCCCCGGCGCGAACCCAATCGGCTTTGCTCGAAGCGATGCAGGAAAATCAGGTGACGATCGAAGGTGACACCCTGCCCTTGCCTCAGCCTTTCATCGTGCTGGCGACTCAGAACCCGGTGGAACAGGAAGGCGTCTACCGGTTACCGGAAGCGCAGCTGGACAGATTTTTGTTTCGTGTCAGAGTCGGCTATCCGGATCGAAATGGCGAATTGGAGTTGTTGGAACTACAGGAATCTTCACCGGTGGTGCCCGCTCAGCTTTGTGACACCGATACGATTTTGCGTATGCAAACTGCGGTTTCTTCCGTGTTTGGAAAACGCGAAATGAAAGAGTACGTTGTCGATTTGATTCGCGAAACGCGACGTCATCGGGACGTGTTGCTGGGGGCCAGTCCCAGAGCCGGAATTTACCTGTTGCGAGCTGCCCGTGCTCGGGCGCTGCTTAACGGGAAAGATTATTTTTCCCATGAGGACGTGCAATCGATTGCTCATACCGTGTTGGAACATCGCGTCATCATTCGACCGGAAGCGGAACTTTCCGGGCGGACAGTTTCCGAGGTCGTCGAAGAGGTGATTCAATCTGTTGCGATCCGCGAAGGCTGATCGGCTTAAACCGGAATTATTCACGACGACAGGCGTCTGGTTTGTCCTTTGAAGCGATTCTCCGGACGCCGAGACAAGTTTTGCGAATTCGTCAATTTCACGTCGTGGCTGACCTGTCGAAACCACAAACTCGCAGTAATGCACCTATGAAACAAGCTTTCTCCATGTCGACGCAAACGCATCGTGAATAATCCGGCTTAATGCCAGTAAGATCTTATGCTAACGATTCGAAGCAATTTTATCCTGGGAGTTTCAGCGATCGGGCTGATGGTTGCCATACTGGACCGTCATGAACGGCTCGCGCTGTTGACATTGTCGGTGTTAGTTTGGATTTGGATTGAGTGGCTTTCGTTCCAGCGATTCAAAGTCGCCTCGCGTTCGCTGATCAAGGGTTGTTCCCGCTCCATCGATGGCCAAAGAAATGAAGCGGTCACGGTCGTGGCTGACCGCGAGCTTGTGGTGCGTCTGACGGGCGTGCTTTCGTGGGCTTCGAGAGGATATCGCTTTTTGATTCACGACATGCTGCCGGACACATTTCAGGTTTCAAAAGATGTTCCGTTTGTGGTGATTGACTCTGGGCAGGGTTCAAAATTCGATATCGAGTACACCGCGACGACTTCCATCTGCGGGAAAGTTTCGTTTCCGGGTATCCGAATCGAGGTATCGGATTATTGGGGCCTGTTTCGCTTGGAAAAGTTCTTACCCGTTCCGCAGGAGCCGATGGTGTTGCCCTATTTGATTCGGCCGCAAACCACCGTGTCCGTTTTGAAACACAACAACCTGCAGCGACACATTGGGCACCACCGCCACATGAGTGCCGGCGTCAGTTCGGAATTGTTAGGCATCAGAGACTATCGCGTCGGTGATCCGCCACGAACGATTGCGTGGAAGCCGACCGCGCGCCTGGGCAAGCTGATGACCTGCGAATTCGAAAATGAGGTTCCTGTTCGAGCGACGATTCTTGTTGATTTGGCGGTCTATCAGTTTCAGGGCAGGCCCGGACCTGCCGCGGCGGACCGGGCAATCATGTCATGTGCCGCGATTGCGAAACTGTTGTTGGCGGATCGTGATCCTGTGGCGGCGGTGTTGCTTCGATCGGATTCCGTCCAGCGAATCAAGCATGGGGGAGGCGAAAGACAACTGACGAAATTGCTGCAGTATTTGTTGGCGGCATCCAATCCGAATCCGCCTCTGGATGCGCTCAAAATCGACGATCTGATTAAACTTGTTTTTGAAAATGGATCACGACGTTTTCCCGATCGGTTTGACGAATTCTTCAATGCTGGTCCTGTCCGTCGCAGGTTGTTTCGAATTCGGCCGAGTCGCAAGGATCAGATTCGTCGTTCGTTGGCCGTTGTGCTTGAGCATTTGCTTGAGTGGGAGCCCGGCATTTCGACGCGAATGCAGCTGGATGATGAACTAATGCGGCGTGCGTGTTTGGATTATGTGGAAAAGTACACGGTGGTGGCCAGTTCCACGAACGTGACGACGCAACCGCCTTGGGTTGAGCCTGGACGTTGGCACAATGAATGCCGAATGATGACGTTGAAGTTGAGCGAGACGCTGCTGGATGCGAAGGCTCGAGCCAAAGATAACGAATTATTTGTTGTCGTCGCGCCCGAGCCATTTGATGTCGAATGTGAAAACATGCTAGAAAAAACGCTACGGACGGTCGTGGCGGCGGGCCATCGAGTTATCCTTGTCGCCCCAATGATTCCGCAAACACCGGGAAAGATCCATGATCCGTTGGCAGCGAGGATCTTAAGTGAAGCCGGCGTGGTTGAGCTGCGGGATTCGGCGAGCAGGTTTCGTGATCGCGTGTCGCAGCTTGGAGTCGCGTTTGCAAGAATTGACGATCCGATGTTAATGCAACTGGTCGCGATGGAAGTCGACTTACTGCAATCGGGTAGCGGTCGGAAACGTGTTTTGCGAGCTCGCGCACCTCGCTAAGGCTGGAAGTTTCCATCTCGACACCCACGCCTCGTGAATGATCCGAGGTTAAATCTCAACTCAGTTTATTTTCAATAATGTCACAAATGAATCCGGACAACAACAATCGACTGCAGTGGCGTTTGAACCCCATGGATGCGCGAGCCGTAATGGGACTGGTCGCAGCGTTGCTTGGTTTGTTCGCTATTCAGTTTGGAAATTTTAATGGTTTCCAACTGGGTTTGTTGGTTGTTTTTTTCGCCGCTGGAATTCTTGGAAAGCGGGCTTGGGCGATCTACTTGATGCTGGCAACGTTTATCGGGCTGAAGTACTTCATCCTGGAACCGAACTTCAATTGGAGATTCTATCAGTTAAGGTTCGGGGACTTTATTCTTGCACTGGTGCTAATCCTGTTGGTGGCGACTTGCTTTCGATACCTCGAATTTAGCCGGTATCTGAATGCGTTTTATCCTGATGTCAAAGGCGGTAAAGATGCGTTACCGCAGAAGCTTGAGTTTCCTTCGTTGTTAGGAGGACGCTGGTGGGTGATTCCCGTTGCGGTGTGCGTGGCAACGGTGATGTTGTCGATTTTCCCAGCCGAAAAGCAATTGTATGCTCCGTTGAACCTTGAAGCGCGAGTCTCACGATTGATGTTTCTGACTCTGTTTCTGTTTTTCAGTTGGTTTGTGTGTCGATCCGTAATCGGGACGGTCATCCGGTGGAGAATGGAACGCTCGCAAGCGGAAGTGCAGTGCCGAAGTTTGATTGCGAAAGAGTTATGGAAAGATGTGTATCCGATCGAGCATCGAAGAGCTCGGGATCGGGCAAGAGAATAAGCTTCGACCGAGCATGGGCCGAGCTTTGACTGAGCAACTGTTTTAGATTATTTGTTTAGAGATTCCGTGGTTTGAGGATTCGACAATGTGGTTAGGTTTTCGAGAGTTTTTGGGCTGGATCATTACGCTGGTCGGACTGGCACTGATCGCGGTTGTGCTCCTGCTGGCGCTCAATAGATCGGTCTTCGAGGCGATGGCTTTGTCAATTCCGTCTGCGATCGTATTTCGTTCCGGGATTGGGTTGGTCCGAATGTCAACGGCGGCCAGAATCGCGCTCAAGCTGCAGAATCGTGAAACGTAGGCAGTTGGCAGGATAAAAACTGAGTAGTTCGTCAAAGTTGAACCGGAATTATTCACGACGACAGGCGTCGGTTGTCCCGGCGTTACGATTCTCGTGAAATGGCGACTGTTTCGCAAATTCGTCAATTTCACGTCGTGGGAGAACTGTCCAAACCACAAACTTGGAGCAACACCCGAATGAAACGAGCTTTCTCCAGATCGACGCCCACGCATCGTGAATAATCCGGGTTGAATTGACCAGTCACCACGATCAGCTGGCCGTGAAAAATCCATGCGTTCGCCTAGCTGACCTTTTTGCCCAGCCACATACCGACGATCACAGCCGTCAAACCAAGCAGGACATTCAACAGAATGTTGCTGATGGCGTGAACAGAATTTCCATCGTTGGCCTGCGACACGGTCTCTGCGCTGAACGTTGAAAAAGTCGTCAATGCTCCAAGGAATCCAACACCAAATAAAAGCTTCACGCTGCGGTACTTTTCGTCGTGTCCCGAACCAATCAGCATTCCGATTAAAAAGCAGCCCAATACATTTGCGACCAGCGTTCCGACAGGAAACGAAGTTTTGAGCAATGCTCGCCCCGCCGCCGCAATCCCGTAGCGACACAAAGCGCCAGCGAAACCGCCCGCACCGATCAGAAGGCAGTCAATGAAAACGGTCTTCATGATGGCACTTGTGGTTGATGGAAGGAAACTGGAATGGCGGCGTGAATTAGATTGTCATGGCAGCGTAGCCGCCGTCAACAATCATTTCGATTCCCGTGATGAACGAACCCGCTCCACTGGCCAGCAGCAGCGTCGCACCAACCAGTTCGCTGGCTTCACCGAACCGTTGCATCGGCGTGTGGCCCATGATTTGGTTGACGCGTTCTGGCGTTAGGACTTTCTTGTTTTGCTCGGCGGGGAAGAAGCCGGGTACAAGCGTATTCACGCGGATGTTTTGAGTAGCCCATTCGCGAGCCAGATTTTTCGACAGGTTGTGAACTGCGGCCTTGGTCGCAGAATATGTAAAGACTCGCGATAGCGGAAGCACGCCGGACATTGATCCGACGTTGATGATGGAACCGCCTTTTTCCTGGCCGAGCATCTGTTTGGCGAAGATTTGACAGGCCAAAAAAACGCCCTTCATGTTGACTTTGAAAATGCGGTCCCATTCGTCTTCGGGAATCTCCAGAAAAGGCGTCGCGCTGTTCATGCCGGCACCGTTGACCAGAATGTCTACCGATCCGTGAGCCTCGATGACGCGGGCCAATAGAGATTCCAGATCGGACTTTGAATCGACCTGGCATGGTTCGAAGCTCGCTTTGCCACCTGCGGCCGTGATCGTTTCGATTCGAGCGTTGGCTTTTTGAGCAGAACGTCCTACCAGTACAACTTGCGCTCCAGCGGAGGCCATGCCTTCTGCCATGGCGCCGCACAGTTCACCCGTGCCACCGATAACGACGGCGGTTTTGCCAGCTAGAGAAAAAAGATTCTCGACGTAACTCATGATGATTTCCGATGAAAAAATGGATTCGGGTGAAGAAGTGATTCGTAAGGAAAAATGGATTCGGATGGAAAGGTAATCGAAACGAAAGTGTAATTCATGTCACATGATCACGAATTAAAACGAGAATTTAGCTTGCTGGGAAGTAGGCACGGTCTGTTCCCCGGCGTCCATGGTTGAAAAGAAATCCCCTTTTTGAACTTTGGAGTCACCCAATGAGTCGCTTAATTATTGCCATCGCTGCGTTAATGGTTTTTGCCTCAGCGTTTCTTATTACGAAGTACAGCGGCGAATCCGAATTGGCCAGTTCTGGAAATGCAGCAGTTAACGATGGGGAAATGGCGGATTCCAATTCGACCCCAGCTGCGAAAGCGTCGCACAATCCGGTAGAAATAACGGCAGAGAATTTTGATGAGCTCGTCTTGCAGAGCGACAAGCCTGTTTTGTTGGACTTTTGGGCGTCGTGGTGTGGGCCGTGTAAGATGCTGGGGCCGCACATCAAGCAGATTGGTGCCGACTACGACGGAGTTGCGATTGTCGGGAAGGTTAACGTCGACGAGCAACCAGAACTGGCAGCGAAATTACAAGTTTCCGGTATCCCGTTGTTGGTGTATTACAAAAACGGACAAATTGTCGAACGAAGTGTCGGCTATCAAAAGCCAGAGAACATCATCGAAGTGCTAGATAACCTCATCGCACCATAGAATAGATGGCAGAAAAACCGGTCAGCAGAAAGAACGAAACTGTCGAAGTTTGTTTTTCCAGAGTTGCAGATTTTGGCGGCAACTGTTCGCCAGAATTCCTGAACACGTGCTGACGCTCTATCTATCGAAGGAATTCTGGCGAATCTCGACAGGAAAAACCGCAATTTACGATTCCAAATGCTCTCGAAAGCTCATTTGGCTTTGATTCCGGTCGAGCCAACTGATTCAAAATCTTGCTCGATTGATTTCGCTACAACTGCTGCCATTCCCTCTGCCCTTTCGCGACAAGCGCGGCGAATTTCCTGGCAGTGCTCGCGAAGAATTCGTGCATGCATCAGCAAGGCTGAGTGATGCGCCTTGCTTTCATGAAGCTTCTGTCTCAACTCACGGATCTCTTCTAGCGAAACTTGCACAGCATTCCTTCCTTGGAAAGAGGATTGTGGTTTTAATCAACGTGGAAACAAATGAACGACCAGATTTTACGTTTGCAACCTCGACAAGCAACCACCGTTGCCAATTTATACATAACGCGACCTGGCCCGTTAACATCCTGAATTTATATTCCGTCCCTTGGTTGACCGGAATTATTCACGACGACAGGCGTCTGGTTTCTCCATTGAAGTGATTCTCCGGACGCGGAGGCAAGTTTTGCAAACTGGTCAATTTTACGTCGTGGGTGACCTGTCGAAACCATAAATCAGGTCGACGCCCACGCATCGTGAATCATCCTGTCTCGGTTCAGCTCTATGCTGGCGTTGCAAATTTTTCGCAAAGGGCACTCTCGCGAGAGATTTTTTGGCACAAATGCTATCGCGAAAAAGAATTGCCAACGCATTCGAGTCAACGAGTCAAAGGATAAACTGCCGAAGGACAGGCTCATTGGCCCATAGAAAGCGAGACTGGCTTTCTGGTGACCGTAGAGAAGCTTCGAAAAAGGCGAGCGACTTTCGCCAGACGAAATGCGCGGCGGATTGTAAAATGCAACAGCCAGCAATAGCGGAGTCAATTCAAAATTGTTCGAGCTGGTTTGCCAGAAGACGCAGCACGTGCATGTAGCCGTGTCGCATCAGGTAACAATCGGTACGAAAAAAAGCCCGCCTCACGAAAGAAACGGAGGCGAGCCAAAGGCAGTTGTGGACGAGGTGTTTGCTTAACCAGATGTTTGCGTAAGCAAGTAACCAATCGGTGACTATCCGTCTGTTTTAAGTTGGTCCGAAGCAACCCGAATGCGTTCTACAAGCGCTTTGGGCTCAAGCGGTTTCTGGAACCAGTGGGAGATTCGATTTTTTCCAGTGTCAATTCCGACTGACTCGGCCGTATCGCCACTAATCGCAAAAATTTCAACTGGGTCAAAAGCCGGGCTCTTTCGGATGGACCTGATCGTTGATGCACCATCAAGTTGGGGAAGCCCCATGTCCATCAGAATAAAGTCAGGCTTCGCGTTGGCGTCCAAATACTCAAGCGCCTTTACTCCATCATCAACAGCATCCACTTCGATGCCGTGAAGTCGGAGAAAGCCTGTCAACATCGTCCGCTCATTCTCAACGTCTTCGACCAGGAGGGCTCGAACGCAATCCGGCTTCTTTTCGCCATCGGAAAACTCGATGGTTTCGCCACGTCCTGCAGACACGTCGTCAACTTTTTCAAGTCGAGCTATCGCCCGGGCGAGAACGTTCGCAGCCTGTTGGGTCCTTTGGCTTGAAAGGTGTTTCTCGGCTACGGCCACCGCAATGCTCAACGAATTAAGTTTGTTTCGAACAGCATGTTCGTCTTCGTCGGTAATGAGAATTTTTTTAGTAAGCTTCTGCTGGTCCGCAGTTTCAAGCTCACCTCTCAGAACCTTAATCTCAATTGGAGCGTCAACTCCAACTCGAACCAAGTTCCCTTTGATCTTTAAAAATTCGATGGTGATTCCAAGTTCGGGGAATCGAATCAAATCCGTTTCGCGTCGTGATAGGACTAGCATATCGCGTCTCCGTACATAGTACTTTATTAATCATCAACGCATCCTTGTAGCAACTGCGGTCTCCTGACCGAACAATCCATTGAACTCTAAGTGCGAATCGAATGGCAATATACAATAGTTTGCACCGAAATCTAGCG
>CAYZPA010000030.1:0-1162 GCA_964479855.1 uncultured Pirellulaceae bacterium
TCGGCCATAAGCATGCCGATGTCAGCGGCGGCTCAGGATGCTGCTGTCGCGCCCAAAAAATCGGCGGCTGAAATCGGAGACGTATTTCTTGCGGCAAAACGAGTCTGCTTTTTGGGCGATTCGATCACTTACCACGGTGGATTCATCGCTACGCTTGAATCGATCATCGTCGCTAACGGAAAACGTGCTCCCGAGTTGATCAACATTGGCCTTTCGAGCGAAACGTGTTCTGGAGATTCTGAGCCGATCCATCCGTTCCCCCGGCCAAACGTTCACGAACGTTTTGCTCGTGTCATTGCAAAAGCCAAACCTGACCTGTTGGTCGTGAATTACGGAATGAATGACGGCATCTACCATCCGTTTTCTGACGACAGATTCAAACGCTACAAAGATGGCGTCAACAAAATCATTCAGCAGGCGAACGATTCAGGAATCAAAGTTATTCTGGTCACTCCGCCGCCGTTCGATGCTCAAGCTCTCGCCAACACCGGAAAGTTGGCCCCGAAAGACGCGAAAGAGTTTTCTTGGAAGACACCTTACGAAAATTACGATACGGAGGTGATCCAACCCTACGCTCAATGGATCCTCGAACAGTCCGAACATGTCGTGGCTTGCATTGACATTCATTCGAAAGTAACCGCTGACTTGGTGTCGCTTCGTGAAGACGATCCAAAATTCCGTTACGCTCACGACGGCGTTCATCTTGACAAAAAAGGGCACCGAACTTTAGGCAAAACCATCGCCGCATCGATGGGATTAGATCCCGAAAATCTACTCGACTCAAACCTGACGTCGCTGATTCAACAACGTCAGACCATTCTTCGAGATCATTGGCTGACAAAAATTGGCCATCTCCGCCCCGGCATCAAAGAAGGTTTGTCTGAAGCAGACGCAGCAGAAGCCGTTGCGGAGCTGAACGAAAAAATTGCGGCCGCAATGAAGGCAGCGGATTAGCCACGCCAGCGGTCGACCAAAAAAACTACGACGCTAAATCATCACTTCAACAAAAACAGCATCGATCCATGAAGATTCTAATCACCAATGACGACGGATATTTCGCACCCGGGCTCCAGGCTCTCGCGGCGGAGCTTCGAAAACATGCCGAAATTTTCATCGTCGCTCCCAGCATCGAACAGAGCGGCATCAGCCAGGCGATAACTTT
>CAYZPA010000030.1:1262-39987 GCA_964479855.1 uncultured Pirellulaceae bacterium
TCCGATTGTGTGAAATTGGGGCTGCACGAATTGTGCCCTTGGCAACCCGATCTGGTTGTCAGCGGAATTAACGACGGTCTGAACGTCGGCATCAACGTCTGTCATTCTGGAACCGTGGGCGGAGCTTTCGCAGCGTCCATGTTTAACGTTCCAGCGATCGCAATCAGTGTCGAATCGTCGGAGGAGGCTTCGTTTGCGAAAGTCGCTTCAATGGCATGGCCGATCATCGAAAAAGTTTCGGAAACAACGTTTCCTGGTCGAACCGTATTGAATTTGAACTTCCCAACCGTCGCGGTGGCTCGGCAGACGGCGCCCAGCGTTGTTTCGGTTCCCGTCGAGACAAATCCGTTGGGCTACGAATTCATGCAGGGACGCGACCCGAAAGACAAACCCTATTTTTGGGCAACGAATCACCCAGCTCCAAAGGCATCTCCCTTTTTGACTGACACTCAAGCCGTTCGCGCCGGGTTCGTGACACTATCTGCGCTGGCCTACAATCCGAACAATGCTCCCGCAGCAGAAGTTTTGGACGGTCTTTTTGAAACCTCGATCGATCAGGAGGCTGCAAGATGAGCGAAGCAGCCAAAATTGGAGTTCTCACAGTTTCCGACCGGGCGACTCGCGGCGAGTACGAAGATCGCGGCGGCCCTGCAATTCGGGACTACTTGACTCGGGTCGTTAGCAGTTCATGGTCTGACGAATCGAAGCTTGTCACCGATGATGTTCCGCTGATTGAATCTGCATTGCGAGAACTTTGTGCGAATTGCTGTTTGGTGATTACGACCGGCGGCACCGGACCGGCGGCTCGCGATGTCACTCCGGAAGCAACCGAATCGGTATGTGACAAGATGATGCCCGGTTTCGGAGAAGCGATGCGCGCGGTGTCGCTGTTAAAAGTGCCGACGGCGATTCTCTCCAGACAAACAGCTGGAATTTGTGGGCAGACCCTGATCATCAATCTTCCTGGCAGCCCCAAAGCGATTGCTGAATGCCTTGATGCTGTCTTTCCAGCGGTTCCTTATTGCATCGATCTGATCGGCGGCCCGTTCATCACCACGCACGAAGAGCACATCGCTGCCTTTCGTCCAAAACAAAAGTAACGGTTGAAATCCGGCTGAATTCGGCAAATGCCCATCGGCTGTTTCAATCGGATACAATGAGTCCAACTTCCTGATTACGTCGGAGCCACCATGAATCGAATCGCCTTGGATCGAGTCGTTCTTCTCGCCTGTTTCGTTGTGTCGTTTGCATCGACACTGTTTTTTGAATTGGCTCAATCGCGAGCGAACGAGCCAGAACAGCCCAATATTTTATGGTTGTCAGTCGAAGACGTTGGGCCTCAGATTGGTTGCTACGGTTTTGACATCAAGACGCCAACGTTGGACGCGTTGGCAAAACGATCGTTGACTTATGACATCGCATGGTCGAACTATCCGGTTTGTGCACCGGCTCGAACGACGATTATTTCTGGCATGTACGCGACTTCGCTGGGAGCCGGCAATATGCGTTGTGCCGCGAATCGTGCCGACGACATTAAGCTGTTGCCAACGCTCATGCGGGAAGCGGGCTACTATTGCACCAACGCTTCCAAAACGGATTACAATTTTTCAAATCTTGTCCAGTCATCAGTTTGGGATCAAAGCAGCGGGAAAGCTCACTGGCGAAATCGCCCGGAAGGCAAACCTTTCTTTGCCGTTTTCAACAACACAAAGACTCACGAAAGCAAGATCCGCAATCGTCCTCATGAAAATCAAATCGATCCAGCGTCAGTAAGCCTGTTCCCATATTGGCCGGACTTGCCACAGGTGCGAGAAGATTGGGCTCAGTATCTGGACAACATTCAGACAATGGATTCGTGGGTCGCCAGGCACTTGAAACAATTAGACGATGCTGGGCTAACCGAAGATACGATCGTGGTGTTCTTTGGAGATCACGGATCCGGAATGCCTCGCCACAAACGTTTCGCGGGTGACTCGGGGATGCGAGTTCCCTTCATTGTTCATGTTCCAGAAAAGTGGAAAAAGCTCTGGTCTGCTGAATACTCACCGGGTCAACGGACGGATCGTCCGGTTGGTTTCATCGATTTGGCACCCTCAATGTTGCATGCTGCGGGAGCTGAAATTCCAGATCGTTTTCAAGGGAAATCATTTTTTGATGGTGACGCCGAGTCTGAAAAATACGTCTACGGAATCCGAAACCGGATGGATGAACGAAACGACGTCAGCCGATCTTTGCGCGATGGTCAGTTCATTTATATTCGCAACTTCATGCCGCATCGTCCGCACGGCCAGTTTGTCGAATACCAGCAGACGACTAATGCGACTCGAGTTTGGCACGAACAATTTAAAGCTGGAAAACTGGATCCGGTCCAGTCGGCTTTCTGGGAACCTCGTGCCGCCGAAGAGCTTTTTGATTTGAAGAATGATCCATACGAAACCGTCAATCTGGCGGCAGATCCCAAGCATGCTGAAACGGTCGCTCGGATGCGAGTCGAGTTAAAAAGGAAATTGCTGGAGATCGGAGACCTTGATCTGGTACCCGAATCAATCCTTCACGAATTCGACACCAAAACTGGAAAAGCACGCACCGAATACCGAAACACCGACACTTTTTCGGCGGAAGCGCTGCTTTCATCGGCGATGGGCGAATCGACGGCAAGTGCTGATTTGAAGTCCTCGGTTCCAGAAATTCGTTTCTGGGGCTTGGTCAAACTTATGAATCAAACCGACATTGCGAGCTCCGAAACCGACCGAATGAAAGAACTGTTGAGCGATGATTCAATGGCTGTGCAGGTTGCGGCTGCGGAAGCGTGTTTGGCAAATGAAATTCACGTGGCGGATTCGATTGAATTGCTGATGAAGCTCTCAGACAAGACGAACTCAAACTATTACGTCTCTTGCAACGCACTCGACTGCCTTGATCGATATCGAAAGCTACTTGGCATCGACCAGGTAAAGAAGCTTGCTTCAATGCCAACGGAGGCGTCCGAAATTCGACGAGGCACCGATAATCTCGAAAAGATGGTCCGCAGGTTTCAATAGTAACGGTTCGTTTACCAGTCGCGATCTCTTGCGAAAATAAATCTTTCGCCACCGAGGTCCCTCCGTTTGTAGGCATGCCGATGGCCGTTTCTGATTTGGAGGAGCTGGTACTGGTGTAGCCTAGTTCGCCAGAGCTTGTCGATTATTGAGCCGTTTGGGCGATAGCCCCGGTTGAAGTGTCGTTACCGAGGCTAACGCATAAACGCATAACGAATTGCGATCTCAGCTGGGACGGTGACTTGAATCCATTACCCTCGACCAGCTCGGCTTCTCGGTCATGCTATGCGGAATCAATGAGTGCGGAATCAATGAACAGCCGCAGACTTTGCAAAGCCGTTCAGCTGAAGCGGCTCACCCATCCGTGATGAAAACCCACTGACTTCATCAAAATCTTTGAAGCGCCCAGCGGATCACTTGTCGCGTGAGCGAAGTCGAGTTAATCGAGCCCTGCAAGGTGAGCCGAGTCGCGTGAGCGACCGGGTGGGCGTCGGAGTAAACTAGCAATCGTGATAGAAAGTACCCAATGACTCAGGTCCAGCAACAAAGAGTCTTCATGCTGCGCGGTGGTCAAAATCAAAACGGCAGCAAGTGGAACGCTTGAAAGCCAAAACGGGCTCAATTGCTATGCGGCGAGTACGAATGCATCAAACATGATGATTCTCTCATCAGCCGGAATTATTCACGACGACAGGCGTCTGGTTTGTCCTTTGAAGCGATTCTCCGGACGCGGAGGCAAGTTTTGCAAATTCGTCAATTCACGTCGTGGGTGATCTGCGAAATCACAAACTTGGAACAATGCCCCAATCGAAACAAGCCTTCTCAATTTTGACGCCCTCGCATCGTGAATAATCCGGGATCAGTTGTTTATGTTGCATTTCCATTCTGATTTGCAGACCGGACAAGTGCAAACGAGGCCCGAACGTCGAGTCGGCAATGAGAACTTTCCATTTGTGAAACACCCTGAGCCGCTAGCGCGTCCAGTCGAAGTCCGGATACATCACAGAGATCAACCCCGCTCCAGCCAGTCCGCCAATCACAATGCCAATTGGGAGCGAGCAAAACACAGCAGTTAGAATCGCGATCCAGTTATTACAGCGCAGTTGCTTCAGCAGTGCAAGGACAGCAATGAAGCCAATCAAGGTACCCGCTACTAGTCCAATCAATGCTGCCAACAGTACGATCATTTAGACTCTGTCTCAGTCGGATAACGAATTGCGATCTATCCGTGTGCCACGAGGACACGTTCGCAATTTGGGTTTTGGTTGGGCGCACGGATAGGTCGTGCGTTGAACTTTGTCGCTCGACGCGACTTGGTCACGCTCAATCGTAATCGATATCAGAAGCGGTTACCAGAATTTCGTGGCAACCTGAAGGCCGGATGTTCCGTCAGTGATGTTGATGCCAGCGAGGACGGTGACTTGAATCCATTACCCTCGACCAGCTCGGCTTCTCGGTCATGCTATGCGGAATCAACGAACAGCCGCAGACTTTGCAAAGCTGTTCCGCTGACGCGTCTCCGTTGGTGTCCTCCGTCGAATCAGCGGACAGATCATCAGCCGAATCACTGAAAGGACCGAACTCGGTGGCTTGATCGGATAGCGGAGCGCCCGCCGCAGCAGCTTTGCCAACAGCTCCAGATAGGCCTCGCGTTTCGCGTTGCCCCAAGCACAAAGGAGTTGCTCACCGCTTCAAACAAAAACAGGCAGACGTACCGAACAAAAAGAAAGCGTTGCCATGACAGAAAAACTCAACCGCAATTCGATTAAGTTCAACGGCTGACATAGAAATTTCGATTTTTATGCCAGTCGTTTAGGCGTTAGCCACGGTTAACGACACTTCAACCGGGGCTATCGCCCAAACGCCCAAACGGCTCAATAAATCGACAAGCTCTGGCGACATCGGCTACGAGGAAATAGCGCCGCCGTAGATGAACACGCCAAATTCAGACAAGCGGCTAATGCAGCTAATTGGCGTGGCGGGCTTAACGCAGCAACGCGGTCAATCTTCGTAGGCAATTTCCAGAACTTTGAATTGCAAGCTTCCTTTGGGTACGTCGATATCGCAAACGTCACCGACCTTTTTTCCCAACAAGCCGCGGCCGATGGGAGAAGTGATCAGATATCGACCTTTGTCGTAATCCTCGTCTCCGTCACCAACCAGGGTAATCGTTTCTTCGTCATCAAGATCGACATCCAGAACCTTAACGGTTGCTCCGAAGGCGATAATGTCTCGCGGGACGTCCGCCGGATCCACGATTTGGGCTCGGGCGAGCCGGTCTTTCAACTGGTTGATCTTGGCTTGCATCATGCCCTGCTTTTCACGTTGGGCATGGTATTCCGCGTTTTCTTTGAGGTCACCTTCGTCGCGTGCCGCCGCAATTTTGTTGGCGATTTCTGGCATCACTACATTTTCCAGCTCCTCAACTTCGAGCTGTTTCTTGTTGTAGCTTTCCTGTGTCATTGGGACGCGTTCCATGACGACTCTCCTCAGTATTTTCATTCAAAAAAAACGGGCTCAGTCGAACTGAACGCTCACAAGGAACTCAAGTTCGCCAAGCCGAAAGAATATTTTCGGTTATTGTTCGGCAAAGATCAACATGGCTTTGCCGATTGATTCGACGACCCCAAACCGTTCTGCAGGACGCTTCGATGGCCGAACCTACTTTTGCCGGATTACTTTTTCCTCAGCACAAAGACGACGTCTTCGGTTCGCGAGTCAATTTCAATCGGTTTGTTGATGTTGTATGAGAAATCAAACGTCGCTTCGATATCCCAACTGCCTTCATGCTCAACCATCCGAAGGAATTGTTGGTGAGTATAGGATCTCATGGCCAGCACATCGGTGATGCGAAATTGTCTGGTCGGCGTATAGATGTCGAAACGGATTCCAAAATGGTCCATTCGTTTTTTGGAGTCACGGCTTTCGGTCCACATCTGTGTCAGCACCGACAAATGGCCTCGGCGAGCAGACCATGACTCTTCGTCGACCGTGTCGCCCTTGGTGGGATTCAGGTGCAAACCAATTAGGTAGATCGCGTTCTTTTTGGCAGATTCCGCCATGCAGGACAGATGAGCCTCAGCCTTGTTCGCGGTGGCCAGATGTCGAAAACTGTTGATTGTGTTAAATGCCAGATCGTATTTCTTTTTGGCTTTGAAGTCGGACATATCAGCAACCCATGCCGATGGTTCGAAACCGTGACGGGCAAATCTTTGGTTACCGAAATCTACCGCTTTTTCATTTAGGTCGATCCCTTCGACATCGAATCCTTTTTTCGCAAGGGCATGAATCAAACGGCAGGTTCCGCAAGCGGGCTCAAACAACCGTTTTGCCTTGCCACCCATAAACGTTTTGTTGATCTGTTGAATGAATTTCAGTTCGGCGGCACAGTCAGATCCGAAAACGAGATCGTAATACTTGGGGTGATCGTAAATGCTTTCAGAGATGACTTCCACGAAGGCTCCTGGGATTTATTTATGAATTGGGGCAGGGTTTTATTGTTTAAAGTTGGGCGGCCGAAGTGTTGAGCGACCGAAGTGCCAAAAGATCAGCCGCATTGGCGTAAAGGGCTGTGCAATGACGAATCGAAAAAAGAATTCGAGCAGTCATTCTGAATGCCGTTGTTTCAGTGTCAACACGACCAGCGAGACGCAATCGCAAGTACCGAGTGACCGCATGCGTTGCGAGTCATCGGTAGCCGATTCCCAGCTTCGAGGTAGAGGGTATGATTGACGTCTTCTTTAACAGCCCTTGGGAAGCTGGGAAGACTTGCGACCTAAAGAACTCCCAGCAACCGAACCATCGACGGAGCCCCACGCATGATCGTGCTTGACGTAAAATTTTTGATCAAAGAAGACTGCATCGCCGAAGCCAAGGCCGCCATGAAAGTTTGTGCGGAAGCAACACTGAAAGAAGAAGGCTGCAACGAGTACCGATTCGCAACCGAATTCGGCGCTGAAGATCGTGTCGTTCTATTTGAGGAGTGGAGATCTCAGGGGGATTTGGATCTGCATTTCGAGACCCCTCACCTACAACACTTTCGCTCTCAAATGGCCGACGCACTGGTCGAGCCTCCTTCGATAACACGCTATTTGGTCAGCGAATCTGGCCCGCTGTAGGCGCAAAATCATCGGCTACGCTGAGGATTGTGTACCTCATCATTGATTCTTTGCAGTATCAGCACCTTTAAGTGTGTTTAGTGGTGCCGCAGAATGCTTTCCGCAGGCGGTTCAATTCTGGCGCTTTACTAACCGACCTAGATAAACAACAATGGACTTCGGTTGGGAAAGCTTCGTTGGTTATGACTGCGCTCCCGTTGCGGATGAGCCCTCGAGAACGGGGCAGTGGCACGCTTCCTGCCTTACTGCCCTGTCTACCATACCTGACGGCAGTTTCGTTTCCCTTGGTATCCATTGACCCACTCTAGTTTATTGAAAACAGGCAACTTTATGTCCGACGTTTTGAAATCAACTGAATCTATTGAAGAGACAGAGCCATACCTCAAGCAGACGTTGGATACTGATCCCGCTGAGACTCAGGAATGGCTGGAGTCGCTCGAGTATGTCATTAAAAGCAAGGGCGAAGACCGAGCCAAATACATCCTGTCGATGTTGGAAGCGAAGGCTCGTCTCGAAGGCGTCGATCTTCCTATGAAGTCAAACACGCCTTACATCAACACGATCGCGACCAAGGACCAACCGCCCTACCCTGGCAACCGCGAACTTGAACGACGAATCAAAAACTACGTTCGTTGGAACGCGTTTGCGATGGTTGTCAAAGCGAACAAGAAGAACGATGGAATCGGTGGGCACATTTCGACGTTCGCGTCATCGGCGACGCTCTACGAAGTCGCATTCAATCACGTATTTCGTGGCCGCGGTGAAAGCGGTTACGACGGAGACCAGATTTACTTCCAAGGTCACGCCTCGCCCGGAATGTACTCGCGAGCGTTCATGGAAGGTCGCCTGAACGAGGACAATCTGAATAACTTCCGTCTGGAACTTCAGGACGTTCAGGGGCTTAGCTCCTACCCGCATCCGTGGCTGATGCCAAATTTCTGGGAGTACCCAACCGTTTCGATGGGGCTTGGCCCAATCATGGCGATTTACCAGGCTCGTTTTAACGAGTACCTGAAAGATCGTGGTCTGAAAGACACAACCAACCAAAACGTCTGGGCGTTTCTTGGCGATGGCGAATGCGATGAGCCGGAATCACTTGGTGCGATCACGTTGGCTGGACGCGAAAATCTGGACAACCTGAAGTTCGTCATCAATTGTAACCTTCAGCGTCTTGACGGTCCCGTTCGCGGCAACGGCAAGATCATGCAGGAGCTGGAAGCGTTGTTCCGCGGTGCCGGCTGGAACGTGATCAAAGTCGTTTGGGGCGACGATTGGGATCCGCTTCTTGAGCAGGATGAGCTTGGTCTGTTGGTCAAACGCATGGGCGAAGTCATCGACGGCCAGTATCAAAAGTACGTCGGCATGCCCGGAAGCTATATCCGCGAGCACTTCTTCGGCAAGCATCCTGAGCTTTTGGAGATGGTGAAGTCTTACAGCGACGAGAAATTGCTGAGCATGCGTCGGGGTGGTCACGATCCGGAAAAAGTATGGGCAGCGTATAAAGCCGCCATGGATCACAAGGGTCAGCCTACCGTTATTCTTGCCAAGACGATCAAGGGATACGGTTTGGGCGAGTCCGGCGAAGGTCGAAACGTTGCTCACAACCTGAAAAAGGCAAACGAAGAAGAGCTGATTCAGTTCCGCAGCCGTTTCTCAATTCCGCTCAGCGATGAAGAAGTCGTCAAGGCGCCGTTCTACAAGCCGGCTGATAACAGCCCTGAGATGCAGTACTTAAAAGAACGACGTGAGGCCATGGGCGGTCCTGTTCCACTGCGTCCTACGGAACACCCAACCATGGAAGTTCCGACGTGGGAAGACGTCAAGGACAAGACGCTGCGTGACTGCGGAGAAACGATCTCGACCACGATGGGAATCGGTCGCTTGATGAGCAATCTCTGTCGTGACAAAAAGATCGGAAAGAATATCGTTCCGATCGTTCCTGACGAATCACGGACCTTTGGTATCGAAGCCATGTTCCGGCAAGTCGGGATTTACTCGCATGTTGGTCAGCTTTACGACCCGATCGATTCGAAACAGGTTTCTTATTACAAGGAAGCTAAAAACGGGCAGCTGCTGGAAGAGGGCATCTCGGAAGCGGGAGCCATGTCTTCCTTCAACGCAGCCGGAACGGCGTATAGTGCTCATGGAATCAACATGATTCCAATGTTCATCTACTATTCGATGTTCGGTTTCCAGCGAATCGGCGACCTGATTTGGGCGGCGGCGGACATGCGAGCCAAAGGGTTCCTGTTCGGCGGAACGGCTGGACGAACGTCGCTTAATGGTGAAGGACTCCAGCACCAGGACGGACACAGTTTGCTTAACGCGATCGCATTCCCGACAGTTCGTGCTTTTGATCCAGCGTTTCACTACGAGTCCAACGTCATCATCATGGACGGCTTGAAGAAGCTTTACCAGGAAGGTGATACCGCGATCTATTATCTGATGTGCGGAACGGACGCTTTCGAGATGCCAAACATGCCAGAAGGCTGCGAAGAAGGCATCATTAACGGTATCTACAAGTTCCGCAGCAAAGAAGCGGCGGGTGCCAAGCATCGTGTTCAATTGTTCGGTTCCGGTGCCATCATGCAGTGCGTGTTGAAGGCGCAGGAGATGTTGGCCGAGCAGTTCGGCATTTCAAGCGATGTCTGGTCCGTTACCAGCTACACGCAATTGCGTCGTGATGCGGCGTCTTGCCAACGATGGAACATGTTGCATCCGACTGAGGCTCCGAAAAAGAGCTACATTGAAACGGTGTTGGAAGGCCACGAAGGACCATTCATCGCGTCGAGCGATTATGTGAAAGCGTTGGCGGAACAAGTGGCTCCATTCGTTCCGGGCGATTTCTTTGCCTTGGGAACTGACGGTATGGGACGCAGTGAAACTCGCCCTGCCCTGCGACGTCACTTCGAAGTCGATGCAGAATCGATCATCATCGCGACGCTGACTCAGCTGATGAAGCAAGGTAAAGCGACCGCAGAAGAAGTTGCCAAAGCGATCAAAGATCTCGGCTACGACACTGAAAAAATCAATCCGCTTTACGCGTAAGCGTTTGGGGCTCAAGAGTTCTGAATCGGCACCGCACTCTTCAAACCGAACCAGTTTGAAGAGTCGGCTGATTCGAGTTAGCTGCTCCCAATGCAGTGAGATATTTACAAAACAATCATTCCGAATTTCAAAATAGAAAACTATGGCTGTTGAATTCAAACTTCCCGGAATTGGCGAAGGTATCGAATCCGGAGACGTGCTCGAGGTTCTTGTCTCGGTTGGTGATACGATCGAAAAGGATACGGAGATCTGCGAACTTGAGACTGACAAGGCAACGGTCTTTGTTCCAAGCGAAGTGGCGGGAACGATCACCAAGATCCATTTCGCTGCGGGTGACACCGTTGCTGTCGGCGCCGTTTTGTTGACCGTCGAGGGTGGCGATGATGCTCCGGCCGCAACTCCAGCACCGGCAGCAGCAACTCCTGCACCGGAACCAACGCCTGCACCGACACCACCGACACCACCGACACCACCGGTTGCCGCGACGCCCGCACCAGCTTCGGCGCCAACGCCTGAACCGGTTGCGGCAGCACCAAAGCCGACGCCCGCTCCGGCGGGAAAAAAGGCAGTCGTTCCAGCGGGTCCAGCGATCCGTCGATTGGCTCGCGAGGTCGGTGTTGATCTTGCAAACGTGACTGGCACCGGCGACAACGGACGTATCACTCGTGAGGACGTGATGCTGGTTGTGCGTGACGGATCGGCGTCGCGAGCGGCTTCGGCTTCTACGGCGAAAGCAAGTGGTTCGGGAGAGTCCGATGGCTTCGGTCCGGTTCGCATCGAGAAGATGCCAAAGATTCGCCAAACGATCGCTCGAAAGATGCACGAGTCGTGGACGACTTGCCCTCGAGTGACCAACTTTGACGATGCTGATGTCACCGCTCTGGAGCAGATTCGTCAGAACAGCAAGAACGACTATAAATCGATGGGCATCAGCCTGACGACAATGCCGTTCATCATCAAAGCTGTTGCAATGGCCTTGAAGCAGCATCCTTCGATTAACGCTTCGGTCGATCTTGATGTAGGCCAGATTATCTACAAGGAATACGTCAATGTCGGCATTGCAGTCGATACTGAACGTGGCCTTGTCGTTCCCAATATGCGTGACGCAGATCTTCAGTCGATCCCTGCGTTGGCGAAAGGGCTCAGCGAGATGGCAGAAAACGTTCGCGGAAACAATTTCGCCGTGGATGATCTTCGTGGTGGAACATTCACGATCAGCAACTTGGGTGCGATCGGTGGAACGTATTCGACGCCGATCATTAACGTGCCGGAAACTGCTATCCTGTTGGTCGGTCGTTCGCGAAAGATGCCGGTTGTCGTTGAAAACGATGAAGTGGCGGTTCGCTTAATGATGCCATTGAGCCTGTCCTACGACCACCGATTGATTGACGGCGGTGCGGCAGCGAGGTTCCTGAACGAAGTCATCGGATACCTTGAAGCGCCAAGCCGTCTGTTGCTCGCGCTTTAGGGTGAATAACTGGAGTTGACGTCTGACAACGTTTGTTGCTTTTTCACGAGCAAGAATCAGATTTCAATGTTTCCCTTTAAAGGTTACTTTCAACTGCCAGCTCCAGTAGATCATTGGATCCGATTGAGTTTTGAACTCGAGCACGACATCGGTCGGCTCGAGTTTTTTTTGTACTGATTCCGTTCGATTACAATTTTTGTCGCCACCATTGAAGGCGATGGGGATGTCCCGTTTTGCAAAAGGGACCTGATGAGTGACACCAAAACCGAAGCCGCGATCTGCATATCTGGAGATCCTGACTACAATTTTAACTCGATTACTGAAATATTACGCATTGAGCCAACCAAAATTTGGCGATGCAAGCCTCAGGTCGCGAACCAATCCCCTGAACTTAACAAGGCGACATGGATCCATGAATTACGCGACTTAAAGCATGCAGAATTTTCTGACCTTTTGTCTGAAATCCTCAATGTTGTATGGACTTCACGTAATGAAATCCGAGATTTGGCTGACAGGGACCGCCTTTCAATTGCATTTGTGCTCACCCTTGAGGGGCAACTGAGAAATTATTCGACTGTGGTTTGCCCCCTGCAAGTGAAGCGTATAGCGGAACTTAATGCCAGTGTTAGTTTTAATTTCGACAAGCTCGAGTCGTAGCCTTCGGGAGACCAATTTTCAACTTCTAACAATTTTTTGGACCCTTCCTTTCAAAGCAGCAATTCATCAACACAAGTAAAACAACATGAATTTCGGTGATCAAAGATTCGATTGCAAAAGTGAATTTTCTAAAAGGCTCACCAGTGAGTTGAGAGAAATTGCGACCCACGGAGATACATTTAACCCACAGGACATGGGACTGATATTTGATTTGCAGTATCTGATGCTGGTGTTCGATAGCTTAAACGAACAGGATCTGATTCGAGGAACACCCAAGGTGTCCGAGGCTCAAGACTGGCTGGCCAAGTTCGAGGTCAATTTCAAAGCATGGGAGTCTTATGAAGACTATTCGGGGCTCATTGGAGCTTTCAAGAAATTCGTAAAGGTTTGTGAAGATCACAGTTGAAGATCGTGATCGAGGGAACACTCGGCAACCAAGCGGGAGCAAACGATGAAGATGAAATTCTCGCTTCGTGCATTCCTTTTCTTGATACTTTTACTATGCGTGATGGTATCTGCTGCACTTCAGGTTCGAAGGTCTGGAGCCGACTACCTTCGCCATAGACTCGATAAACACGGAGCAGAATACTTGTGCTCCGAGCAGATTCCAGAACCGAGTGTTTCCAATTGGGTTGCCGGTCATACGACTCCTTTGGTCGATCGCGGAAACTTCGAACCCGCGACGGACAAGTTCCACAACTTCGTGACCGTTGCCACAACCGGGAACGACGATGCGACAAGCCTGCTATGTCCCGCGTTCCAGCCAGTCGACAAGGGCAGGGTGGACTAAACCGCGGTCCCAGCCTGTTTGCCGCTGTTGGTAACAACTGGACCAGAATTCTCGACTGGGTTCCCAGCCGTCATCGGGATGCGTGGAATTGAGCTTCTTGTCTGCTGACATTTTAGCCCGGATTATTCACGATGCGTGGGCGTCAATATTGAGAAGGCTTGTTTCATCGGGGCATTGTTCCAAGTTTGTGGTTTCGACAGTTCACCCACGAGGTGAATTGGTGAAGCTGCAAAACTGTCGCCACTTCAGGAGAATCGCCTCAAACATCAAATCTGACGCCTGTCGTCGTGAATAATTCCGGTTTAGTACTCCGGCACAGATAGATGTAACGAAGACATTAGAGCAAACCTGAGCAGACGCGGGTAAGCGAAGCGTCGCACTGGTAAGCGTCAAGCAACCGTGCGATTTGTCGGGACACCCAGAACCAATTCAGCAGATGAACTTCTTACTGGCCGAAACCAAGAAGCGTTCTATCCCGGACGGATCCCATGAGCCGAAACGGTGCGGCCAGCGTGTCTTTGATTTTTGGTTTTCGATCGTTGAAATGAACCAAAATAACCGTCGCGTCGTCTTCATCAAGATTTCGAGAAGCAAGCGCTCGTATCGAAGTCTGCAGATTCGGGATCACGTCAGCTGGAGTTGTTGACGGTTCCTCATTTAGCAAATCCAGAACACCATCGATCCCAAGGACGCTCGATTCGCGGTTGAGCGATTCAATGAAAGCGTCACTGTAAAACAGGACCATATCGCCTGCTTCGATTTGCAGGTTGCGGGTCGGATAGACCGAATCTTGCACGATACCCAACGGCATGTTCCGCAGATCGTCGATTTCATGTTCCGGAACGGATTGTTCGTCGACGATATGCCATCGCCGATCTGCGGCTTTGTACAAAAGCGGATTTGGATGCCCGGCCAGACCAAGTGCCAATCTTTTCTGAGACTGAAAATATGTTCCCACGACGGCGGTCGCCAATTGACCATCCGTCGATGGCAAACGCTGGAACTCCTGATTCATTCTTCGCACGAAATTTGATTGGCTAATCGTGTTAGCATTTTTTCTGAGCGATTCCTTCAACGAATTGGCCAACTCGGAAGCGGTCTCGCCATGACCGCTGATGTCTGCCAACAGGAAACGGGTAACACGACCGGACGCACAGTTGGTCACGTAGTAAACATCACCTCCACCGGATTCGCTGGCTTGATGAGGCTTACTATTGATGTAGATATCAAGCCCAGGCGCTTCGTAGGCTTTGTCAGTTGCAAGATTTCCGCCAAGGATCTCCATGCACTGCATCTGTTCTTTGTTTAACCGCATTTTTGATTTATCGCGTCATGGTGGAAGTGAATAAAGACGCACCTCAGCGTGGAAAACCGTTGCTTTTCGTGAAGCTCAACAACGGGAAACCAGATTTCGGCAAAGGATATACGTTTTCAGGGCGGAAAGATGAACTCCTTTTCCGCTCATTGGTGAAACACTCCTCGCGGTATAAAGGGTCGGATCGATACAAAATACCGCATGTCTAATACCACAGCCGATTCAGAATCCGATCTGACCCGGTGTTTTCAGCGGCAAGCCAGCTTCCTGCTGTTTACGCTCCCCACACATAGTTGATCACGGTCAGATAAATCGGAATGCCCACCACCACATTGAAAGGGAACGTAATTCCTAACGACATTGGAACATACAAGCCCGGGTTCGCCTTCGGCAAAGCCAGTTTCGCGGCAGCGGGCACCGCGATGTAGCTTGCACTGCCACACAAGACGGCCAGCAACAACGCATCGCCCTTCCCAAGGTCCATAAACCGGCCCAGCCCAATTCCCAGTCCCGCATGCACGAACGCAGCAGCGATGGCGAACGTTACCAGGAAAGCACTCGACTCGGGCAATTTCTGCAGCTGCCGGGCCGCGTTGATCCCCATGTCCAGCAAGAACAAAACAAGGATCCCTTTAAACGGTGTCCCAAACACGGCCTCCATCGAAGCCCAGCCCTTGCTGCCCGTTGCCAGACCGATCGCAAGACTGCCAAGCAAAAGCACAATCGGCCCGCTTGCAAATGCCTCTCGAACGACAGAACTCCATGGCATCGACTCTTTTGAATCTTCCCCGTCCCCTTTGGATCGGAAAGATCGGGCAAGGATAACTCCAACGATGATCGCTGGCGATTCCATCAAGGCCATGGCTGCAACCATGTGACCATTGAATGGGATTTCCATGCTTTGCAAAACTCCAACTGCCGTGATGAATGTCACCGCACTGATCGATCCGTAAGTCGCCGCGATCGCAGCCGAATTTTCTGTGTCCAGTCGCAGCCGCAAAATGAAGAAGCACCAAATCGGCACAAGTATCGCGGCCAATACAGTGATCGCCATCACGCCTGCAACTTCGGTGCTCAATCCGCTTCCAGCAAGTTCAACGCCGCCGTGAAAGCCAATCGCGATCAGCAGATACAGTGACAGGAAGCGAGAAATCTGCTCAGGAATCGACAGCCCTGATTTCATCCATACAGCAACCATTCCCAAAAAGAAAAACAAAATTGGTGGGCTCAGCAATCCTTCGATCGAAGAATTCATTATCGTAACTCCGGTAGTGTCCGACTTTCTGTCGGGTAGTGGTTAAGGAAATGGGTCGTTGAAAAGGCGAGGGACTTAAAAACAGAACTGGTGCAAATAACCGGCGTCGACGATTGGCATCGTTTGTTGCTTTTTACCAAGCAAAAACAGATTTCAATGTTTCCCACAAAACCCGGATTATTCACGATGCGTAGGCGTCAAAATTGAGAAGGCTTGTTTCATTGGGGATTGGGGCATTGTTCCAAGTTTGCGGTTTCGACAGTTCAGCCACGATATGAATTGGTGAATCTGCAAAAACTGTCGCCACTTCAGGAGAGTTGCCTCAAACATCAAACAAGACGCCTGTCGTCGTGAATGATTCCGGCTAAAGGCTATTTGCAACTTCCAGCACTAGCCGGCAAGCTCTTCGGTAAGGATCGGACGAAACTGACCTGTCTGGCAATCGTAGGCACAGAAAACACCGCTTTCAGCTCGGTAGAAAAGGCCCTGCACAAAGTCCGGGTTTGCGATTCGGCCGTTTTGAGTAGAAACGGCGTCTCGCAGTTGAGCGATGCTCTTGGTGAAGTGATCTTCGTTTTTCTTCGAACAGTTACGAGCGAAATTGACTCGTTCTTTGATGGACATGCTGCGAGTGCTGGAATCAAGCTCGGTTCCGTGAGCGACCCCTGACGGACAGACTTGAACATCAGTCTGCCCAGTTCCACCTTGGGAACTGCCAACCAACAGCACTTTTTTCACTCCGGTTTCGTTGGCTGCCCATTCGATCAATTCAGCAACGTCTTCGCTTTCCATGTCCCAACCGGACTGTGGTTGCGTTACTGCTGCGATGCTCTTTCCAGCAAATGCCTCGTTCAGTCGCAAAACCATGCGGTCGTCTGAGTGAGCGAGAATCAGGTAGTCCAATTCACGCGTTTCGACAGACGTAAGTTTTTCTTTAAGCGTTGCGATTTGGTTGTCGATCGTCGCTGGGTCGGTGAGTGAGTTCTTGATCATTGGAATGCCTTTGATTGGGATAAGTTGAATTTGGTAACGAGAAATTGAAAGCTGAACAGTCAAAAATCAGATAGCGTGTCTGAAGGGCTATGCGAGGTAAATGTCAGTCGGATCGCCGTCGTAACGGATCGGCGGAAGAGGTTTTCCGTTTTCACTTTTTGGCGAAATGGTCGTTGAGTGGAACCACTTGAACATCAGAATCGGCAACAAAAACAGCGATTGGATGGACTTCAAAATTTTCATTTTTCTTCCTTCGTTAGAGGATGTCTAAAAGTGTGGGCACAAAAAAAGCCGGGAAACCAAACGATTGCTTGGTATCCCGGCTTTTCTCACAAGCTCAAAGTCTTGTGCAACGAAACCGTTTTTTAAAATTTGTCAGGATCGAAAGGGCTCCAGTCCCGCTCGACAAACCTTACATCGGAGAAATTATTGCGACTGTCCAACAATGTCAACAACGAAGTTTCACTGCTGCAACCCAAACGCAGGGTTTGAATTTTAAACATTGCAAATACGCCGCGTTTTTCGATGATCTATAGCTTTATTGAATGATCTTATTTCAGATAAACAATTGAACTTTTTCTCGAAATCAGAAGGAAAGTTGGCCGCATTCGGCCGCTGACTTACTCTTCCGCGAATTCGGGATTACTGGCGAGAGTAAACACGATGATCCTTTCGCCCGTTTTGGAACTGATATCCGTGTGCAAACTAAGGACTTCGATCCCCAAAATGTCCTTGATCACCGTGTCCAGCAACGGGCGACCTTGCTCGATAAGCTCCTGCCGCATTGTTTTGATCAGATTCCTACCGCGTTCGTTGGATTGGGACGTCGCCAGTTTCAATTCGGCCGGCGTCAAAACATTGGTCAGCCTAACCAGAGCCATATCGTCAATCAGATAAGTCTTGGCTTTCAAAGGGCCTCGCCCCATGAATTCCTTTTCGAAACGCGTAATGGCTTGGCTGATTTCCTTCTCAGCCAATAATCGGTTAGTCATTGTCACCTGCTAGTCTTCTCCAAATAAACTGTTGCGTGCGGATTCTGAAATCTTCACAACCGCGGGATGTTTGAGTCTTTTCTCGATCGATATCGCATAAAAGCGTTCGACGACTTCTGGAATTCGACCAACAACTTTGACCGAGTACTGATGACAAACATCGTCCTCGATGGCCGTCGGCGTTACAAAAAGCCCGTGCCCAACTTGCCCGAACACTTTAAGCACGGCACTGTCTTCGAATTCATGAGCAATGACGGGGTGAATCTCATTGTCGTCAAACCACTGCTCCAAGAGTCGCCTTAGTGAAGTATTTTGCGTCGGAAGAAGCATCGGAGCCGAACTAAGCGACTGAGGAAAATTCTTCCGGTATTTCCGTGCCAGTTTTGCTGTGCCGTAAACGGTCACCCCACATTTTCCCAACAAGTGATTGAACGCTCGAACGTGATTGTCCGGAGAAAGCGGTCGGTCAGCGATGACAACATCCAGCCGATGCATCGCAAGCTCACCCAACAGTTCCGAAATTTTTCCCTCCGAGCATACAACCTGATATTTTTGATCTTCATCTTCAAGGGCAGGTTTGAGCAGCTCATAGACAACCAGCTTCGGCAACGCCCCCTGGACACCGACAAGAAACCGCGACTTGTCTTCGTCGGTTCGGTTGTGCAGCACGTCAGCCAGCTCCCTCCCTAGCCCAAAAATTTCGTCGGCGTACCGGTAAACCAAATGCCCCGTTTCGGTCAAAGACAGCGAACGCCCGCTCCGTTCAAAAAGGTCATGGCCGATGGACTTTTCAAGTTTCTTGATCTGAGTGCTCAAGGTTGGCTGAGCCAAATGCAGGACTTCTGCAGCTCGAGAAACGCCGCCCTCTTTTGCGACGGTCCAGAAATACAAAAGATGATGATAGTTGAGCCAGTCCATATTCAAATCATTGGGTTTTGCTGGAATTGTTCACGACGACTGATGTTACTGGCGAAAGGCAAACCCCGCCAGCGAACGCTGGCCTCACCACGCTTGCTACCGTCCAAACTAAATTATCAGCCGCACTCTCACGGATCATTCTGACGCATTATCTGCAGGATCTTCCTTGCATTTCTGTTCGATGTCATCAAAAAGAATTCGATGGGCAGGCGTTTCCAGGTCATCGTACTGTCCGCTTTTCACTTGAGCCACAAATGCAACGACAGCGATTAACGCAACGACCAGGGCAACCGGAATTGCGATATAGAGAACGCTCATAAAGGAGGCTATTGAATCGGTGACGAAACGATCAAATGATGTCCGGATTTTAGCGAAAGCGCAACGACGGTGATAGAACTAATCGGCATCAGGATCGCCGCCACCAGAGGATTGATCAAACCAGCAAAAGCCAGCAAAGCGAAAGAAATATTGTAGGCCAGCGACACATACAAGTTCAGTTTCATGATTGCGGACGTCGAATCTGCGACCGCGAGCAATTCAATGACGGGCGTAATTCCGGGTTTTGAGAAGAACACAGGAGCAGCAGCCAGACTCGCTTCAGCGCCACCTTTTACCGCGATCCCAACGTTTGCCGCTGCAAGTGCGGCACTATCATTAACGCCATCGCCGATCATCACGACCGTTCCGGACTGAGCACTTTGGTTGACGACGGACAATTTTCCTTCGGGTTCGATGCCGCCTTTTGAGTTCTCGTTGGAAATCCCGAGCCGACGAGCGACACGATCAACAACATGCTGATGGTCTCCAGAAAGAATTCCGACGTCCCAACCTTTGGACTTCAGCATCGACACCGACTCTGCCGCATCGTCACGTATCGTGTCACCAATTGCGATGACGGCAACAATTTCACCATCGGCCGCAACCCAGCAGGGTGAAAATCCGGCTTCGATTTGACGCTGAGCCATTCGACGTTGTGATGAATAAATTTCTATGCCAAACCGGTTCATCAGTGTTTCGTTGCCAATCAAAAGGCGATGCGGGCCAACCGTACCTCCGACTCCCTGACCACCAAAGCTTTCTGAATTTGAGATTGAAACACCTCCCGGAACTGCCACCGGATTGGAGTCGGCGTATTCGAGGATCGCCCGAGCAATCGGATGCGAAGACTTGCTTTCCAACTTTTCAACGTAATGAATCCAATGCTTGTCACCCGACCATGAAACGACCTGAAGCCGACCTTCCGTCAGCGTGCCCGTTTTATCGAGCCAGATCATGCCGGGTTTCTGCAACCCCTGAAGCACGTCTCCGCCTTTGATCATGATTCGATGTTTCGCAGCCCGTCCCAGCGAAACAGCAATCGCCAGTGGAGTCGCTAACGCAAGCGCACAGGGGCACGCAACGATCAATAAAGCAATGGTTCGGTCGATCGCGGTCTCGACATCAACCGCCGCCCACCAACAAAATGTGATCAAAGACAAAACCAAAACGACGGCGACGAAATAGCCTCCTACCTGATTGGCCCATTGAACGATCTGCGGCTTTTGCGACGAAGCTTGCTCGACCAGACCTACAATTTGGCTCAGCCTCGTCTCATTTCCGACCGCCAGAGCCTTGATGGTAACCGCAGACGCTTCATTCTTTGTTCCCGCTGCGACCAAGTCTCCTTCGCCGCGCCGACAAGCTTCTGATTCGCCCGTCAGGATGGATTCATCGACACGCGTCGCGCCTTCAACGATCTCTCCATCGACTGGAAATAAATCGCCTGGCAAAACTTCCAATCGATCTCCGATTTCAACCAGGTCCACCAGTATTTCCGTTGCTGTACCGTCAACAATTTTTCGCGCCATCTGCGGAGTCAACCGATAAAGCATTTCAACAGCGTCGGTCGCTTTTGATTGTTGTCGAAACTGAATCCATCGACCAATCAAAAGCAGGAAGATCAACACCGACAACGAATCGAAGTAGATTTCGCCCGTTCCACGAATGACGTTTACCAATCCGGCGATCGTACCTACGCTCAACCCTAAAGCGATTGGCAAATCCATGTGTGGCGTCCGAGTGCGAATTGCCGTTACAGCACTTTTCAAAAAGATACGACCCGGAGAACACAAAGCCACAATACCAACAACGCCGCTGGCGATCCGCATCAATCCGGTCATGCCGGCAGACATGTGTGAGAACATCCCAAGGTACAATGCGGCGGAAATAATCATATTGTTTCCGGCACACGCGGCGGCGATGCCAATTCCGATCAAGTGTTTTCGGTTTTCAGCCTTCCACCGGTTTCGCGTCTGATTCGGCTGAACAGGACTCGGGCGATATCCAATTCGATTCAAAGTCGAAGCGATTCGTGAAAGTGCAACTTGGTCTCGCTGCCAATGGACCGTGACCGTTCGGCGAGCCCAATTCACGGTCGTGGAAAGAACTCCCGACTGAAGCATCGGCAATTTTTCGATCAACCAGATGCAGGCCCCACAGTGAATTCCATCGACCACCAAATCAATCTTCGATTCGGAGGCGTTTGTCTCAGTCGCGTATTTACTCTGAAAAATGGGCTCGTCAAATTCAAGGAAACCGTTTCGATCATCCGACACCGATTTAGCACCCGCTCGGTCGGTCATGCCGTAAAACGAATCCAATCCAGTTGAATGAATCAGCTCATAAGCCCCAAGACATCCGCTACAACAGAATTGTTCGTCGCGCGCGGAATCAACTAACCCCAACGGAACGGGCAGTCCGCAATGCGTGCAAGAAACTTCCACTTTTTCTTTTACGGAAGCTGATTGCTTCGATTCGAAATCAGGTTTTGCAACATCGGCAATCATTCGGCATGTTCCGCATGATGCTGACAGCAAGGCAAGGTTTCCTGATCGACTTCCACAAGTTGCTGCGTCAATTCATCGATGCCAGAAACGACCTGCGTTTCGGCTCCAATCGCGATGGGCGCTCGATGCGAAAGCGTGAAGACTCCGATTGCGATCACAAGTCCCGCCATCACAACAGGCAACTGTTTTTGAATCGACGTTCCAATGCGATCAAAACCAAGCATCAAAGCAGCCATGATGGGAACGGTCCCTGTCCAGAAAACGGCCATCACAATGACACCGTAAAATGGGCTTCCGGTTCCAGCAGCGGTGATCGCAAACGTGTACAACCAACCGCAAGGCATCAAAGTCGTCAGGGCTCCGATTGCGAAAGCTCGCTTTACCGGTGGCAGTGATTTCGCGTAGCCGAAACCAAATTTCAACACTCGCTGCATCGGAGAAAACACTCGCGGCAATTTGATTTGGACTCCGTAATATCGAGCCAACGCGATGCATCCGACCAGAATCATCAGTCCGCCTGCAAAATAGGTTGCCGACTGCTGCCAGCTTGCAAAGGAAGTGCCCTGATTCAAAGCCATACCCAGCGATCCGAAAATCAGACCAACGATCGAATAGGTGACCAGTCGACCAAAACTGTAAGCGACGGTCGGAACAACGGACGGCTTTTTCTTTTCAGCACCTGATCCAGCCAATAGAGCAAACGGACCACACATGCCGACGCAGTGAAGGCTGCCCAGCAAGCTTGCAACAAAAACGGTTCCGAGGAGAACAAACACGATTACAGATTCCTGTTCGATTTTAGATTCATCTTCTGTTCAAACAGAAACTTGTCGTTTGCGGTGGAGGCGGTTCCAGAAAACTGCCAGATTCCGCTGTGTTGCACTTTCAGGACGCCTTGGTAAGTTCCGGGAGTAATTTCCTCGAGCGTCAACGTTTGCGGGTCCGCCGCACGGGCTCGATGAAACGCGGTAAGCTCAACCTCAACACCTTCGATATCTTTGCCTCCGGTTTCATTGCTTTCCTTCGACAAAGTCACCGAAACCTTGTGGTCGCCGCGAACATCACCGGTGGCGTCGACCATGATTTCTGCTTTCCAGCCAAGTCGATCACTGGCTTGCTGCAGCTTTTTGACTTCATCCCATTGCAACGCTTGCTCGTCATACCCGGCGACGACCGCGTGTGACGAATCTCCGGCAGTCACAGAGATCGCTACCGTCCACAGGATTCCCTGAACAACGAAGAACAGTAAAACAAACGCTGTCCAAAGCAATTGTGCGGTTAATTCGCGAGTCTTTTCAATCGGGGCCATCGTGCTCATTTTCTGATCTCTTGTTGCTTCGTATTTGGTTTGATTGTTCGCATTCTTCTAACTTCAAATTCGAATGCGCGTCAGTTGTAAGGACCGATCAAAGTCAGGTCCACGGTTCGTGAAATCTCTTTATCATTGGTGACCGTGATTTGCGAATCAGCTCTGCCGGTACGAAATTTGTCTTTGGGAGCGAGGATGCTGATGTGAAAAGTGCGATCTTCGCGTGGCATCACCGCGAAGTCCGATTCTCGCAGTTCGATCTGAGCATTTGCAGGAGAAATTACCGCGACTTCGAACTTCATTGGCTCGTCTTCGCGATTGGTCAGTTTCAACTTCATGTTGTTGCGAACAAGCCCATCGTCGGTCATGGTGTGAGGAATTCCGATTTCACGAACCACGATGGCGTTGAAGGACTTCGTCATGAAAAACACGGTCAGGAACGCCGAGGTGATGGCGATAATCAGAATCGGATAGATCAGGGTACGAGCCCGCAGAAGGCTTTGCGACTGACCAGCATCACGAGCTTCCGAACTGTAGCGAATCAAATCTGGTGCTCGGCCGATTTTCTTCATCACCGTATTACAGGCATCAATGCATTGTGTGCAATTGATGCATTCCATCTGCAGCCCTTCGCGAATGTCGATTCCGGTGGGACAAGTCGTAACGCAGTTTCCGCAATCAATGCAGTCGCCCAAAACTGGCAACGAACTGTCGCTGTTTTTCTGCTTCCGAATTTTGCCGCGTTGTTCCCCACGTCTTTTGTCGTAAGAAACAATCAGAGAATTTTGATCTAGCAAAACCGACTGCAACCTGCCGTAGGGACAGGCAATGATGCAAGTTTGTTCTCGAAAGAAACAAAAATCGACCATCATGCAAAACGTCACGAACGCCATCACGGCGAAAGGAACCGGATGATTCAAAGGAGACTGAGTAACCCATTGGCTCAGTCGATCGACTCCGATGAAGTACGCCAAAAAAGTGTTGGCCAGATAAACGCACAAGAAAAAATAGACAACGTATTTCGCAACCGTACGCCACGCAGGAATATTCTTTTTGTGCCCACCACGACCAACCGTTCCATCAAAGAAACGCTCGACCGGCCGAATCAGAAACTCCATGTAAACAGTCTGAGGGCAAGCCCACCCGCACCAGACTCGACCGAAGAGCGCCGTAAACAGCACGATGCTCAACAGAACGCCAATCAAGAAAATCGAAAGCAAAAGCGTGTCCGTCGGCAGGAAAGTGAATCCAAAAATCGTGAAACGCCTGGATACAATGTCCAACAGAACGAAAGGCTTGCCTCCCATTTTGATGAAGGGCAACACCGTGAAAATTGCGATCAGAAAATAGGCGAAAGCCCGTCTTCTGGCCAGCAACTTTCCCTTGCTAAGTTTCGGCTTCAGCCAACGTCTTGAACCATCGGATTCAAGCGTGCTCAGAACATGTTCTTCTGGAGCAAGAATACACGAGTTTCCACAAGTCGGCTCAAGTTTCTCTTGCTGAACTTTTGAGCTCATTTTTATCTGCTTCGAACTGTCGGATTCGAGAATTTGAACAAACGATTTCAGGCGAATGATGTATTACTTGCTACTCGTCCCAAGGAGCGATTTTTTCGCCTTCGGGTGCTTTTCCGGGAACCGGATTCTTTCGCAGTGAAGCGACATAGGCGGAAAGCAAAACGATTTGATTGGGGTGGCTGAATCGTGTTTTCCATGCCGGCATCGCTCCATTGGCCGCTCCATTTTCGATCACGCTTGCGATTCCTTCGATCGAACGAACGTTTTTCCAGTAGTCATCGGTCAAGTTTGGTCCTACCTCGCCGCTACCGTCCGCCTTGTGACAACTGACACAATTGGTTTGATAGGCGACTTTGCCGACGGCTAACCATTCTGGCTTCTCGTTCATGTATTCGAGAATCGTTTCGCGATCCGATTTAAGTTCTCCGATTTCAGAGAATCGAATTTCAAACACGCTGGCCATGTGATTGTTGTACTGATCCTCAATCGATCGTCCTTCCACATCCGAATGAGCGTAGAAGTAATAAATGGGCGCGATCAAAATGAAGAACCAAAACAGAAACTTCCACCAACCCGGAAGTGGATTGTCGTATTCAACGATCCCATCGTAGGAGTGGCCTGTTAGGTTAGTTTCGCTAGTTGATTCTTGTTGATTCATTTTGTCCGAGTTCATGCGGAGGTCTCCTTGTCGTCGCCAAGCACAATTTTTGCTTGTTGAGACGTCGTTTCTGATTGAAGCAGAAGGGTACGTATCACGATCGACACGAACACCACGGCAAAGATTGCCAACGCTATTTCTGCAAACATTCCGTAGTCCAAAAAGCTGGTTAGTTTTTTGATCATCGAATTTTCTGGTTAATGACGAATTAAATTTTGGGCAATAAAAGTGAGGCTGCTGGAGCGAATTTATTGGTCAGCAGATTCTGTTTCGGATGAATCGTCAGAATCGCTTTTCGTGGAATCGCTTTCCTCCGAAGTCGCTTCTTCGGCTTTCGATTCTTCAGCTTTCAGTTCTTCGGCTTTCGATTCTTCAGCTTTCGGTTCTTGGGCTGTCGCTTCTTCGGCTTTCGGTTCCGCATCTTCGCTCGCATGCAAGTCGATACCGATTCGCTGCAGGTAGGCGATCAAGGCGATCACATGCGTTTCTTCCAAAGCGATTTTTTCGCCATCGGAACCATCGACTTCTGACGGACCACCTTGCTCAACGAGCTGCTTGACGATTTCGCGAGCCTGTTCCCGAGCCATTTCTTCGGCTTCATCAAGTTCACGATCGTAAGGGGCTCCCAGCATGTGGGCGGCGTCGATTCGGCCCTGAATGGACTTGAAATTCAATTCCGTCGTCATCAGATAGGAGTAAGAAGGCATGACACTTCCCTCAACCATCTGCGATGGATTTCGAAAATGTTCGAAGTGCCACAAGTGCGATTGCTTGCCGCCTTCGCGAGCCAAATCGGGACCGATTCGACGAGAACCCCACTGGAATGGTCGATCGTAAACGAACTCCCCAGCCTTGGAATACTCACCGTAACGCTCCGTTTCGGCGAACAGCGGACGAATCTGTTGCGAATGGCAATTATAGCAACCCTCTGCAACGTAAATGTCGCGGCCCGCAAGCTCCAGTGGCGTGTACGGCTTAACCGAAGCAATCGTCGGAATGTTTGAACGAATCAGGAACGTTGGAACCAACTCAAAAGCTGAAGCAACAACAACGGCGATCGTAACCCAGACGGTAAATCGGATCGGAAGCCGTTCCCAAACGCGATGCCAGGCAGCTTGCTCCCAGACGTCAATTTTCTTCGCAACGTCAAGGACGGCAGCGTTCTTCAATCGAGAGTCAGGAGTCGTTGGATCGTCGCTAAACTCTTTCGACAGAGGAGCCGCCTGGATCACAGGCACTTCGTAGACGCTGGGCCGAGACTTCCACGTCATGTAGTAGTTGATCCCCATCAGGACGATGCCGGCGACGTACAAAACGCCTCCGCCAACACGAGTCCACCACATCGGAACGATTTGCTGAACCGTTTCCACAAAGTCAGGGTAAGCGAGATTGCCTTCCGGAGTGAACGCACGCCACATCAGACCTTGCGTCAAACCGGCAACGTAAATCGGGATGATGTACAGCAGGATGCCGAGCGTTCCAACCCAAAAGTGCCACGTCGCCAGCTTTGTGCTCCACAGTTTGGTCTGGAAGATTCTTGGCAACAGCCAGTACAGCATTCCAAACGTCATGAATCCGTTCCAGCCAAGTGCTCCCGCGTGAACGTGAGCGATGGTCCAGTCCGTGTAGTGCGATAAAGCGTTGACGCTTTTGACCGAAAGCAGCGGGCCTTCAAAGGTCGCCATTCCGTAAAAGGTAATTCCAACCACGAAAAACTTCAGCACCGGATCGGCGGTAACTTTGTGCCATGCACCCCGTAGTGTCAGCAATCCATTGATCATGCCGCCCCAGCTTGGCATCCACAGCATCAGCGAGAAAATCATTCCCAGCGATGATGCCCATGCGGCGATTGAGGTGTAATGCAAGTGGTGAGGACCGGCCCAAATGTAAATGAACACCAAGGACCAAAAGTGAATGATGCTTAGCTTGTACGAAAAAACAGGACGCTCGGCAGCTTTCGGCAAGAAGTAATACATCAAACCAAGGAACGGCGTCGTCAGAAAAAACGCCACCGCGTTATGACCGTACCACCATTGCATCATCGCATCCTGAACGCCCGCATAAATTGGAACGCTCTTGAACAGGCTCGACGGAACAACCAAATTGTTGAAGATGTGCAGAATCGCGACCGTAACAATCGTGGCAATATAAAACCACAACGCGACGTACATATGCCGTTCACGACGCTTGATTAGCGTCATGAAGAAGTTAACGCCAAAAAACCCGGCCCAAACAACCGCGATCGCGATGTCGATCGGCCATTCCAGTTCGGCGTACTCTTTACTTTGAGTAATTCCCAGCGGCAGCGTAACCGCCGCCGCAACGATGATCAGTTGCCAGCCCCAGAAATGGAGCTTACTGAGCATGTCGTTCCACATGCGAGCCTTGCAAAGTCGCTGAGTCGAATAGTAAACAGCGGCAAAGATTGCATTTCCACCGAAAGCAAAGATCGCCGCGTTGGTATGCACCGGGCGGAGCCTCGCGAATGAAAAGTAGCGAACGAAACTCAATTCTGGCATGACCAACAACAGTGCGACAATGACGCCGGCAAGCGTTGCGACCAAACCCCAAACCAATGTCGCAAGACAAAACATGCGAACGATTGAGTCGTCGTAGGAAAAGGAATCTAGTTGAGTTTTGACAGGAGCCTGTGGCTGCAATTCAGCGTCAGGCGATTTCGACGCGCCTGCTGTAAGATCATTCATTGATAATTGCTTTTGCTTATGAAGTCCGATTCGAGCAAACTGTGCGATCGCACAGTTCAGCGGGTTGATCGGTCCGTTAAGCAAACGCTGTGCCAGAGAGTTCGTGTGGGAAGCCTCCGTTTCAGCCAACGGACCCGCGTGGCGCGGTCGCGACCGAATTCAAAGCAGAAAGCGGCGGGAAACTTGGCGTTATCCAATATTTGCGAAACATTCCTCATTCTTTGTGTCAAAAGAATGTCGCTGCCGCTGATCGCAACACTCCGAACTCGAAACACGAGTGTGCGAATGAGCGCGCTGCTCAGTGTGCGGTGCGCTGTGCGGATTCAGAAAACTGTTGCGCCGATTGAAATTTCGACAGATTCTCAGTAGCTATATTTCAGTAGCTCGACTTGACGAGATCTCCGAGTCGTATTTTGCCGTACCAAACTGCTCGGAGAACCGAACTACTTTGGCATCACATGCTTTGATCACGCTTTGCGATCACGACCCTGCCCCGCAACTTCCGATTTCCTTGGGCGTAACTCAGGCTTTCGAAGCCGCATCACACCGTTCCAGCGTGACCGTAAAGCGGCTTCCTTTGCCAACTTCGCTCTCGACGTTCAACTGCCCTTTGTTCTTTTCGACGATCGTTCGAGAAATCGATAGCCCCAACCCCATTCCTCGGGCCTTGGTCGTGTAAAGCGGCTCCAGAATTTTTCCCATGTCGGCATCCGAGATTCCGGTTCCAGTGTCATCGACGTGAAACGATACCGATTCCGGGTCAACGGTGGCGGAAAGAGAAAGTGTGCCTCCTTCGAACATTGCGTCGCGAGCGTTGCGAATCAGGTTCATGAAAGCGATGACAATCTGAGTCCCATCGACCAGCACTTGCGGCAAATCTTCGGGGAATTCAAATCGCACTTCAATGTTGGAGGGAAGTCCGACGGAGCAAACCGCGGCGTGAATAACCGGTGCAAGGTCAACCGCGTCAAGGTTCGCATCGGGTAGCTTGGCAACGTCCGACAAAGCCGTAACCACATTGTCGATCATGTTGACCTGCCGATCAATCCGTTCAAGGTGTTCGCGAATCTTCTTTTCAGACGGATTATTGGCGTTGAGCAAAAAGTAAGCGGATGTTTTGACGGCATTGAGCGGATTTCGGATCTCATGAGCGATTCCGCCAGAGACCTTTCCCAGCGTCGCAAATTTTTCGCTGCGAACGAGGTCAGCCTGAGCCTCCCTCAATTCTGCCGTCCGCTGCTTTACCCGATCTTCCAGCCTTTCGTTTGCAATCGCAAGATTCCGTTCAGCCTGCTTTTGTTTGGAAATGTCTCGCACGATTCCCGTAAAGAGGTGGCGGTTGTCGACCTTGATCTCGCTGACCGCCAAGTGCATTGGAAACGTAGTTCCGTCTTTGCGCTGGCCAACAACTTCCCGACCGATCCCGATGATTTTCGGTTTCCCGGAACCAAGGTAGTTTTGCAGATAACCATCGTGCTGATCGCGGTCAGGCTGCGGCATCAAAATGTGGATGTTCTGGCCCAACAGTTCATCAGCCGTGAAGCCAAACATTTGTTCCGCGGCAGGATTCACTGAATCGATCAGCCCAAGCGGCGTGATGTTGATGATCGCATCGACTGCGTTTTCGAGGATGGCGGCCAGCACAGCGGTTTGAATCTGTGGACGGTTCGAGTCTTTCATGGCATTGCTTTCGAGGCACGAAATGCGAAACGATCAGGAAAAAAATACGAAGTAGCGGTTCGCAAAAATGTGGGCGGCGCAGTGAGCGATGCACGTAAATGTCGAGCGTATACGCACAGAAACAAGTCCGTAAGTCACGAAAAACGCTACTTATTGGTTTGGCATCGAAGTTGCCTTCCCTGCAGTCGACTCAATTGTATTCTCCTAACAAGGAAAAGAAATGACTCCTATTTTGATCTTCTGTGCCATCTCTGCCGCTTTCTGCAGTCTCTACACGATTGTGTTGCCAACGCTCGATTCAATGGATTTACAAAAGAAAAAGCAGCCGTCCAAAAGATCTCAATTAGCGGGCACTCGATCCGGACAGCGTTCAGCGGTATAAATCGAACTTCCGGTTCGAAGATGAAAATCATCACTTTCTTGAGGAAAAGGTTTTGCGTTTGTCAGAGCCTTCGTTGAAAAAATCATCATGGGTGAAAGAGTTTATCGAATTTTGATCGTAGACGATGACCGAGATATCCTGGCCAATCTTTCTGACATTTTGAACGATATTGGATACGAAACCGACACGGCCACTTGCGGTGAAGATGCGATTGGAAAAGTTGAAGAGTTTTGTGCCAGCGAGAAAGATTGCAAGTACGATCTTTGTTTGTTGGATTTCAAAATGCCCGGAATCGATGGCGTGGAACTGTACAAGCGAATTCTTGAATTCAATCCAAAATTACGCGCCATCATGGTGACCGCCTATGCGGGTGACGATGGCATAAAACGCGCTGTCGAAGCAGGCACATGGCAAGTACTCAGGAAACCTGTTGATATCGCGTTGCTGTTGGACACGATCGCCGAAGCAATCGACTGAATTGACTGCGATGGAAAGAATCGTGAAACCAATGGATATAAAGGCAAGAGCTGCAGATGCCATCTAGCGGGAAACCAGTGCACGAACCATTTTCTATTTTGATCGTCGAAGATGACCATGATGCGCGAAGCAACATGGAAGACATCCTTTCGCTCGACAGCTATGCAATCGAATCAGTTTCTCATTGCTTACCCGCGATTCAGGCCATTGAGCGTCGTCATTTCGACACAGTAATCGTCGACTGGAAACTGCCCGATGGCGATGGCAGCCAACTGATTCCAATCATTAAACAGGAACTTCCTGATGCGCCAGTTGTGGTCGTAACCGGCATGCGCGAATTCGATACGGCGGTAACGGCTTTACGAAACGGAGCCTATGACTTTCTGTCCAAACCGATCAACCCCGACGCGCTTCGAGGATTACTCAGACGGATCGTCGAGCGCAAATATCATCTGGCAGAGATCGAATCCGCTCAAGCACGACTGGTTGCAAACGAGCGACTGGCTGCGATTGGCGAAATGGTAACCGGATTGGCTCATGAAAGCCGCAACGCGTTTCAGCGAAGTCATGCCTGCCTTGCCGAACTTTCGCTCGACGTCGCCGAAATGCCTGACAGCCTGCAATTGGTTCGCAAAGTTCAACGAGCGTTGGACGATCTGAACATGCTGTTGGAAGAAGTCCGGAACTACGCCGCTCCGATCAACCTGGAACGACGAGAATGTCAGATCGTCGCCTTGGTCGAAGAGACCTGGCAACAGATCATGGAAGCCAAGCGTTTGGAAACGCCGCCAGAACTTTTGCTGGTTTCAGATCCTGTAGCGCCGAAGGTATGGTTCATCGATGCAGATAGAATTCGGCAGATCGTGCGAAACCTGTTGGAGAATGCGATTTTTGCAAGCTCCAGAAGCGGACATGTTCTGCTTGAAATTGGCTACGACGACAGCACATCTTCGCCTGAACTAATTCTGTCCGTCTCCGATGACGGCGACGGTGTCCCCGAAGAGCATCGCGCCGAAATATTTTCGCCTTTCTTTACTACGAAAACAAAAGGGACCGGGCTTGGACTGGCGATTTCTCGCCGCGTCGCACAGGCTCACCAGGGAAACCTGTCGGTGTCCGATGCAGATCTTGGCGGCGCAAAATTTACGCTCAGAATGCCCCGTCAAAAACGATCGATTCTAAAAGAACGTGCTTCGTCTGAAACGCCGGAATCCTGAGCGATACTGCACAGTCGAGCGAAAGTGCACACCACACCAATTGGCGATTGCACCGCAGATTCGGCGATTCCCGTCTGCAAAATCCGCTGGTTTCCTTTGTTTCCTTTGGCACAGCGATTGCCAAGAAATCGCTTACCACGCAAAGGAAGCGGCTCAAATTTAGCCGAAGGGCTCAATACAGCGATGCTGTGTTATCGGTGGCGATGTTTTTTGAACAAAACACTGGCATGGACTTGGGTATTGCGACAGTACAATATTGTTTCTCGACTGATCAAAAATGAACTCTTTAAGCAAGCACCGCTTCATGGCCACGCAGGATTCGACAACGTCAAATGATGATCGCGATACACTCGACATTGACCTGCTAATCGTCGACGATGAAAGTGACTTTCGCGAATCAGCCTGTCGCTATTTGAAGCGGCTTGGATTTCGCGTCGAAGAGGCCGAAGACGGCGAAGAGGCGGTGAACATCACCGTCAACAAACAGTTCGACGTCGTCATCATGGACATTCACATGCCTGGCATTTCCGGCATCGAAGCGCTCAAGCAATTGATGCAACGTGAGGAACCGCCGAAAGTCATCATGCTCACCGGCGGCGGAACGATCGAAAACGCCGTCGAATCGATCAAACTGGGAGCCTACGACTTCCTGACAAAGCCCGCCAAATTGGATGATCTGGCTCGATTGGTAAAACGCGCTTGCGAGACTCAGGAGCTTGAAAAAGAAAATCTGCAACTGAAAGAGATCGTTCGTCGGCAGACCCCCAAATCAGAAATCATCGGTGAATCATCTGCGATGCAGGAAGTGTTTCGGTTGATCGAACGAACTGCATCGTCGAATAAACCCGTTTTGATTCAGGGTGAAAGTGGCACCGGTAAAGAACTGGTTTCACGAGCCATTCATAAATCGAGTCCGCTGGCGGACAAGCCTTTGGTTGTTGTTAACTGTGCTGCACTTCCCGACCAACTGCTGGAAAGCGAATTGTTCGGCCATGAAAAAGGATCTTTCACCGGTGCGGTGACTTCCAAGCAAGGACTTTTCGAAATCGCAGACGGCGGCACGCTGTTCATTGACGAATTCGGCGAAATGAGCGGATCGCTTCAGGCGAAACTGTTGCGGGTCCTCGAGGACGGATCGATGCGTCGAGTCGGTTCCGTTTCTGAACGCAAAGTTAAAGTTCGAGTGATCGCTGCGACCAATCGGGATCTGGAACAGGAAGTGAAAGCGAAAACTTTTCGCGAAGACCTCTACTATCGAATCAACGTGCTCGGGATCGAGCTTCCGCCGCTTCGCAATCGCGTTGGCGACATTCCTCTGCTGGCCAGAAAGTTTGCTGATGGCTGGGACATCGACGATGATGTGATGGAAAAGATCTCGACTTACAGTTGGCCTGGCAACGTTCGCCAACTGCAAAACGCAATTGAACGCGCGAAAGTTCTCGCTGAAGAAGAACGCATCGAACTAAAGAATCTGCCAGCCGCGATCGTGGACGCTGAGTGTTCTCCAGTGACGGTCTTGAGCAATAATCAGGGTGCCTCGGACCTTGAAACGCTCAACCGCCTGCACGTTCTTCGAACTTACGAAAGCTGCGACAAAAACAAAACAAAGACCGCCAAAGCTCTGGGCGTGAACCGCCGCTCGTTGTATCGACTGTTGGAAAAATTTGACATTTCGTAGTTGGAGTCGTGCAAACCGGTCGTGCCAGTTGGCTTTACCAGGCCGAGCTTGGCGGTCGTGTTGAAAGCCGCCAGTTGTGGACACGCCGTCCTTACATTGACTGCGGAAACACCAAACCATACGCGTCGTCCATCGTCTTGGCAGCGGGGCTCTGTTCACGACCGCTGTGTTAGCAAACTTTTTGAAACGAAAGTTATCGCGACGGATGCTGCTCTAATCAAGCGACTCGAAAAACCCCAAAAGGCCTGCTATCGAGGCTTGCCCTGCGAGTTCGTGCTAAGATGGATCTGATTCCGGTTCAGGATCGGTTCGACGCCACGAACGAATTCGTTGATGTCCTTGAACTGTCGATAGACGCTTGCGAATCGAATGTAAGCAACGTCATCCAGTTCAATCAGTTGCTCCATGATCATCGCGCCGATTGCCTGGCTTTCGATTTCGGAACTGCCACACTGCTGCACGTTTTCGATGACTTCTGAAATGACCCGCGCGACTTCTTTCGTCGGGATAGGCCTTTTCCAACAAGCACGCTCGACGCCGCTGCGGATTTTCTCGGGCTGAAAAATCTCGCGAGTCTTGTCTTTTTTAACAACGCGAATGTCCAGTTCAGCAACACGCTCGTAAGTCGTGAATCGTTTATCACAACCGAGACAGTGTCGCCGACGTCGAATCGCAAAGCCGTCTTCACCGCTTCGTGAATCGATGACCTTGTCGTTGTCAGTTTGGCAATAAGGGCACTTCATTGGACCAGCAGCTGAAAAAGAATCACGGCTTCATTTCCGTGCTGCCCTTATTGTAACAAATTAGCGACGCTTATGGGTTTGATTTATCAAGATGATCGCAGTCTGCTTGCGCCGTTTTCGAACCCACCAACTGTCGATGCTTACGATCGCAAGGCGAACACTTCGTAAGGTGATGGGCGATTCGTTTGATCAGCTGTTCGTCATCGATTGACTGATCGACAAAGCTTGCCAGATGAAGGCCGACTTCTGAACATGCGATCGGAGCAGGATTCGCTTGCCTAACATTCCGGTCGCCAAAAAGTGACCAGCCGGCAATACCGGCTCCTGCGACGACGACAGCACCAACGGAAGCGTTGCGCAGGAATTCTCGACGAGCAATCGCAGCTTTTTCACCGCTAACAGAGCCCGCGGTTGACTGGATCAAGCCCGCGTTGCAGGGCTCCCAGCTGTTGCTATTTTTTTGTGGTTCGGATTTCATTTTACAATTGTCGCTTTTGGAAGTGAGCGGTCCCCAAGCTGTCTAATCGGCAAAGTGGAGGACTTTGTCCGGTATTCTGAGCAAAAACCAGTGCAAGGTAAAACCAATTTTCAAAAAATTGCGGTTATCGTGGGATGGAATACGCAATTTGACTTTTATCAGCTCGCAGTCCGTAAACTGGCTCACGCAAGAACTTTACGCGATATCTGTGGCTCGGAAGAGCTTAATCGAGGGGTGGGTTCGCTAACTTCGCTCGCCAGCTTCTCAAGGCTGAGCAAAAATATCTTTCGTCGAGCGATCGAAAGGAGATTTTCGGATTGCAGCTGTCCCAAAACGACCGTCACGGTCTCTCGCGTGCTTCCAATGATGCTGGCCATTTCCTGATGCGACAGGCGGATCTTTAGCTCAATCCCATCGTTGGTCCGCTGCCCATATTTTTCCGCCAGTTCCAGCAACAGGTGAATTACGCGATCACGGTTTGAGCGAAAAAGAAGGTTCCGCAAACGACGCTCGACACGCTGACGACGCAGGCCGATAAGTTTCGTGACGCCCAAAACGATTGCCGGATACTTTTGCACAATCGCCAACAGGTCCGTGCGAGGGATCATCACCAAGACCGTTTTTTCCGCTGCTTGAGCGAGGTTTTCGCGTGGGCTGTTATCAAGCAATGCCAGTTCGCCAAAAATCTCACCCGGATCCACGAACCCGATGATGCTCTGTTTACCCTGAGGCGTCGAATGGCAAATCTTGATGCGACCGCTGGCAACCAAAAGGATGCCTTCAGAGGAATCGTTCGGCAGGTAGACCGATTCTCCACGTTTCAGTTTCCGCATGCTCGATTTTGATTCGAGCCATGCGACGTCTTCCGGAGAGACTTGCGAAAACAAATCGCAGTTTTTTATGTACCAGTAGCTATCTGCCATCTTTTCCTCAGCACGTTAACGTGCGCAAACCGTTGCGAGAAATAGACACAGACGTCCGTTCTCGACATCGCTTCATGCAACAATTGATATTAAAGGTTACACGACTAAGCCGCAAACTGTTCGATAGGACGCAGTTTAGGCGGCAGAACCTACTCGAATGTGTAATTTAAAACCGAAAAAATCGAAAAGCGATGAACCGGGAAGTTGGCCTAATCTCGCAAAGTCAGCAAGAAAAATCGCTGCTATCAATTGTTGACAACTTGCCGCGTGCAGTATTTTGTCAACGAAACGCAAATGTGTCGACTAAACAAACGAAAGCAGAATCGACGCAAAGCAGCCTACCCGCCGCGTCCACCTCGACCACCGCCGCCACGCTGGCCTCCGCCTCCACGTTGCCCGCCACCGCGTTGACCGCCACCGCGTTGACCGCCCCGGCCAGCACCACCGCCGCGCTGTTGAGCCGCCCTGATCATCTGCTGAAACGCAGCCGCGCGACTTGTTGCAGCGTCCTGAGCCTGCTTGTCACTGCTGGATTTTCCTGATGTCGATCCTGGAGTTTCACTGGTACCGTTAGAGCTCCCTTCATCCATGCTTCCTTCCGGGAGAATAATTTTGTCTTCCCCAAGCAAATCCTGAATCAACTTGGCAATCTTTTCCGGATCGGCCCCATTCATCGGGATGCTTTTTGGTTTCAGCGGTTTTTCGACATCAGGTCGGTCCAGTAAGTCAACCACTTCTTTCACCTGGTTGTAAATCGTCTTCGGCCCTGTCAGCAACAGAGTGCGAGTTTTGATATCGACTTCCAAAGAGGCCCGCAATTTAGTTTCATTGGCGTCTTCGCCTCCCCCGCCGCCGCCACCTTTCCCGCCGCGAGTCATCTGCTGCATCATTCGCATGACGTTCCCCGCGTCACCGCCGCCTCCGCTCTGTTTGGCTTTCTCGGCAGGGTCTTCAAAATAGATTTTGAACAAAGACTGCACCATATTTTTGATCTCTTCCGGATCGCGGTGTTGGATCGTAATGAAGTGCAATTGTCCGGCCAGTTCCGGATCCTGTTCAGGCGATGGGCGGTCGAACAAACGGATTCCAAAATCCAGCAAATCGATGTCAGCCATCGTCGCTCCGACCGCGTAGACGACGTTCATTCGTGAGTCGGCACCGAGTCGAACATCGCCTTCGAGAAGTGCTTCGGCGTCCGATCCGCCGCCACCACCGCCAAGTCCAAGCAGCCCCGCCGCAGCGTCACCAGCCGCTCCGCCGAGCATATTGGAAGCCATTCCGCCAAGCAAACCGCCGGCTCCGCCACCGCCGCCGTCTCCACCTGAATCGAGTCCGTAAAAATCCTCAAGGCGAGCCTTCATGTAGGAAGCGCTAACGTATTTCAATTCGAACACGACGGGCTTCGAAGTCTCCGTCTCTTCCGACAACTGCTGATCGATCAGATATTCCAAATCGTCGATCGCATCGAGGTCATCCGATTCGAACACAATGCCGTACGGCGTCGCCCAAATTTTGATAGGTGCTCCGGGAACCGACTGAATCTCTGGAGGCGGAATGTACCCTGAATCTCTGGGATTTACCGCGTCCCCGGGAGACTGTTCATCCGCATCCTGAATCAGACAGATTGTGGAAAGTGTAGAAAGTGGCCCCGCAAGAAACATCAGTTCGCCGACCGAGCTGGTAGTTTGTGACAACTCAATTGCAAGGTGAGCCGTTTTGGCGCTAGCCACGGTTCCCCTCATAAAACCGGGGCTATCGCCCAAATGGCTTAGGATTGAAACCCCGCTTTTTAGCCGAGACAGACCGCTAGACGCTTGACGAAAAAAAGAGCGATAGTTCGCTGCCCCCTGTTTCTTTCTCATCGGTGTTTCAACATCGGGAGTCGTCTCGCGTTTCTTCCTCAGGTCGACTCCGGGATTGTTCGGCGCGTTTCTCCGTTCCATTGGTACGGCTCTGCGCACCTCGATCGGATTGAAATCCAAAATATTCTTCCGCCCCGTGGTTGGCCAAATGTCGGGAAGGACTCCCATCATGCGATCCGCTTCGGTGGTCGTCATCGGAATGACCCTCCTTCGCACTCGCAAGCCGTCGCTGACTGCAGCCGAATTCTTGTCAAGGTCTTCGATGATCGACTTTGCCAGAGTAACCTGCTGCGGCGTCCCCAAAATCTTGATGAAGTCGCGAACCGTATTGGCAATCATTGTCGGCCCATCGGTGCTATCGGCAGTAATCCCCATCAGAGACTGTGTCGCCGCAAGGATATCGGCCGCATCGCCATTCTTCAGGAAAACCGTCGCTTGCCCCGCATCGATTTCACGTTGCAACAACGCAATGTAGTCAATCACAATCTGGTGATCCTGCTTGGTTCCCATCACCGTGATCTTTCCGGTCTCGCTACCCTGAATGACACGAGCACCTCGCTCGGCATCAAACAGCAGTCGATCCAAAACCTCAAACGTCTCCTTTGAATCTGCCGGCACAAGATACGTATCCAGATAGGTCTTCTCGATTGTGCTCTCTTCAAACTCTTCGGCAGGAGTATCAAGAAAAACAGCGGTGTCTTTAAGTGCTTTAATCGCCGAAGGAGTGCCCCGCATAATTAAACGCTGCGAGCCGGGCGCACTGTCGACGGTAATCCGCAATTCTTCACTACGGTTGCTTTCGTCCAGATCCAACAACGGGCGAAGATTCTCCAGGAACAATTCGGCACTGGTGTGCTTCAACCGATAGGCGTCGGTAACCATCAGTTTCGCACGAGCGGACTCGATCACGTTGCGAATGAAGCGAAGGTTTTCTCCAGATTCACGAACAAAGACTTCGCTGACCGCTGGATAGGACTGAAACAGCGGCATATTGACATCGCTGATCCGTTGTTTGATTTGTGGTTCAATTTGTTCTGCGATCAAACCGTCAATATTGAAGACCACTTGCAGAATTTCATATTTGCCGCGCTGGTCCAGTTCCGAAACGTCGATCGTTTCGACCAATTCATCTGGCAATCGACGCGTTGCATCCACAAGATATAGCTTCCCGCCATTTCGCAGCAACGTCTTCGGAGGCTCACTAAGCCTGAGCTTATGATTGATTTCGTCGATCGCCTGAGCTGGTGAAATCGGGCCCTCACTGCGAAAGTTAAAATTTCCAAGTGGATACTGATCAACTTTTTCCAGGACGTAGCCCGCTTCTTCCGCGAAAGTCTCGATCACGACCTCCCACGGCGATTCACTGAAATCAAATTCGAGCGTCTTCGGAGACTTGTCATCAGCCCCCTGAGCGAACACGTTTGAGGACAGATTGAGAAAAAATACGCTTAGACAAAGGCAAGCGCACAGTACGATCTTGGTGGGGTGGGTCGCGTGATTCATCTAATTCCAAGCCTTGGTAATTTCCTTAAAAATACAGTCTAATTCGCCAGTAAAATCTGGCCAACGACCGAATCCTTATCTTTTAAAGCAACCTCAATCCAAACTGCGGCCTGCACCAATTGCCCCGCCTGACCAGTCCAGCACACGTTCCAAGGCGGTCCATCGTTGCCAGGCGG
>CAYZPA010000030.1:40087-58338 GCA_964479855.1 uncultured Pirellulaceae bacterium
GCCCCGCCTGACCAGTCCAGCACACGTTCCAAGGCGGTCCATCGTTGCCAGGCGGTCCATCGTTGCCAGGCGGATCAACGATTCCACATCCTATAACCGTTGGGACTGGAACACGTTGGACCTGCAAACGCGACGAACCACGCCTTCATTTGCCGCCGATACGCAATTAAACTCACGTTTGCCAACCAAGTTTCGTATTTCCGAATATCCGCCAAAATTCCCTCATGATCCTTCTGACGCTCGAAACGACTTGTGACGAAACCGCAGCCGCCTTGGTTTCTGACAAGTTGGAAGTACTTGCTGGCGTCGTCGCATCTCAAGCGGATTTACACGAGGTTTACAACGGCGTCGTGCCTGAAATTGCGGCTCGAGCCCATGTCGAGCGGATTCTTCCGGTCATCGATGAAACGCTCCGGAAAGCAAATTTGACGCTCGACGATATCGACGCAATCGCAGTCGCCAACACGCCCGGGCTCTCCGGATCGCTGCTGGTTGGCCTGGCCGCCGCAAAAGCACTGTGTTTCGCCAAAGATATCCCCCTGATTGCCATCAACCACCTGCATGCCCACGTTTACGCATGCCAGTTTGACAGCGCCAATCCGATTTATCCCTGCATCGGTCTGGTCGTCAGCGGAGGGCATACACACCTGTACGAATATGCCAGTGCGATCGAAAGTCGCTTTCTTGGCGGGACGATCGACGACGCCGCAGGAGAAGCTTTCGACAAAGTTGCCAGCATGCTGGGATTGCCCTACCCCGGAGGCCCATGGATCGCCAAAGCTGCCTTGCAAGGAGATCCCAAAGCTCACAAATTCCCGCGCAGCTTTTTGAAAGAGGATCGAATCGCTTTCAGCTTCAGCGGCCTAAAAACTGCCGTTCGCTACGCCATCACGGGGCCCGGCAAATTTGAAATTGACTCCGAAAGCCTTGACCAACAATCCGTTGCGGACCTTGCAGCCAGCTTTCAACAGGCCGTCGTCGATTGCTTGGTAAAAAAATCTGTTCAAGCGGTACTGGCCAACACGACGTCGGGACAAACCAGAAGACTGTGCGTTGGTGGTGGCGTGGCGGCCAATCGAGTCTTTCGCGACCAATTAAAATCCGCCTGTGAATCTAACGAAATCGAATTGCATTTTGCCAAACTGGAACATTGCACCGACAACGCCGTCATGGGAGCGATTGCCGTTGAACGATTTAAGGCGGGATTGTTCGAAGATCTAAACCTCGACATCCTGCCGGGCCTGATTCGTGAACCGAGCGTAGGATAAATCGATTGAACAGCACGGAAGCAAAATTACAGTCTGAGCCCGACGTCGCGTTTCCAACTCGCGTTGCGATGACTTCCATCGAAGCCTTTCATCTGTATAGCTCAACAGATCAGTGGCCCAACGTCATCACCAGTCGACACCGATTTTCCGGTCCCTTTCACGAATCAAATGCTCGTGCCGCTTGGGAACATTGCGTTAGCCGACAGAAGTTTGCCGCGTGGAAGTTCAAATCCAATCAAAGACGCCCGGGCTGGGATACCTCCGACGAACTTCGAACGCCGTTCAGTGAATTGGCTGAAAGCTCGTTTCATCTTCAGTCGCTTTCGCAGTTGCCAGAATCTGAGCTGGATCTCAATTTGGAAGGGTTCAGCGAACGAGGCATCGCGAATCTTGACCTTGAAGAAGGCGCGTTTGGAATTTGGTGCGTCACCAGTCCCAAGGAAACCCTGATCATCTTCGCCGTGCACCACGCGCTCGCAGACGGCCCCGGAGGCATCGTTTTCATCCGCGACTGGTTCACCGCGTACCACAATTTATGCCACGGCCGGGACGTCTCGGTTGGACTTGGCAAGCTCGATTGGCAGCGCTGGAAAAATCGAAATCGGCTCGGCTTGTTGACATTAAGCTTCCTCAAACGTCTGCCTTTTCAATGGATCGCGGTTTTTGGAGCAACGAAGTTTCTCTTTCGAAAGTTCAAAACCCTTCACGGATCAACACCGAAGCCGGTTCCAACCATTCATGCGTCACCAGGCGTTGCTGGACGTTGGGTCGATGCAAATACGGTCGAACGGCTGAATGATCATGCTCAGCGAGTCGGAATTTCAAGCAACTCGCTTCTGATGACGATGGCCTTCCGCGCCATCGACAAGGTAGCCGAATCGGATGGTCAGAGATGGCTCCGAATCGTGTTACCAATCAACATTCGCGAATATGCGGATCGCCGGCTTCCTGTTGCCAATCGTGCGTCACTGGTTCAAATCGATCGAACAAAAGAACAGGTTGCCGACCTGAGCTCCGGCGCCTTTTCGATCGACCGGGAAGTAAGAATCATCATCGGCTGCAAACTTGATCGAGCGTTCTTGATCGCGATCAGGCTTTTGTCGGCGAGCCATTGGCTGATGAAGCGGTCGGCTTTGAAAGCCATGTCACGCGGCACGATTGTTTTCACAAATCTCAGCGAACCGTTTCGAAAATGTCGAGCCTGCGATTTTTCAAACGTTGGGCAGATGAAACTGCAAGACTTCGACATGTGCGGTCCAGTTCGTTCGGGAACCCCCATCAATTTTGCGTGGCAGTTGCATCGGGCTTCTGACGCCGATGACAAACGCCCACGAGGCCGCATCACCGTTCACTTCGACCGGAACGTGATCTCTCCAAGCGACGCGAATGGCTTCCTCGATGCGTTTGAGAAAGAGTTTGATTCGCTTGCCTAAAAACCCCTGAGAGCCTTGCAGCCTTGTTACCCAGACAACGGATTAGGTCCAGCTTCGTTTATTGGACTGGCCTGACCAAGTCGAGTATTGAGGTCGCATTGAAATATGCAAACAGGTTCCAAAACCAAATGGCTACGATCCAAGCTGGAAGGAGCAGGGGGATTTGGGTGCTACAGAGAATAAATAGATTGAAACTGCTTTTATGAAACATGACGGCCAAAGTCGCCAGCAATGTGGCGAAAAACCACGACAGCACTGCCCAAAAGAGCAATGGTGCAAAATAGCCTTTGTAGTCCTTTACACCTAATATCATCGCAACTTGGTAAGTCGAGAGAGCAAAGCAGACAAAACATGAGAGCAACATGACAAGTGCAGCGTAAGAGATGATGCGCGCGACTCGTTGATTGGGTCGGTCAGAAGACACCCCAGAAGTAGTGTCCTTCGGGGCTAAAAAAGGATTGTCATTCAAGCCAGTGTGCATAGCGAACCACGATCCCGTAGCGTTCAATTGAGACAGCCGAACATTTTTTTGTTTTGGCCACATAGGTAGACCATGTGCTGGACTTTGTCGCGGGATGCGACTCGGTCAATCGTTATCGTAATGCATTGCCGAAACGGTTGCCAGTTTCCCCTGAACCCTGAAAGGGGCATGTGCCCTCATCGTAGTTGTAAGCGTAAATGTGCCGACCAGGCAAATCAATTGCGAAGCGATGACATGCGTTAGCCTCGGACGTAAGTCCGAGGTTCAAAGACAACAAACAACAAAGTCCAGAATGGACGACAGGAGAATGCGCTTCCACACGGCGTCGATCGTCAACGCGATAAAAAATTTCGAACGACATCGTCGGTCAAATTACGAAAACACATGCCGTGCCTTCGGTACTCGGTGACGGTTGTGGCGATGGTCCTCGGACTTAAGTCCGAGGACCATCGCATTTCGTGCCTTCGGTACTGCCGCTAATGTTTTCGGACCCTCACGGTGACGCTTTTCGCACGGCGAGATGGAGCGTGTTTACGGCGAGACCGAATCTCAGTTCCGAGGATTCAATCACGAAGCGATGACGAGTTTTGCAAATTCAGTCCCGAGTCCAACTCCGAGAATTCAATCGCGAAGCGATGACATGCAATAGCCTCGGACGCAAGTCCATGGTTCCAAGACAACAAACAACGAAACCCAGAATGGACGACAGGAGAATGCGCTTCCACACGGCGTCGATCGTCAACGCGATAAAAAATTTCGAACGACATCGTCGGTCAAATTACGAAAACACATGCCGTGCCTTCGGCACTCGGTGACGGTTGTGGCGATGGTCCTCGGACGCACGTACGAGGCTATCACATGCCGTGCCTTCGGCACTGTCGCATCTAGCCGTTGCTCAACAAAACCGGAACTACGATGCAGCTCGACTATCGATCTTTAAATTCGAAACTGTCAGGAATCAATTCGCCGCTGGTCCAACGTTTAATCTGCGTTTCCGGATCGCTTGGATCTACGCTGATGACAGGAATGGACTTTCCAAATTCGACAATGAACTGTCGACACGCGCCACACGGAGAAGCTAACGGTGTCGCGGCGACGGCGATCGCGACAAACTTTTGGTGTCCTTTCGCAACGGCAGCACAAATTGCATTCCGTTCAGCACAAATCGCAAGCCCGTAAGATGCGTTTTCGACATTGCACCCGGTTACGATCGTCATTCCGTCTTCCAACAGTAACGCCGCTCCGACTTTAAATTCCGAGTACGGCGCGTAAGCATTGAGCCTCGCCGAGATCGCTTCGGAGATCAAACGTTTCTCTGTTTCAGCATCCATACTCAGGCGATCCCGCTATTTGGCCGGTGAAGTCGAAAGATCGATAACCGGATCGAACTCGATTGAATCCAGCGAGTTCTCTTCTGCCGATGTCGTTTTGGACTCGCCACTGACGGTTGTCGTTTTTTTCTCTTCAGAAACCTTCGCGTTGGGATCAATTCCAGCTTCCGCGAGAAAGCCACGAGTACTAATGAAGTTGCCATCAAAATGAACAACGTCTTCGCCAGGACGGAAAACCGCGTAGTACGGAATCCCTCCAGCAGTATTTCCAAGTTCCGCCAGCATGGCCTCAATTTCTGGCGACGCTTTGGTTTTGTCAGCCTTAAGGACGACGATATTTTGAGACTCAACTGTGTTCTTCATTAGTTTGGTGTTCAGAGCAAACTGCTCATTTACTTTGCACGTCGCTCACCAATCGGCGGTGAAATCAACCAGAACGGTATGCCCTTCTTTCAGGTGCTTATCGACTGCAAGCCGACTGAATTTTTGATACTCCAGCTCGTACTGCGGTAACAAGATGAAAAACGCGAAATAGGACCCGGCGAAAATCAACGCCAATCCGGCGCCCCACGCTTTGAATTGTTTGGAAAACGGTTCCGTCAACGCAGTCTGGCCAATCCACCATGTTCCGAATCCGACAAACAGCAGCATCGTCAGAACTGAAGTGTTGAACTTCGCAGAGACGCCGTTAATCAAAAAGACGGTTGTCGCCAAAAGCACGAAGCCCATGATTTGTTTGAACGTGATCATCCACGCGCCAGGCTTTGGCAGGAAACTGGCAAGCTTTGGAAACGCTCCGATCACGAGATATGGAACCGCCATTCCCAGACCAAGGAAAAGGAAAACGGTGAACGTCATCACGGGAGGTTGAGCAATCGCCCATACGACAGCAGGAATCAGAAGAGGTCCACTGCAAGGCGTCGCCAACAGCGTTGTCAGGATGCCTTTAAAAAACTGACCAACGTATCCGTCCTTTGCCGCAAGTTCGTTTGCCGTTTCCGAATTGACGATTCCCGGCATCGGGATTTCCCAGATACCGAAAAAGCTCAATGCGAATCCGAAAACGATCGCGATCATGACGACTTTAAAAACGATGCTGGTATAAGCTTCGCCCCAGCCAACTCCGAACAAAACGGCCAACGCTGCAAAGACCATGAAAACGGCCAGCATGCCAATCACGAAAACGACGTTCAACATGAAAACGCGGCGAGGATTTTCGCCCGCTTGATGCACGAACGACATGATTTTCAAGCCGATCACCGGAAGGACGCAGGGCATAAAATTCAAAATGAATCCTGCCAAAAAAGCCAGCGGCAAAACGACCAGCGGAGAGTAACCCGCCCACTCGCCGCCCTTTTCGGCTCCTCGAACCATCGACAGTTTAACGGCCTCTTCGGCGTCGGAGTAACTAACCTGGTCGGCACTCCAAACCACGTAACCGGTCGTCGACTCAAATTTCTTCCCGACTGGAAACGAGACTTCCCAGTTGGTTGCTTTGGGAGCGTCGCACGTTTCATCGCCAAAACAAGTTTGATAAGCGACGACGCCGGTGATTTTATAGTCCTTGTTCTCAGCAGACTTTGGAACCGTGAACGGAATTTTGTAAGTCACCGCGCCGGTATAGCTGGTCAATCCGTCCTTAATCTTTGTTTTGTCTGCCGGCGGAGTCACCGTTTCAATCGCCCCAAGTTCCCAGCTATTGGATTTCGAAACGGCCAGAAGTGTCGGACGATTCCCTTCAGCGGGAGCCTTGTCTTTGCGTTGATAGACATGATATCCGTCGACGGGCTCTGTCGTGATTTCAAGGATTGCTTTATCGCCCGGATCAATCTGGTCTTTTCCGTCGGCGTGTCTGACTTTGCCGTACAGCAAAATGTGAGCTCGTTTCGGCCGATATTTTGTCTCTGCGTTGGCCGTCGCGATTTCGCCTCCGTAAGACGCCGTCGTTTTGTTTTCGCCTCGATTGGCTCCCATGCCCAGCGGAACGCATCCGACTTCATCGCTGCAACGTTGACCACGCACGGTAATGTTGGCCGACAGGGATTTTAAGTCGACGCCTTTTTCAAACGTAACAGGAGCAGTCCACTTAATGTTGCCCTCGTTAAATTCGCTTTCGATGTCGAAGCCCTCTTCTTTGACGACATGAGGGTCTGCGTCTGCTTCGAAATCGCCTTCGACTTTAAAACCTTTTGCATCGTCGACTTCAATTTCGGTTCGAAGCGGTCCGCCTTCGGGTTGAGTAATCGAATAGATGTGCCACCCGTCACCGATCTCTGCAGCGACCTCGATGATGCCCTCGTTGGTACCGGGCTTGTTTTTGAGTTTTGCGGTAACGCTGAAGGGCGGTGCACCAGAGAAATTAATTTGCCCCTGAGCTAACTGCGGCAAGAGCAGCGAAAGCAAGACCATGGGCAACAGAATGAATTTCACCGAACTTATGGCGGTGTGCTTCATCTGAGATTGCGGTTGAGATGTCTTCATGGGAGCTTATTTGATCCGGAAATGGATTTATTTGGAGCTATTTTTGGTTGTTTGGCGGTCGACGAACATACCAAGCGGGCTCATATTTTGACATATTGTTCAAATTTTGAGGACGCCGAAGTCACGTTCGCCAAATGACTTTTCAATTAAACCGGAATGATTCACGACGACAGGTGTCTGGTTTGCCCTTTGAGCCGATTCTCGAGACGTGGCTACAGGTTTTGCAAGTTCGTTAATTTCACGTCGTGGGTGAACTGTCGAAACCAAAAACCTTGAACAATACCTGAATGAAACAGCTTTCTCCATGTCGACGCCGACGCATCATGAATAATCCGGGGTGAAAAATCCGGGTTACAGTCTTGCGTTGCAGAATGACGCCAAACAGTTAAGCGACGAAATCGGGGAATCTGCCTCGCTTTATGCAACAAAACCTTGTCGAACCGGTCGACTACCGGCCTTTTTTGATGGATATCGGAAATTCATGCCTGATAACGTTCCTCTTCTAACACACAAACACGGAAATTTGACCGTTGAGGGCTATTCTCGTGCCGCAGTGCAATCGTATTGGAGAATTCCCGAATTAAAACTCGGATTCGACTTGGGAGCGCACCCTTGGGATTTCATGGGGACGCCAACATGGCTGATCTCTCATGCCCACCTCGATCATGTCGCTGGAATTCCGCTGCATGTTTCGCGTCGGCGGCTCATGAAGATGGCACCTCCTCGGCTGATCATGCCGGCCTACATGTGCAAGGCCGTCGATCGAATGCTGCATTCGTTTGAATCGCTCGATCGAGGCAAAATGCCTTGCGAGCTAATCGGACTGAAGGCGGATGAAGAATACGAATTGTCGCGAGAGCTGGTTTTGAGGACGCTCCGCACGACTCACACCGTAACCAGTATGGGCTATGTGATCTTCGAGCGACGCAAGAAGCTCAAGGCTGAATTTCGCGATTTAACGGGCGAACAAATTCGCGACGTTCGGGAATCCGGCACGGAAGTTACCGAAGAAATTCGAGTTCCAATCGTGGGCTACACCGGGGATACGTCGCCGCGTGGCTTGGATGACAATCCGCTTTTTTATGAAGTCAAAATTCTGATCACGGAGATGACTTTTGTTGCACCCGATCATCGCAAGGAGCTGATCCATAAAAATGGCCACATGCATTTGGATGATTTTGTCAAACGGCAGGACGAATTCAAGAACGAATTGGTGATCGCGTCGCACCTAAGCACTCGGTACTCAAAACGTCAGGCTCAAAAACACGTTCAGCAAAAGCTACCTGGCATGCTCGACGGTCGCCTGAAGTTGTGGGTTTGAAGAACTTTGCGGTTTAACTTGGGCATGTAAACGTGAAGACTCCTACCAGTTCTCAATCAATTCGACCGCTACAAGGCAGGCTGTTGCGATGGCAGAGGATTCTGACAATCCATTCCAGACTCCTCCTGCCGGCAGCGTGTCGGTTGCCATGAAAGTTCCGCGTCCGTTTTGGTCGCTGATGCTGTGGCATGCACTCTTGGCGATCGGAGCCGGAAAATTCTTCTTCGTCGCGGTCCCGATTTTAAGATCCGTCGCACTTAACAGTGATCTGCAATTGCCTGCGATCGCAACGTCGATCCTTTCGACACCGGCCATTGTTTCTTTTGGCTTCTTCCTTGGCTTGCAGCTGACTTTGTTTTTGTATTGCCTGATCATGGAGCGACAAAGCGGGAACCCTGCGAGGGATCGGTGGCGGCGTGGTTGGACGCTGTTTACGCTGTTCGCGTTTTTGTTTGCCGCGTTGTTTTTTACGTCCGTGCCGATGTTGGTTGCCGGACCATAAACGTAATCCGGAATTATTCACGACGACAGGCGTCTGGTTTGTCCTTTGAAGCGATTCTCCGGACGCGGAAGCAAGTTTTGCAAATTCGTTAATTTCACGTCGTGGGTGACCTGCCGAAACTAAAAACTTGGAGCAATATCCCGATGAAACAAGCTTCCTCCAAGTCGACGCCCACGCATCGTGAATAATCCGCGGTAATGTCCTTCGCCGCTCGGCCGTGAAAGCCACTTTCAACCGTCAGCTATCCTGGGCGATGAGGCTGGAACACCGTGGTCTTTGGATGATTGATCGCGCGAAAGATCTCTCCGGCCTCTTCATAAAGCCACTGTTGCGATCGAATCCGTTTCTTTTTCTTGACGGAAACGTCAGCGTAAGAACCGTCGGACTTAAGCTCCTTCGCCGATTCGCTGTCATGGAAGTAGCAATTAAGAATCTTCAGCAGGCGATTTTTGCAGTCGCGTTCTTCGATCGGTACCAAAAGCTCAACCCGACGATCCAAGTTACGCCCCATCCAGTCGGCACTGGAAATGAACATTTTCTCATCGCCGCCTTGGAAAAAGTAAAAGATGCGAGAATGTTCCAGGAATCGATCGATCACGCTGACTACCTGGATGTTTTCGCTGAAGCCCTTCTTTCCGGGCAACAGACAACACATGCCTCGAACGTTCAACATAATTTTCACGCCGGCTTCGGACGCCGAATAGAGCGCGTCAATGATTTCACGATCGACCAGCGAATTCACTTTGACTCGAATTTCCGCTTTGCCGCCTTGCTTCGCGTTTTCGATCTCAAGTTGAATTAGCTCCAGAAACGTTTCGCGAAGATTGATCGGCGCGGCGGCGATCTTCCCCATCGTTTGCGGAACTGAAAGCCCTGTGATCGCATTAAATAGATGAACGGCATCGATTCCAAGCTGTTCATCGCACGTAAAAAGACTGACGTCGCCGTAGATCCGCGCTGTGGCCTCGTTGTAGTTTCCCGTTCCAAAGTGCATGTACCGCTGAACGCCCGTTGTTTCTCGCCGAACCACAAGGCACATTTTCGCGTGTGTTTTGAGCCCTTTGACGCCATAAATCACGTCGATGCCGGACGCTTCGAGCCGCCGCGCCCATTCAATATTTCGAGCTTCATCGAATCGTGCTTTGAGTTCGACGATGCAAGTCACATCCTTCCCCTTCGCGGCTGCGTATTCGAGTGCTTTGGCGATCTCGCTGTCACGAGCGGTTCGATACAGCGTTTGCTTGATCGCAATGACTCGATCATCTTCGGCCGCAGTACGAATAAAGTTCACCACGCAGTCGTAGCTCTGATACGGATGATGAACGAGTCGATCTTTCGCGGCGATGGTCGCAAAAATATCTGATCCCATCGCAAATTCAGGCACCGGATGCGATGGCCATGGCTCATCTTTCAAATGGTGGAAACCGCTTAGACCGGCAATGGCAAAATAGTCCATCAAAGCGAGCGGTCCGGCGAGCGCGTAGCAATCCTGTTTATCAATGTTCAGCGCTGATTCAAGAAAAGCCCGTGTTTCTGGAGTCGCCGTGTCTGAAATTTCGAGCCGAATGGTATCGCTCGTTTTTCTGGCTTCCAAAACCTTCTCCATTCCAACCAGCAGGTCCGCTCGATCATCTTCATCGTCAACCAGAACGACGTCTCCATTTCGAGTGATGCGAAACGGAGTCCAGTCCAGAATCTCCTGACCTTCAAAAATGTTTTCCAGAAACGCGCCAACAATATCCTCCAACAACATGTAGCAATAGTGTTCGCTGGTTGGAACTGCCCAAACACGCGACAGGTTCCGGGGTAGCGGAATGACCACGAACCGGTCTTCTTCTGCGACAGGTGATGAATCGGCCTCACTACCGCCGCCAATATCGCCGTCGCTATTTTCCTTCCTGGAAGTCTCAGGCAACAGGGATCGTTCTGCATCATTTTTCAGGCGCACGCACAGGTGGAGCCTGAGTCCCGCCAGAAACGGCATCGGAGCACCATCGACAATTCCAATCGGGCTCATCGAGGAATTGATCTCTGACGAAAAATGGCTGAACAGAAAGTCTCGTTGAATGTCAGACAAATCTTCGGCCCGCAAACGCCGAATTCCGTTCTCCGCCAGCAACGGTTCAAGTTGTGAAAGACAATCGATCTGCCGCGCCTGCATTGCGGCGACTCGGCGGCGGATCATTGCGATTTGCTCATCGACGGTCAGGCCTGAGATATCGCGAACTTCGGAACCCGAACGATTAACCATGGAAAGGCCGCCAAACCGAACCATCATGAATTCATCAAGGTTCGAAGCCGTGATGGCCAGAAACTTAACTCTTTCCAAAAGCGGAACCGATTCGAGGAAAGCCCGATCAAGGACTCGCTGGTTGAACTCGAGCCAGCTTTCCTCCCGAGAGATGTATTGGGTTTTCTTTTTTTTCATTCCACTGTCGCCGAGCTGGCCAGGATAACGGGTTTGCCAAAGATGTTTTCAAACAGTTGGCTCGACTGTCGAAGCTCCATTCGTTCGAGCGTCAGATCAGAAACATCTTTGACGACGATTTGAACTTCGTGTGGCAACGTTTTGCAGGTGAACTTTTTAATGCGTTGACCATCGGAAACTGACAACGCGATCGCGATCCGAAGAATCGAAGCCAGCTTCGTGACCGCAACGCGTTCTTCACGATCGAGCGTCGAATATCCCAAATGTCGGGAACTTGGAGCCGCGCGACGATGGTACCTGGCAACCAAACCAACCAACTTTTTGTCTTCGCTGCCAACTCCAAAGAACTCAGAATTGTTGATCAGATACATCGAGTGTTTATGGCTCGCCTTTGAGCTGATGTAAGTTCCGACTTGATGAAGGATCGCAGCGATCTGAAGCAGCCCGCGATATCGTTGGGGTAAACCATGCAGAATCTGCATTTGATCAAATAGCTCACACGCCAAATTTGAAACGTGCACGGAATAAGATTCGTGAATGTGATACTTCCGCCCAAGCTGAATTGCACTGCGGATGATCTGTTCGTTGATGGACCTGCTCCACGCTCGACCTTCCGCGATCTCTGAAATCATCCCGTCTCGCAAATTGAAATTCGCGACCGCAACTTTATCAATTTTGAACTCGCGAGCGAACGTCGCAACGGTCAACAAGCCCGGCCCAAGTAATTGAGCCTCTGGCAAGCTCATGTGATATCGAGTTACCATTTGTTCGGGACTACTTTTCAGAACCTCCGCAAGAAACTTCTCGATCGCTTTCGTTTTTATTTCTACCAGCGACGAACCCACGGGTTTTTGCGTGATTTCTTGCACTGCGAAACGAACGTCGCCACCCATCGCGATAATTCGATCGGGGTTTTGAGCAACGGAATCGCGTAGCTGATCGATGGTCGCACGGATCTGACGTTCCATCAAATCACGAGCTTTAAAAAGAGGCGCATCGTAAAGCTCCAGCTTTTGGCGAAGACGCAACGCACCTAAGCGAAACGCTTTCGCAAAATCCACATTGCCATCTGAAAGCCAGAGTGTTTCCGTTGTTCCGCCGCCAACTTCCATCACCAGCGTTTCTCCCTGGAAGAATTTGGGGTCAGATTTCATGTAACGTTGCAGGCCGCGATAGGTGACGCGATGCAGTTCGGCTTCGTCAAAGGAATCGATTTCAAAACCAGTGGCGACGTAGATGCGATCAAGAAATGCCAACCGGTTTGAGGCTTCGTTCACTCCACTGGTCGCAATGACACGAATGTTTTCTCGATCCGTAATGCTGTATTCATTCAGTTTCGCCCGATAGATCGAAAGAACATGAACGCAGTTTTCGATTGTGGATTTGGCAATGACTCCGGTGCTGAACGAATCTTTACCCAGGCTCAACGCTTGTGAGTAGGATTCCAGATTTCGAACGGAACCGTCGTGCCGAATTTCAGCGATCTGCATTCGCAGCGAAGAGGCTCCCACGTCGATCACCGCCACCATTTTTGGTTCGGCCGTTATGGGAAGGTTGGAGTATTGCAGGTCGCGATTCATGATCCGTTACGCTCGTTCGGAAGCCTGTTTTGCGAGAGCGGCGGCTCCCATCACGCCAGCGTCGTCGCCAAGCTGAGCTTCCTTGATTTCGAAGACGTCTTTCAGTGAGCCGAGGATTCGTTTTCGGGCTGCCTTTTCGATCCGAGGCAGCATCACGTCGGCCATCGCTTCGACGAGTCCGCCACCAAAAACGATCACGTCAGGAGCCATCAAATGCACCATCGTGACGACTCCAAGTGCCAAATGATCACAGGCATCGTGCACCAACTGCACGACGGCTTTATCGCCTTTTTTAACTGAATCGCGAATGGCTCCGCTGCGTATGTCGGCGATGTCGGTGCCAGCGTCTTTAAGTAAGTGCGGTGCTTCGCCTCGATAAGCCGCAAGAGCTGCTCCACCGGCGATCGAAAGTCGTGACGCTAAAGCTTCCAGCGATCCCGGATTGCCTGCTCCGTCACGAGGCCCGTCAGCCATCAGGGGAATGTGACCGATCTCCATGCAGCTGCTGTTGGCTCCGCGAATGAGTTTCCCTTCGTAGACGCATCCGCCTCCGATTCCGGTGCCCGGGAAAATCCCGACGACGCAGCGCTGTCCTTTCCCTGCTCCAAACATGTATTCGCCAAAAACTCCAGCATCCACGTCATTGGCGACGGTCACCGGGAACCCGAATTCTTTTTCTATTGAGTCTCCAACCTCTGCGTTTTCCCAGCCAAGATTCGGCGCGATGCGGATCATCTTCTTTGCGATGTCCAATGGCCCGGGACAGCCGATGCCCAGCCCTTTGATTTTCGATGCGTCAATGTTGGCGTCTTCGAGTGCTTCCTTGATGGTGGCGTTGATGCGTTTTAAACCCGCTTCTTTGCCTTCGCGACCTTTGGTCTTTTTGCGAGCCTTGCCAAGCTGCTTGAAGTTATTGTCGTAGGCAATGGCAAGCATTTTTGTGCCGCCCAAATCAAAGCCGATCCAGCAGTCAGAGTTGTCGTTCAAGGTCATACTTCCGGATCCGTTGGGTGATTTCAATCGCTTTGACGAAGTTGAAGGCTTCACGCCTGCTTTGATGGAGTGGTAGGCATCAAACCTGATAAGGCTCAAGTTTAACACGACTCAAGAAAACAAATAACCTGCGTCTGTGCTTCGACCTATTCCGGCTGGGCCGATCGCAAACCATCCGCCATGGCCGAGCCATCTTCGGATGCCGAATCATCCATCATGGCCGATCCGTCAGAGCGAAACTCTTCTTCTGGAATGATTGTCGGGCTCATCGACCAGCAATCCGGATCCGGCTCACCCGCCATCGCAACCGCCTTGAACCGCTGGACTCGGTGATTGTAAGAATCGATCACGTGAATGAAGCCCAATGAATCCAGAGCCAAACCCCACGGCTGATGAAGCTGCCCCGGTTGCCGTCCCGGACCACCCCAGACTCCGAGTGTTTTTCCCGAAAGGTCAAATTTTTGAATTCGATGGTTGCCGAATTCGCAAACGTAAACATGGCCTTGCTTGTCAAACACCAGATTGTAGGGATAGTTGAGGTCGCCGGGTTCGGCTCCGAATTGTCCAAACGTTGATTTGAAAGCAGGTGGTTCTACGGTCGCGTCAAAGACTTGGATTCGATGGTTGCAACCATCTGCGATCCACAATTGATCTTTATCATCAATGGCCAGTCCTTGGGGGCGAAGGAATTCTCCTTCGTCAGTTCCGTGAGCTCCGATGGCACAGATGAATTTTCCGTCCGGAGAAAATTTCTGGATGCGATCGAAGTCACCATATTCAGCGACGTAAAGGTTTCTTTTGGAATCCTCGACGACATCCGTTAAAAAGCCAAATTCGCCGGGGCCTCGACCATTTGTTCCCCCAATGGTTTGGGATTCGAGTAACTTGCCTTCCGGCGTGTAAAACAGGACTCGAAAATAATGAGTGTCTGGAACCGCGATTCGGCCATCGCTGAGGATACTGACACCGCACGGCTTTCCATTTTTGCACTCGGGAGTCTTCCAAAACCGTTTTAGTGTGCCCATTCGGTCGAAAACCTGAATGCGACTGGTCATATCGATGATGTGCAGCTGGTCTTTTTCGTCGATCGCGATGGCACGCGGTTTAATAAAGCGGCCGTCGTCGAGTCCTTTGCGACCCCAAACTTCTGCGGCTGCAGGTGTAGGAGCTTCGGTGCAACCAACCACTGCGAAAGCGTTGATCCCAATCAGCAAGGCGAACGCAACCAGAAAACTTTGCCGCCGAGACTCCCTTGCGAGGGGCTCAGCTTGAATGACTTGACCAGAAGTGGTAGCACTCGATATTATATGTGGTCTGCAAATCATTTTTTGCCTGTGTCTGTGCGTGTCGCAGTTGCAGGCCAACTTGGGCTCGCAGTACTCCCAATCTACCACACTAGTTACCAGCTTTCTGCGAGTGTCTTTATATGTCAAGCGAGATCATTGATCTACAGAAGGTTGAGGATCCGCGAGATGTTGTGCATCGTATCGTAGAGACTCTGTCGGCCGGAAAATTGGTCGTTCTTCCAACCGAAACCGTTTATGGGATCGCGGCCAGTGCTTTGCATCCAGCCGCAGTCAAACGGCTTCAGAAATTGAAGACGCCTGGCGGATCCGCAGCTGACGCCGAAGCCCAACCTATCCCGCTGGCGATCCGCAGCGGAGAAGAGTGTCGTGATTTCGTGCCGGAAATGTCACCGCTGGCGATGCGGCTTTCCCGTCGAGTCTGGCCCGGGCCGGTGACGCTGGTGCTGCACAACCAAAACAAAGACAGCGCGATCTATCAGCTGGATCCAGAAGTTCAAAAAGCGGTCAATCCCGGAGAGACGATTGGCTTTCGAGTTTCTCCGGCGGATTTATTGGAGCAGGTTTTGAACCTGACGGCGGGGCCAATCGCCTTAACTGGGGCAGGGTTCGCCGAAGGACCTTTGGCCACCGACGATTCGGGACTGCAGTCTTTATCGGAACACGTCGATTTGATCATCAAGGCCGGGCCGACTCATTTCAAAACACCCTCAACCGTCGTCGAAGTTGACGGCAACGAGCTAAAGGTTCTTCGCAAGGGAGTAATGGATCGGACGAATATCGAACAACTTAGCGGCTTTATCGGAGTCGTAGTTTGCACGGGAAACACTTGTCGATCACCAATGGCAGAGGCGCTCTTGAAAAAACAGATTGCCGAAAAGCTTGGTTGTGAGATCAGTGATTTGGCCAATCACGGTGTCACTGTGGTGTCGGCGGGGATTGCCGCTGGACCGGGATCTGGTCCGGCGTCCCAGTCTGTCGAAGTCATGCAGCAGTACGGGCTCGACATCAGAGATCATCAAAGCCGCCCGGTGACGGCTCGTCTGGCAAACTATGCCGATTTGATTCTGACCATGACTTCCGGGCACCGACAAGCGATTGTTTCGCAGTGGCCAACTCTTGAGTCTCGAGTCAAAACAGTTCGCTCGGACGGAGGCGATATTTCGGATCCCATCGGCAGCCCTGTTTCGGTCTACGAATCTTGTGCTCAACAGATCGACAGTTGCTTGAAGGAGTGGACCGACAAAATTGACTTTTCCCAGTTTCGAACCAATTGAGCCCGCAAAGTCAATCAAATGAAAATCTCTGTCGGAACCGATCATCGCGGCCTTGACCAGAAAGCGATGGTATCTCGAATCGCGGAAACGCTTGGCCACGTCGTCGTCGACCATGGTGCGAACTCAACCGAATCCTGTGACTATCCCGACATTGCAAAGTCGGTCGGTCTGTCTGTCGCTGCCGGCGAGACGGATCTGGGCATTTTGATTTGCGGAACCGGAATCGGGATGTCGATCGCCGCCAACAAAGTCCGAGGAATTCGAGCCGCTGTTTGCGACAACGTGAAGACGGCACGATTAAGTCGCGAACACAATGACGCCAACATTTTGTGTATCCCGGGCGATTCTTTCGAAGAAGCCAAGATCACCGAAATGGTCAGCGTTTGGCTTTCAACCCAACCCGAAGGTGGTCGGCATGCCCGTCGCGTCGAAAAAGTCAAAGCGATGGAAGCCGAATTTTAGCCGGAGTTTTTGCTGAACTCGGAAGGGCTTGTTGATCCCGGATTATTCACGAGGCGTGGGTGTCGAAACAGAAAAGGCTTATTTCCCTTGAGTACTGTTCCAAGTTTTTTGTGGTTTCGACAGTTCACCAGCGACGTCAAACTGACGGATTTGCATACTTGTCGCAACTTCAGGAGAATAGTTTCAAATTCCAAGCCAGACACCCGTCGGCGTGAATAATTCCGGTTTACTTTTGTGCCCGCGTCGATAGCGGGATCGCTGCAGGGTGATTTTCCCAAAACGGGTGACGATCTGGCGAGGCATACGATCATTCAAGCGGCGGTAATTTTGGTCTCGATATCTGACGTCTGACGTGAGTCGGTTGTTGATCCGGGGCAGTTTCGAGCAGATGGAACAATTTCGAGACCAGCCGGTTTGCGAACGACAGCAAGTTTGAAAAGAGGTCCTGTTCCAGGTCAAGCGTGCTTGCCGGCGAAACCTGTTGCGCGAAAGTACTCATCAGTCCTAGCACTTTTGCTTTGAGCGAGGAAAGTTCGGTAGTCGTGATGGCTTCAAGTTGGGGTTTCGGGATTGCTCGCAGAGAGGTTTTGTTCGAGGCTTTCATGGCAGGCTTCCAAAGGTGAGGATACACCCTTGAATCAATCAAACTTTTACAGGAGTCAATCTTTGTCAAAATTCGGAAGACTGTTCATCATTTACGCAGTAATATTATATATTTGCCTTTACGGAGAAGCAGAGTCTCTCAACGGCCAAAGTCTTCATCATTTCTCGATAGCACCGAAAAATATTGTTACCGTACCGGAAGTTTTCGGGTCGGAATTGTCTGACAAGGAACACAGTGAGTTGACGGGGATGTGGAGAGAAACGCTTTCGACGCATCGCGACTTGGACATGTCACCTGAATTCAAGGAAGTCAGTCAGTGGCTCGTGGCAATGCAGAATGAATCTGTTTTTCACATGCAATGCATAACGAGCGAAGGTGAGTTTTTGGCTGCAGTTGGATTGGTTCTTTGGGAGGATTCTGAACATGTCTACAAAATAGAGAATTTCCATCTTCGCATGCGAAAGCGTGGCGATCTATTGTTATTTTTTCTTTCGCGTCCCAAGGCGAAAGGCGAGTTTTTAATGCTAATGGGGAAAATGCCTAGGGATGGCGAGGTTCGTGAAATCCGTGTGTTCCTCCCGAGAACTTCCCGATTGCTTGACACGGAGGAAGGTGGAGGCAACGCCTATTTTAAAGTTAAAGGGGATTCGATGGCCAAACTTCGGAATGCAAGCTCGATGGAACTGCTATCATGCTTTCAAGACGAGCATAGCTATCTGTTGGGTTCTTCCGGGAATTTAGTGGCGTCTATTTGGCATCAAATCGAGCTTTCCGCAGTAGAACAGA
>CAYZPA010000031.1:0-9473 GCA_964479855.1 uncultured Pirellulaceae bacterium
CTGCGGAAAGCTCGATTTGATGCCAAATAGACGCCACTAAAAACCCGGAAGAACCAATTTGAACACAGTTCCGAGAAGCAAAGTGATGTCATCCGTGTGCAGCATGAAGATGACGACGCGTGTGAGATCCTTGAAACAGAATTGACGTTCGCTAAACAGAGCCTGAACGCTTCGATCGCACAGTTGGAAACAAGCAACCATGAACTGCAAGCGACAAACGAAGAACTGATTGCGTCCAATGAGGAATTGCAGAGCACCAACGAAGAGCTTTGTAGCGTCAACGAAGAATTACACTCGGTCAACGAAGAGTATCAGAGAAAGATTGATGAGCTTGAACAGACAACGAGCGATCTGGAGATCCTGATTCGATCTTCTGACGCTTGTACGGTCTTCCTTGATAGTAACTTACGGATTCGACGGTTCACTCAAGCGGCGACGCGATACTTTAATTTGGTCAGCCACGACATTGGACGGCCGTTGACAGACTTCCGCACCAAGCTTGTTTTTCCAGATCTTCATCAGATGCTTCGCAAGGTGGTTCAAACAGGAAATATGGCGACCGCTACCTGTTCCGATGAGTTCAACGAACACGTTTTTGCGAAAGCGATTCCGCATAACAATGGTGGAAAGATCACAGGCGCGGTGCTGAACTTTATGACTTACGGTTCAGTGGGTACATGGGAGTGGCCCGTGCTTAAAGAGGATCGAATGTGGTGGTCTCCGACCTGCTACCAGCTGTTGGAAATCGAAAAAGACATGCAGTCGCTGTTCAGCAACTGGCAAAGTTTGGTTCACCCGGATGATTTGGACAAATTTCTGTCTTTGGGAGCGGACAGCGCCGCGTACGTGCGTGATGGTCAACTGGAAGTTCGTATGCAATGCGGAAAAAGCGAGTATCGAAAGTTCGATATCCGAGTCGTTACCGCGCTATACGACGGTTCGGAGGTCCGAGGATTTGCTGGAACGATCTCGATGCCCTCCGCGTCGGGAGTTCGCCGTTCAATTGGGAGCGGTATGACGGGAGGCTAGTGCTTGTGGTGGAGTCAGGCTGTGTTGAGCGGCCGGGAATGTCAGCCGCATGGCCGTAAGGCCTCGGGTTCGCTCCGTTCGATTGATCATCAATATTTCTGGCACCCGGCCGCTCACGCAACTCGGCTCACAAAGGTGTCCGCTTAGGATGGTTGAAGCAATCGGAACCGTTTTCCGTCGTAGTCGCAGTCGCGAGAGAAGTCTACGGCTTTAAAATTCGTCGGCTACATCGCTTTCGTCACGCGTTCCAATTGCGGAAAGTACCGTCAAGCTAACGTCCGCGTCGATCGGTTGGCAGTGGCCGTCGGCGAAGCCAAACTGAACGACGCCGCTATGTCGACTGCTGAATCCAAGCTCCTTGTGGTCAATAAAAGCATCCGGGATGAAAAAGGAGTTCAACGCACACGCCGTCGTGCCGATTGCTTCAGAGACATCGGAACTTCCGTTCGCGGCGTAGTGCCCTGCATGTGCATCGGATCCGATAGCCCAGTGATCAACGATTTGAGGATTGCCGTTCAAGTCGTCGTCTTCAAGTTCTCTGTCAAACATGGATTCGCCAATCAGCACCGTGTTGGAAAGCCCGTCGCCAATGTCGGCTGCTCTTGTGTCGCTGTTTTCGTAGAAGATTCCGTCCGAGATTTTTGGATCTGGAAATCCAATGAAAGGTTTGTCGCCACTTTCGCGATCGATCAACCCGCTCGCACATGCGAGGTAGCTGGACGGCGTCCGATTTTCGACCCCTTGCCCATTGGCGACGCTCGATGGAATACCTGAACTTGGACAGCGAAACATGGGAAGCGGTGCCTGCAATGCGGCGTAGTTCGACGTGTCGACAACTGAAAATCTGGCTGTCTGGTCAATGGAATCGAACAGTGGTTTTTGATCCATGTGAGGCAGGATGAACCCAGACCAGAAAAACGCGTGAAAGGGTTCATGGTAATGTCGATAGCCCGCCGGAAAGTGCATGTGGCTACTTTCGTAATTCAGCATCGCTACTGACATTTGTTTCAGGTTGTTCAGGCATTGAGTTCGACGAGCGGCTTCGCGAATCGACTGGACTGCGGGAAGCAGCATTCCAATCAGGATGCCAATGATGGCGATCACGACCAAAAGTTCGACTAATGTAAATCCCTGTCTACGCTTTGAACCGGAATTATTCACGACCACAGGCGTCTGGTTTTCCCTTTGAAGCGATTCTCCGGACGCGAAGGCAAGTTTTGTAAATTCGTCAATTGCACGTCGTGGGTGACTTGTCGAAACCACAAACGTGGAACAATGCCCCAATGAAACAAGCTTTCTCCATGTCGACGCCCACGCATCGTGAATAATCCGGGTTGAAGTGCCGCCTGATTCAAAATTCATCGCTTCCCTCAGTGTTTTGTTTGGACGCTGGATTGTATCGTGATCGAAACGCAATCCGGACAAAATTTGTGCTCGGGCTCGGATTACTTTGGACTTCAACGCGAATGAATCAGCCATACAATGATCCGATGTTTGAACTTCTCTGCACCGTAAGAAACTGCACCAAACTGCTCGTCCGCAATGAGGTTGGGCTTGGCTGCGAAGCAGGACATCATTTCGATCGAGCCAAAGGTGGCTATTGGAATTTGACTCAGCCGCAGGACAAAAAATCGCTTAATCCGGGCGACAACGACGCTGCCGTTTTGGCTCGGCATCGGTTTCTGGAGCGAGGGCATGCCGCTGGGCTGGTTGAGCGGTTGAAAGGCTGGCTCCCAGAAACTGGCTCGCCGGCAAGAGTCTTTAAAAGAGTCGTTGATCTTGGATGCGGTGAAGGAACGTTTGGTCCTGCTCTGTTTTCTGGTAACGCCGAAACGTATTGCGGAATCGACCTTTCGAAAAAAGCGATTAAGCTTGCGGCCCGTGGTTGGCCAGAGGCGACATGGGTTTTGGCGAACGCGGATCGAGGCATTCCGGCTGCCGACGCAAGCGTGGACGTTGTCATGTCGCTGTTTGGGCGTCGACCGGCGAAAGAAATTTTTCGGGTCCTCAAACCTTCAGGGGAATTGATCGTGGCCGTACCCGGAGAAGACGATTTGATCGAACTTCGGGAACACGTTCAGCAAGAAGGTCGAAAGCGAAGTCGAACCGAAGCGATCGTCGAAGAATTAAAAGCGGCCAGCTTACAGCTACAAGAACAAACGCAATGGAAACAACAGGTTCAACTTGGGCCAGAAGAAATTGCGGACGCGTTGGCGATGACCTATCGGGCCGTGCGACGTTCCGAGCAAGCTCGCGTTGCGGATATGCCGTCGTCGAGCGTGACCCTCTCGGCAGAATTGTTGCGATTTAAAAAAGCTTGATTTGCTTTTAGCCCGAATTATTCACGATGCGTGGGCGTCCACATGGAGAAAGCTTGTTTGATTGGGGTATTGTTCCACGTTTGTGGTTTCGACAGGTCACCCACGACGTGAAATTGACGAATTTGCAAAACTTGCCTCCGCGATTGGAGAATCGCTTCAAAGGACATACCAGACGCCTGTCGTCGTGAATAATTCCGGTTGAGTTTCCAAAGTTCTTCCGGAGTCTGTTTCGCGTTTGTTTCATGGTCGACGCCCACGCATCGTGAATATTTCGGGGTTAGAAACCAAAACCCGCCTTCAACTGTCGAATGGCAACCAAAAAGATCACCGCGATTGTGGCGATCGCCAGCACGTTGACCAACCGGCTATTGACTTGTTTGTCCATCAATTTGGTTTGATTGGCAACGACCACCAGCAGGACCGCCAACACCGGCAACAGCAAGCCATTGGCGACTTGGGCCAGGGCGATGATTTCGGCTGGACTTTTCTGGATGAAGATTCCGGTTCCGACTCCCACTGCGATGATTGAAATTGCGACCGTTCGCAAACGCCAGTCACCAAGTCGGTTTGGCCATCCGAAACATCCCGCAGCGGCATAGGCTCCAGCAACAGGAGCCGTAATTGCACTGGTTAAGCCGGCTGCAAACAAGCCGATTCCAAAAAGCCAATTGGATAGGCTACCCAGCAGCGGTTCTAACTGAATCGCGATCTCTCCTACATCGCTGATCGTTTTTCCGCCTGTCGCTCGGTCGCCCGAAAACGCGTTCGCCGCCGTCAACAGAATCGCTGAAGTCACGATTCCGCCAAGCGTCACCGAAATGATGGTGTCCAGCCTTGCGTGTCGAATCGCAACGTCGGTATCCAAGCCTGCCTTGGTGTCACGCCATTGCCGCGCCGCAAGGCTCGCGTGCAAAAACAGGTTGTAAGGCACCACGGTCGTGCCCAATACGCCCACCAATATCCAGGCGGAACCTTTGGGGATACTTGGGATCAGGCCGCCAGCTATTTCGGCAATGGAAGGGCGAGTCAAACAGGCGGCGGAAAGAAAAAGCAGGCTCATCAGGACCACCAATCCTGTTAGCGCTCGTTGCAGAAGCTCAAAACGGTTCAGCAAAATCAGCCACGCCGCCGCGGTTCCGATCAAACCGATCGCCCAGGGCTGAAACGTCGCTTTCCAGTTCGAATCAACGTCTGGCTGAATCAGGATTTCAACACCTTTTGCAGCCCCCTGAATGTTGCCCGTCTGGTAAGCCGCATTGCCGATCAGAATCGCCACGACGACCAAGCCGGAAACCGTGAACTGCAAGAATCGGTTTTCGATCAGCTTTGCAATCGCCTGTCCAAGTCCGTCCCCAAAAACGACTCCGATTCGCGCCGCCATTTCCTGGAAAACGATTGTCGCAAGCGAGGCAAAAACGATCACCCACAGCAACGACGTTCCGTACATCGCACCTGCTTTGCTGGCCATTAAGACGGTCCCGGGGCCGATAAACGCCGCCGTTACCAACAGCGCCGGGCCCGGTCGAAAGCGAGCGGACGGAAGTTCATTCTTCATCGACGTAACTCAGGTTAGCAGGACGCTGATAGAAATTTGGCTGCGAATCTAAGCCGTCAAAGCAAACCTTCGAGGCTTGAGAGAGTCTATCCGGAATTATTCACGACGACAGGCGTCTGGTTTGCCCTTTGAATCGATTCTCCGAACGCGGGGGCAAGTTTTGCAAATTCGTCAATTTCACATCGTGAGTGACTTGTCGAAACCACAAACCTAGAACAATATCCCAATGAAACAAGCTTTCTCCAGGTCGACGCCCACGCATGGTGAATAATCCGGGTTTATGTCTTGAGCCTTCATTCACAACCCGGCGCGAGAATTCGCGGCATTCTGAATCGCATTTCTAAAACGCGAACCCGGATCGAATCATCAGCGAATCCTGAATTGGCACATCGAACAGCGGATTCGATCGATAGACCAGCTCTCTTTCGAAGACATAGCCGAACTCAAAGAAACCCGTCACGCGACGCGGCCCCATCCATTCCATCCCCAGATAGGCACGAACGTCGTTGATGTCGACTTGGTCTTCCATCCCGCTTGATCGATCGATGGCCCAACTGCCTCCACCGTATTCGCCGCCGACATAGACCCAGCCCTCAAAATTGTTGAAGTTTGGAACGCGGTGGGAAATTTTGCTGCGTGGAAATGCCAGATCGATCTTCATGTCCGGGTTCGGATTGGCGTAGATGCCGACGACCGGCAAAAGCTTTAGTCGAATCCGGTCAAGGTATTCGACACCAATCTTGCCGATCATGTACTCATTGATGCGTCGCCAACCGACAAGGCGTCCTGTGAGCCGAAGTGAATCCGATGATAGATTATCAAAGTCGCTGTATACGCCGACCGTTAGATTGTTATCCATCCCGAACCCGCGAGCCGGATCCGTTGTGTGATCGAACGACAGATAGGCGCTGTAAGCTCGCGAGGGTAAATCGACTCCTGTGACCGCCGAGTCCGGGCCGTTCCACCAGTGGGCAGCGAAACCGGGGGAGATTCGCAGCGGTTGCCTTCCGCCGAGAAACTGAGGCCACGTTAAAGTCGTCGCCACTTCCAGATCGTTGATGCTTAGCTCGTTACCGTTATTGCCTTGGATCCATGTTTGACGAGCCCGAGGTCGCTCGAGCACGCGAGGGAGGAAGTTGTCTCGAAACGAAGCCCATGACTGATTGGCCCAAGTCCAGTCAATCGATGGCAGCCAGTTGCTTCCGGTGCCTTCGTAAGGCCAGCGGTTCGGCTGAAAAGGCAAATTGTTGTTGAAGCCCGGATTGAATTGTCTGTTGGGCAAGTTGTTTTGAAACGACATCGCCGGCGGCGGACCTTGGGGGAGGAAGCCCTGCGGAGCGGTGTTTTGAGGAATGATGCCTTGAGGAACGATACCTTGAGGAGGCAGATTCAGATTGGGGGGCTGCAAATTTGGAGGCTGCAAGTTACTCGGCAAGCCAAATTGACCCTGTGGAATCCGCGTTTGACCGGGACCAATCGGGAATGGTGTATTTGCGGTTCCGAACGGATCGAATCCCGGTAACGGATTAGAGATTCCGGGCGGTTGAACGTTTGGGCTATTAAAAGGAGGCTGCTGAAAACCTTGCACAACGGGCGGTGACAAACGTGGCAAACTCAATTGCGGCAGACCATTCTGCGGCAGCGGGATTCCATTTTGCGGAAACTGCAATGTTGTTGGTGGAGGCGGCAGCGTTAACGGCTGAGGTTGCTGCTGGAGTGCAAAAAAGTCATCGATTCCCGAACCTCCAAATCGTGCTCGCTGCGCGCAAAGATTCGGCGCAACGCTGGCGATCACAAAAAGTGCCAGCACAAAAGTTTGAACCATTTTTTGGAATTGGCTCAACAAAGAAGCCTCATAAATTCGATAACAATTGGTTTTTCATCGCGTTAATTACAGATCCACCATCACATCGTCAAGGCGGATCACAGATTCCTTGCGGTTCAACAAAAAACGGCCCGGACAGGTCAGACATTGCGATTGACGCAAAATTGCAGACTGGTAAAAATCGCGTCGCACAAAGATGAAAGAGCCTTTTTTGGCTCGGCGGATTTTGTGCGTCCGTCCCAGACTCAAAACTGACTTCCACGGAAGGAAGCTCCTATGCCGATTCGTATTTTGAACTACTCCGTTTGTGCTTTTGCAATTTGTGCAGTCGCCGCTTTCGTCGGTGGTTGTGGAAAATCAGAAACAAAGAAAGCTCCTGCCGAACAGTCTCAGACGTCGGTCGATTCTAATCAGAAACAGGTTGCATCCGTGCAGCCACAAAAAGACAATCAGCTTCCCGATGCGGGTGCGACGGCAGCTCAAGTGTGCGAGCGATTCATGGTTCTGCTGCAAAATGGCGAACGAACCATCGCGGAAGAGCTGCTCACACGAAAAGCACTCACCGCCACCGGGCAGCTTGATTTGCAACTGGAATCCATGGGCAGCGTCGACGCTAAAGTCAAAATTGGGGAGCCGTTGTACGCGACCAGCCGAGCCAAAGTTGCTCAGGTTCCGTGCTCGATCAAGGAAAAGAATGGGGATCAGCAGGAGCTCACTTGGCTGATGCGACGTCAAGATTCGGGTTGGAGAATTTCCGGGCTGATTGTCGAATCATCGAATGGCCCTGAGCTTTTGAGCCTTGAAAATCTTCAGGACGTTGCGGCGATCAAGCGGCAGACGGGGCAGGATGAACTGGAAACCGAGAGCAGCCAGATTCGTTTAACTTCCGCCGAAGAAGAGGTGGTCGAGTAGTTTTTTGGGGTTTCGGAACCTCAGAAATCTTGCAAAAACACTCCACGTTTTGGGGCGAAACTGCCGAACAATAAAAGGAATTTGGGGTCTTTCTGTGTAAGCGGATTCGAGCGTCTTTACCTGATCCGCTCTCACGCTATACTTTCCCATCAAATCAACTGCACCCGTAGTTCAACTGGATAGAACGCCGGTCTACGGAACCGGAGGTTGCAGGTTCGAATCCTGCCGGGTGTACTGAACGAAGCCTTTGTGATTTGCGATCTGCAATCACGAAGGCTTTTTTCGTGCGCCTGCGGGATATCGGATCGCAAAATGTCGGTGCGCGAAATCGTACGGCTACTGCAAATTTGCTCAGGGTGCGGGAAATTGAATGTTGGATTTGTTCAGAACCTATCAAGCACCTATAGTTTATTGAATCAAGTTCGAATTTGAGGCCGATCGACACCGTCATGATGCGAAGAATCCTATGTCTGATTCTCGTCCCTGTTTTGTTCGCAAATCAGTTGGTTGTTTGCTGCGCTCATGTACACGGTGCTCAGCAAGGACATGCTGGTTCGGGCGAGGCAACGCCGCATGTTCACTTGCCTTGGTCGTCGCACCACCATCATCATGGTTGTCACCACAACCACGCACACGGGGAACATCATCATGGTCACCTCGATACAAGCTCGCACTCTCATGGGCACTCAAGCCCCGATCGTCACTCGCATTTTCATCCTGAAGATGAATCGGCCAAGGATTCTGAACCGCCGGTTCCGAAATTTGAGCTCAGTCCCAGTTGCTGCGAAATCGAGCATCATGATGCGGTGGTTCACTGCCAGCAGTCGAGCTTATTGAACTCGTCGAGCCGATTGGTTTTGGTCGAGTCGATGCAGATTGCGAATGCTGTTTTCAGTGAGCCTTTTTCGTTGAAGAATTCTTCGCGGCCGATGGGTTGGCCGATTGCGAAGACTTCCAGGGGATCCGCGCGCTTTGATTGCGCTCTCTATTTGCAAACTGGCTGTTTGCGGCTGTAGTCAAACGGTTTTTCCGTTGACTCTCTTTCCATTTGTAGGCCGCGGTTGAAATACGGCCAGTCAGATGATCATGCAATCGGTTCAGCATTTTCGATGCACAAGGAACAAACGATGCCTTCAAAAAGCAAACATATTTTCTCGATACTTGCATGGCTAATTGCCATGGTTGGTATCGCGGTTGGCGTTTGGATTTCGCGTGCTCAATGGATGCCGTTGATTTCACAGACACCGTCAGCGCCCGAAACGCAGCATGACAATTCAGAACATGGCCCAATCCTGGAAGCCGAAGAACGGAAGACGCTGGAATTGAACCGGCAGGCGAGAGCCAATCTTGGTTTGAAGTCGGGACCAGTGAAGCTGCAATCGTATTGGCGAAAGATCCAGATTCCGGGTGTCGTCGTCGACCGGCCCGGCGTGACAGATCGTGGTGTCACATCGCCGCTCGAAGGAGTCGTGACTAAGGTTCACGCGTTTGAAGGCGACGTCGTGAAGCCCGGTGAAAAGCTATTCACGCTGCGTCTTGTCAGCGATTCGCTACAGCAAGCTCAATCTGAACTGTTCAAAGCGATTCGGGAAACAGAAATTATCAAATCCGAAAAACAGCGTGTTGCAAAGCTGATTGAATCGGGGATCGTTGCTGGGAAACGCAAAATTGAACTGGATCAAAAAACGAGGCGTCAGGCGGCTTTGATTGATGCTCACCGCCAGGAACTTTTCGCTCACGGTTTGACTTTGGATCAAATCAAAAGAGTCGAAGAAGGGAACTTTCTGACTTCGATCGTCATCAACGCCCCGTCGGTGGAAGAATCGAAAGG
>CAYZPA010000031.1:9573-57930 GCA_964479855.1 uncultured Pirellulaceae bacterium
GGAACTTTCTGACTTCGATCGTCATCAACGCCCCGTCGGTGGAAGAATCGAAAGGTGAACAAGACGAAGCACAACAATCAACTTTGCTGAACGCGGAAACCGAGGCCCCATCCGACTTTTTCGAGATTCAACAGCTCAAGGTGGATCTTGGGCATCAGGTTGAGGCAGGAAAGCCTCTCGCCATTCTGGCCAACCACAAATCGCTGTACATCAAAGGACACGCTTTCAAAAAAGAAGCCTCGAAGCTCGGACGTGCCGCTGAAAACAGTTGGGCCGTTGACGTCGAATTCATCGAAGATAACGCGAGTGATTGGGAGCCCGCTGAACAGAAGTTCCAAATTCGACATCTTGCCAACACCACCGATCCTGAGAGTCGAACGTTCGACTTTTTTATTCCGTTGATGAACCAGTCAATCGCTTACGAAAAAGAGGGGCGCCCTTTTGTCGTGTGGCGATATCGGCCGGGGCAGCGAGTGCGAATTTCAATTCCTGTTGAAGAAATGCAAGATGTGATTGTGTTGCCGACCGCCGCTGTTTTCCGAAAAGGCCCGGAAGCGTTTGTATTTCAACAGAACGGCGATTTGTTCAATCGGATTGCTGTCGAAGTCCTGCACGAGGATCGTTCCAATATCGTCATTGCCAATGATGGCAGCGTTTCACCTGGATTCTATTTGGCGCAAAACGCAGCGGCGTCGCTTAATCGGATTTTAAAGGCTCAGTCCTCCAGCGGTGGGCTGCCACCCGGGTACCACGTCCACGCTGATGGCACGGTCCATGAAGCCCACTAGGGAAACGAAAATGCTTGACGCAATTATCCGACTCTCGCTCCGCTATCGATTCCTGGTTGTCGTAATCAGCTTGATCCTGTTGGTCTATGGATCATGGCTAACCACCACCATGACGATCGATGTGTTTCCCGATCTCGATCGTCCGCGAGTCATCATTTTGACAGAATGTCCCGGCTTGGCGACGGAAGAAGTCGAAACTTTGGTCACGCATCCGATTGAAATCTCTTTGTTGGGGGCAAACGGAGTCGAAGCAGTTCGCAGCCAGAGCACCGCTGGGCTGAATGTGATTTACGTGGAATTCGATTGGGACACGGAAATTCGCGAAGCTCGCCAAACGGTGCAGGAGCGACTGTCAACACTCACGGGCGTACTGCCTGACGGGATCAATCCGCAGATGACGCCTCCATCGTCGATCATGGGTCAGATCGTAGTCGCAGGAATGTATCGTCAAAAAGGGCCGACCGGCGGACAGCTGGTGCCGCTGGCAGAATCGGGCGTGATGGCGGAACTGGTTTTCGGGGAAAGCGGGGAAAGCGCCGGGCCCATCGTCAAGTTTTGGAAACCGGTGGATCGCCACGAACCGAAAACTTGGCAGGCCGTTGAGTTCGCCTATGGCGAAGTGCTCGATTCCGAGGAGCCTGTTCGCAACGAGTTTTACGGCGACGCAAAAGATCTCGCGACTTCGATTTCTTTCCGTGTGACCGTGGCGGGCAAAAAGGAAACGGTTACCTTTCCGTCCGAAATTCACCAGCAGATGGAGCTTGGGACTTTGGGCGACTGGGTCGTGCGTCCGCGATTGTTGAAAGTCGCGGGCGTCGCAGAATGCTTCTTGCAGGGAGCCGACCGAAAACAGTATCAGGTGCTGGTTAATCCGACCGCCCTGATCGACTACGGAGTATCACTGCAGGACGTCGAAAACGTGCTCGGCGAAAGCAACATCAATACCAGTGGCGGATACGCGATCACCGGTGAATCTGAACGTCCCATTCGCATCCTTGGCCGCGTCGGGCCAGACTCGAAACGGGTCGTGCAGGACCTGTCCAGCGTGCCGGTGAAAGTTACCGACAAGCGTTCGGTGCTTCTGGGACAGGTTGCCACGATTACCGAAGGAGCCGAATTTAAGCGAGGCGATGGAGCGATCAATGGTCGTCCCGGGTTGGTGTTCACAATCGTCAAACAGCCTCATGTGGACACGCGAAATTTAACTGACAGCATCGCGGACGCGCTTAAGGAAGTCGAATCAACTCTGCCGGCCGACATCGTCATCAACAGTGACCTTTTCAGGTTGCGAAACTTCATCGATCGAGGTGTCTTTAATGTTGGGGAAGCACTTGTGGTCGGAGCTTTATTGGTGGTGATCGTGTTGTTTCTTTTTCTACTGAATTTTCGCACCACGTTTATCACGCTGACGGCGATTCCGCTTTCGTTAGTGATCACGACGCTGGTTTTTCGGCTGATCGATTACATGACGGACGCTTCGCTGACAATCAATGTCATGACGCTGGGCGGGATTGCGGTCGCGATGGGTGAACTGGTCGACGACGCGATCGTCGACGTCGAGAATATTTTCAGGCGATTGAAAGAAAACAATGCGTCGCAGAATCCTCGATCTGCAATTCGTGTCGTCTACGAAGCCAGCCGCGAGATTCGAGGAGCGATCGTTTTCGGGACCGTTGTTGTGATTCTGGTGTTCCTGCCATTGTTCGCGATTGCCGGTGTCGCGGGACGTCTATTTGAGCCGCTCGGGATCGCGTACATCGTTTCGATTCTTTCGTCGCTGTTGGTGTCGCTGACGGTGACTCCGGTGCTTTCTTTTTATCTGCTGCCGACATCAAAAGCCACGCACCGCGAAACGGACGGATTGCTACTTCGGTTTTTGAAACGAATCAGTGGCATGTTGGTTCGTTTCAGTATGGCTGTTCCGGGATTATTGTTGTTGCTGACGTGGATTGCGTTTGGCATCAGCGCGTGGCAGTTCGCAAACCTTGGTAGCAGTTTTTTGCCCGAGTTTGATGAAGGGAGCGTGCAAGTCAATGTGATGTTGCCGCCCGGTTCTTCCCTGGAAGCGTCGAACAAAGTTTCGGCGATCATTGACGCAAAATTCGTCGAACTGCAAAAAGGCGTCGACAATCCGGATGGCGAGATTTTGCACTTCGTGCGGAGGACGGGCCGAGCGGAAATGGATGAGCATGCTTCGCCCGTGAACGTTGGCGAATACATTTTGAGCATGAATCCTGAGGCAGAGATTCGACGGGAAGCGGTGATCGACAAACTTTTGGAAGAAGTTAAGCAAGAGGTTCCCGGTGTCGCGATCGAAGTCGAACAACCGCTTGCTCACTTGATCAGCCACATGGTTTCGGGAGTCTATGCTCAGATTGCGATCAAGATTTTTGGCGACGATTTGGACGAATTGCAGGAGTATGCGAATCGAGCCAAGCGGAGCATTTCGACGGTGGATGGGCTGACGGAGCCGATCATTGAACCGATTCGCCAGACGGAAGAACTTCATATTCGATTGCGTGCAGAAGATCTTGCACTGCATGGCGTGACGCGAGCTTACGTGGCGAAGGTTTTGCAAACGGCGTTGCAAGGCGAGGTTGTGTCGCAAGTCTTGGACGGACAACGGCGTTTCGATTTGCTGATTCGTCTGGAAGAGCAATATCGAACGGACTACGCCAACCTGGAAAGACTGCGAATTGATTTGCCAGAAAATCGCGGACAGGTTGAGCTAGGTGATTTGGCGGATGTTGAAGTTGGGACGGGGCCAAACGCGATCTTTCGTGACAACGCTCGTCGCCGAATCGTAATTCGTTGTAATACTCAGGGACGTGATCTTTCCAGTGCCGTGTCAGAAATTCAAACACGATTGGACCAGCAACTGGATCTGCCCGAAGGCTACTTTGTCGAATTCTCTGGCCAGTTTGAAAGCCAGGAAAAAGCGACGCGAACCATTTTGATTCTGAGCTTCGTCTCGTTGGTCGGAATGTTCATCGTTTTAATGGTCTTGCTGCCTTCGGTGCGAATTGTGCTGCAGATTTTGAACGCTTTGCCAACCGCTTTCATCGGCGGGGTGTTGGCGTTGGTGATCACGCAGCAAACGCTGACCGTCGCCAGCCTTGTCGGGTTCATCTCGCTTGGTGGCATTGCCGTCCGAAATGGAATTCTCCTGGTGACGCATTATCTTCACTTGATACGTGAAGAAGGGCAGGAGTTTTCCAAAGAAACGATTCTGCGAGGCAGCCTTGAACGGCTCGCTCCCGTCCTGATGACGGCGCTTACGGCAGGGATTGCTCTGGTGCCATTGGTGTTGGGTGGTAAGGAGCCTGGTCGCGAAATTCTGTATCCTGTGGCGACGGTTATCCTTGGCGGTTTGTTCACGTCGACGTTTTGTGAATTTCTGATTCATCCAGGATTGTTTTGGAAATTTAGCGGCAAGGATGCATTGAAGATTACTGAAAAGAACGACGAAAACGAAATTTAACATTGTTAGGGATTAGCATGAAACGATCGAATTGGTTCGCGTTGGTATTGATTACGGCGGTTGGTTTAAGTTCTGGTTGCGACAACAGCAACGGTACAAAAAGCGAAAAAGAAAGCGGCAGTTCAGCATCGCATGTTCATGCTGATGGAAGTGTTCACGAAGGAGATGGCCACGACCATCATCACGTAGAAGGCCATGCACATGCTCCGGGTCCACACGGTGGAGCGATCGCTGATTGGGGTGGAGGAAAGTATCACGTCGAATTCACCGTCGATCGAATCAGGAAAGAGGCGACGGTTTACGTTTTTGGAACCGACGAGAGAACTCCTGTTCCGATTGATGCCGAGGAAATCTCTTTGAGCATCAAGGATCCGGCAATCACGATTTCGCTCAAGGCCAGTCCGCTTGGAAGTGAAATTCTTGGTGGATCTTCGCGCTTCGTGGGGACTGATGAAGGGCTCGGCGCCGAACGAGAATTCGAAGGATCAATTACCGGCGTTGTGGACGGGACGCCTTACACCGGTGACTTCAAGCAGGAGCCCAAGGTGGAGGCGGATCGGTCGTAAAGTGTTTTGGTAGCCGATGTGCTAGTCTTGGAGTTGCGCAAATACCAGTACCACGCGCAAACGAGTGAATAATCCGAGACGACAGGTCTTGGACCGCTGAAGTTCATGCGGCATCAAAGGTCAGAATTGTTTATGCTCTCAAGCATGAAGCGAGTGAAACATAAACTGAGACGGATCATCGTTCACGCATTGCGAGTCGGCATGTTGGTCGGAGCATTGTGTTTGATTCGATACGCGAATCGAAGTGCGCTGTCCGGTGATACGATTTCTCTTTCGCAGAATCCGATCGCAATCACGTCGGTTGCCGAAAGCGTGGGTGGAGATTGCTCGATCCAACCTCTTGCGCCGGGAAAGACGTGGCAACCCGTTGAAACTTATTCGATTCGCTTTGGTGATTCGCTTTGGTCGTTCGCTCAGTTGATTCGCTCAGCGACCCGAAGTTTCGCGCTGCGGCTGCGAGAGTTTTCTTCCAGTTCTTCCTCGGTTGCCGTGATGACTCGTTTGTTGATCGGCTTCAGCAAATCGTTTTGATTGATTCCCTGTTTGACGATTCGATCTTCCAGCGAATGGAAGCTGATGATCGCCGCACGGCCACCCGGCTTCAGGTAATCAGCAATTCGGTTTACGGTGACTTTCAGCCATTTCAGCTCCTCATTCACGGCGATGCGAACGGCCTGAAAAGTTCGGGTTGCGGGGTCGATGGAGTGATTTTTGGATCGGGGCACGCAAGATCGAACCAGCTTCGCCAATTGATTCGCGGATTTGATCGGATCCGTTCTTCTGACCGCCACAATTTTTCGAGCGATGCGGCGCGAGAGTCTTTCTTCCCCATAGTTGTAGATCAGGTCGGCAAGATGTCGTTCGCTAAGTCGATTGATCAACTTCCAAGCGGGCTCACCGTCCATCCGGTTAAACCGAAGGTCCAGAATCCCGTCGCTTTGGTAGCTGAACCCGCGATCGTTATCTTCCAGTTGGTCGCTGGAGTACCCGAGGTCCAACAGGATTCCGTCAACTTTTTCGATCCCGATCGCGGCGAGGTGTTCGGGAAAGTCGGCGTAATTCGAGTGAATCAATGTTAGACGAGGATCATCGAACTTCTTTTCAGCTTCTTCGACGGCATCGCCATCACGATCGAAAGCGATGACTCGCCCTTCGGGCCCGAGCCGTTCCAGAATCGCCGCCGTATGCCCTCCACCACCAAGCGTTCCGTCAACGATGATTTTGTCGCCCTCGGGTTGCAAACCTTCGAGGCATTCGTTGAGCAGTACTGGAATGTGAATCGTCATAGCTTGCGAATGTAAGTGTGTTCGTGGAAATGAAGGTGAGCTGCCGTCATCGTTTTAACCGGCGCCGTTTATTGCCTCTTGCAAAGCAGCCGTTTGCCGATCGCTATTGTTTGAAACATGATCGACAGCGACCGCATCGTAATTCATGCAGCGTAGTTCTTAGTACTGCCATTCGCTGCCCTTGGGCAAAAATTCCAGTTAAAGTCGAAGCAGAGCGACATGATGTGCACGCAAGCAATGGTTTATGTCGCGGTTCAGCTGAAATCTGGCGAGTCGCATTTTCAACAGCTGCCTCGCTTTCTTGCGATTTATAAAGTTGCACAAATACCAGCACGACGCGCAAGCGAGTGGGTCTTTCCCGCATTCTGAACTCGCTCGCTTGCCGGGCTGTTGATTAAGTTCGTTTTGCAAACGCAATCTCGCAATGGCAACCCGACGCGTCAGCGAGGCTGTGATTTTTTTAAACAACCTTCAGCAACGTGAGCCGACTAGGCGATAGCCTAAGTTAACGACGCTTCAACCGGGGCTAACGCCCAAACGGCTCATTAAATCAACAAGCCCTGGCGCTTCGGGCTGGCATTGCCAGCCGTTTAGGACGTGCCTCGGTAACGGCGCTTCAACCGGGGCTATCGCCCAAACGCCCAAACGGCTCAATAAATCGACAAGCCCTGGCGAGTCCTGATATCGTGGAGTTGAATATTTCTCACGCCTTGGTTGCCTCGGGCGTCTTCACCGGCGGAGCCGTGGCAGAAATATCGCTGTCGTAGGCCGTCGCCGTTCCGATGATGCACACCATGACCGATTTCTTTTTGCTGTAAACGGCGCCTCCGATATCAGCGGGCTCCAATCGAACATTGCAAACGGCGTTGTAACCCTGATGCCGGGCCGTCTCGATTAGCTTCGCCAAAGTTTCGCGTCTCGCACGCTCCATCAATGAGTGATAACTCTTCATCTCGCCGCCGAAAAATTTCCTGATACCACTAAGGAAATTCTTGAAGTAGTCGCTCGCTACCACGGTTTCGCTATGAATCATGGTTGGAGCTTTACCGCCGGCTTTGGGCGACAAATAAAGTTTCGACTGAGTCTGCAGCAGTCGAATGTTGTCGGCTTCGCGCCGTTGCAAATCTGAAAAGTGACGCTTTTCCGCAAAGGTTCCGGCGGTAAAGCCAAGAATCAAAAAGAACAGCGTAAACACTAACGCAATGATGATGCCCATAGGTACACTCGAATCAAAACACGGTATCGAAAGATGGCGGCTTGGAAAGTTAGCGGTCGGCAAAGTTAGCGGTCGGCAAAGTTGACCTTCGGCAGCGGCGAGCAACGGTTTAGGCTGCTTGGTCGATGGATTGAACCGCCGCGTTGCTGCCCTAATTCAACGGCTGAATCACAACGGCGGTCCCGTAAGCGTAAAGCTCGGCCGCCCCGGAAGTCACCGCACTGGTCGTGAATCTGACGTTCACGATTGCGTTGGCTCCCAGTTGTTGAGCCTGTCCCATCATTCGCTCAATCGCTTCTCTGCGAGATTCCGTCAGCAGTTCGGTGTAACCTTTCAGCTCGCCACCGACCAGATTTTTAAAACCAGCAGCGATATCACGACCCGCATGTTTCGCTCGAACCGTGTTTCCCTGCACGATGCCTTTGACTTCGGTGACTCGGTATCCAGCAACCGTTTCTGTGTTTACGACGATCATATTTTGTATCCGCAAAAGTTTCTTCAACGTTCGAACAAAGCAGATGCTATTTGACCGAATCTAACGCCACGTGTCAAAACCGGTCAACTTTACCTGAGCCGTAATTTCGTTTTCGATTCTGAAGAAACGTACGAATTAATTTCGCAATCCACCGACACGCTTTCAATCTACCGGCAATGCTTCCACGCTGGATTTTGTTCCCCAGACGGACCGCGACATGGATTGTCATTCTTCCCAAAACCTGAAAATGCGACGATTGCTTTTGATTCCAAGAGCGATCTTTGTCGCCGTTTTGTGGTGCGCGATCTGGAATTTCCTTTCCGGAACAGTGATTGCGGCTCCTGTAGCGATTGTGCAAGGCACCACGTTCGATCCGCTCGGACGCAGCATCGCTCCTCAAGGACGCGGCATCGTGGCTCCTCAGGGCGGCACCATCAACGCACTTGGGCTCGGCCCAGTACGACGCGGGCAAAGCTACCAAGGTCCTCAGATTCAACCAAGAATCAATCGCGTTCAACCGGGCTCGGCTTTCTCGCCGCAGTTCCCGCAGCAACCGTTCCCGCAGCAGCCATTTGTGCCGCCCGTTCAAACGCAGCCGCAGCCACAGACGCGACAACTTACCGCTCAGCAACAATATCAACTGTTCCAGCAACAACAGCTGGCCGCTCAACAGCAACAGCCTTTTGTCACGCCCCAATACAATACTCGGCCCGGCAATGCGGCTCGTCCTTCCGCCTTCGCCAGTGGACCTGCGTTTCGGCGAGCTCCTACTGCTCCGCCTTGCGGCACCGATGCCAATGGAAACGCTCAAATCAAAAAGCGTCACTACATCCCGAGGCTTGACGGATATAAGACTCCTGGACAGAACGGGCAAATTCTGATGACGCCTCGGCGAATCGTCGCGCCGGTTGGCAGTGAGGTCGTTGTCCTCGCGGGAATCTGCGGAAGTGATGGCTACTTCGCGATTAACCAGCCGCTGGAATTTTTGCTCTCGAATGACAGTGTTGGTCAAATCATCGAAGTCGGAGGCATGCATCATCCGGCTTTCAATAAAGCCGTCGGGCCGACCGCGAAAAAATTCGATGGGCAATACGCGTGGGGCCGGACGGGACTCAAGCCGCTGGTCCTGACTCGAGGAACACCGACTCCCTGCGACGACATTCGATTGCTGAAGGGGCAGACCTTCGTCAGCATCTCTTCGGAATCGCCGGGAACGACTTATTTGACCGGCGTTGCGCCCAAAGCAGAGGGCTGGGACCGTCGCCGCACTTCGACGCGGATCTACTGGGTCGATGGAAACTGGGCGATCCCGACTCCGATGCAAGCCACCGCTGGCACCGTCGCGCCATTGAAAACTCTGATCGCGCGATCAGACGGAACGGGCGGCATCGAAGGCTGGAAAGTTCGTTACTCTATCGTGGGCGGAGCTCCGGCTGAGTTCGCTCCCGCTGGTTCCCAAACGGCAGAAACCACAACCAACAAAGATGGCGAAGGCATCGTTCAGATCCGCCAACGAGCTGGCCAGTTTGAACCCGGAGTCACTCAAGTCCGCGTCGATGTTGTTCGGCCTCCGATCAAAGGCGAGCCTGAATTGATTGTCGAAAGCGGCATCACCAGCGTCACATGGAGTGCTCCCGCGTTAACGATTCGAGCCATCGGTCCTGCGGATGCGGGAGCCGACGAACCTTTCAACTATCGTATCGAAGTCACCAATCCCGGTGATCAGATCGCTCGTGACGTCGTTGTTACGACCAAGGATTTTGATCCGGGCATCGAATACATTTCCAGCACTCCCAAACCGACGCAATACGGCAGCCAATACCAATGGGATCTCGGCGAGATCGCTCCTGGAAGTCAGCCTCGCGTGATCGACATTCAGTTGAAGACCAAAAAACGCGGCACGGTCGGGTTGTGTTTCGAAGTCGCCAGCGAAAGCGATCGCTTGAAAACGGAAGCTTGTGCTCAAACCGAAATTAACGCCGCTTGCATCGGGCTGGAAGTCGAAGGACCTGAAACGGCGGCCGTTGGCGACGAGATCGTCTACAACATCGGAATTGTCAATCAGTGTGACGAGCCGCTGCGGAACATTCGCATGCGATTGGCTCCGGATCCGGGATTGGTGGCTGCGGGCACGTCCAGCAACATTATCGAAGTTTCGATTCCTGAGCTGGGGTTCGGCGAACGACGCGACTTGCCGGTTGGTTTTCAAGTCATTCAAGCGGGCCGACAGTGTTTTAAGCTGGATGTCGTTGCTGATGGAGGCCACGATGCCGGTCTGCTGGAGTGCGTGATCGTCAGCCAGGACGGAAAGCCAAACATTCGATTGCAGCTCGGGGGCGGCGAGCCACTTCGCGTCGGTGAAACGACTCGCGTCAATGCAATCGTGACCAATGTCGGAAACGTTCCGCTGAATGCCGTTTCGATTGTCAACGAATTTCCAGCTTCGCTTGCCCCAGAGGCCACATCCCCCGGCTTGGCGTCTGAGCCGCAACTGCCTTCTCCGGGAGATCCGTTTATCCTTGAACTTGGTCGGATGGAACCGAATGACGAAGCCGTGGTGACGATCGAGTATTCAGGTCAGCAAGTCGACGGCAATGGCAGAATGATCTTCACGGTCAGTTCCGCCGAAGCTGCGACCGATACGCAGGAAATCACAATTCGAGTCGAACCTGGCGCAGGGAATGACAATCGAGGCCTTGATCCCGGTCGTCCAATTTTCGGTACGCCCGATGACACCGGCGGTGGCCAACCCGGCATTGAGCCACCTCCATCGATTCCGCAAGGAGACGCTCTAACCGGCGGTGCTGGAAGGTTGAATATTTCGGTTCGGCCTCGCACGAGCAGCCTGAGTGCCTCGCGCCGCGATGAAGGTTTGATTGATTTTTCAGTCACCAACAATGATGCGTTTAATCACGAGAACGTAAAGATTTCTTTTTTCCTGCCTGACGGTTTGCTCTATCGCGGCCTCGATCCACGGGACTCAGGGCTCAGAGTGGCGACTCAGGAGTATCCGCAAGTTCCGAGAGTCGATTTGGATACCAAGCTAACTTTAAGACGCGGCGAAACGCTGAACTTTATTGTTGGTGTTACTGCCGACAAGCCTGGCCAGCAAGTGTTCGAAGTCGTCGCCAACAGTAATCAAACCGAATCGGTTTTAAAGGCAACAGCCCCGATCACAGTGAACCAGTAGATTTGTTAGCGTAAGGTCGCAACAAGGAGCCGCCTCACGTAGCTGGGCTCGCCAGAGTTCAGACCGATCCTTCCGTGGCCGAGTCGCGTGAGCGGCCGGGTAGCAGAGAAGTGGCTCTTCGATCGTGAGGAAACGAACCCGAGTCTGTAAGGTTCAGGAAACGCACCCACCCGAGGCCTTACGGCCAACGGCTCACTTTGGTGCGTCGCCTCGCGGCGGCTTCACCGTAAATGGACGTCGCCAGAGTTCGGGCCGAACCTGCCTTTCCGCCGTGCATCGCATACCGCAACGGGCTTCAACTTCTCTTCATATTGACCGAGATATAAATCACACCGGCGATCACGCACAGCGTCCCAACAACTTGTGTCAGGGTAAAAGTTTCGCCGAGGAAAACCGACGCGAGGATGATCGTTGAGACAGGGCCGACACCGCCAATCACCGCCGCGTTGGTCGCACCGACTCGTTTTATTCCCTCGGAAATCAAAAACGAAGGAATCACCGTCGCGAACATCGCCATCGCAATCGCGTAACCGTATACCTCTGGCGGATAGCAAAACAATGGATTGATCGGAAGCGTTGCACCAAAGTGCACGATCACGCAAAACGTCGATACAAGCATCGCGATGGAAGTGAATTTCCAGACACCAAGCTTTGGAATCAGTTCACCGCTGCCGACCAGATAGATCGCATAGGTTAGCGACGACAAAAAGATCAACACCACGCCGACGACTATGTTGGATGAAGTTTCGTCACGACTTCCGAATCGTACGGCAATAAAGATTCCGATGTAGCAAATCGCGACCGCCGTGAACTGATGACGCGACACACGTTTTTTTAAAAACAAAGCTGATATCAACAGGACGATCGTTGGATACGAATACAGAATGACTCGTTCCAGCCCAGCTGTGATGTACTGCAAACCCCAGAAGTCAAAGATGCTTGCCAAGTAATATCCGATGAACCCCAACGCGAACATTCGTAGCCATGGCACATTTTTATCGTCGCCCGAATCGATGGAATCCCGCTGCGGTTCCGACCAAATCAGATAGCCCAACACACCGGCGTAAAATGGCAAACTGAAAACCATGCGTAACAGCAGCAACGAGACCGGATCGATGCCGTAGGGCAGAGCGAGTTTGACCATGATGGCTTTGGTCGAAAACAAAACCGCGCCCAGGAAAACGATCGCTCCCGCCGTGATCCCTTGCCACAGGGTAAAGGAAGCGCTCAAAGCATTTCCATCACCTGCCTGTCCAGCGGCTTGTATATTGCTTACTGTGGAATCGGCATCTGCGTCTGCAACTTCACGGCGTCCAGAAATCGCGTTTTTCTCAGTCGCCCGAATTTTCATGTTGCTTTCGCAGGTCAAAGTTCAGCCGGAATTATTCACGACGACAGGCGTCTGGTTCAGCACGACGGGACAGTTTCCAATCCCGTCTGACAAAATGGACATTGTCCAGAACGTGCGGTTCAGTGCTATCAAAACCGTCCTTCGAGCGTCCAAATTTGCGGAAGTCACCCGTCAAAGTGAACGTAACCGGAAAATCTTACCGAAAACGTGAATTCACACTGGATAAACTTTTCCAATTATGACGATATCGCCAACTGACTAGGCTACGAAAAGTCTGCGCACGAAGGTTTGGCGGCGATGGAAAACGACTACAGGAAATTCAAATTCAGAGCGACTTGGCTTCCGCTTGTGGCGGTGGTTTTAGCCGTTTTGACGATCTGCTCAAACGTTTCGGCACAAGGAACCTACTCGAATCAACGCGATAGCGTCTACCCTCGGCCGGACATTCGATCAAGAACTCCATTTCCCCGAACTGCTCGACGCCCCGTTGCTCCGACCCGTCGGCCGGCAGCACCATCGGCTCCGTTTCGCGTCGAATTTGTGCCTCCGCCGAAGCCCGATACCACTGAGCCGGATACCATTAACCGAATGGACGGCAACGTAAGAGCGAATTTGGCATCGTCGCCGGGGTTGGCCAGAGTCTTTGCTGGAAGCAAGTCGAATGCGGTCCGACCAACACGCGGTCTTCAGGAGATTTTCGCGGATAGCCCGCCGCCGCAACGAAACCAGGAAGAAAGCATTTTCGAAAGTCTCGCCGAAGATCCGGAGAACCCGTTCAGTCCACTGCAGAAAAAATCGCGTCAACCTGAATCCTCGCGACCGGGCGATGCACTTCCTCCAGCGACCGCCCAACAGGGCAGCCCCTTCAGCGAAATTGTGCCTCAGGATCAGCCGAACGCAACGCGGCCTCGCCAGGAAAATCCGTTCAGCGAATTACCGCGCGACGCCTCCCCGATCACACCACCGATGGATACCAAACCGGTTGAGCCGATCCTTCCTGATGGCAGTCAATTCAATCCCGACCCAAACCGAATCTCTGGCGAGCCACCTATTCCAGGCCAGCCGGGCCAGCTTCCACCGGCTCAAGTCGAAATACCTGACACTCAGCCCAGAATGCCTCGGGACAATAACGGACCGACTTTGGCAGATCCGACTTTGGCAGATCCGACTTTGGCAGATCCCATTTTGACAGATCCTGATTCGGGCACCGAAAGAAACAACGATTCTGATCCCGGCCAGATCCTTCCGGAAGACCTGGATGAACCGAGAGCTCCGCCAGAAAGCACCGTTCCAAGCTCGAACACTCGAACCTATTATCCGGCTCGCGATCCGCGATACTACGCGACACCCATTGATCATCGATCGCCACAAGAGCAACAACAACAGCAGCTGTACGCAAACCAAAATCAGGGCATGACACCCAATCCGTACGCGGGACTTCCTGGTCCTTACGGTTACGCTCAACCACCCGCGAACATGATGCCCATGCCTCAATATCCGGGCTATGGACATCCAGCAGCCCCCGGCTATCCGATGCCTTATCCGAACGCCTACGCTGCAAATTATGGCCAGTGCGGTCCCGGTTGCACGCCAACAAACGTATGCGGGCAATGCAATTCGTGTAACAGCTGCAACTCGTGCAACTCATGTAACAACAACGCACGTCCACTCCTTGCCAGAACGATCGATTGCAACGACTGCTCAGTTGGTGAAATCGCGATGGCGGAAACTTCGGTCGGAGAACGCATCGTTGAAACATCCGAAGCGATCGAGCGCGATGACTACACGAATGTCGTCACCGAATGCGTAACGACTCCACCCTTTTACATTTCGCTCTTCGGCGGCGGCACGGGGATCAGTGACATGATCACACGTGGCCAATTTGGTCAGGGAGTTTACTTCGAAGATGCGGGCTACCTGTTTGGATTGGCATTAGGACAAATTCAGGGTCGAAATCTGCGAACAGAATTTGAAGTCAGCTATCGCAACATCGATGTGAACGGACTTCGTCTTGAAGGCAACGTTCCTTCGCAGAACATTCCGGTGAACGGAGATTTTGGAACGCTGGCCGGGATGGCGAACGTTTATTGGGAGTTCGTTGATTTCGGCGATCGCAAGATCAAGCCTTATCTGGGCGGTGGTGTCGGTTTCGCGTTGGCTCGTCCTGACCTGTTGCAGAGCGACGGTTCCGAAGCCGTCATCAGTGACAGCGAATCAAGTTTTGCATGGCAATGGATGGCGGGCTTGAATTACAAAGCTTCCGACACTCTGGACGCGTTTGTGGAATATCGATACTTCGTCGCAGATTCATTTCGAATCGATACTCAAATTCCTGAAGTCGCAAATCTTGGAAACGGTTCTGGGCCGTTTGACTATCAGTCCAGCAATTTGCTGTTCGGGATGCGAATCCGGTTCTAGTGGTATGTGACAACTCAACCGGAATTATTCACGACGACAGGCGTCTGGTATGCCCTTTGGAACTATTCTGAGAACGCGGAAGCAAGTTTTGAAAATTCGTCAATTTCACGTCGTGGGTGACCTGTCGAAACCACAAACTTGAGACAATGCTCCGATGAAACAAGCTTTCTCCAGTTCGACGCCCACGCATCGTGAATAATCCGGGCTCAATTGCAGGGTGAGCCGTTTTGGCGATAGCCACGGTTCCCCGCACAAAACCGGGGATATCCTTACGGCCAAACGGCTTGATTGCCTGATCCACTTGCTTACGCGTTTTGAAGTTGCACAGTCGGGATGAAATTTGGCATTTCATGCGATAAAACGCTCGTAAATTTAGAAATGCATAGCGTTTCAATACTAGCCCGACGCGCGACGGGCTGTTGATTAAGTTCGTTTTGCAAACGCAATCTCGCAATGGCAACCCGACGCGTCAGCGAGGCTGTGATTTTTTAAAACAACCTTCAGCAACGTGAGCCGACTAGGCGATAGCCTCGGTTAACGACACTTCAACCGGGGCTAACGCCCAAACGGCTCATAAAATCAACAAGTCGTTGCGCGTCGGGCTGGTATTGGCGCAACTTCAAAACCTGTGCGTGGGGCTCGCATTTCGAGACGTGATACTGTGCAACTCTGGCAATTCGCTATGATGGATAGGCGGATTTGTATCACCCTGAACCAATGCGAAACCATGAACAAAATTAAAATCACTTCTGCGATCGTGCTTGTCGCCCTGCTCTCACATTCCGGGTTCGCATCGGCGGACGAATGGTCAGGCTTCCTCGGGCCGGGCGGCGCGAGTGTCGCATCGGCGGTGCTTCCAAAAGCGTTGGACGATGAAACCAATGTTGCTTGGAAAAAACAGCTTCCGGGCAAAGGTGCGTCCAGTCCGATCGTGATCGGCAAAAACATTGTCGTGACATGCTCAGGCGGGATCGGCGACAAGCAAGACGCGATCATGGTGCTGTGCTTTGACAAGGAGTCAGGCGAACAGAGATGGCGACAGGATTTCTGGGCGACCGGGCGGACTCTGTGTCACGGGCTTTCTGCGAACGCGGCTCCAACCCCAGCAACGGACGGAGAACGAATCTTTGCGTTCTTTTCTTCAAACGACATGGCCTGTCTGGACCTCGAAGGCAACCTGATCTGGTATCGCGGCTTGGCGGTTGACCATCCCAAAGCAGGAAACGATGTCGGGATGTCCTCTTCCCCCGTGGTCGCTGACGGTGTCGTCGTTGCCCAAGTCGAATGCCAGGGCGACTCATTCGCAATCGGGCTCGATGCCAAAACCGGCGAAACAAAGTGGACTCAAGAACGTGCTCGCAAAGCGGTCTGGGCTTCCCCAACAGTCATTACGCCTCGCGACGGAAAAAAGCTGGTTCTGATTCAGTCAGCCGACAAAATCGATGTGCTGGATCCGGTCACTGGTGAAATCAAATTCGAAAAGACCGGCCAGGTCAGCACCATTTCGACCGCCTGTGTTGTCGACGACACCATTTACGCTCCGATCGACGGGACTTCGACGTTCAGCGTTTCCAGCAAAGGTGAAGTTACACCAAAATGGAACGCCGGAAAAATTCGAGCCGGAAGTCCCAGCTACCAAGTCAACGAAGACACGATTTTCACCTGCAACTCAAAAGGGATCGTTCGCAGTTTCAATCGTGAGACGGGCGAAATGATAAAACAGGCTCGCGTCGGAGGCAGCTACTGGGCGACGCCGGTCGTCGCCGACGGACACATGTATTTGTTTGGCGACAATGGTGAACTTCGCATCGCCAACTTGCATCTGGATGACGATTCAAAGAATCCTGAAGTTGTACACAAGTACAAATTTGAAACGGTCGTCGATGGCGAAAAATCGATCGAAGTCTTTCTTGGCTCTCCCGCTGTGTCCGGCAACGCTTTGTTCGTTCGCAGCGATCGATACCTGTGGAAGTTCGCTGAATAAAGATGAGTCAAACTTCAATAGAGATTGAACCGGTTCAAGGTCCGGTTCACGGAACGATTCGCCCGCCCGGTTCCAAGAGCATTACCAATCGAGCGTTGATTTGTGCTGCGTTGGCGGATGGAACTTCGACACTGACCGGCGTACTCGACAGCGACGATACTCGGGTGATGCTGGAATCGCTTCGGCGACTGGGGTTCGAACTAACACATGATTCAAGTGCGAGCATTGTCCGGATCGAAGGTCGTGGCGGCACGATTCCCAATTCGTCCGCGGAACTTGAAATTGGAAACAGCGGAACTTCCATCCGCTTCTTGACCGCGATGCTGGCGATGGCAGGAGGCACCTATCGCATCGACGGTATCGAGCGAATGCGGCAGCGTCCGATTGGGCCACTGGTAGACGCTTTGAGAGTATGGGGAGCGAACGTTGAGGCATTGTCGTCTGGCCAATGTCCGCCAGTTGTTGTTTCGCCCGATGACCACCCAAGAGGGAACTCGATTTCTGTTGCAGGAAATTTGTCGAGCCAGTACCTAAGCGGTTTGTTGATGGCTTCGGTGCAATCGAGCTCTGATCTGGAGATCCTGATTGATGGAAAGCTGGTCTCGGTGCCCTACGTTTCGATGACCACGGAAGTGATGAAGTCTTTCGGTGTTGATGTCGCAACCAAACAGCATGACGGATTGCCGATTTCTTTTTCAATCGGAGCCCAGCAATCGTACTTGGGAACGAATTACTCGATCGAGCCAGACGCTTCGGCGGCCAGCTACTTTTTTGCGATCCCGGCGATTGTTGGAGGAAGTGCGACGGTTGAAGGGTTGAGTGAAAACTCTCTTCAAGGCGACGTTGATTTTGTTCGCTGTTTGGAAGCGATGGGGTGCGAGGTAACTTTCGCAGCGAATTCCATCACGGTTTCGGGTAAGGCGATCCGAGGTATCGATGTCGACATGGCGAACGTAAGTGACACGGTGCAGACGCTCGCAGCGGTTGCTCTTTTTGTCGAAGGCCCAACCAACATCCGCAATGTTGCTCACAACCGCGTGAAAGAAACGGACCGAATCAGCGATCTTGTGACGGAACTGCGAAAGCTTGGTGTCACGGTCGATGAACGAGACGACGGCTTAACGATTCATCCGGGCGAGATGCAGCCTACACGTTTCTCGACCTACGACGACCATCGTATGGCGATGAGCCTTGCCCTGATCGGTTTGAAACAACCCGGCATTGAGATAGAAGATCCAGGCTGCGTATCCAAGACGTATCCCGATTACTTCACGGATCTGCAAGCGTTTGTCAGCGGGTAACACAAGTGATTTATGCGGTCGCGTCGAGGACCGCACGACGCGATTCTTTGAAATTCCGCAACACGTTTCGTTGAGAAACTGATCCAGCTAGTGAACAACCCGGACGCTTCTCTTGATGTTCGCAGCGCTGCCACTGCTTGTCTAACCGAGGTTGCGACCCAAAAGAATCGCAGCGCCAAAAGTTCTTCCAGCGAGTTGGCTTTTTGCAATATGCCTGGCCGTCGCGCAAAGCAGGTTCTCGAACGTCCGTTTTCAACTTCGCCTGCGAGCAAGACTCTGCGTCAGCCACCGGGAAGCCCTATTGGCTCAGGCGGTAAGTAGGCAGTCTGTGAGCCAGAAAACGTTTCTCTATAGCGAAGCTTGGCAAAATAGAAGCGAAGAGAACGAGGCATGGCTCAATTCAGAAAGCACTCGGGGAATTGCAGTTGGCGTTTTCAAGTATTGAGTTGCGTCCCCTTTTCTTTCCCTGGCGAACGTAAGCGACACGGTGCAGACGCTCGCAGCGGTTGCTCTTTTTGTCGAAGGCCCAACCAACATCCGCAATGTTGCTCACAACCGCGTGAAAGAAACGGACCGAATCAGCGATCTTGTGACGGAACTGCGAAAGCTTGGTGTCACGGTCGATGAACGAGACGACGGCTTAACGATTCATCCGGGCGAGATGCAGCCTACACGTTTCTCGACCTACGACGACCATCGTATGGCGATGAGCCTTGCCCTGATCGGTTTGAAACAACCCGGCATTAAGATTGAAGATCCTGGCTGCGTATCCAAGACGTATCCCGATTATTTCGCGGATCTGCGAGCGTTTGTCAGCGGGTAGCAGCAAGTGATTTTGGCGAAAGCGTCGTATTGTTGTAAAATGGACTCGTTGGTGGCGGCAATTTCACGTCGTGGTTGACCTGTCGAAACCACAAAATTGGAGCAATACTCAAATGAAACAAGCTATCGCCACGTCGAAGCCCACGTATCGTGAATAATCCGGGTCTAAAGGAAGAAATATGATGAACTCGAAAGAACTATTTGTTTGGCGGATTGCCCTTTTTGTGTTGGCGAATTGCCTGGCTTCATCAACTGCTTTTGGGCAAGAAATCAATGATGAAATGGGGGTTGAAGCCGTGCTTGGAGAGGCTGGCGATGTTTCCGAGGAGAACGACGGTCCTCCAATTGAAGGTTCAGAGGCAGTGATGACCTGTCTACGAGTGGTTGCCAATAGTACCCCGCGCAATAACTTCGAATTCGTGCTTGAAGACGGCACTGAAATCACACGAAAAAACCTTTTTGGTGGATTCGTTAATTTGGGAAAACAACGGAGCTTTGCCAGCAGAATGTCAAGCATTCGAGCTTTTTCCAATGCGATTGCCTTGTCTCCGGAACAGGTAGCGGAAGTGAAGTCGCTGCGAAATGAACTGTTGAAAAAATTGAAGGAAGACTCAAGAGGCATTCGAAACGAATCAGAGCTTTCGAAGCTGGTTATTGAAATGAATCGGGAGTTCGAGCGGAGAATTGGTTCGATTCTTATGGAATTCCAACGAGATGCGTATTTGCAATACGCAATAGAAAGCGTCGGCATCCCTGTAGCCCTTACGATGTTTTCGAAAGACGATTCGATGCTTCAAATCAAGATCGATCAAGAACGACTAAAAAACGCTGCAGAAAAGGAACTGGAAAAACTTGCAAGCGGAATTGAGCGTCTCAAGAAAGGCGTCTCTGAAAAATTGGTCCAGTTGATGTCAAAGAACGACTTAAAGAAATTGGAAGCTTCAGTTGGATGCAAGTTTGAAGAATTGATTTTAAAAACGAGTTTGGCGGACCTTCAATTGCAGCTGGAAGCAGCGAGAAAAGGTGGAGTGATGCAATTTAAGTCCTGGCAAGAATTCGCGGATGAAGTTTCCAAGTAAGAAAAAACAAATTCTCTTTTGAATTTGGATACGAGGGCCTCGGTTTATCGAGGCACGTGTTCGGCTTGCGATGAAAAGTTGGCCAACCCAATCGCGGCTGGCCATCGACCAATCCCTGCAGGGCAATGCAATGCCTGGGTAAGTTGCCATTTGGGTCAGCGACCGCTTTCCAGTTTTCAAGCTCTTTGCATCTTTCTTGGCCCCAGCAGGCGTCTTTTGAAGTCGCACCAATACCAGCACGACGCGCGAGCGAGTGGGTCTTTTTCGCATTCTGAACGCACTCGCTTGCGCGTCGTGCTCGAATTGAAACGCTTCGCATTTCCTTTCTAAATTTACGAGCGTTTTTCAGCGGGCAACATTCCTTCCTGAAGTAAGCGTCGCATTGTTGTAAAATGAGCCCATGTCTGTAAGTGCTCGACTGTTTCTGTATTTTCGCCAAGCTCTCTGGAGCTTTCTTGCGGTAATTTTGATCTATGTTGCGACGCTGTGGCTGGCTGAATCAATCGACAGAAGCGTTCGGGACGAGCTGGTTTACTGGCTACATCGATCGGCTCTGATCGTCGCGCCTTTTGTTTTGTCGTCGGCAATCATTTTTGCGAACTTAATCCCGGCAAAAGTTTTCGGACGTGTTACCGCGCTGCTGATTGTTGTTGTCTGGATTCACCTAAGTTTCGTTGCATGGGTTTGGTACGCTCCAGAAATCCCTAGATTTGAATCTGTCGCCCCGTTTCAATACCGAATGATGTTGCTGAGTGCAGTTCTGGGATCGTGGATGTGGTGGCGTATTCGTCAACTAAACTTTATTGCTGCCGTTTTAAAAAAAGAAACGATCCAATCGCAATTTTCAACCGCTTCTATTCTCGTATGGTCTGCCTTGACTTGCGTTATGGTTTCTTTGTTGAACAACACGGGCGTGTACCAGAAGTTCGATTTTTGGAATGTTCAATCGTTCTGGCAGCCAGTTGCAATTGCCGTTGTGCTGACTCTCGTTTTACTTGTAACAACCAATTGGTTACTTCGCATCCGCCATTTCAATTTCGCGGCCGCTCATGTTTTGATCGTTGTTTTCGCTGGCGGATGGATTTGGTTCGGAGTCAAGGGACTATCAGAGGTCCAATACAACGGGGACGATCGATACGTCGTCAAGATTCTTGTCATGACGTTGACAATGCTGCTCTACCTCGCGCTGCTTTCGGTACCGGCTGTTCTTCTGCGCAGAAAGTCCAGATCCATGCAACCAAATGCGGATCTTCCCTCGTTTCCCCGGTTGCGATTGATGGCGTCGCGTGCCTTCTACACGATAGCGACTTGTCTGTGGGCATGGTTGGTAGTCTGGGTGTTGATTAGCTTTTGCGTTCCGTTCAAGACTCGTTCACTTGACTGGTTTGATTCATCTCCAGTCGTCATGGCTGCGTTGGAAGATTCGTTCGGAAAAGATGCAATTGAAATCGTTCGTGCGGATTCAAACCCCAAAGACTTGCGGACTTGGCTTGACTGCCTCGGGCGCCACGCAGCCCCAATTGAAACTGATTTAAAGTATCAAATCGAAAAAATCCCGTACTTATCTTTTAAATATCAGGGCAAAACGATCCCAGCAATTGCTCAATCGCTCTCAAATGCAACTATTCACGACTATAACTCAAGTGCGATTTCGGACATCAGACAGGCGATCTCCGCAAGCGATGCATGCTTCTTGAAATCGCAAAGAGCCTTCACCTACCCTTTAGAACCGAAGGCTATCGGATTTGCGATCCGGCTACTATTGACCGATACGTCCATTGCGATCTCGCAGAAAAAATGGGATCGAGTCTACGAGAACCTGGAAGCAACTATAAAGCTCGCCAGAATCGTCGAACAGAATGAGCATTGGCTGCTGGCTGGTAAGAAACGCAAATCAATCGAGAACACCCTGATTCTGGCGATTATCCGCGGAAACGCTGAGGAGCCACAATTGGCTCGACTTGATGAGCTATTCTCGAAAGCTCAAACCTTGAACTCAAGAGCCTCGACGAAAAGAGGTTCGCAATTCGCTTCCGGGATGCTCGGTGTAAAGTGGGATTTTGACACCAATTGGTCTCGTGACGAACTCAGCGGACATCGCGCCCCTGAAGACCTTTCCACGAAGTTGACTCATCGTTTTTCTCAAACAATTGACTGGAAAACCTACATTCATTCCGCCGCAACTTTGAAACGACAATGTGATGCCCTTTACGAATTGCAGACGCCCGATCGACATCGCATTGTCAGTCGGGCCTTGAAGCAACTGGAGCTTGAGCCTCGGTTCCACGAACAGGCAGTAACTCTTTTTGCAACTCCTTCGTATCGTGCCAGAAAATTGGCTGAACGGGATTTCTTTGAGGTCCAATTAATGATGGTTCGGCACAACACGTATTCGGAGCTTTTGTCTCGACTGAGACTGGCGGCATGGACCTTGTTGTTAGATCGTAAAAACGGATTCCCGGATTCACTGGATTCGGCAGATGAACGTTTTGTGGACCCGTTCACAGGTTCTACGTTTATCTTTCGCAATGACGGCGATCGATTTCTGCTGTATTCCTGTGGCCCTGACCAAATCGACAACGGAGGAGATCCTATCAAGTCCGATGACATCCCTTTTCGATGGCCCGAGGCGTCGATAGGTGATTTCATTCAAGACTACCGAGGTTAATAGTGGTTCAGCCGACCTGAATTGACCGGTTGGAAAATCAATGGCGAGTGGAATCTATTGGCAGCCAGCCACGGAGAACCATTCCGTGGCTGGATGGTTTGTGAGTTGGCCGCAGCCTCATGGGCGCGTTAACACCTCATGTTGCGGGCTTCGCAACGCATCCGATTCGCGCGACTCAATGTTGAGATCTCCGGCCACCAAGAAATCCATCAAACCATCTATTCAACTTCATCGGGAAGATACAGCATCGGCGTCTTCGGCAAGGGCGAAAACCATGGGGTCGTAACGCCTGCGATTTTCAATCCGCGTCCCACCCACGAATTGCATGTGTTGAACAGGTGATAGTTGCCCGAGGCCTCAAAGAACGCGTCGTTCCATGAGTACGATCGATTTGGAATCAAAACGATGCTGCCTTCGGTGTCCCGCTGAAAAGAACTCTGGATAAATTTGACTAACCGCAAATATTGGTCTTCGCTTACGGTGACCGATGCTGCGTTCGGAAAGTGCTCGGGGCCCGCAAAGGAGACATGAACGCAACTGCTGGACGGAACGAGCAACGCGTTTGCCGCGGTGGAAATTTTCAGATCTTCCCATGTCGGCGTTTCCAAAAAGAACCCTTTGTCTCCCCAGCCAATCGCAACATGAGTCGCATCTGACACGTCTCCCAAACATGCGGTGGGAGCAATTTCAGATGTCCAGTCAAATGCCGGGTTCGTTTTGGGAAGAATCAGATCGGCATGGATGGCATTGGAAACAATGTAGATGGTGACGCCTGTTTCCGGTTCCACGAAATCCCGATTCACCGGTATCAGCCCGACCAGCAGAATTGCCAAGTAGATCAGCGTCGCCAGAAAAGCATACTTCAGCAACCGTTTGCCAGCGAGAAGTATTCCCTTCAAGGTCAGTCTCTTTTTCGGTGGCGCTTCGGAATCCATGAGTTCACTACGCCGTTGCCGCAAAGAGGTTCGATGAACTTTGAATCCAGAGCCCAATCGAGCTTGTCGTTTTATTCCGAATCGAGATTTTTATGCCAGCCGTTTGGGCGAGTTTAGGCGTTAGCCTCGGTTAACGACACTTCAACCGGGGCTATCGCCCAAACGGCTCAATAAATCGACAAGCCCAATCAACTACGGAACGTGTCGAGCCAAAACATACGCCGATTTTGGCGACAGTCTCGGTAAGCGTAAAGTTTAAGCTCATATCGTCCCTTCGGGACTTTTTAAAACGTTCGAAACGATTCCTCGGGCTCACGCCCGAGGCTAACTCATGTCGCCACTTCGTGGCTGAAATGCTCGTAAGCAATTGCCACTGGACTATCGCCCAATCGGCTTACAAATTCAAAACCACGCCTGCTCTACGCTCATTCCAAGCGGATAACAGCACGCGGTCAAAATGCAGTGCCGCGGCGGTTACCTGCTGGTCCACGAAAAAAAGCCAGCGTCAAACGACACTGGCTTTTCATGAATTTTCAGAGGCGAAATTCTCGAGGGCGAAATTTTCAATGGAAAATTTCGGTAGCGAGATCGTCTTATCGACGGCGCTCTTTCAAACGTACAGCCTTACCGATTCGATCGCGAAGGAAGTACAACTTGGCACGTCGTACAACCGAAGATCGTTTGACTTCAAGCTTGGCGATACGCGGCGAGTGAACGGGAAACTTTCGCTCAACACCCTGCCCGGCCACGATTCGACGAACCGTGAACATTTCGTTGACGCCGGCTCCGCTGCGACCGATCACGGTGCCGCTGAAGACTTGTGTACGCTTCTTTTCGCCTTCCAGAATCAGGCAGTGCACATCAACGGTGTCCCCAATTTCAAACTCAGGAGGATTCTCCTTCATGCTCAACTGGTCAACAAGTTCCATGATTTTGTGAGTCATCTTTTCTTCCTCTGGAAATGCCGGACCAAAATTTCCGGCTGCTGTATCTCAAAAATGATCGTTGTTCAGGACCCGTCCGTTCCGTCACCGGAATCAAGCAAGTCGCTCCGCTTGTTTCTTGTATTCTCAAGGCTCATTTTTTTTCGCCACGCCTCGATGGCACCATGATCTCCGCTCAACAAAACCTCTGGCACGTCGTGCCCTTCATAAGTTCGAGGTCGCGTATACTGCGGATACTCAAGGATCCTGTTTCCTCTGGAGAACGAATCATCGAAGCTGCTCAATTCGTCACCCAGAACTCCGGGAACCAATCTAACCAGCGAATCAATCAGCACCATTGACGCGACTTCGCCACCGTTGAGCACGTAGTCGCCAATGGAAATCTCCATCGGTTGAAGAATGTCAATCACTCTCTGATCGAACCCTTCGTACCGCCCGCAAAGGACGATATACCGCTTGTTAGTGACCACAAGATCTTCGCAAAGCGGCTGATTCAGTCTTACTCCTTGCGGAGTCGTCAAAACGACCTGACCGACTTGGTCAGACATCGCTTGAACATCGCGAACGCAATTCACGACCGGTTCGACCATCAAGATCATTCCCGGCCCGCCACCGAAAGGTCGATCGTCCATTCTGTGGTGACGATCTGTCGTCCAGTCACGCATATTGTGAACGTGGATTTCGACCTGCTCGCGTTCGATGGCTTTGTTCAAAATGCTCTGGCTCATGTAGCCCGAAAACATGTCCGGGAAAAGAGTCAGAACATCAAAACGCATATCCGTAGCCTATTCAGCTGCTTTTTCTTCAGCAGCAGGCTCTTCTTTTTTTGCTTCCGCCGCAGGAGCTTCCGCTGCCGCATCGGTTGTCTCCGCTTTCACTTCTTCGCCTTCTGGCTTTGTTTCGGCGCCTTCTGGCTTAGCTTCGGCACCTTCCGTTACAGCAGGAGTTTCCTCAGCTGGCTTCGGAGCTTCAGGCATTTTGACGCTTGCCGCTGCCGCACGAGCCGATTCAATCGCAGTCGCACGACGATCGCCCAAACGAGCGATGGCTTCGGCTTGCTGAGTCAAATGAGTTCCCTCAACCCCGTATTTTTTGATCAGCGTGCCGACCTTGGGAGAAGGTTGAGCCCCAACGCCAAGCCAATACTGAATACGCTCGCCTTTCAGGATCGCACGAGCATCGGTTTCCGGGACCATAGGGTCGTAAGTTCCGAGCTCTTCGATCACGCGGCCGTCGCGAGGCGATCGGCTATCCATAGCGCAAACACGGAAAAATGGACGGTGTGTTCGTCCCATTTTTTTAAGGCGGATTTTAACTGCCACTTTGTTTTTCCTTCGTCGTCTCTTTGTGTGCTGCCCAGTTCACGGCGTACTGTCCGAAAACTGGCAAAAAATGGCTGTAAATCGTGCATGCGAACCGATATCGCAAACAGCCATAAAGTGTGTTAATCGAGTGCAAAACGCGGGTTTTCGCGGGAAAACAGGCGTCTCATGAGCCAAAGGCCGAGTTAAGCTCGGTATCGTAACGATTTCTTCGGCATTCGAGAAGCGCTAAACCGCATCTTCTCCCGGCTTTCTTCGATTGTTTTTCCGATCCTTCTTCATCTGTTTCAGCTGTTTTGCCCGATCCTTGGCCCGTTTTGCTTTCTCTTTCTTGGTAAGAGCCCGCCCCGTCGGCTTTTTTGAACCCGGCATCCGCTTTTTCGATGGATCCATCATCGCCTGCTGCATTTCCTGCATCTGCTGAACCCGATCCGAGGCTCCCATTCCGGCCATTCCGGTCATCATCCCCTTCATCATGTCGTACCGCTTGATCAGCTCGTTCACCGCCTGAGCCCCCGCGCCGGCACCAGAAGCGATCCGCTGGCGACGTCGAGCATCCACAATCGAAGGGTCTTTCCGCTCTGCCGAAGTCATACTGTCGATAATGCCGACCATCCGTTTGACCTGAGATGAAGTCTCGGACGAGCTCACCTGGTCCATCATTTCCTTCATCTGGCCCATGCCCGGCATCAGCCCCATCATTTTTTGCATCAAGCCCGGTTTGGCGATCTTCTGCATGTGATTGCGGAAGTCATCCATCGTGAATTGCCCTTTTTCGAGGGATTCCTGCATCCGAGCCTGTTCTTCTTCGTCCGCAATTTGGCTGGCGACGTCGAACAAACCGACGATATCGCCCTGCCCCAGAATTCGGCCGGCCATGCCTTCCGGGCGAAAGAATTCCAAATCGTCCAGATGCTCGCCCACACCAATGAATCGAATCGGTACGCCAGTGACTTGTTTGACCGACAGCAACGCACCGCCGCGAGTGTCACCGTCAAGCTTCGTCATCACGACGCCGTTAAGCTCGAGGGCGTCGTGGAATGCTCCGGCACTGCGAACGGCATCCTGACCGGTCATCCCGTCAACAACAAGGAACACGTGATCGGGCTGCACATCGCGATCGATCGTTTTCAGCTGTTCCATCAACTCTTCATCGATCGCCAGTCGGCCGGCGGTGTCCAGAATGACGACCGAAACGCCTTCCTCTTTCGCCTTCGCGACCGCGTCACGGCAGACCTTTACAGGATCCTTGTTCTCTCGATCGCTGTAGACGGGGACGCCGACCTGTTCACCAATGACATGAAGCTGGTCGATCGCGGCGGGACGCTGAAGGTCGGCCGCGACGAGCATCGGTTTGACCTTTTGCCGCATCAAAAGCTTGGCGAGCTTACCGCAAGTCGTCGTTTTACCGGCACCTTGCAGACCACACATCATGATGATGTTGACGGCCTTATCCAGCCTTAGCTCTTCCTCGACCGGCCCAAGCAAATCGACCAACTGCTGGTTCACGACACCGACGAATTGCTCAGTCGGGTTCAGAGCTAACAGGACTTTGTCGCCGGTCGCTTCGGCAGTGACCTTGGCCATGAACTCTTTGACGACGTCGTAGCTAACGTCGGCTTCGAGCAACGATTGCTCAACCAGCTTGAGACCGTCCCGCATATTGCTTTCGGTCAGCTTGCCTTTACCACTGATGGACTTGAAGGCGCTTTTCAGGTTGTTTTGAAGCGAATCGAACATGAGGAACGGGCTTTTTTCAGAATCGAACAGGTTTGCTCCAAGTTTACCTTTGAGCCGGTGGAGGGGGAAGTGTGGAGCATCGGGACTGTCGTCGAAACGCGTTTTTCGACGCCTTGCGGGATGAGTACCGATTGCTTGAATGGAGGAATCCCGCCGCATGCCGTTTTCACGAACGGGATCCAGAAACTCAAAACGCGAATCGTTTGGAAAGCCCCATTTTTTGTTGGCCGTCGCATCGCTAAACTAAATTGACACTTACAATCGCCGGCCCCACTATTGCGATGAACACGATGTCGACCGTAAACCCACAACAATTGCATTCAATCCGCGACAAAGACCCTTCGGCGAAACTGATCGACGTTCGGTCGCCTGCCGAGTTCGAGGAAGTTCGCGCGGTGGGTGCGATCAATGTCCCTCTGGACAGGTTCAAGGCTGCGGAGGTCATTTCCCAGCATGGTTTGAGCGACGACAATGCGGTCTATCTGATTTGCAAAATGGGAGGCCGTTCTCAGAAAGCCTGTGATTTGCTAACCGGTGCGGGGCTCGTAAGTGCTGTGAACGTGACCGGCGGAACGGATGCGTGGGTTGCAAACGGACTTCCTGTTCAACGCGGCCAGAAACAGAAGTTTTCGATCCAACGGCAAGTGCAATTGGTCGCCGGCTCTATCGTGCTGGTCGGAGCCCTCCTGAGCTTTGTGCATCCCTGGTGGGTTTTCCTTTCAGCTTTCATCGGGGCTGGACTGGTGTTTTCCGGCCTGACGAACACTTGTGGGATGGGATCCGTCCTAGCGATGATGCCATGGAATCAGGCTCCCAAACCAAAGGTGAAACCTAAGCCGAAGGCGGCGAACTGCGACACCGGTGGCTGACGCATCTAACGCGTGGCCGGTCGGCCAAAAATAATAGCTAACAGATTTCACGCTTCACTTGATCACAACAGCCTCGGACTTACTCGAGAAGCTGCATCCTGTCGTCACTTCGTGGCTGAATTGCTCCAGAGCAACTCACATTGGGCCAACGCCAGAACGGCTGAACTTTCCTTGTCCAGTCCTCTACAGTTGCCGCTGGACGCCCGTAAGCCATGGAGTCCTTTACTGTCGTCTGCCATGCCCAGCCCAACTTCGTCTGGCGGCTTTTCAGGGCTTTGGTAACATATCGCGACCCATTCCTGAACGTTGTTACCAAGCAGACAAGTCCATGCTCGACCGCAAATTCATTTTCGAAAACATCGAAGCCGTCAAACAGAACTGCGTCAATCGAAACCTGAATCTGAATCTTGATTCCTTTGTCGATCTCGAGAAAGCCCGTCGCGCCAAGTTGCAGGAATCGGAAGAGCTGAACAAGAAGTCCAATGAAGCTTCAAAGTTGATTGGACAAGCCAAAGACAATTCTGAGCGTGATTCACTCAAAGAAGAAGCTCGCAAACTGCGCGACCAAAAGAGTGCCGCTCAGGAAGAGCATGACCAGCTCGACGCGGAAATTCTGGCGATCCAAAAACTGATCCCCAACATGGCTCATCCTGACGCTCCCATCGGCGAGGATGACAAAGCCAACCTAGAAATCTCCCAAGGAAAGCATGCACCTCGCGATTTTGACTTCGACGTCATGGACCATTTGGAATTGGGCCAGCATCACGACTGGATTGATTTCGAAGGCGGAGCACGCACAACCGGAGCCGGATTTTACTTTCTTAAAGGCGATTTGGTCCTGCTAGACCTGGCGTTGCAACAGTTCGCGGTCAACGAGTTGGTCAAACGTGGCTTCACTCCGACGATCACGCCTGACCTCGCTCGAGACAGCGTGCTTGAGGGTATCGGCTTCAATCCTCGCGGTCCTGAGACCCAGATCTACAGCATCGAAGAAATGGATGTTTCCCTGATCGGCACGGCGGAAATTACGCTGGGAGGACTGTACTCTGGCGTTACCGTCTCCGACACCGAACTGCCGATAAAGCTGTGCGGCATCAGCCATTGTTATCGCACCGAAGCAGGAGCCGCGGGCCGAGCGTCTCGCGGGCTCTATCGCGTTCATCAATTCACCAAAATCGAAATGTTTGCGTTCACTCAGCCCGACGCGAGTGATGCCATGCACGACGAACTTCGACAGATCGAATGCGATTTATTTGACGCCATCGAAGTTCCCTATCGTGTTGTCGATACCGCGACGGGAGATCTTGGCGGTCCGGCCTATCGCAAATTCGACCTGGAAGCGTGGATGCCTGGTCGCGGCGAAGCGGGTGAATACGGGGAAGTGACAAGCACTTCGAACTGCACGGATTACCAATCGCGTCGCCTGAACATTCGCTACAAAAAAGAGGGCGTCAAAGGAACCCATTTCGTCCACACGCTCAACGGAACCGCGTTCGCGCTCAGCCGAGCCCTGATTGCGATTCTTGAAAATCACCAGCAGAAAGATCGCACCGTCGCCATTCCAGAATGCTTGCAACCGATCATGGGCCGTGACTCAATTGGCTAGTGCTTGAAGTTGCAACAACCGCAGTGCTGCCCCAAAAAACTTGCGAATCAATTAGCTGGAAAATGCTTCTTGAACACCGGGTTTGCCCAATGCAACCAAAGCCCAAATTCCAAATGGAATTCCCAAAACGCAACATGGACCGATCAGCGGAATGACGGCGACGATTGCTGCGGATCGGGCCAAAGAATAGTTTTTCATGTTTCGCATGCTGATAGCGCCGTACAAAACGAAGCTGGACGCGATCACCAAAACCGATCCCCATATCGCCCGGATCGTAATCTGAGTGTATTCCGATATTGGACCGTCGTTGACCTGTTCCAGCTGGTCAACAAATCCCGTCGCAATAAACAAAACGTCTGCGACCAGCCCGAGCAATCCTAGCACCAGTGCAATTGCCGATACGACGATAAGTGAAATCGCGGGCCCCTGAATCGAGTTGCTGACTTCCTGCTTGAGGTTCGGACGTCCCGTACCACCTTGAATCGGCGCCTGATATGGATTTGACATGAACTTACACTCCTGAATTTGATAAACCGCTGCGAGCTTTCCTGAACGCCATTGTCGCAAAAGTGACCGAGGACATTTCGAGGTCCAACATTTCACGGACTTTCGGCCAATTGGCCGAGCCGCCTAAATGCTCGATGATATTTGTCTACCCGCGCCAAGTCCTTGCTACTGAGTGTGGGAATTTCGAACACGTTGGAGTTATCTCGCAGGTCTGCCATTTTTACATTTCGAGCGATGCGGTTGGTTCCAATTTTTTCAATGTAATCTTCTACGGTACGTCGTCTTCGTGAGTCACCAACTCAAGCGCATCCAGGACCTGTTCCGAGAACCCCTCAGCCCTCAGCTGTTCAAACGTCATGTCGGTGTCTTCAACGACATCGTGCAAAACGGCGACGATTTTTTCTTCAGTTGGCCCAACGTTCATCATCAGCCTCAGCGGATGCAACACATAAGGCGAACCATCTTTGCGAGTTTGGCTTTTATGAGCCTCGACTGCTATCTCAATTGCCCGCTGAAGACTACTCATGCCAACCCCATGTCCAGTTTCAATTCGAAAAATCAACTCACGATGACCAGTAAATTCTGCTTGCGATATCGTAACAAACCAATGCGGAACTAAGACCCGGGGGGACCCGGGGGCTTAACGCGTTCAAGAGGCAGCGAGGCTTTGCCAAGCTGAATAAAGGGGAGGGACTGTTCCGGCCAACAGGACCAATAGCACCAGAAACCAGCTTGAACCTGCCACATACCACCAACACCTGACAGAACTTACAGGTTGGCCATCGAGCCGCCTGTAGTAAATTAACGACCCGAAGGCTATCAAAATTAAAAAAACAGCGACGAATGGCCACTGCGGCGTCAAGACGAGCATGAATGTTGAAAAGGTGTTTAGTTCACCAAGATATTCGCCAAGTATTAATTGCTGCGCTTCGATCCCCATCATCAACTCAACCAATCCAAACGTGGCACCAAACTGAAGCATCGAAGCACGGGCGATCTGAACGAAACCAATGGACGCTGCGGTTTCAGAGGGGCTGTCAACTGCAGCAGCCGATTCATATGGGTTGCGAGTCGTTACCACAAAACTGTTTCCTCATGTAAACATCGAGAGTTCGTTGACCAGCGTGAATTTCCCCTCGACCATTTACTCTCTGCGACCTGCTTACGACTCGCTTGCAGGACGAAAGAGCCTTGGCGACAAAGAGACACAGACAAAAATCACAATTGGCCCAAGTAAAAACAGGCTGGATTCAATAGCAATTGGAAAGGAGGAGAAATCGAAAGTCCATAGCGAATCGAGACATTGAAGCCAGCTGACAATACTTCCAAAGAAAAGACCACACCAAAGTCGCGTTGTTGTCTTACAAACGAATTCAAACACAACTGAAAAAGCTACCAAGGGCACTGCCAGAAGCAACGCAACGTAGATACAGCAAAACGCAAAGTCGAACAGGAGGTAGCCCGCTTCAAAACTCTCTGAAATCCTGAGATAGTCGGGGGAGCGATTAACGTAGAACAAGTCAGTGACTAAAAAGTCAAACGCAACCAAGGCTGGCACTGGCAAAACTGCAACCACAAGAACGCGAAGAATCCGCCATCCGATCTGGTCTGTGAGTTTCGATCTGTCTAGGTGCCTGCAACTGATTGTATTTGGTCGTTTGGACTTTTGCGTCATAAGCGATTCGCGTAGGACCTCAGAACAAGTGCAATCCTTCCACTACCTTACCACCGTTGCCGTCGAAGTGTAAATTCCTTGTAAGTAAGAGCCACCGCGATCCCAAAAATCACGTAAGCATTCGCCAAACGGCCTCCAATGATTCTGTGTGAATCACTCCCTGCTGAAACATCAAAACACTTTCAATGCTCGATCTTCCGCTTAGCGATCCAACCGCTCGCACCAAATTTCGCAGGGCAATCCTGAAATGGTTCGACGCAAACCAACGCGATCTACCTTGGCGAAGAAATCGCACGCCCTATGGCATTTGGGTCAGCGAAATCATGTTGCAGCAAACTCAAGTTGCCACCGTCCTCGACTACTACAATCGTTTCATCAAGCGATTTCCAACGGTGTCAAAACTTGCGGCGGCAGATCAAAGTGAAGTCCTAAAACTTTGGGAGGGATTGGGATACTACCGTCGAGCCCGACAAATGCATTCGGCAGCTCAAGTCGTCGTCGAACATCATAACGGCAAATTCCCGGAAACCTTTGATGAGGTGCTCGCACTGCCCGGAATCGGAAGGTACACCGCCGGAGCAATCCTTTCGATTTCATTGGATCAGAAACTCCCGATCCTCGAAGGCAACACCCAGCGACTTTTCGCTCGACTGATGCAGCTGACCGACGATCCAAAGATTTCGTCCAGCCAAAAAGCGATGTGGCTTTTTTCGGAATCGCTACTGCCGAAAAAACGCTGCGGTGACTTTAACCAGAGCCTGATGGAACTGGGCAGCGAAATTTGCACTCCAAAATCACCGGACTGCGAACACTGCCCGGTGATCAATTTCTGTCCGACATTCGCAAATCAACTGCAAGACAAAATACCGGCGTCCTCGAAAAAAATGAAATACGAATCGCTACATGAAGCGGTCGTTTTGGTCTGCCGATCCCCTGCTTCGAAAAAAGCAAAATATCTCGTCAGGCTTTGCGGTCCGGACGAACGGTGGACGGGACTCTGGGATTTCCCTCGGTTTGAACTGCCGCAAGGTTCTGCCAAATCGATAAACAACAAATCGATAAACAACAGGGCGATAGATAGCAAAGCGATAAACAGCAAAGCCCAGCTCGCGACGCTGCTAAACCAACACATCCTGAAAACGACCGGTCTGCAAGTCGAAACCTCCTCGACTTCGATTGCACTGAAACACGCAGTGACGCGGTTCCGCATTACGTTGGACGTCTTTCAAACTTCAACCGTTTCTGGTCGCCTGAATAAAACAAACGGCCAAACCTACCAGTGGGCAACGATCGACGAATTGAAGCTGCTCGCGATGAGCACGACAGGTCGAAAAGTCGCTTCCCAACTGCCGCTCGACACCGCGTGAACCATATTCCTCTAAACGTTAGCTACGCTTCAGCATCATCGTGCCAAGCGGCGGGAAATCCAGAGCGATGGACCAGGGTTTTCCTTGAGCTTCGATCTGCTCCGCTTCTGCGACGACCGATCCGACATTGGTTCCCGAGTAGTACGAACTGTCGCTGTTAAAGATCGACTTGTACGTCCCCGGCTCAGGAACACCGACACGATAACTTGTGTGCACGTACGGCGTAAAGTTGCAGCATACGATCAGGAAATCGTTCGGATCCTTGGCCTTACGAATCCAAGACAACACGCTCGCATCTCGGCTCATGCAGTCAATCCACTCGAAACCTGCCGGATCAAAATCGAGCTCATGCAGCGCCGGTTCATTTCGATAAATGCGATTCAAATCGCCCATCATCTTTTGGACGCCCTGATGAGGATCCCACTGCAGCAAATCCCACTGCAAACCCGAATCACAATTCCACTCGTTCCATTGGCCCCATTCGCAGCCCATGAACATCAGCTTCTTGCCAGGGTGAGCCCACATGTAAGAGTACAACAGTCGAAGGTTCGCGTGCTTTTGCCATTCATCGCCCGGCATCTGATCCAGCAAAGCACCTTTGCCATGAACGACCTCGTCATGCGAAAACGGAAGCATGAAATTTTCAGTGAACGCGTAGATCAAACTGAATGTCAACTCATCGTGATGATACTTGCGATGGATCGGATCTTTGCGGAAGTAGCGAAGTGAATCGTTCATCCACCCCATGTTCCATTTGATGCTGAACCCGAGACCGCCGTCGCTGACCGGCCGAGATACTCCACCGAACGCCGTCGATTCTTCTGCAATCGTTAGCACGCCTGGAAATTCTGCGTGCACGTGCGTGTTAAGCCGCTTCAAAAAATCAATCGCACCAAGATTCTCTCGTCCGCCGTACTCGTTTGGAATCCACTCGCCATCTTTTCGGCTGTAATCCAGATACAACATCGAAGCGACCGCATCGACACGAAGTCCGTCAATGTGATATTTTTCCAACCAGAACATCGCGTTGGCGATCAGGAAGTTTGACACTTCCGTGCGACCATAGTTGAAAATCAGAGTATCCCAATCCGGATGCTCGCCCTGTCTTGGATCGGCGTGTTCGAACAAAGCCGTTCCATCAAATTTCGCCAGTCCATGAGCGTCCTTAGGAAAGTGCGCCGGCACCCAGTCGACGATCACACCCAAACCATGCTGATGACAGTAGTCGACGAAGTACATGAAATCATCAGGCGTGCCGTAGCGACTTGTCGGCGCGAAGTAGCCAACCGTTTGATAGCCCCAGCTCCCGGTGAACGGATGCTCAGTGATGGGCATCAACTCGATATGAGTAAAACCCAACTGGTCACAGTACTCAACGATCTCATGAGCGAGATCGCGATAGTTCATCCAACCGTTTTCAACGCCTTCCTTCTTGCGCCAGCTTCCCGGATGCAGCTCGTACACTGAAATTGGTTTGTCGAGCTGATTGCTTTCAGCTCGCTGCTTCATCCAGTCTTGATCCTTCCACTGGTAGTCATCAATATTTTTGACGACCGATGCGGTGCGTGGCGGTACTTCTGCGAAGAATCCGAACGGATCCGCTTTCTCAACGACCGTTCCATTGAAATCGGTCACGTGAAACTTGTAAGTTTCGTCGACGCCCAAGCCCGGCACGAACAGTTCCCAAATCCCGCTTGGAATTCGTTTCTTTAAAGGATGTCGACTTCCGTCCCAACCGTTGAAATCACCCGTGACGCTGATCCCTTGCGCATTGGGCGCCCAAACGGCGAAGTTAACTCCGCGAACGCCATCGATTTCTCGAATGTGTGCGCCGAGTCGATCGTAGATCTTGAAATGCGTGCCTTCGTTGAAGAGATGCAAATCGAGATCCGAAAGGAGTGGCTCAAAGGCATAGGGATCGTGAATGCTCATCGTGCTGTTGCCGTCTGAATACTTGAACTTGTACTGCCCTGAGTTTACCTGAAACAAATCAGTTGGGCAGTTGACTTCGAATAGTCCTTCTTGTCCCGTGGGAACCATTTCCTCGGACACCGTACCCGATCCGCTAACGATCCACGCCTGTTTTGCCTGCGGCAAGTACGCTCGAACCAACGTTTTATGGTGCGGATCTCGAGTGATTTCCCGAGCCGTTCTTGGCTTTTCTGGCTTTGCAGGGCCAAGCACGACACTGGGATCACCGTGTCGACCTCGAATGATGCTGTGAAAGGCTTTGATATCGGAATTGGTAAGCGAATTCATCCGTGTTCTTCTATTTTCTCAGTTTTGAAATCGCCGCGAACATCCCGTGCGCAGCGAAGCTTTTATTCCACTAGCCGTTTTTGTCCGGCGATATCTTTATCAGTTCACGCTTCCACCGAAAGCCTGCGGAAACGCCAATTGCCGGTCGCTGTCGGGATCAACTTCCGTGACCCTCGTCCAGCCAGTACGAGTCGGGCGAAATCGGCTGTCGAGCGAATCGACTTGTGCCAATTCGTGAGGCGATTGAAATTGGTTTGATGAGCCAACTGAATCTTCGGAGGATGCGAATTCAATGGGACCGTAGTTGCGACTGGGAATCATTTCCGATTCTGATTCCAGACTTTCAAAACTGGACAGCCGTTGGTTGCCGAACTGCCACACCCGACATTCGATTGAGTGAATCTGAGTCGCGGCGTGGATGCGTTTCCACAAGTCAGCGTCTTTGATGGGTTTTAGCAAACCAAAACGTTCCCAACGCCAATCGTTTTCGATCCATCGTTCGAACCCGCGTCGAATTTGACGACCTACGTATTGGCTGGAAGTGATCAGCGTGATCTTTGCGGCTTCTTCGAGAGCTTCGACGCCGCGTACGACGGACAGCAGTTGCAACCGCTCCCCCCAAACATCGATTTCGCGTTCGGACACCTCGACGCGATCATCGTTGTGCATGGATTCCAGTACGAACCTCCATCGACCTCCGGAGCCGGGATTGTCAGGATCGTAATCTGTTTCAGTCAACAACAAATAGTGGGGAGCGGTTTTTTGCATTGCGACACCTGACTTACGGTTCAGGTTATGGGGAGCACACCATCCGTGTCGCTTAATTTGTAAGAACAAGCCTCATTGCTTGCTTTCGATGCCCGTGATATCGACAAGCTTCACCTGACGCCGTAACTTCATTTAGCCGTTTTTGTTTTTCTGACCGGAAAGGTCATCCAGCATTCCTTACAGCCAATACGAGCGGCAAATTCAGCCCGGATTATTCACGACGCGTGGGCGCGGACCTGGTCACCCGCGACGTGAAATTGATGAATTTGCAAAACTTGCCTCCGCGTGCGGAGAATCGCTTCAGACGATAAACCAGACGCACCAGACGCCTGCCGTCGTGAATCATTCCGGTTCAGAAAGGAGGAGCGTTTCGATGCGTGAGTTTGCGCGGGATTGCTGCTGCTGAAGTTGCCAGAAAGCCATCCCAAGAAGACGCGTTTTGCTTCCGGTGATCTTCAGTCGCCCTGAGTCCACGCAACCAGTTCGGCATAGCTCAACCCGCTACCGCCAAACAAATCCAGAGCGCTGCCCACGGTAACATCGATTTTTCCTTCGCTGACTTCATCGATCGAAAGAAAATCTTCCATGCTGGAAACGCCACCCGCATAAGTGATCCGCCGCGTTTCAAATTTTGACAGACACGCAACGAGATCATGATCGATGCCCGAGCACTTTCCTTCAACGTCCGCCGCGTGAATCAGGAATTCGTGACAGTAAGGAGCCAGTCGCTCAAGCACTTCCGGAGTCACGCTTAGATCGGTGATGGTTTGCCAGCGATTGGTCGCGACTTTCCAACCATCATCGACGCGGCGGCAACTCAAATCGATAACCACGCGACATGAGCCCACTTCCTTCGCCAACAATCGGACTCGTTCCCAATCCAAAACGGCCCCCTCGAACAACCATGACGTCACAATGACGTGGCTGGCTCCATGATCGATCCACTGGTTACCGTTATCGACGTTGATGCCACCGCCAATCTGTAATCCACCAGGCCATGCCGCGAGGGCGACGCGAGCCGCATCCTCATTGCCAGCGCCGAGCTGAATAACGTGACCGCCTGGCAATTGGTCGGATCGAAATTTCTCAGCGAACCACGTCGAAGGTTTCTCAGAGACATGATTTTCGCGAAAGTCATCTCGACCGATCGTTCCACCAACGATCTGTTTCACTTTGCCTTCATGCAAGTCAATACAAGGTCTGAATTGTGAACGACGACGCGTCATAAACTTCTAATGTCTTCGTAACAAAACGATTTGATCGTGGCGAAATTTCTGGTAATTCATTCGTCGCCGCAGTCGCCAGACTTCGGGACACGTTCGGCGAACGCTCGCAGTATTGTAGCAATTGGAAACGAGATGGTATCAAAAAAACAATCGCAACAACTGTCCACAAACATTGACGCAAACGGGCATGCAGCACCCACCCAACATCGAGCCCAAATTCCGGCCGACGCGATGATCCATTTAGAATTCCGCGTTTCAAGCAGCGGACTTGGCGGACTTTTTCGGCAGCGGCTCAAGGTTTTCCGGATTGACGCCGGCCATTTTCGCCAACTCTTCCTTGATCGCCGTCGTCAACAGATGGTGAACCCGAGTCAACACGGCAGACGCCGGTGTTCCGTCCAAAACGCGGTGATCAAACGTCAAAAGTGCATGACTGATACCGTTACGAGGCATCGGATCCACGCCAATGGTGGTCGTGTTGGGACCAAGATGCTTCGACCCCCACGCTCCCCGATGGCCGGAAATGCTCATCCCAAAAGTGCCCATGTGAAAGGCTCGCTTCTTGGGCCACACATTAAAAAGCGTCCACCATGCGAACCGCCGCAACAAAGCGGGACATCGAGCGAACGCGATTTGGTGCCGAAATTGACGAATCTCTTCAACCGGAGCTTTCCGGTAATGATCGTACTGTTGCTGAAGTTCAACCAGAGTCAGGTTGTCGGGCTCATTAAATCTCGCGAACAGCAAACGTTCTTCGCCATCGTATTGCCGTGACATGGTCATCATGCAGACATTTTGATGATGCTCGTACAAATGCCCCCATGGGAACGAGACATAGCCGCGAAGCAGTTGTCGATCTTGCGAGGCCGCCGCAGCGTAGGCTTTCATGACCAGCACATTCCAGCTGATTTTGGGCTTGGCCATGCGTCGCAGTTTGGAAATATGCGACAAATCCCAGTCGCACGACAACGAAGCCAATGGCATCTTTTGCGCGACTCGAATCACGTCGTCGACCAGCCGCCGACCGTTGGAAAGTCCGATTCTTTTACCCATGGTCGGATTGTGGCAAGAACGCTTTTGCCCGACAAGATGAATGCCTAGGTTATCCGCTAGCGAAGCAAATACTTCGCAGATTGCTTGAACCAGATTTATTAACGACAAAGGCGTCTGGTTTGACCTTTGAGGCGATTTTACTGATTGCCCTCATCGGTATCCCGCTTTGCGAAACCGCTTATTGATCAGCGTTTCACGTTAATGAATTGCCAGCCTGAATAGAACCATTTCTGGCTGTACTCTTTGACCCAACGGCACTCGGCAAGAAGTTTTACACTGTCTTTTTGATGCAATCTTTCAATCGTCAGTAGAGCGATTTTCTTTTCGATGCAACCTTCGGGCATCACCAAGCCGATCCCAGTTAGTGATACGTTGCGGGAGAAGCCCAACAGCGGTTCTTCTCCTTCGCGAAAATCGATTTCAACCGGAAGCACTAGCGGCTCTCGGATCGCCGAACGGTTTTCGTAGCGATCGAATTTGGAAGAAGCAGAAAGCAGATCCTCGACGACCCTTTTGACTTCCGGATTAGATTGAACAACCTGTTGCGATCGCATCATGACTTCACCATTGTTTTGCGGGCTCCTGAAACAGCTCCCCAAGTGAATAGTGCAAACAACCGGAGTTCGGGGTTTAGCATCGCTTGATGTTTTTTTTCGCGAGCGAGAAACAGATTTTCGTGTTTCCCGTTAAAGGTCGTTTGCAACTTCCAATGATAGATAGCTCGGAAAACCCGCCCGCGTCGTCACAATCACCGAGAACACCCCAAAAGAGGCCAGATTTGACGGTCCTGTGGGCGGAAATCGCACAAATCTGACTGGAAATTGCCAGTCCAATGGCAAGCGGCAAACGATCTGCCGGAACGTCCGTCACGCTGTTTAAGTGACACAACGATCGCTTGTGTCGCACCGCATGCCGAATCGCGTGTCACGCGTTGAATCTGAGCCGAGTCGCGTGAGCGGCTGGGTTCGTTCTGTCGTAGCTGGACTCGCCAGAGTTCAAACGCGTAAGAAGACGTTGACCGAAGTCTGGCGACATCGCCTACGGACACGCAACGCACCTGAGGCCTCACGGCGATGCGGCTCACTTGAATTAAACGGGCACCCAATCGCGATCACATTTCTACTTTGCCAACGCACCCAAATACTTGTCGCACTCGGCAGCCGCTTCTCGGCCTTCGCGAATCGCCCACACGACAAGGCTCTGGCCACGACGACAATCACCCGCCGCGAAGACTCCCGGCACGCTTGTGCAATAGTCCGACTCGTTCGCCAGGATGTTGGATCGTTTATCAGATTCGAGCCCAAATTGCTCCGCTACAAACGCTTCGGGTCCGAGAAATCCGAGTGCTAAGAACACGAGGTCGCACGGAATCTCCTGCTCGGTGCCTTCCAATCGAGTGAACGGCGCGATTCCTGGTCGAGGCTGAGACCAATCGACCATGGTTGTTCGAAGTGCTTTTACATTGAAGTCCTTGTCCGCAACGAACTCAACCGTTTCGACAGCAAACTTTCTCGGATCGTCACCAAACTTGGCCTTGGCTTCTGCATGACCGTAATCGGTGCGGAACACCATCGGCCACTGAGGCCACGGGTTCGTGTCGGCTCTTTCCGGTGGCGGACGAGTCACGATTTCAAGGTTCACAACGCTCTCGCAGCCCTGACGAATCGAAGTACCAATGCAATCTGTTCCCGTGTCGCCACCACCGATGACAACCACATTTTTACCCTTGGCAGAAATCGGCGCTTCGCCACCGCTGAGCAACGTCGATGTCGATCCGTGAAGGAAATTCATGGCGAAATGAATTCCACCCGCGGTCCGACCGGGAATTTTCAAATCACGAGGCTGCGTCGCTCCGACACACAGCACGACCGCATCGAAAGAACCCTTTAATTCCTCAGCCGAAATCTGAGTGCCGACTTCGATTCCGGTTTTGAATTCAATTCCTTCGTCAGCCAAAAGCTGAACGCGGCGATCCACCACTTCCTTACCAAGCTTCATATTTGGAATGCCGTACATTAGCAAACCACCGATTCGATCACTGCGTTCAAACACCGTCACCGAATGACCGGCCTGATTCAGTTGGTCCGCACACGCCAATCCCGCCGGGCCGGAGCCCACCACAGCAACCGACTTTCCAGTTCGATTTTCCGGAACCCGAGGAGTCACCCAGCCTTCTTCGAAGCCGCGATCAACGATTGACCTTTCGATATTTTTGATCGTCACGGCAGGTTCGTTGATGCTTAGCACGCAAGAACCTTCGCACGGTGCGGGACAAACGCGACCGGTGAACTCTGGAAAGTTATTCGTGTGATGCAGACGATCCAATGCCTCGCGCCATTTCCCCTGGTACACGAGGTGATTCCATTCCGGGATCAAATTGTTAACCGGACAACCGGTGGCCATTCGCTCGACCACCAAACCCGTGTGGCAGAACGGAACACCACAATCCATGCATCGTGCTCCCTGCTTCTGCAACGTGTCGTCATTGATTTCAACAAGGAACTCGTTCCAGTCACCGATCCGTTCAGAAGGGTCTCGATAGCCAGCATCCTTGCGGCCGTATTCCATAAATCCGGTTGGTTTACCCATGTCTTGTCTCTACTTTAAAGGTGTGCTGTTCTCAAATACGGTCCGCGAAACGAATCTCGCGGACCGGGATGGTGGGGCAGACAAAGTCGCGATTTGTGCTCAACGCGATTTCAATTTAGTTGCCCATTTCGGCCTTCACGGCGGCAGCTCGTTCTTTCAGAATCTCGCGATATCGAATCGGGATCACTTTGCGGAACTTCGTTACTGAAACCGCCCAATCATCCAGCAGTCGTTTCGCGACTGCAGATTCGGTGTATTGAAGATGTTCTTCGATGATCATTTTCAACTCACCGATCTCCTCTGGCTTTTCCATCGGCTCAAGATCCACCATTTCGAGGTTGATATTCTCCAGCAGTTTATCTTCGGGATCGTAGATGTAAGCGAATCCTCCGGACATGCCCGCCGCCAGATTTCGACCCGTCGGCCCAAGAATAATCGCTCGTCCGCCGGTCATGTATTCCAGCCCGTGGTCGCCGATTCCCTCGATCACCGCGATGGCTCCTGAGTTTCGAACCGCGAAACGTTCGGCAGCGATGCCTCGGAAGAAAGCCTTACCACCGGTCGCTCCGTACAACGCCACGTTACCAATGATAATGTTATCTTCTGCGGCAAACTTCGAAGTCGCAGGCGGCTTCACCACGATGCGACCGCCGGACAAACCTTTACCGACGTAGTCATTCGCATCACCGTCGACCGTGATCGAAACTCCCGAAGCGAGGAACGCGCCCAAGCTCTGTCCTGCCGAACCCGTCAAATTGATTTGGATCGTGTCGTCGGCCAATCCGTCTGGTCCACAAGCCTTAACGACATGATGGCTCAGGATCGTTCCTACCGCGCGATCGGTGTTCACCACTTTCGATTCAATCACGACCTGTTCGCCACTTTCAATCGCCGGTTTGGATTGCTTGACGAACTCCCAGTCCAGAACTTCGTCCAGGCTATGATCCTGATCGATCGTGCAATAGACGTCGACATCAGGATACGGCCCGACTGCTGGAGCAAGAACTTTCGAAAGATCGATGCCTTTCGATTTCCAGTGATCGATCGCTTTACGAACGTCCAACGCTTCGACTTGGCCGACCATTTCATCGATGGTACGGAAACCGAGCGACGCCATGATCTCACGAGCTTCCTCAGCGACCATGAACAGGTAGTTCACAACATGTTCCGGTTTGCCTTTGAATTTCTTCCGCAGTTCCGGATCCTGCGTCGCGATTCCGACAGGGCAGGTATTTAAATGACACTTCCGCATCATGATGCAGCCCAGCGTAATCAGCGGCGCCGTCGCGAATCCATATTCTTCGGCTCCCAGCAACGTCGCAATGACGATGTCGCGCCCCGTTTTCAGCTGACCGTCAGTCTGCAATCGGACTCGGCTTCGCAGATCGTTCATGACCAGTGTCTGATGCGTTTCGGCGATGCCAAGTTCCCACGGCATTCCCGCGTGCTTGATGCTGGTGATTGGAGAAGCTCCTGTTCCGCCATCGCATCCGGAAATCAGAATGTTGTCCGCATGAGCCTTCGCGACTCCGGCGGCAATCGTTCCGACTCCGACCTCAGAAACCAGTTTGACGCTGATTCGTGCCGACGGGTTCGAGTTCTTCAAATCGTAGATCAGTTGAGCCAAATCTTCGATTGAATAAATATCATGGTGCGGCGGCGGGCTGATCAAAGTCACTCCCGGCGTCGAACGTCGCGTCGAAGCAATCGTTTCATCGACCTTGTGGCCCGGCAGTTCACCTCCTTCGCCGGGCTTGGCCCCCTGAGCCATCTTGATCTGAATTTCATCCGCATTGGCCAGGTAATAAGCGGTGACTCCGAATCGACCGGACGCCACCTGCTTGATCGCCGAACGCTTCGAATCACCGTTGGGTTGCGGTGTGAAACGTTTGTAATCTTCACCGCCTTCGCCGGTATTGCTTTTGCCGCCGAGCCGATTCATTGCGACTGCTAACGTCTCGTGCGATTCTGCAGAGATGGACCCGAAGCTCATCGCTCCCGTGCAGAAACGTTTTACGATTTCCTTGGCAGGTTCGACCTGGCTGATCGGAATGGACTGACGATCTTCTTTAAAAGTCAGCAACCCTCGTAAATGACACTCGCGAGCCGTATGCTCATTAACGTTGTCAGCGAATCGCTTGTACGCGTTAACGTCACCGCTTCGAGCAGCTGCCTGGATGTCGGCGATATTCAATGGAGTCCACGCATGACGTTCGCCACCCTGTCGCCAGTGAATGGTTCCTGCGGTTTCCAGATCGACGATCGGAAGTGTGCTGTCCTTGCCAAACCCAAGTTTGTGTCGTCGGAGTGCTTCGGCCGCGAGTACATCGTAGCCAACACCTTCGATGCGGCTGGCGGTACCCGGAAACGCAGATTGAATGACGTCGCTGTTGAGCCCGATGGCTTCGAAAATCCGAGCCCCTTTGTAACTGGCGAGCGTTGAGATCCCCATCTTGGCAAGAACTTTCAGCATGCCCTTCATGACGCCTTTGCGATAGGCGGCGATGCACTGGTCCGCGTCAAGATCAGACGTTTCGAGTTTGGCATGATGCTGAATGATCGCTTCGAGCCCAAGATACGGATGAATTGCATCGGCTCCGAAGCCGGTCAGCAAACAGTGATGATGGACTTCGCGAGCTTCCCCCGTTTCGACAATGATGCCGATACGCGTACGAAGTTCTTTCTCGATCAGATAATGGTGAACGGCACTGGTTGCCAGCAACGCGCTCAGCGGAACTCGCGATTCCGAGATGCTACGGTCGCTCAGAATGATCAACGCGCATCCGTCTTCGATGGCCAGTTCCGATTCGCTTCGAATGCGTTCCATGGCCGCCATGAACCCGGCTTCGCCTTCACCGACATCAAACGTAATGTCGATGATGCGAGATTTCCAATCGCGATGATCGAGCGCCTTCATTTTGGCGATCTGTTCGAAATCCAAAATTGGATTGTGCAAAACCAACCGGTTGCATTGGGCTTCGGTCGTTTCCAGCAAGTTGCCTTCAGGGCCGACAAAACACTCAACCGACATCACGATTTCTTCACGAATCGAATCGATGGGTGGGTTGGTCACCTGAGCAAAAAGCTGGGTGAAGTAATCGTAAAGCAATCTGGGTTTGTCGCTGAGACACGCAAGCGCCGTATCGTTACCCATTGAGCCGATCGGATCCTTTTTGACCTGAATCAACGGCAACAGCATGAAGTCCATGGTCTCGTTCGAGTAGCCAAATGCGCGCATCTGAGCCAGTCGCAGATCATCGTCGAGCATTTCTTCCGGGTCGACCGATGGCAAATCGTCAAACGTCAGACGCTGATTTTTTAGCCACTGATCGTAAGTACGTTTGCTGGCGATACGATCCTTCAGTTCGCCGTCGGCGACGATTCTTCTGTTTTCAAAATCAACCAGGAACATTTTGCCGGGTTCGAGTCGCCCTTTCTTGATGACGGTTGCGGGATCGATATCCAGCACGCCGACTTCACTGGCCATCAGAACGCGTTTGTCGTCCGTCACGTAATATCGACTTGGGCGCAAACCGTTACGGTCCAAAACCGCGCCGATGACTCGGCCGTCAGTGAACGAGATCGATGCCGGTCCATCCCATGGCTCTTGCAAACAAGAATGATATTCGTAGAACGCTCGTTTGTTTTCTGGCATGCTGCGGTGGTTGCGCCATGCTTCGGGAATCATCATCATGACGACCTCTGGAAGCTCACGCCCCGCCATCATCAACAACTCCATCGCGTTGTCGAATTCCGCAGAGTCACTGCCGTTGGTTTCAATGATCGGTTTGAGTTTCTGGAAGTCATCGCCCAGAAGTTCGCTGCTCATCAGCCCCTGTCGTGCGGCCACCCAATTGCGATTGCCTCGAAGCGTGTTGATTTCACCGTTGTGAGCCATCCATCGCAGCGGTTGGGCTCGAGACCATGCCGGCAGCGTGTTTGTGGAGAACCGCGAGTGAACCATCGCAAGATGACTTTTAAATCGCTCGTCTCGAAGGTCGGGATAGTACAGCGGAAGCTGAGCCGTCGACAGCATCCCTTTGTAGACCAGCACGCGAGACGAAAGAGAACAAATGTAGAAAGTCTTATTCGTATCGAATCCGGCTTCGCGAACACTGTGCGAGACTCGTTTGCGAATCAGGTACAGCTTTCGTTCGAATTCGTCCTGACTGACGCCGTCGGCCGATCCGACAAAGGCCTGCAGGATCTTCGGTTGGGCTCGCAGGGCGGTCGCTCCGATGTTGGCTCCCGTTGGATCGGTCGGAAGCTCGCGCCATCCAATGAAAACCTGACCGCACTCTTCGACCATATTTTGAAACATCTTCTTACAACGTTCGCGGCATTGTTCGCCGGTTGGAAGAAACACGTTGCCGACGGCCAAAAACGGATAGTCGATATCGAAGTAGTTGATTTCGGCGATTTCCTGCAAGAACGAGTGCGGCATCCCGACGAGGATACCGGCACCGTCGCCTGTTTCAGCTTCACAGCCACAGGCTCCTCGATGTTCCATGCGGGCGAGTATTTCACATGCGTCGACGACGATGGCTCGCGAGGGCACGCCCTCAATCTGTGCAACGAATCCAACTCCGCAGCTGTCATGTTCGTAATCTGAAGCGTAAAGAGTGTTCTCTTTCGCGTGATCGATATGGTTGTTAGTCAATCTACGATCCTGGGCTAGGTGGCGTGGTGTCACGTATGCGGTTACTTATTTGGTTGCGAATTTCAACCCAAGCAATGCGAGACATTCTCTGACGAAGTTATTTTCAAGCGGCTATTTATGACTTAATTGGCCCTCGGACGCAAATCGAAGAATCGGCTTAAGTGACTTTGGTTGCCACTAATGAAACATAAGGGCGCAGGCGTAAAAGAGTCGCGGAATCACCTGTCAAACTATGCGCTTTGTGGCCTTGAAAAGCGGTAGCCTAAGGAACATCCCGACAGAAACCGTCTGATTCGACAGCGTGGCCCATTGTTGATCTGAGCAGTTCAAAGAGCGATCGCCACGACCATGCTGAGCCCCCAAGCACGGGAATCGAAAAGACAATCGCAACTCGCTCGCTTGAGACCTTGCGGTTCGGAAGTAACGATTTACGCCTCGGTAGCGACAACGACTTTCAAGCCGCTAGAATCAAATCCAGTCGATTCGCTCGCCATGCGATCGCCGAACGCACGCTCCGCCCTCGAAGCGTTTCGTGACCAACTTTACTTCTGAACTCCAATCCAGAATCAACCATGAAGATGCCTTTTTGCACAGCCATGCTGTTCACACTGTTTATTCCAAGCAGCTTTCTCGTTGCACAACAGGAAAGCGTTCGCCCGGACATCAATAAGTCGTTCAACGACGCCACGGAACAGGACCTGCCGAAATTTGTCGAACGGTTCGAGAAAGAAGGCCGAGAAGTATACGACCACAGAGACGAAATCATCGCCAAATGCGAACTGCGGCCTGCAATGACCGTTGCAGATATCGGAGCAGGCACTGGATTGTTCACTCGGTTGATTGCACCCAAAGTTGCAGAAGTTATCGCGGTCGACATCAACCAGGAATTCCTCGACCACATCAAAACGACAGCCGAAGCGGACGGCATCAAGAACGTCCGAACGTTGTTGTGCGACCAAAACACAACCAATTTGAAACCCAATTCAATCGATGTCGCGTTCATTTGCGACACGTATCACCATTTCGAGTTCCCGTATCGCACGATGCGGTCAGTTCGAAATGCGCTGAAACCAGACGGTGTTTTAGTTCTGGTCGAATTCGATCGCATCGAAGGTAAAAGTTCCGAGTGGATGCTGAATCACATGCGGGCTGGACGCGAGACGTTCACAAAAGAAATCGAGATCGCTGGCTTCGAAGAAACGATGTGCGAGGACGAAATGTTTGAGACCTCGTACATGAAGAAGTTTCGCAAGGCAGAACAGATCACGGAAAAAGGTCACACAACGGACTCGTTGGACGACGTCAAATTTGCACTCGCGAACGGATCAGCAGTTCTCATCGATGTTCGTGAACAAAGCGAATGGGACGAAGGGCATCTCAGCGATGCGAAGTTGGTCCCGATGAGCGAATTGAACAAGATCGCAGATGAAAAAGCGGCTTTGCTTAAAAAACTGCCCGCCGATCAAATCGTCTACACTCATTGCCGTCGTGGAGGTCGAGCAGCGAAAGTCGGAAACATGCTCCGCAAGCAGGGCTACGACGTACGAGCGATTTCAAGCGGCTTCGAAGATCTGGTTAAAGAAGGTTTCGAGAAAGCCGAGGACAAGTGAGCCGTTGGATGTAAGGCCTCGGGTACGTTGCGTCTCCGTAGCCGATGACGCCAGACTTCGGTCGACGTCTTCTAACGCGCCTGAACTCTGGCGAGTCCAGCTACCGCTGAACGAACCGAACCCGGCCGCTCACGCGACTCGGCTCACGGTCACGCCCGGCCGCTCACGCGGCTCACGCAACACGACACCGCTTCCGCCAAACTGCGGCGCACAAAAAAAACCGCGAGTGATGACCGTCGTCGTCACTCGCGGTTTTTCGTTACCAGTGGTCAGGGGCGGGCTCGAACCGCCGACACCGGCCTTTTCAGGGCCGTGCTCTACCAACTGAGCTACCTGACCAAACGCGAAGCGAGAATGTAATGGATTGACAGCAGGATTGTCAATCGATGTTGGACGTTCGGTAAAAAAATCGTACTAGATCGAAAAATAGCGTTCCAATCGACATAAACCGACTCTTTTTCCCCGACGAGACGCCTCAAGAGTGGCTTGTGCGTTTCGAGGTTGCCCTCGGCATCGCCTTTTTGAGGAGTTGATAACCCGACGCGTAACGGGCTGTTGATTAAGTTCGTTTTGCAAACGCAATCTCGCAATGGCAACCCGAC
>CAYZPA010000032.1:0-6051 GCA_964479855.1 uncultured Pirellulaceae bacterium
TACCCGCTGTAAGTCGCCCAAGTTTTAGCAGTTTCAAAGACTTTGACAGCGATCAGCTCGCATTTTGCTGCCTCGATATCCGGCTTCAGCCAATCCCAAATCGCAATCGAAATGTTTTCAACGCTGGGATTGATCGACGAAAAGTGTTCGATGTCCTTGTTGAGATGTTTGTGGTCGAGTGGATCGATAACGTTGCGATTCACGATCTCGGTAAGGTCGTTCAATCCAATGACGGCAGCCTCATCGTTCCCCGTTTCGGCGACGTTGCGGCCAACCGTCAGTTCGACAACGTAGTTGTGCCCGTGGCCGGACGCGTTGTTGCACTTGCCAAACGTGGCAGCGTTTTGCTCAGGCGTCAACGAATCGCAATTTAAACGATGGGCGGCAGAGAATTCGAACTGATGAGTGAGTTGAATCATTTCCGGATTCCTGTTTTCAATGCTGTAAGAAAGGTATGGCGAAAGATGCAACGAGACGTTGACCAGCGATCCGTGTTCAAGTGGCGGTCCCTCCATCGCCTCGAACGACTGACGAACAATCGATTCCGCTGTCGGGAGGTTTTGAGTCGTTGTGTTGAACGTGGAAGGAATCAGAGTCGAATTGACGAACTGTCTTAGCTTGCGATCAATTAAAGTGATGTTGCACAGGTAGCCTGTGATCGGGTCCGGCGTTCCTTCGTAGACAGCTTTCAGAATCAAATGCGGAACGATGCGGTTCGTCGCAGGCCATGCAGCCCATGAGTTCTTGATATCGTGTTGTTGAGCCAGTTCGTCAGGAGTGACCAGGGCGAATCGAATTTCTCTAGAGATTTGAAGCTTCATGATTTCGCGACCGTGAATGCCTGCCCGCTGGGAGAGTTTTCCGGATCGGCAATGCATTGCCAGACTCGTTCTGCGATTTCCGCAGGTGCGACACACTGCTCCGGAGGGAAATCCGGAAAAAGGCTACGAAGCAAGTCTGTCTCAACCGCCCCAGGCCTGACGGCACAGACGCGAATGTTGCTGTCTTTCCCTTCCGCTGCCAGTGCCAATGTCATCAATTCCAACCATGCTTTCGAAGCGCCGTAAATGCTGAATCCCGGGAAAGGGTCAACCGCAGCCATCGAAGATATATTCACGATCGTTCCGCCAACACGGGTCAGCATCTCTGCCCAAACCTTTTGAGTCAGCAAGAAGACGCTGCGGATGTTGGTTTGCAGCACACGGTCGAAGGTGGCTTCGTCGATCGATTCAAAGGAACCCAGAGGTGCCGCCCCCGCGTTATTGACGAGGACATCAATTCGCCCAAAACGCTCGATCGAATTCTTCAAAAGATCAGCTCGAGTTTTCGAATTGTTCAGGTCGCCATTGATCGTGACGACTTTATTGTTCAGGTCGCTCAATGCGGAAATCTCCTCAGCTGCGGCCTGTAGTTTTTCCGCACGTCGCCCGCAAATAACAACGTGGTAGCCATGCTCGAAAAAGCGTTTGGCCGTTGCCAAGCCGATTCCGTCGCTGCCACCTGTGATCAGGCAGACTTTTGTTTTTGATTCAGTCATGGAAATATTTTGGCTTTTTGAGGACGGCAAAAAAGTTTTTTGTCATTGAGCCCGAATGAGTTCATTCGTAGGGAAACAGGACCCGTTTTATGAGTTTCTGTTTTAACGGTCAAACAGGTCCTTTGCGAGAAGTGTACATCTGTATAATCTTCTGTGAATCGTTTGAATCGCAAAACAGGAGTTCATGATGTTGAAGACGGATCAGGAAACGCTAACCAAAAGCCAGTGGCGAGTTCTCAAATTTATCAAGCAGCAGATTGAGCAAAAAGAACAGACGCCGACGATTCGCGAGATCGGAAATCATCTTGGCATTAAGTCTCCCAACGGTGTGGCGGGGCTGTTGGACCGACTGGAAGATAAAGGAATGATCAAACGAGCCAAAAATCGTGCTCGATCGATCGCCTTGACTGAAAAGTCTTCCTCCAAAGGTTTGCCAGTGGTCGGTCAGGTTACCGCTGGGCCAATGTCGGAAACGTTTGCACAGTCAGAACGTTTTGACCTTCAGGAACTGCGGAAGCGAGGTGATTTCATCTTGGAAGTTCAAGGCGATTCAATGATCGAAGCTCATATTTGCGAAGGCGACTTCGTGATCGTCAAGCGAAGAGTCGAAGCAAGTCGTGGAGACATTGTTGTTGTCTGTGATGAAGAGAATGAAACGACACTCAAATACTGGTTTCCAGAAAAGAACCGCGTCCGTTTACAACCTGCCAATCGAAAAATGAAACCGATCTATCGACGGGACGTGAAAGTCATTGGTGTGGTCGCTGGTTTGATTCGAAAGTACTGAACGGGTTCGATTTTCTACCAGATTGGGGGCTACCAGCTTGACCTCCGGCCAAATCCGCTGCTCGAACGCGAGCTTGATGAACTGCTGCTGGAGCGGGATGAACCGAAGCTCGATGATCTGCTTGAGCTACTGGAACTGCTCGAACGACTTGATCCAAAGCTGGAACCGAAACTCGATCCAAAGCTTGAACTGGAAGAACTTCTGCGTCGCCGTGCAGCCGCTGCAGCCGCCTCGGCGGCACGTCGTTTTTCTCTCCGAATACGTCTCCGTTCTGCTTCTATTCGTGATTCAGCTTCCGCAATCGCAGCTCGGGCACGCTGTGCGGCATGCTGGCAAGCCTCCAACGCAGACTGGTAAGCACCACCCTGCAGATGCTGGTGAGCCTGTCGAAGTTGTGCTTCGCCGTGAGGGCCGAAAACGGAAATTCCATAATCGCCCGACCATCGGCCAGCGCGCCCAACGGCTCGCGAAGTCGCCCGAATCTGTTCGACGCATCGTCGCGCCAACGAAATCTGAGCCCGAAGAACTCCTGCTGCGGCGATCATCAAGGAAGAAACTTCGTTCGCTTGATCTTCGACGGATTCCCATTCCTCGTGAGGTGTCTCGATCAAGTCATTTAGCTTCGAAAGCATCTGCTGACAAAGCTCAACGTCTCGTTGGCAATTCTTAATCTCTGAACTGTCCGGAATCCCATCCGTATCGGCGATTCCGGCCAGTTGTATCGCCTGTTCGCAATGCTGATTCGCTTCGTCAATAGCGATCCGCGCGATGGCCCATGCTTTTTGGTCCGAAGCAAGCATGGATTTAATTTGAACCGCCTTGGATTCTGCCGTTTGAATCATTCTTCGATCGTGAAAGGGATCTCTTGCTGTTTCGTAGCTCCACGTTTTGAATTCGGATGCCGTTTCGACAAAGGATTCGATTGAGTTAATGGTTGCCCGGCGAGTCCGTTTTTCATTGGCGTTGGAGTGGAATTCTGCGGCCGTTTGATTCAGCGATTGAATGGTCGAAATGTTGGATTTGGCGGTTTCGTGAATCGCGACCAACTGTTGATCGGTCACCGTCAGATCAGCATCGATGTCGTTAAGCTCCGATTCAACAAGTCCGACCATGTTGGCGGCCTGCAAGATCATGCCGGACTGAATCGCCTCGTCGGCGGCACCAGTTTCTGATTCGCAAAGGTTAATTCGTTCAATCGTTTCGTTGAGAAGCTCCGTCAACGTTCCTGCTTTTTCGTCTGCGTCGATCAACTCTTTCATTTCGCAATGGGCTCCAAGATCGAACGCAGAATCAAGGAACTTTTGGCTGTCGGTTTCGATTCGGTTGCCGATGTTGATTTGTGTCGAGCGTAATGAAGCTGTCTTTTGGTCACAGGCTGATTTTCGAGCGGGAAACTGTTCCAGAGCAATCTTTGTCTCTTCGATCAAACGTCGAACGCGTTTCAATTCGATGTCGGCAAGTTCGAGCGAATCAGTCGTGACTTGAACGTGGCCGTGATGCAGCGCGTCCCATGCCGAAACGATGTGGTCATGAGCGAAGTCTTTGTGGATTGACGGATTGTAGTTTTCTTCGCACAACGCTTGCTGAATCGGGATGGAAAGTTGTTTCGCAATCTCTGACTTTGCCGCATCAATTTCTCGCGATGCAGAATCGGTTTCAGGGTGGTATTGCGCTTCGATTTGTGTCGCCAACGCCTCGCAGCGATTCACTCGATCCGATAACTCCTGAAGGCGTTTTTCAAATTCGATTGAGGAGTGGATTGGATTCGATTCGTCTTTGTCGGTCCAGTTGAAGAGCGCGTTGGAGCGACGGCCAAGCCGTTCAACTTCCTCGCCAATCCAATCGGTTGCCAACTGTTTTCGTGACAACGATTGAGATCGCTTTTTGATTTCCGGAATTTCCTTGAGGCGAAAATTGGTTAAGGATTCGGCCAGTGTGTTGGCCGCTTTTGCCCTTTCAATGGCGGCAGGCAAAATTTCTTCGCTAACCTGAAGCGGATCCGACTCGTGGAGTCCGTTCGCGTTGTTGGAGACGTTTTGAAGTTCACGCAGCATCGAATGCTCAAGCCGATCCACTGGGAAGTGGCGGTCTCTCAGGTATTGCATCGAGAGATGTTCTTCGGCTTTGTCCAGCAGTCGCATCTGGTTTTGCAGCTCTCCAGCCAAACGATCTGCGTCGGTGTTGCTGGCCTCGAAGCGCCGTATGCCCGATTCAATTTGCTGACAACGTTCGTCGATGCTTGCTAGAGCTTCGTCAATCGTTTGTAGTTGGCTGCCGTTATCTGGGTCGATGCAGCGGCTGGACAACAGGCTTGTGCAGTGTTCGTAGCGTGCGCCGGAAAAGAGGTTTCCTGCTTCCAAAAGTGGATTTTCCGGATGCAACAGCAAGGTCGCTTGCTGGATCGTTGATTCGATTCTGGACCCGATTGACTTGGTTGATTTTGCGCTGTCCAACATGTCGATGGCAAAACTGCGAGTTGTGCCTTGATACGAATTAGTGGCTTCGCTTTCGTTTTTGCCCAGCAACTCAAACGTTCGGTTCGCCAATGCCGTGGTTCGATTTTGCCGAATTGAGAACCCGCTGCTCGCCAATTCGAACGCATCGTAGGCCCGGTTCAAGGCCCTGCGACGCCGCCAATTCAACAGCCACAGCAAGCCAAAAATGGAGGCAATTGAAATGCCCCCGCCCATCAACAGCGTATTTTTAACGGTGCGTTTTCGTTCTGCTTCCTTTTTTTGTTGAGCCTCAAATTGCCGGATCTGCTGTCGGCCAATTTCCAAAAGTGATTCGATTTTTTCTGCTCGATCATCCAGTCCCGTTTCGGCACGGCGGTGAGCGAGTTTCAATTCGTCCAACAGAAGAATACTTTCCTTTGCTGGGTTGACGGCAGCTTTTGAGGGATGGTCAGCGACTTGATCGATTCGGGTTTCAAGTTGGGCGACGAGCGTATCGAAGTGTTGATGCATGGCGTAGGCATCAAGCAGTTTTTCCGATTGACGCTTCAGTTCTTCCAACCGCTTTCGAGAGGCGGCAATTGAATCAGGAGCCACCGACTTGATCGCCTGTTCTGCTTCTGAGAGTAGTGCTGCGATCGGTGGGTTGGCGAGCGTTGAGTTGATGGCTTCTGGAAAGTTGGCTTTCAACTGGTTGGACGATGAACGGATCATCGCGATCTCTTTGTCGATCAAAGATCTGAATTCAGTCCTCAGCGTTTCGGCATCCTGCTGTCGCCTGAGTGCTTCCTGCTGCTGCCGTCGTTTAGCGTCTTGCAGTGCTTTTGATTCGGCTTTGATGGCTCGGGCAAGTCTGGAGTTTATGTGAGTGACGGTGTCTTTGACCGCGTCGGCGACTCGTTCGCCAGACCGCATTGCTCGAATTGCTTTCTGGTCCAGGTTGCCGAACCACTGAGCCTCGCCGAGCCTGCGTTGATCTTGAGCTTCGGACGCAAAGTAGTTCATGCTGCGGTCTTTTTTGGACAGCACAAAAATGCAGCCGTCAGCTTGCCCCGTGAGCGGATGGCTCAGGTCGCCGAATTTGGTTTTACCAGAGAGCTCGATCCCCAAGGCATGTTCGACAGCGTCCATGCCGGTTTTGCGCCCCCATCTGGCGGTGTAGCTTTCGTCAGCTGAGCTTTCAATCAGGACGATCGTCCAGTGTGTTCCGTTTTCCTGCAGCCAGTCCTCAAGGCTGTTCAGTCGTTCGATGGATAGGCCAACATCTCCTTTGA
>CAYZPA010000032.1:6151-10137 GCA_964479855.1 uncultured Pirellulaceae bacterium
TTATTCTAGCGGTTGGTAATGCGTGAAGCTTTTTACAAATTGCAAAATATGCTGGTAAACTGATGAGACTTCAGCCAAACTCTGACGCTCATGTCACCTTCCACTTCCAACCCGATTATTTCCAAAGAGCTGTTCGCAATTGGCGGGCTGTTATTGGCTGTGCTATGCGGATGGTTGGCTTGGAATTCGAACGTTGAAAGTGCCTCATCCAGTTTGAATGGATACAACCCGACGGAAGTTATCGCAATTTGGCCGGACTCGGCGACGGACAAAAGAATCGACGTTGGGAAAGAGTACGACAAAACGGGAGCAGCCGATGAGTTGATCGCTGGTGGCCGAGTCATGCGGTTGACGAATGTCGCCAACGCCGAACTGCATTTGTTTCCGGCACCTGAAAAGGTCAACAATGGAGCTGCCGTTGTCATCTGTCCAGGCGGAGGATTCAGCGTGTTGGCATGGGACCTAGAAGGCACCGAAGTTGCGAAGTGGCTCAATTCGCTCGGCGTGAATGCCTACGTGTTGAAGTATCGAGTTCCAACAAGGAAACTTGATTTTCCCGCCGGGGCACCAACCGAAGATTTGCAGCGAGCCATTGCACTTATTCGAAGTAACTGCAAAGCGTGGAAGATTGATCCCGACCGAATTGGTGCTCTTGGTTTTTCCGCAGGCGCGATCGTTGCGATGCGAGCCGGATTGTCGAAAGATGCTTACGCCAAAGTCGATGCCGTCGATGACCAATCAACGATACCAAACTTCCTGATATCGATTTATGGCGGCCGCATGCTGGAAGAGGATGGCAGCCTGAATAACAGTCTTACTCTGGATGTAAATTCTCCGCCGCTTTTCGTAGTTCATGCCTACGACGATTTTGTCCCAGTCCAAAACTCACTTGGAATCGCATCGGCTTACAAGAAAGCTGGCGTTTCCGTCGAAGCTCATATCTACGACGCCGGTGGCCACGGATTCGGGTTGCGATTCGTGAAAGAGCATCCGATTACAAGCTGGCCCGACCGCTGCGAAGAATGGATGCGTCGGAACGGATGGTTAGAGGTCTCCGCGTCCGAAGGTAAATAGCCAGCTCCAGCGACGCTAGCAATGCTAACGCTTGCTGTTGCCAGCACCTCAGGGCCAAAAGTTCGCCTAATCGTCAAAGTTGCTCAACTGTTCCGACGAGATGGCCGAAGAATATCATGAGCTTGTAGGGGGCAAACAACAACAGAGCTGCGCCGTCATCGAACCGCAGCAATGGAACGAACCTTGGCCTCAATCCCAACATCTCCTGACGAACACGAAGATCCGTCGCCTTTCGGTGGCGGGATTCTGGGCGGATTTGCCGCTCTGGCGATGAATTTGGGTTCGATGGTCATCAATTTCTACAACGCTGTCGTCCGGGGCGTGATGGCGATGGGTGACTTCACCATTTTCGTCTTCAAAACGCTCGGCTGGATGTTCACTCGGCTGCCAAGACGCGGCACGATCTGGCCAAACTTCTACGAAGTCGGCGTCTCCAGTTTGCCAGTCATTGCACTTACCGGCACGTTCATCGGAATGGTCCTGGCAGTGCAGAGCTACTTTCAGTTTCGACAGATCGGGCTTGAGACGCGGCTTGGTGCGGTCATCAACATGACGCTGTTGCGTGAGCTGGGCCCTGTTTTGGCGGCGACGATGCTGGCAGGCCGAGTCGGCAGCGCGATGGCGGCAGAGCTTGGAACGATGCGAGTGACGCAGCAGATTGACGCTTTGGCGGCGATGGGAGTCAATCCAGTACACTACCTGGTCGTGCCACGATTCATGGCATGCCTGATTCTGATTCCAACGCTGACGATCATGGCGGACTTCATGGGGGTCGCCGGAGGCCACTTTTACAGTGTCGATATTCTGGGAATTGACATTCATCATTACTGGCACAACAGTGCTCAGTTCGTGACCAACTTTGATCTATTCGCGGGGTTGTTCAAGAGCGTCTTCTTCGGTTCCGCGATTGCCATGGTCAGCTGTTATCAGGGGTTCAATTGCTCTGATGGAGCAGAGGGTGTGGGATCGGCTTCAACCAATTCATTTGTCTATTCGTTTGTCGCGATCCTTGTGATGGATTTGTTTCTGAACATTGGCTTGGACTCAATCTACTTCACGTTCTATCCGGAAGGAGCCAGTCTGCTGTGATGATCGAACAGTACATGGAGCCAGCCGAGTCGCTGATCCAAATCGAAAATCTGCACGTCGCTTTCAACGGCCAAACGATTCTGCGGGACATCAACCTGTCGATTCCAGCCGGGCAAACGGTTGTGATCCTTGGTGAGAGTGGCTGCGGCAAAACCGTCCTGATGAAGTCCATGATTGGATTAATTCGACCAACGAGTGGACGCGTCTTTTTTGACGACGAAGAAATTCAAACCCTGAACGATCGAAACCTGAGTCGACTTCGATTGCGATTCGGTTTTGTGTTTCAGAATGCGGCTCTGTTTGACAGCATGACGATTGGACAGAATGTTGCGTTTCCGTTGATGCAGCACGGCGATTTCTCATCGAAACAGGTCGAAGAAATCGTGCTCACCAGGCTTTCCGAAGTCGGTTTGCCAGATTCGGTTGTGTACAAGAAACCGGCCGAGATTTCTGGCGGAATGCAAAAACGCGTAGGGCTCGCCCGAGCTTTGGTAATGAATCCTGAGCTCATCATGTACGACGAACCAACAACAGGACTGGATCCGATCATGAGTGACGTGATCAACGAGCTGATCGTTAGAACGCGTCGACGAAATCCGGTCACCAGTATCGTGGTGACTCATGATATGAACACAGCGAAAAAAATTCCGGATCGCGTCATCATGCTGATGCCTGCGGTTCGACTGGAGCCGGGAGAAAGTCAGATGATCTTTGACGGGACGGTTCCTGAACTGGAAGCTTGCCGCGACCGGCGAGTTCAACAGTTTATCAACGGCGAGGCCGGTGAACGCCTCATGGAAATGCGAACCGCACAAAACGCTTAGAATCGAAGGAAAACTCATGGATGAGAACGTTCAAAAATTACGAGTCGGCATTTACACGTTGATCGTGATGCTGATTTTGGCCATCCTGATTTTCCTCAACAGCGAGGGCTGGAGCAGTAATTACAACGTTGTGATCAGACCAACTTCCGCGCCGGGAGTCCGTGAAGGAACGCCGGTTAGAAAGAATGGAATTCTGATCGGTCGCGTCGCCAGTGTTCGGACTCAGGACGACCATGTTGTGCTGCGAATGGCGATCAAAGAAACCGAACGTATCTATGCGAATGAAACGGTTTCCATTGGAGCCGAGTCGTTTCTTGGCGACGCCGGTTTGGAAATCGTTCCGCTGCCTTCTGATCAGCGAGGCGAATTGGTGATGGACAACCAGGAAATGTTCGACATCGAAATTCAACCGGGGGTTCGCGAAGCGTTCGAGGCGCTTTCACGAATCGCACCGGTCTTCGAGAACGTGCTGAAGTCCATCAAGGAAAGTAGCGAGTCTGTTGCCGATGCTGGTAAAGGGGTCGAGGAACTCGCTGCCACGATCAACGGAGCCTTTGTTAACGACGACAGCGATCTGAAGCGATTGGTCGCGGACATTCGCAGTCTCAGTGGCAAAGCAGAAGCGGCTGTCGACAATGTCAACGGAATCTTTGAACAGGTAAATGGCTACATTAGTGATCCAGAATTCAGGGACAACATGGAAGAGTTGGTGCAGACGCTTCCAAAAATTTTCAGAGAAGTTCGCGTCATGCTCTCGGACGCGAGAAAGGTTGTAAAGAGCTTCAGTGGCGTTGGTGGCAAAGTAGAAAAAACCCTCGACGACGTCGGCAAATTTACGGCATCTCTTGGCGACAAAGGTCCCGGAATTGTTGACGATGTGAGTGCAGGGATAAAGGATCTTCGTGGCTTCGTAAAACAGGCCGAAGGGTTTAGTGACACGCTCGCTGCGTTGCAGAAGACATTCGAAAATCAGGACGGAACCGTTGGGAAACTGTTCGG